>JBKBID010000036.1:0-27128 GCA_046299515.1 Thermoflexales bacterium | reverse complement strand
GGCTGACCGTAGTAGCTCAGCCGCCATAGAAAGTGCGGGATGAACAGGGCAGCGAATCCGATGAGCCGCAGCATATCCTGCCGCGACGGGCGCCATTGAACGCGGCCGGAAGCGCACGCCTCGCCTGCGCGATCTGCTGGTGTGATGGCAGCGCGGTTCATCCAAAGACGCCACAGGCGAAAGATGACAGCCAGGCCAAAGAAGAGGATGCCCTCGGGACGAGCTAGCGCCAACAACCCGAATAACAAACCCGAAGCGACGCCATGCCCCCGCTCTTCCTCGCGGATGAAGGCGTAGGCGCTGGCCGCAGCAAGAAAGGCGAACAGCGGCGTCTCTAGTCCGCCCATCGTCCAGGCTGCGAAGGGTGCGTAGGCAGCCAGCATGACTGGCGCGAGTATGGGAACGGGACTCGCGCTGGCAAGGCGGTAGGTGAGCAGCAGCGCGCCAACACTCAACGCGACGCTCAAGACGCGCGCAGCCGTCAGTAGGTCTATGCTGAGCGCCGCTGCTGGTGACAGCAACACCACCCACAAAAAGTTCGAATAGCCCTCGACTCGTTCACCGATGTTGTACACCAGTCCATTGCCGGCGACAAATTGGCGGACGTAGCGAAAGGTGATGAATGCGTCGTCAATCGAAAAGTCTTTGAACAGCCAAAGCTGTGAGGCAAATAGAGCGGCGGTGGTTAACCAGCCGAGCGCGTTGTATATGCGGCACATCAGGCAGCGTCGGATAACCAAAGTAAGGCCGGATTGAATGCGAACCCCTTGAGGGCGCGGGAATAATAGTAGCCTGTTTCGTCCATCGGCGCGCGCGCGTAGCGCCGACGCTCCAGGACGAAGAAGCTCGCTTCGCGCCGTTCGACATCTACGATCCAGTATTCGGGGATGCCGGCGAGCTGATAGTCGTGGAATTTCTCAACCCTGTCGAGCCGGCGGTTGCGCGCGTCGGTGATTTCCACCACCAGCCCCACGCCATGGCTGTTCACGTAGCTCTCTTGCACTGTCTCGACGAACTCGTTGGGGATGAACAGCAGGTCGGGTTCGCGCCCGCGGCGCATCTCTTCCGGCATGCGGATGGCAAACGGCGCGGGAATGACCAGCCCGATGCCGCTCATCTCGACGTATTCGCCCAGCAGCTCCAACAACAGATCGCGGACGCGCTCCTGAGCCGGCGAAAGCGCAGGCAGCAGCTCCAGCGCGCCGTCAATCCACTCGAACATGCGCGAATCGTCGTGGCGGGCGTATTGGTCGAAGGGGATCATCGAAGATTAGCCCAAGTGGCGTTCGAGCGATGCACATCAACCGTCTGCGATCGCCTTGATTAGCTCGCGGTTGAAGTCGGGGATGTCGGCGACGACGCGCCCCCACACTAGATTGCCATCGCGAAAGGCGGGCGCGTCTACCCAGGTCGCCCCGGCATTTTCCAGGTCGTCTTTGATGGCGACGCTGCCGGTGGCGCGATGCCCTTTGACGATGCCGGCGCTGATGCCGACCCAGCCGGCGTGGCAGATCATGCCGATGATCTTGCCCTGCGCGTAAGCGTCGCGCACTAGCCGTTTCACGCTCTCGTTTCGGCGCAGCTTATCGGGCGCCCATCCGCCCGGCACGATGACCGCATCCATGTCGCGCGCGGCGAGCGCGTCGGCGGCGGCTTCGCTCGTCGCGGTTAAGCCACCGCTCTTGCTGCGGAAGGTGACGCCGGCTTTTGGCGCGACGACCGTGACGCGCGCGCCTTCTTCGCGCAGGCGCATATAAACAGCCCAGAACTCTAAATCCTCAAAGCCCTCTTCGACGAAGAAAGCGATGCGTTTGTCCTTTAATCTCATCCTGTCGTCCTCATTACGCCCTACGGTTTGAGCAGGATGATACCCGTTCGTGGCCCCATCGTGATGCCGGCGTCTACCAGGTTCCCTTGCAACGACTTGTAGGCGCCGTCCAGCGTGGTCTTCTTCTGTTCGTTGGTCGGGTTGACCAGCACCAAACCTTTGCTGAATTTGCGCTGGTAGATGCCGCTGCTGAGCTTAGTGTAGGCCTCGACCGGCGCGCCGATCGGCGCATTCAGAATGGGGTCGTTGGAATAGGCCGAGTCGCCGGCGTCGAACTGAAAGTAGGTGTGCGCGCCGTTCTTGCCGAGCAAATAGGACGCCGTGGCGTAGCTCAGCCATTGGCGCGTCAGGTCTTCGGGCGCGCCGATCAGCCGCGTGGTGAGCAGCACGACTTTGTTGTCCTGCGAGGCGACGCTGAGGTAGTCCACGTCGCGTTTCCAGTTGGCTTCCGATTTGAAATCGGTTGTTTTGCTGATTGGGGAGCGCAGAAATTCCGCAATGTGAATGCCATCGGCCAGTGTGGCGAGCGTCTGGGCCTCATCGCTGCGTGCGGCGAATGCCAGGCCGTCCTTCCAGGCGTAACCGCCGATGATGATGAGCTTGCTGGGGATGCGCGCGCGCAGGGTGCGCAGCAAACCCTCCACGGCGCTACGGCGCTGCTGCTCGGTGAATGCCTGCGTGCCGGTATATACCGGCGCGGCGGTGGGGCGGATCAGGTCTATGCCTACATCATCAATCAGCACGCCTTCAAATCCGCCATCGTTGATCGCGCCGGCGACGTCCTCGGCAAGCCGGTCCTTCACAGCCTCGTTGCGGATGTCGAGCAGCGGCGCGCTCTTATCCGCTGAACTGAACACGACTCGCTTGTTGCGATCGTAGAGCAGCCAATCGGGCTTGTTGGCTTGAAGATCGGCGAGTTGGTCGCCGCTGGCTGCGCTGACGCTTTTCTTGGTCAGCGTGACCAGCAACGGGTTGCGCTCGCGCTGATAGTCGCGCGCTGCGTTGCCGGCGGCGATGTCCAGAAAGCCGGGGAATGACTGCGCCGATGCGATGGTGTCGCTCCATAGGCCGATGGCCGCTGTGCTCTCCTGAGGGAATCGCTTGGGGACAGGTGTGGGCGGCGGTGGGGTGGGCGTGGGGGCCGGCGGCGTCGTCGGCGTTGGCGTGGGTTCCGGCAGCGGCGCGGTGGTCACATAGGCGACCGGCGATGGCAATACGTTCACCTGGCGCGGGCCGGGTAGGCTGGCGCATGCCGCGAGCAGAACCGAGAACGCAAAGTTGAGAACGAAGAGAAGCGCAGGGCGGCGCGCCCTCCTCGGCGCTTCGCTCTCCGTTCTCAATGCGTTAGACGCCGAACACATCTTTCAGCTTGTCGAAGAAGCCCTTCTCCTGTTGCGGGACGACTTCCCGGCCTAGTGTCTTGGATAGCTCCAGGAACAAGCGTTTCTGCTCGGCGGTGAGTGATTGCGGGACCTGCACAGTGACCAGCACGATTTGGTCGCCGCGCGTGTTGCGACGCAGGTGAGGCACCCCTTTGCCCTTGATGCGGAACACGCTGCCGCTTTGTGTGCCGGCCGGGATGACCAGCTTCTCCCTGCCGTCTACTGTGGGCACCTCGATCTCATCACCTAGCGCGGCTTGCGCCACGTTGATCGAGACCTCAACGATGATGTCCTCATCCTTGCGGCGGAAGAAGGGATGCGGGGCCACATTGATGACGACGTATAAATTGCCGGGCGGCCCACCGTTGACGCCGGGTTCTCCCTCCCCGTTCAGGCGGATCTGCGTTCCGGTGTCCACGCCGGGCGGGATATTGACCACCAGCGTGCGCGTGACGCGCACCTGCTTGCGGCCGCCGCATTGCCGGCATGGGGTGGTGATGACCTCTCCTGTGCCGTTGCATGTTGGGCAGGTGGCGACGTTGACGAATGATCCGAGGATGCTCTGTTGCACCCGGCGCACTTCCCCTGTGCCGTTGCACGTGCGGCAACGCGTGGGGCTGGTGCCCGGCTCTGCGCCGGAGCCGTTGCAGCGCGGGCAAACATCGTTGCGGACGACTTCGATTTCTTTCTCTGCGCCGAAGACCGCTTCAAGGAAGTCTATCTTCAAGTCGTAGCGCAGATCTGCGCCGCGCCGCGGCCCACGGCGCGCCTGAGCGCCGGCTCGGGCGAAGCCGCCGAAGAACTCGCTGAAGATGTCGTTGATGTCGCTGAAGCCGCCGAATCCTTCAGCGCCGAAGCCGCCTTGCGCGCCGGCGTGACCGTAGCGGTCGTACGCGGCGCGCTTCTGTTCATCGCTCAGCACCTCGTAGGCTTCGTTGATCTCCTTGAACTTGTTTTCGGCATCTGGCGACTTGTTGACGTCGGGGTGATACTCGCGCGCAAGCCGACGAAACGCTTTTTTGATTTCGTCGCTGCTGGCGTTGCGCGGCACGCCGAGCACTTCGTAGTAATCGCGTTTGGTCGTTGCCATGGGCTTGTGTTGCGCGCGTGGCGCGCCTCACCGCTTGCGCCTCACGGTTCTGCGCATTGCGCAAGACCCAAGATGCAAGCGGCGAGACGCAGGATGCCTCATTTCGTCTCCCTGAATTCGCCCTCGACGACGTCGCCTTCAGGTGGTTTCTGGTCGCCGCCCGAATCTGCTGAGGCTTCGCCGGCTGCGCTGTCGGCGGCAGCGCCGGCTTGTTGATACATCGCCGCGCCGATCTGGCTGAAGGTGTTCTTCAGCTCCTGCGTCGTGTTGCGCATGGCGGCGATGTCGTCGCCCATGATGGCCTGACGCACGGCCGTAATCTTGGCTTCGAGTTCCGCTTTCTTGTCGGCGGGAATCTTGTCGCCATTTTCGCGGATGAACTTCTCGGCTTGATAAGCGGCGTTATCGCCTTCGTTGTGCGCCTCGACCTTCTCGCGGCGCGCCTTGTCTTCGGCGGCGTGCGCCTGCGCCTCGCGCACCATGCGCTCGATCTCGTCCTTGGCCAGGCCGGACGAAGGCTGGATGGTGATATGCGCCGTCTTGCCGGTGGCCTTATCGGCGGCGGTCACGTTGAGGATGCCGTTGGCGTCAATGTCGAACGACACCTCGATCTGCGGGACGCCGCGCGGCGCGGGCGGGATGCCGTCCAGGATGAACTTGCCGAGCGATTTGTTGTCGGCGGCCATGGGACGTTCGCCTTGCACGATGTGGATCTCGACGCTGGTCTGGTTGTCGCTGGCCGTGCTGAAGATCTGGCTCTTCTTGGTGGGGATGGTTGTGTTGCGTTCGATCAACGGCGTGGCGACGCCGCCCAGCGTCTCGATGCTCAGGGTGAGCGGCGTGACGTCGAGCAGGAGCACATCGCGCACTTCGCCGCCTAGCACGCCGGCCTGCACGGCAGCGCCGATCGCCACGACTTCGTCCGGGTTGACGCTGCGGTTGGGATCCTTGCCGAACGCGCGCCGGACGGCCTCTTGAACGGCCGGCATGCGGGTCATGCCGCCCACCAGCACCACTTCGTCAATCTTGCTCTTGTCAATGCCGGCGTCCTTGAGCGCCAGCTCGCATGGCCCCAGGCTGCGCGTGATCAGGTCTTCGGTCAGTTGCTCCAAGCGCGAGCGCGTCAGTCGCGTGACCAGGTGTTTGGGTCCGGTCGCGTCGGCGGTGAGGTAGGGCAGGTTGATCTCCGTCTCCATCACCGACGACAGCTCGATCTTCGCCTTCTCCGCCGCCTCCTTCAGGCGCTGCAGCGCTTGACGATCGTTGCGGATGTCAATGCCGTTCTCCTTCTTGAACAGGTCTATCAGGTACTCCATGATGCGGTTGTCGAAGTCGTCGCCGCCGAGGAAGGTGTCGCCGTTGGTGGCTTTCACCTCGAACACGCCGTCGCCGACTTCGAGCACGCTCACATCGAACGTGCCGCCGCCCATGTCATAGACGACGATCGTCTCATCCTTCTTCTTGTCCAGGCCATAGGCGAGTGAGGACGCCGTCGGCTCGTTGATGATGCGGAGCACTTCGAGGCCGGCGATCTTGCCGGCGTCCTTGGTGGCCTGGCGCTGCGCGTCGTTGAAGTAGGCCGGCACGGTGATCACCGCCTGCGTGACCGGCTCGCCTAGATACGCTTCGGCGTCGGTCTTGATCTTTTGCAGGATCATCGCGCTGATCTCCTGCGGCGAATATTCCTTGCCGCCCATGATCACGCGGCAATCGCCGTTGGGCGCCGGCACCACCTTGTACGGCACAACCTTAATCGCGCGTTGCACTTCGGGGTCGTTGTATTTGCGCCCCATGAAGCGCTTGATGGAGAAGATCGTGTTCTCAGGGTTGGTCACGGCTTGCCGCTTGGCCACCTGACCCACCAGCCGCTCGTTGTTCTTGGGGTTCACGGCCACGACCGATGGAATGAGCCGCGAACCTTCCGCGCTGGGGATCACCGTCGGCTCGCCGCCTTCCATCACTGCGACCACGCTGTTCGTCGTCCCCAAGTCAATGCCAATTATCTTTCCCATGTCTGTGCTCTCATCTACCCTCTCCGACTTTTGCCTTTCACTCGGGGAATTTGCCGGCGCGTTCCCAAAATGGAAGACAAAAGTTGGGAGATGTTAAATCCAAAATCTACTTTGCTACTCTGACCAGGGTCGGCCGGATCACGCGGTCGCCGATCTTGTAGCCTTTTTGCAGCTCCTCGATGATGTGGCCGCTCTCCACGCCTTCGGCTTCGTCATGACTGATGGCCTCGTGCAACGTGGGATCGAACGGGTCGTTCTTGCGAACTTCGATCTCCTTGACGCCTTCGCTCTCCAGGATCAACTTTAGTTTGCGCTGGATAAGCATCACGCCCTCGATCCAAGTCATGTGCGCGATGCCTTCGGGGAGCGTCTTGGCAGCGCGCTCGAAGTCATCTTGGATCGGCAGCAACTTGCGAATCAGGTCGAGCGTTGCGAAGGCGCGCAGATCGGCGTTTTGCTGCTCCTGGCGCTTCCTGTAGTTGGCGAATTCGGCGCGGGCGCGTTGCCAGCCGTCGAGATATTCGTCGGCTTTTGCTTGCGCCTCTTGCAGGGCCTTCTGCAAGGCCGCGATCGGGTCGGCCTCGGCGGCAGGCGTCGTCGCTTCCGCTGCGGCAACTCCCTCCGCGGCGTTTGCTGTCGCATCCGTCGTCGTGGTCTGGTCTTGCGCAGTTGTCTCCGTCATCATTTCACTACTCCACTGCGAACGGTTGGGCAAAGTGCTCGATCAAGCATAGTCGCGCGCGCTTAATGCAGGCTGATACCGTAGCGCGCCTATCGCATCAGTCTGCGTATAAGTCGCTCACCAGGTCGCTCATCAGGTCGGCGACATAGCGCACCGTGCCGATGGCGCGCCCGTAGGGCATGCGCGTTGGGCCGAGCACGCCGAGCGCGCCGGTGGCGAACCCTTCCACGCCGTAGCGCGCGATCACCATGCTGCACGCGCTCAGCTCGCGCCAGCGGCCCTCGCCGCCGATCACTACCTGCACCGTGCCGACCGGCGAAGCGATGACTTCGTTCAGGAAGGTGGGTTGCTCGAAGGCGTTGACCAGCGCGTTGGCGTCGCCGCGCTTGTTGAACTCCGGCTCTTGCAGCACTTCGGTCAAACCGTCGCGATACACCTCGTTGATCGGCACTTCGCCGCCGGCGGTCAACTCCGTCAGCAGGTCGAGTACGGCTGATTCGAAGTCGGTCGGATCGGCGATCTTTGCGCGCAATGACGCCGCATCTAACTCATGCCCAAGCGCGTTGAACTTCGCCGCGACCTGGCTGAGGGATGCCTGGTCCATGGGCTCCTTCAAGGTAAGATAGCGCTGGCGCACCGTGCCGCCCTGAAAAACCACTACTAAAAGGACGAGTTGTGACTGCGTCGAGATCAACTCGAGGTGTCGCAGGCGCGGCTGCTCGACCTTAGGCGCCGTCACCAGCGCGGCGCTGCGCGCGGAGCGCGCTAGGATCGCTGCTGCCAGTTGCATCCACTGGCTCATCTCCAGCTTGGCCTGGTGGAATTGGTGGCGGATCATGTTCTGCTCGGCTTGCGGTAGTTCCACGTCGCCGATCAGCCGCTCGACGAAGTAGCGGTAGCCTTTGTCGGTGGGCACGCGGCCGGCCGAAGTGTGCGGGTGGGTCAGGTAGCCCAGCTCTTCCAACACGGCCATCTCGTTGCGGATGGTCGCGCTGGACACGCCTAGGTCATTTGCCTCCAAAAGCGCCTTGGAGCTGACCGGCGTCGCCGTGTTGATGTAAGTCTTCACAACTAGCCCGAGTATCGTCTGCTGCCGCAGGGTCAGCTCTTGTGCAGTTATGGCGTTCGGATTAGCAGTCATGGGTGTAGAGTGCTAATTCAGCGTCAAAGATGATACCACGTTTTGAAACTTAGCGTCAAGCGGCTGCGGTGTGTGCGACCAACTGCGCCGATGACCTCGGCTGAGCGCTGCCCCTTGACCAAGCGCGTTTTGGACGGAGAATAGGGCTGCGTGATGCAGCGCTATATCGGTCTACTGATGGCGGCTTTTGCGCTCGCTGCGTGTCATGCATCACCTTTGACCCCACGCACCGGCGCCAACCCCGAAGTGACGTTAAGTTGGCAGATTGCCCTCGGCCGCCCGATCCACTGGATGCCGCTCCTCCTGGAAACGGGCGGGCGTGCAAAGGTCATCGTCGCGCCGGACTCCGACGAGGTGGTGGCGCTGGACGCGCGAAATGGCCGAATGGTCTGGCGCTTCGCCGATGGCCGGCGGTTATGGGCGGATAGTGTCGCCGTTCTGGGCGACGCCGTGTTCGTGGCCGGGGAGGGGGCCGAGGTGATTCTGCTGGACGGCGCGACCGGTTTGCCCCGCTGGCGGCGCAGCCTGCAACCGGCCGATGCAACGCCCCTGACCGGCCTGGAGGCGCGCTCGAAGCCGGTCTTATCGGGCGATACGATCTATGTGCCTACCGCGGGTGTCGGCAGCCGCGCGCGCGTGAACAACACGCGGCTGCATGCGCCTCTGGTTGCGCTCGACTTCAAGACCGGCCGCGAAGCCTGGCGCTTTCAGAGCGACGGCTATATCCTGCGCGCGCCGGCGGCGGATGCGCAGGCCGGCGTCATCTATGTCGGCGGCAATGGGCTTAGCAGCGCGGATGTTGACGAAGGCGGCGCGATGCGCATTTATGCGCTCGATCAAACCGATGGGCGTCTCTTGTGGACCTACCAATCGTCCGATGGGCTGATCAAGTCGTTGTGGGCAGGCGGCGGGCGCCTGGTCTTTGTGGCATATCGCGACTTTTTGGTTGGCCTGGATGCCGTGGCCGGCGGCGAGGTTTATCGGCGCACCACGGGCAACTGGGTGCAAAGTTTCACGCCGCTGCCGCTCACCCCGGCGCCTTCCGGCTTGCCGGCGCTGGCCTATGGCTCGGCTAACGCATTCTTGAACCTGGCCGATCCGCGCGACGGCCGGCTGATCTGGCAATATAACGTCGAGGGAACCTTCAATTACCCCATCGGCAACGCGGTGAGCGACGGTCGGACGATCTACTTCATCTCACAGCGGGGGGACTTGCACGCGCTGGATGCGCGCAACGGTGTGTTGCGTTGGCGCCGCGCAACCGGCATCGAAGCGCGCGACGGCCCGGCGCTGGGCGCAGGCCACCTCTTTGTCGCCGGCGCGGATGGCCTGGTGTCCGCCTTTCGATTACCGTGAATAGGGGTATTTCTGGCGAGGGGCAGGCGCAACAGACGAGGGTAGGCGCAGGCATTGCTTGCTGCATCTCCTGCGCCAGAGCGATGCCCCCGAACCGCAAGCAGCCAGGCTGATGTTGCCTGGCTGCTTGCGTTTGCGCGCTGTGCGGCGCGCCTAGCGAATGTGGCTGCGCGCGCTACTTCCACTCCAGGGTAAGCACGTCTGGCACAACAGCGTGCTCCAGGCCACCGCCGTTGTCTACCACCGCCAAACCAAACGGCACCGGCTTGGGAGGTGTAAACGTTGCGTCGTCCTCGTAGCCGGTGTTCAGCGCGCGCTTCATCACGACGACCCACTTCCCGTCAGCCCACGCGCCAGACGCCTCTACGTCGCCGCGCGAGCCAACCGCCTTCGACAAGATGTATCCCGGAATCACCGCGCCCGGACTGAGCTTGGTTGTATCCAGCTCAACTTCTTCACCCTTGAAGATGAACTTGACATCCACGCCTTTGCTGCTCATGAACTTCGGGCCGGTTTTGGCATCGTTCACGTTGTCGGCATAACCGCCGCTCTCCTTGGCGTCGTTGCGGCGCGAGCTGGACGGATTATTCGGATCTTCCAGTATGTTCCACCATTGGTCATCCGCGTAGCCGGCCGGATGGGTGCGTGTGGACTTCCAGTGCCAGTTGTCGTAGCGCACATCGGCGCTGGTTGAGCCCATCCACCACTTCTCCGGGTCGGGGTCGGTGTTGTGACAGGCTGCGCCGCAGCCTTTGCTGGCAAACTCGGCGTTGTTGCCGATCGGCCAGGCGAACATCAGGCGGTCTTCGTCGGACGACTTCTTGAACGCTGTTCCGTCCCACGTCCAGGCATTCTTCAAGATACTCTCGGTTGGGTCAGCCCATTCAGCCCGAATCGCGATGCTCTCGTTGTCGTAAACGGCCTGGAGGACAACGGCGGGGCCATCGGGGTTGCCTTCTTTGGCGGCTTTGGCGGCCACTTCAAGGCGTGGGGCGTTGGCCCACACATTGGCATTTGCGTCGAGCGGCGCAGCGTCCACCTTGATTGCTGTGAGCGTATTGGGCTTTGCAGCAGGCGGCGCTGCGGGAGCTGGTCCGGCTTGACCTCCCGTGGATGGGGCGCGGGATGGCGCTGGGGCGCCGCCACCACACGCGGCGAGCAACCCGCCAGCGGTGACCATCGGAAGTAAGACGCTCAGTAATCGTTTCATGGCTTCATCTCCTTTCGCAAACTTGCGATCTGTAATGACTCATCCTGTGGCGCCAAGCGCTGTGAAGATCAGGATGATGATGATGTAGAACAGCCCAGCGATCGTCGTCACAGGTTTCTTCCAGGGACGTCGCTCTTCGCTGCGGTCGAAGAACGGCAGCAGGATCATGCTGCCGAAGATGAACAACGGGATCAGCACCGTTGCGACCGGCTCTAATTCGCCGGGGAAGTATTTCAGCATCTGAAAGTAAAAGAGGAAGTACCACTCCGGCCTCGGCACGTAATTGCTGCTGGTGGGATCGGCTGGGAACTCGAGCGGCGCACGGGCCGTGTAGCTGAGATAAACCAGCAACGCCAGCAGACCCAAACCGAGCACCGCGTCTTTCACGACCCAGAATGGGAAGAATGGCACGAATTTGTGCGCCAGCGTGCGCTCTCGCTCGGTGAGCGGCGGCGCCATGCCATGATGTCGCAGCAGGTAGATGTGCGCGGCAATCAGCAGGCCGACCGCGGCCGGCAACATCAAGATGTGCGTCGCATAGAAGCGCGTCAGGGTGGCCTGCCCCAGATTCTCGCCGCCGCGCATCAGGCGCAGGATGGCCTCGCCGATCAGCGGAACCGAGCCGGCGATTTCGGTGCCTACTTTGGTTGCCCAGTAGCCTTTCTGGTCCCAGGGCAACAGATACCCCGTGAAGCTGAACAGCAGCACCAGGAACAGCAGCATGACGCCGGTCAACCAGTTCACCTCGCGCGGCTTTTTGTAGGCGCTGAAGAAGTAGGTGCGCAACATGTGCAGCGAGGTGAGGACGACCATCGCGCTGGCGCCGTAGTGATGGATGCCACGAATGAGCCACCCCAGCGGTAGCTGGTAGGTGATGAAATCTACGCTGTTATAGGCCCCTTCCGGGCTGGGGTCATAGTAGAAAGTCAGCAGGATGCCGGTGATCACCTGAAGTGTAAATGTGATCAGGCTTAGGCCGCCCAGGGTGTAGAGGTAATTCCGAGTCACGTACTTGGGCACCGGGTAGTTCAGGAATGCGCGGATTGGTCCGTTGATGCCGGTGCGCTGGTCAATCCACTCCAAAATGCGAGCCATCGCTTTGCCTCCTAAATCTTGGCCCAGAGCGCATCGTCCTCGATCTTGGTCTCTAAACGTCGCAGCGGGCGCGGCGGCGGACCCTCGATCACCTCGCCCTCGCGGGTGAAGTAGCCGGCGTGGCACGGACACGCAAAATGATTGCGCTCCGGACGCCACTGCACGATGCAGCCCAGGTGGGTGCACGCGCCATCGAGCACCACGTAACTTGCGCCACCATCCTCGTTGAGGGTCAAAGCGCCGTCTCAAAATGTCTCAATTCCGTCTCAAATGCGCGGCGTCTCTCCACATTGGCAGGTGGAGTGCTATATTTCTTCGCGGATATCTCGCAACCTGGGGAGAGTGACATGAGCGCGATTTCGCTGAAAGGGTGGGTTGCCCCGGAGAATCGGTAACTGCGTCGCGTGCGCTGGATTCGGCTCTTGCTGCCGCTGGCGCTTTTTCTGCTGGTCGTAGTATTTGAGCTGAACGAACACGAGTTCAACGCGAACGCATTCGACGTCGAGATGATCGGCGAAATCGTGTTCTTCGGCATCTTGGGGCCGAGCATGGTCTTCCTGGCGTTGTCCTATTGAGTGGCTGCTCCAACATGTGATCCGAGCCACCGATGAAGTTGTAGCGATCAATCGCAAGCTAGAGCACGTCGTCGCCGAGCGGACGGCGGCGCCGGCTGCGCGTAACGCGGAGCTGGCGCAGGCCAACGCCAATCTACGGCAGCTCGACCAGATGAAATCCGAGTTTGTCTCGCTGGTCAGCCATGAGCTGCGCGCCCCGCTTACCACGATGAGCGGGGCGCTGGAAATCGCCTTGCAGCATGCTGAGCAAATGCCATTCCGTCTGCGCCACACACTCGAGGTCCTGGCGCGCGAAAACCAACGATTGACGACGCTGGTGCAGACCATTCTCGACTTGTCGCGCATCGAAGCCGGCAGGCTTCAGGTGAACCTAGGGCCGGTCGCCGTGAGGCCGCTGCTCCAGCAGGCGGCGGAGGTGATGCTGGCCCAATCGTCGCGTCGCGTCGTGTGGGAGGTATGCAGCGCATTGCCGCCGGCTTGGGCCGATGAAATTTTGCTGGAACAGGTGTTGCGTAACCTCATCCGCAACGCCGATGTGTATTCGCCGGCTGGCGAGCCGATTTGCTTGAGCGCTTGCCTGACTGATGACGGGCGGATGCGCATTGCCGTGCGCGATCACGGCCCTGGCATTCCGCCGGAGATGCAGCAGAGCATCTTCGAGCGCTTTGCTCGCGGCAGGCATGGCGAACATGGGCCGCGGGGGTGGGGCCTCGGCCTGTATTTTGCGCGTAAGCTGATCGAGCGGCAGCAGGGCGAGATCGGCGTCATCTCGCCGGTTTGGCCGGATGCAGATCGCCCCGGCAGCGAGTTCTACATCCTGTTGCCTCTCGCCGATTCACCTGATTGATATTGCCGTGTCTAAGCTCTTGCTCGTTGATGACGATCGTGATCTGCTGAGCCTGCTGGCCGAATTCCTGACCGCGCAAGGCTACAGTGTCGTGACGGCCGAAGATGGCCGCGCAGGGCTGCACGCCTTCTATCAGGAACGCCCTGATCTAGACGATGCCGGGCAAGTGTGGTTGGGACGCGCTGAAGAGTATCCGGGAGTTGAGCGAGACGCCAGTCATCATGTTGACTGCGCGCGGCGACGAAGCCGACATATTGCACGGGTTCTCGCTGGGCGCAGATGACTACGTGACCAAGCCATTCTCGTTCGCTCAGTTGCAGGCGCGCATTCGTGCGGTTCTATCGCGCGCTCAGCGCAACGCGCGCGCCGAGGGCATATTAACCGCCGGCGACCTAGAGGTGAACCTAGAACTCAAGCGCGTGATGCGCGCCGGCAAGCCGATTGACCTCACGCCCACCGAATTCAAATTGCTGGTGGCCCTGATGCGCCGCCCTGGTGAAGTCCTCTCGCCAGAAGAATTAGTGCGCGAGGTGTGGGGGCCGCAATATACGGATGAGGTGGGTTACGTGCGTCGCTACGTTTGGCATCTGCGGCAGAAGCTCGAACCCGACCCAGAGCACCCCCGATACATCCACAACGATCGGGGATTCGGGTATCGCTTTTGCGTGTCCGGTCAGTGAAATGTAGAAGCGGGAGCCACCTCCTCAGGCGCTCCCGCTTCCACGATGCTCAGCTCCTGCCTACTTCGGACACTCTTGGGTTGCCAAAAAGGCGACCAGCGCTTGCAACTCTTTCTCGTCATACAGTCTGCCGAAGTTGGCCGGCATCAGGTTGGAAGGGTACCCTTCGGCGATCATCGCGTTTGGATTGACGATTGACTGGTAGATGAACGCTAGGTCAATCTTGCCGGTCTTGAACTCTTCCGTCACTTCGCACCACGATGGGCCAAGCGTGCCCTTTGCGTCTTTCAGGTTTGGCGTCGCATGACACGCCTTGCAGCCGCCGCGATCCACCAGTTGCTCGATCAAAGCCAGGTCAGGCGGCTTGAGCGGCTCACTGCTCAACATGGCGACGACGCCATCGCGCGGCTTGCCTTCCAAGTGGCCGACCTGAACGACCGGCCCTTCGCGGTTGGCCTCGGTGATGTCAAAGGGCATGCCGGGGGGCATGCGGTTGTTGCGCAGTCGCCCGCGCAGGCTGGCTTTGGCCCAGTTGAAGTCGGCGGCGCCGGGCGCGCTCTGGCCGAGGATGGGCACGCCGGGCGGCTTGGAGAGGCGGTCGCCGCCGGCCAGGATGCCCTCGTAGCTGCTCAGGTCCATCTCGTGATACGAGTTCTCCAAGTTGGCGTGGTGGCAACTGGTGCAGGCCGGCGCGCCGGGATACCACACGTCCGGCTGGGTGAACAGCGGCAGCACATCTTTGGCGAAGGTGGCCTGATATTCGCCGAAGGGGGCGTCTTTGGGCGCGCCGGCGTCCACCCATGCGCCGATCAGGTCAACGGCGTGCGACGCCGCAGGGGGGACTTCTGCTGACTGGGCTTCTAAATGAGCAACGCTAACATCGCGAGCGCCTGTTTGTGGCTCAGGCGCTACGTTGCCGGGCGCCGGTTCGTAGCTCAGGATACTCGCGCTGCAAGCTGCGACTATGATTAAAGTCATCCCTGCGACAACAAGAGACACAGTGTTTCTGTGCATGCCGATCCCTCCTCTTCTTCTCTACTTAGCACTCGTGACGCGAATGTGACTTTTGAAAGAGTCCCCCAGCTTGTTTAGGGCGGGATATCAGCGTGTAAGCAGTTGACGGAGTAACGCGGGTGAGGCTTCTGCAACTGGAGTATGGCCGGGAAGCGGTGAGGAGTCGCTGATAACTTTGAGCATCAGTCTTGAACTGCTTGCCCGCGGCGCTTCATGGCGATTGCTTCCATGTCGGGGATTTTGCACGAATTGTGACACTGGTCAAATGAGGCGGCGCTCGGTCGCCGGGCGCTTGCATCATGATGACGGGCGAGCGGCATCCGTGATTGCTTCGACCAATCGCCACGGCCGGCCTTCGACCAGGTTGGTCTTCTGTGAAATCATCCGGTTAGCGCAAGCCGCCGGATAGGCTGTTGCCAGCGTCAGGCCGGGGCGCTCGGCGCGGGTGATGAGCGGCGTGTTGATGTGGCCGTCAAACGGGCGGGTCTTCCATTCCGTCCACAGGGTGAAGTCCGGGCCGGCGGCGAAGATTGCGCTGCCGCCGACGTCGGTGCGACGCGAGGCGACGACCAGGTTCAGCCGATTCTCCGCGGCGCGCTCCGGCAGGCCCAGCGACATCTCCCATGCCTCTAGTGGGTGCGTCGGCACGGCGACGATCTCGGCATCCTGCAGCGCCGCCAGCCGGAAGGTCTCCGGATAGATCGCGTCTGGCCCAAGCACGAGCGCAATTCGGCCGAACGGCGCGTCGAAAGTCCGTAGGCCGTCGCCCAGTTCAGCGCACCAGGCATGTCGCCGGCACGGGTGCAGTTGCGGCTGCGTCATGACGACGCCGTCCTGTCCGATGAGCACGCCGAGGTGGCGCGTCCCTTGCGCGATGCTCGTGGCGACCAGGGCGTCGCTCCTGCCGATGGCCGATTGCATCGCAGCGACGACCTGTTGCCCGATCGCCTGCGCCTGCGTCAGGTCGGTTGCCTGCCCATCGGCGGGGCCAAACAACTCAGGCAAAACGATCAACTTCGCGCCGGCGGCGATTGCCTCGCCTACTGCGCCAGCAGCAGCCTCAACCGATTCGTCGGCCGGTTCATAAGCGGCGACGCAGACCTCATGCGCCGGCGCGATGTGCGCACGGGGGCGGGGCGGCTCGGCGATGGGTGCATAAAGCGTCGGCCGGCGCGCGGCGAAGATGTGCGTGCCGTCGGGCCGCAACTTGTCGTCGGCTTGGGTTGGGTCTATCTCGGCGACTACGATGGCTTCGCCACGACGCGGCCCTTTGGCCAGTACACTGCCGTCGGGGGCGACGATCTGCGATTCGCCTGCGCCTTGCAACATCTCCGCCGGCAGCTTGATGCGCTGCGCAATGGTCGGCGCGAGCGCTTCCGGCACCAGCCAGCCTACTTTGTTGGCGGCGACGACGAAGCATTTGTTTTCAGCAGCGCGCGCGGGAACGTGCAACGACGCCTCGTCGAGCGCGAACGAGTTCAGGCTGTTGAGCAGAATCTGCGCGCCGCGCAATGCCAGACCGCGCGCGACCTCCGGAATGACGCCGTCCATGCAGCAATACATCCCCAGCCGGCCGATGGGCGTCTGGACTACCGGCGTGCATGCGCTGGCCGGCGTCAGGAAATTGTTTTCGTTGCCCATCAGCACCTGCTTGTCGCCGATGCCGGTCAGTTCGCCATTGGGCGCGAAGAGGATGTTTGTGCCGGTGACGCGGTCTCCGGCGCGCCGGACGGTGCAGTTGATTTTGATGAAGCAGCGATGGCGTCGGGCGCGCTCGCCGATGGCGGCCAGGAAGTCGCCGTCGAGCGTCACGGCGACGCGCCAAGCGTGCGCTTGGTCGGCATACCATGCGATGTGGTTGCAGAATTCCGGCAGCACCATCAGGTGGGGCTTGTGCGCGGCGGCGGCGTCAATCATGCGTAGGCAGATGGCCAGGTTGCGCGCGACATCTTCGCCCGTGGCGAACTGGATCGCGGCGATGCGCGTAGTGGCGGTCATGTGATAATGTTATAACATTACGACAATCTGGCGACCGGCTGTTCGCCGGTTGCGCCGCGCTGAGAGAGAATCGCGTCATGGCAGCTCAATCTTTCACGTTCAACCCCGACCTGTCGCGCGCGCACACGATTCCGGCGCATTGGTACACCGATCCCGCCCGGCTGGAGCTCGAGCATCGGCGCATATTCCGGCGGACATGGCAGTTTGCCGCGTCGCTCGACCAGTTGCGCTTTCCGGGCAACTACGTGGCGGTAGATGTGGTGGGCGTGCCGGTGGTGGTCGTGCGCGATTTGCAGGGCAACCTGCGCGCGTATTACAACGTGTGTCGGCATCGCGCCGGCGTGGTGGCGCAGGGCGCCGGCAATCGCAAAACGTTGCAATGCCGCTATCACGGCTGGCTGTATGACCTAGATGGCGCATTGCGCGCGGCCCCTGAATTCGAGGGCGTGCAGGACTTCGACAAGTGCGACTATGGCCTGATTCCCATCCGCGTTGAGACGTGGGGGCCGTTCGCTTTTGTCAACATGAGCGATGACGGCCCAAGCCTGCTGGAGACTCTGGGCGACATCCCCGCCGAGACGGCGCGATTCAACTTCGAGGGCATGCGCCGCGTAGAACGCCGCGACTACTACGTGAACGCCAACTGGAAGGTTTACATTGACAACTACCTTGAGGGCTATCACGTCCCGGTGGCGCATCCCGGCTTGTATCGGGAGCTGGACTACGCGCAGTATCGCGTAGACACCTTCCGCTATTACTCCTCCCAATATGCGCCCATCCGTCCGGTGCGCGCCGAGGACGCCGCCGGCCGCGTCTACACCGCGCTGCAAGGGGATGATAAAGCCTTCTACTACTGGGTCTTCCCCAACTTCATGCTGAACATCTATCTCGGCATGTTGCAGATCAACATCATCGTGCCGCTGAGCTACGACCGCACATTGACCATCTTCGAGTGGTATTTCTCCGACCCCGGCACGCCGGAGACGTGGAACACCCTGCAAGACTCGATGGCCTTCAGCGATGAAATCCAGCGCGAAGACATTGAGATCTGTGAGTATGTGTGGCGCAACTTGCTGGTGGGGGTGTATGACACCGGCCGCTATTGCGTGAAGCGCGAAAACGGCGTGCATCACTTTCACGGCTTGCTGTATGAGTTTTTGAATGATGGCGGATGAAGTCTTGGTTGTCGGCGCAGGCCCGGTAGGGCTTTCGCTGGCGCTCGCGTTGGCGCGGCGAGGCGTGTCGGTGCGCGTCTTCGAGGCGCAGCCTGAGCTGAGCAGCGAGGCGCGCGCCAGCACCTTCCACCCGCCCACGCTGGAGATGCTCGACGAGTGGGGGGGCGCGCGCCTTCATCGAACGCGGCCTGCGCGTAGACGTCTTGCAGTATTGGGAGCGCGCCTCGCGCGAGCTGGTGGCGCAGTTCGACTATGCGCACATCGCCGGCGATACTCCCTTCCCGTTTCGCCTGCAGTGTCCGCAGTCGCTCTTGACGCGGACGTTGCTGCCGGCGCTGCTGGCTACCGGCTGCGCCGAGGTGCACTTCGGCCATCGCTTGACGGCTTTCGCCGATTGCGGCGACCATGTCAGGGTTACGGTTGAATCCCCGGCCGGCGCGCGCACCTTTCACGGCGCCTATCTGTGCGCCGCGGACGGCGCGCACAGCACGGTGCGCCGGCAGCTCGCCCTGCGCTTCGACGGCATGACGTATGCCAACCGCTTCTTGCTCATCGGCGCCGATTACGATTTCGGGCGCATCTTCCCCGGCGTCGGGCCGGTGGCTTACATCTTCGACCCGGTGGAGTGGGTGATCCTGATGCGGCAGCGCGAAGGGGTGCGCGTGATCTTCCGCGTGCATGAAGACGAGCGCGAGGAGGACGCGCTACACCCTCGGTCTATTCGCGAGCGGCTGGCGCGTTTGCTCGACCCATGGCCGGCCGATGACGCGACGGTGCGGGGCGCTTCGCTCTACAGCGTGCATCGCCGGATTGCCGAGTCCTTCCGCGTCGGTCGGGTGCTGTTGTTAGGCGATGCGGCGCACATCAACAATCCTACCGGCGGCATGGGCATGAACAGCGGCATCCACGATGCGCACAACCTGGCCGACAAACTGACGCGAGTGATGCGCGGCGCGTCAGAATCGCTGCTGACGCAGTATGCCGAAGAGCGGCGCGCGGCGGCGCTGGCGTTGGTGCAGATGCGCTCCGACCAGAACTCGCGCGACATGAACGCGCGCGACCCGGCCTATCGCGCCGAGCGCAACCGGCGCTTGCGCGCCGCAGCCGCCGACCCGGCCCAGGCGCGCGCCTTTTTGCTGCGCGCCTCGATGATGGATGAGCGGATAGGAGCCGACCAATGACCCACGAACCACTCCGGCCGAAAGGCCCGCTGTGGGCTGCGCTGGCGGTCGAGCATCCGCTGCAAATCGCCGGCGCAAGCACCGCCTATCATGCGTTGCTGGCCAAGCGCGCCGGCTTTCGCGCCCTGCACCTCTCCGGCGCCGGCGTGAGCATGAGTTCGCTCGGCGCGCCCGACCTGGGCATCATCGCCCTGGAAGACGTGCTGATTGATGTGCGTCGCATCACCGACGCCTGCGACTTGCCGTTGCTGGTGGATGTGGACACCGGCTTTGGCGGCGCCTTCAACATCGCGCGCACGGTCAAAGCGCTGATGAAGGCCGGCGCCGCCGGCTTGCACATCGAAGATCAAGTGCAAGCCAAGCGCTGCGGCCATCGGCCCGGCAAAGCGATTGTGTCCAAGGCCGAGATGGTGGACCGCGTCAAGGCTGCGGTGGATGCGCGGACGGACGCCGGCTTCGTCATCATGGCGCGCACCGATGCGCTGGCCGTCGAGGGGCTGGAGGCGGCCATCGAGCGCGCCGTAGCTTACATCGAAGCCGGCGCCGACATGATCTTTCCCGAAGCGATGACCGAGCCGGCCATGTATCGGCGCTTCAAGGAAGCCACTGCTGCGCCGGTGCTGGCCAACGCGAACGAATTCGGCCTGACGCCGTTGTTCACCGCACAGCAGTTTGCGGCGCCCCTTGTTTGCCGGGCCGGTATGCGACGCCGTGATGCAGACGGTGGACGTGCTGGCTGCCGCGCGCGCGAGGGGCGTTCTGGTGATCTACACCCAGGTGCTATACAACCCGAACGGGCTGGACGGCGGAATCTTTGTGCAAAAAGTGCCGGTGTTGCGTAAGATGGTGGCCGGCGAGCCGCTGGCCGAGATCGTGCCGGAACTCGCCCCGCATCCGCAGGATGTGGTGATCGTCAAGCAGTATGCCAGCGCGTTCTTCGGCACGTCGCTGGCGTCGCTGCTCACCGCCCAGGGCGTGGATACGATCATCCTGACCGGCTGCAGCACCAGCGGCTGCGTGCGCGCCACAGCAGTGGACGGCATGCAGTATGGCTTTCGCGTGATGGTGCCGCGCGAGTGCGTGGGCGACCGCCGACCGGAGCCGCACGAGGCGAACCTGTTCGACATCAACTCTAAGTACGGCGATGTGGTCACCAAGCAAGAAGTGCTCGACTACCTGGCTCATCTGCCGACGCACTAACTGCGATGTGCTAGCATCCTAGCCCGTGTCTACGCTCACGCCGCGGGTCGCGCTCGAATCGGCGCTCATCACGCATGGCTTCGCCTATCCGCGCAACGCGCAAGTGGCGCGTGAGATGGCGCAGGCAGTGCGCGAGTGCGAGGCTCAGCCCTGCATCATCGCTGTGCTCGGCGGACAGGTCAAGATCGGCCTGGACGATGGCGAGATCGAAACACTGGCCCGCGCCAACGATGTGCGCAAATGCAGCACGCGCGACTTGGGCATCGTCATCGGCATGGGGCTGGACGGCGGAACTACGGTCGCAGCCACCATGTTCTTGGCCGCCAAGCACGGCATCGGTGTGTTTGCCACCGGCGGAATCGGCGGCGTGCATCGCGGCCACCCTTTTGATGTCAGCGCCGACCTGATCGAGCTGAGCCGCACGCCGGTGACGGTGGTATGCGCCGGCGCAAAGGCGCTGCTCGACTTGCCGCTCACCTTTGAGCATCTGGAGACGTTAGGCGTGCCCGTGATCGGCTACCAAACGGACGAAATCCCGGCCTTCTACACCCGTCGCAGTGGGCTGCGCGCCGACGTCCGCGCCGAGACGCCCCAGGACGTCGCCCGCATTGTGCGGACGCGCCGCGCGCTTGGCCTGCCCGGCGGCGAGTTGGTGTGCGCCCCGCTGCCCCGCGAGGCCGAACTGTCGCGCGAGGTCGCCGAGGAGGCCATCGTCGAAGCGCAGCGCCGCGCCGATGAGGCCGGCATCCGTGGGCCGGCCGCCACGCCGTTCATGCTCGATCAAATTGCCAAGCTGACCGGCGGCGCCAGTGTGCGCGCTAATGTGGCGCTGCTGATCAACAACGCCCGCATTGCAGCTCACATCGCAAGAGCGATGATGGACGAGTGACGATTGATGACCGACGCCCAGACCGCCCAACCGAAATGCAAAATCCTTTTTGACACCGATCCCGGCATTGACGATGCGATGGCGCTGCTGCTGGCGCTCGTGTCGCCGGAGATCGAAGTGGTGGGCGTGACGACCGTCTTCGGCAATTCGCGCGTCGAGGCGACCACGCGCAACGCGCTTAACCTGCTCAACCTGGCCGGCCGGCCCGACATCCCCGTCGCCCGAGGCGCCGATCGCCCGATGGTGCGGCCCCGCGGCCAGACCGGCGAATTCGTGCATGGCGACGATGCCATGGGCAACATCGGCTGGACGGCTGTGCATAACCCCAACCAAAAGCCGCTCGATGCGCCTGCCGCTCAGTTCATCGTCGAGACGGTGATGGCTCGGCCGGGCGAGATTACCCTTGTCGCCGTCGGCCCGCTGACCAACATCGGGTTGGCCCTACAGTTGGAGCCTCGCATTGCGCAGGCGGTGCGCAGCGTGGTCATCATGGGCGGGAGCGTGGCGACGCCCGGCAACGTCTCGCCGCTGGCCGAAGCCAACATTCACAACGACCCTCACGCTGCCGCGTTGGTCTTCGGCGCCGGCTGGGATGTGACCATGGCCGGCCTGGACGTGACCATGGCGGTGCGCATGGACGAAGCATTCTTTGCCGCGCTCCGCCGCTCCGGCAATCGGCTGGCCCAGTTCATCGGCCGGATCGCGCCTTTCTATCAGCAATTCCACCGCGAGCGATATGGCTATCCGGATGGCGGCGTGGACACGCATGATCCATCAGCCATCGCTTACCTGATTGACCCAACCCTCTTTCGAGCCGAACGCTGGAGCGTGGTTGTGCCGTTGGATGGGCCGGCGATGGGCGCAACGATCGCCGACCGTCGTGGCCTTTTTTGGGCGACGCCGAAGGTGAACTGCCTAATGCAGGTGGATGCCCCGCGTTTCCTGGAGATGTTCCGAGCGCGACTGACGGCCTGAGGCCGGCCCGCTCGTCTAAAACCGTCCGATTAGGTAGGCGCAAACTCGCCAAGTATCCAGTGACGGCCCGAAGCAATCCGTTATGCTATCTCATACCGAGTTCGTGTTTTGATTCGCCGCATGGCGGCAAATTAGGAGGTGCAGCATGGAGAAGCGTCTTGTGGGTGACTGGATGACGCGCAACCCGGTGATCGTCCTGCCTTCGACGCCGCTGCCGGATGCCTACGCCTTGATGCAGGAGCGCCGAGTGCGCCGCTTGCCGGTGATGGATGCAGGCAAGCTCGTTGGGATCGTCACACTGGGCGATTTGCGTCAAGCTCATGCGACGGTAGACAACGCTGAGGCGGCGAAGATGTGCGTCGAGCTGATCATGACCGAGAACGTCGTGACTGTGACGCCGCAGACCTCGCTGCGCGACGCAGCCAAGCTCATGATCAAACACAAGGTGAGCGGCTTGCCGGTAATGGACGGCGCCGAGCTGGTCGGCATTATCACCGAGTCCGATATCTTTCGCGCGATTATGGCCGAAGAGCAGCCGGCCGAAGTTGAGCACGGCGAGAAACAGGTTCCGCTCTTGACCGCCGAGGGTTAATCTGGAGGTGTGGCGATGTTCAAGAAGATTCTCGTGCCTTTGGATGGCTCTTCGTTTGCGGAAGAGGCCCTGCCGCACGCGCGCGAACTGGCCGGTTGCGACGACGCTGAAATCGTCCTCGCTCGCGTGGATGAACCCTACGAACCGCCGCCTGGCAGTTTTGTGGCGGCAACCGCAATACCGGAGGTCGTGCAACTCACCGCAGGAGAGTATCTCGAGCAGATCGTATCTCGCTTGCAGTTGGCCGGTCTGAGGGTAAGCAGCGCCGTGCTCGATGGCAAAGTGCCCGAAGCGCTGCTGAAGTTTGCCAAGAGCGAAGGCGTGGATCTAATCGTCATGTCAACGCACGGTCGAACCGGGCTCAGCCGGCTGCTCATGGGCAGCGTCGCGGAGCAGGTCGTGCATGGGGCGCACTGCCCGGTGTTGTTGGTGCGGCCTCAAACGCAGTAACGCGGTTAGGCAAAGGCGCTGCTCTGGTCTGTGTCTGTCATGTAGCGGAGTCAGCCCCGACGCGAGCCAAGGCGTACCATGCTGAGGGAGTCGCCGCAAGGGTAGGCGAAGTCGTAGCTTTGCCTGCCCTTGTGGCTTACTTTTTCTTCTTGGCTTTGGGCTTGGCCTGGCTTTTGCTCTTGGCCTTCATCGGCACCGTGCGGCGCTTTTCGGTTGCCTTGCGATCCTTCTCTTCGGCTTCCTTGTCAGCTTTGGCGGTTGGGTCTTCCGGCGGCGCGCCGTAGTCTTCGCCCATATCGTCTGGCCCGCCCATGTCGTCGCCGAAAAGGTCTCCCATGCTTTTCTCGATCTGCTCGGGATCCTCGCCGCGTTCTAGGCGGGTGACGACCTCATCGAACTCCGGCCCCATATCCTCGCCGCTTTCTTGCGCCATCTTTCGCATAAAGCGGCCGAGCGCGCGAGGGTCGTTCTCGTCCAGGCCTGTCATCTCGTCCAGCAAGGCGTCGTCTCCGCCGCCGGCGTCGAAGTCGCTCGCGCCCGCGCCGCGCACGACGCGCACGCGCGAAGCCAGCCGCGCCAGCCGGCGGCTGCCGCAGCGGTCACATCGCGCGCTCTTTTCGTCCACAGCCGACAACGAGCGCCAGAATATAGAGACTTTGCGGCCGCAATCCTGACAGCGGTATTCGTATATCGGCATGCCGACATTCTAGCGCAGCAGTGACGCAAGGGGCAGAGGGATGGCTGTGCGACAAGGGCGCCGCGCCGCTACCCGCAGCCCGATGCGCCCGCTCGCGCAGCGCGGACATATAATCTCGTTTGGGCGCACCGGCGGTATTTGGTTTTTGTGCATACCCTTGCCCTTTACCAAGCGGCACAATTGCTGAGCAGTTGTCCACAACTGATTTAGAGGCTGAAATGCTTGACCCTTCTCAATTCATTCCGCCATTCGTTTCCTTCCTCGCCCCCTTCCTGCCCTATCTGCTCAAGATGGGCGAGAAGGCCGCCGAAGAAGCTGGAAAGAAACTCGGCGCGGAGGCCTGGGAGCGAGCAAAGGCTCTCTGGGTCCGCCTGCGCCCCGCCGTGGTGGCCAGACCCGCCGCACAGGAGGCCGTACAGGACGCGGCAGCCCAACCTCAGGACGAAGACGCCCTCGCTGCTCTGCGTCGCCAACTGAAGAAGCTGCTGACCGAGGATCCCGCCCTGGCCGCCGAAATCGCCCAACTGTGGGGAGAAGCCAAGCCGCCAGGGTGACTGTCACTGCCCAAGGCCCCTGCTCGGTGGCGATCGGTGGGGACGTGAGCGGGAACGTGAGCATAGACTCACTCACCGTCAATTTTATCGTCCAATCTTCCGTGGCGATCGGTGGGGACGTGAACGGGAACGTGAGCATTACTGGGGGCAAAAACAAAGTGGAGGGATGAGATGACCGGGGAACGCAGTATCTCCATCCGTGGAAACGCAACTAACAGCATCGTCACCAGTGGCGATAACAATAACAACAATAACGTAATCAACATCAATGTATATAACAATGTATATAACAACAAAACCGTCATCTTCAATAAGCATCATCAGCCTGCAGACGGGTGTAGCGCAGAAATGTGGGCGACTTTGCCTGCCGGCGAGGGCAAAATAGGAGGCATGAAGACATCCACTGTGCCTACCCCTGCGCAGCGGCGCGAACAGTTCCTGGCCCTGGCCGCCCAGGCCCTGGCCGCCCTGGCCCTGGCCGCCCAGGCCTATGACGACCTGGTCGCCCAGGCCTATGACGAATCGGAGACATGGTATGACCAGCATCCAGACGCCACGTCCGCCGAGATCGAAGCCAAGTCCCGTGAGGTGCTACAGGCGCTGATGGACCGAGTATCGGAGATGCTCATCAATCAACGTCGGCACACGGCAGACATCACCCCGCCAGAAAGCCGACCGGTGGAGTGAGGGCGCAGCGCGGGCCGTGCTGCAGTTAGGGCTAGAAGCGCCGTCGTTTGACCGCGCCGCGCAAGCGTATGAGATAGCGACGGGGTCGTGGGACGGCGCGCGGCGCATCGGTGAGGGCGAGGGGACGAGAATTCATGCGATGCGCCAGGCCGAAGTGGAGCCGTCGCGCCGCCAGATGCGGAGACGTTTGCCGCGAACCGCATACGTTACAATCCTGGCACGTCCCTATGAAGTGCGAATGCAGAGCATCGTCACCGGCGCCGACGTCTGATCTGTACCAGTACTCCAGCCCGCCGATGTTGGTCGTCTTGTCCGGCCCGTCGGGCGTAGGCAAAGATACGCTGTTGCATCGCTTGAAGGAGCGCGGCCACGACTTCGCCTTCGTCGTCACTATGACCACCCGGCCCAAGCGCGAAGACGAGGTGGATGGCGTGGATTACATCTTTGTCAGCAAGTCCACCTTTGCCGACATGATGCAGGCCGACGAGCTGCTGGAGCACAGCCTGGTCTACGGCGATTACAAAGGCATCCCCAAGCAGCAGGTGCGCGACGCCATCGCCAGCGGCAAAGATGTGATGATGCGCATAGACGTGCAGGGCGCAGCCAAGATCCGCAAGATTGTGCCGAATGCCGTGACCATCTTTCTTGCGCCGGAAAGTGAGGCGGAGCTGGTGCGCCGGCTGACCGAGCGCAAGACCGAAAGCCCCGACGGGTTGAAGCTGCGCATCGCCACGGCGCGCGAGGAGATGAAGCGCATTCATGAGTTCGACTACGTGGTGGTCAACCGCGCCGGCCGGCAGGATGAGGCGGTGGATCAGATCGTCGCCATCGTCACTGCCGAGCGTTGCCGCGTCGGCCGCAAGCCGATCTGCCTGTGATGAATCCGTATTCCCGGCCATCGCCTTTGCCGACTGATCTGCGCGCGCCCATTCCTACGGCGAGTCCGTTCTGGACCTATGTATTCGTGGGGGTGGACATCCTTATCTTTGCCCTCATGACGCTGGCGGGCGGCACGCAGAATCCGGCCGTGCTCGACCGCTTCGGCGCCAACACCGCCTGGCTGATCACGACGCAGCAGGAGTACTGGCGACTCTTCACGGCCAACTTCATCCACATCGGCATCGCCCATCTGGCGTTCAACATGTTCGCCTTGTTCCAGTTGGGTCGGCAGATCGAATCGCTGTATGGCCGTCCGCGTTTTCTGGCCATCTACTTGTTATCCGGCTTGTCCGGCGCGATCTTCAGCTATATGCTCACCCAGGGCCGGTCGGCCGGCGCATCCACGGCGCTGTTTGGCCTGTTCGGCGCGCTGGTGGTGTATTTCTACAGGCATCGGGAGATGTTCGGCCGGCTTGGCCAGCAGCAATTGATCAACCTCGGCATTATTCTGCTGATCAACGTCATGATCGGCCTCTCGCCCGGCAGCAACATTGATAACTGGGGGCACTTCGGCGGCTTCATAGGCGGGTTGATCTTGGGCTGGTTCCTGTGCCCGCGCTATGCGCCGATGGATCCGTTCGCGCGCGCCTTCGAGCCGGCCATCTCCGAGCGCCGCCGGCCGGAGCTGTCGAACGGCATCGTGATGGACACCAACTCGCTGGCTCGGCAGGCTTTGCCTGTGGCTGCGTTCTCCCTCGGCCTGGTCGCGCTGACGTTCATCGCGACGGCGATGCAGTCATCGCTCGTCCCTTAGCCAACCCGCGCCATGGTGCGTTTGCCCCGCTACGCCGGTCGTCACTACTTCGCCGATCCCGGTCGCGTGGGCGCCGCGGGGGCGGGGTGTGTAGTGGTCGCGGGCGGGGGGTACGGTGCCGGCGC
>JBKBID010000035.1:0-28177 GCA_046299515.1 Thermoflexales bacterium | reverse complement strand
AAGAGCGTTCGCCCTTGGCGCTGCGCATTATCGCCGAAGCGGCTGCGGTATCATCTTTGCGTATGTCCGCCAACAAAGTTCCCGTGGCTGTTCTCGGCGCGACCGGCGCCGTTGGGGCGCGTTTCATCCAGTTGTTGCATGACCATCCCATCTTCCAGATCGTTGCATTGGCGGCCTCTGACCGCAGCGAAGGCAAGCGTTACGCCGACGCCGCGCACTGGGTTGTGGAAGGCGAGATGCCGCAAGCGGTGCGGGACATGACGTTGCTGGCCGCCGATACCGACGCCGTTTTGCGCGCTGCGCCAGATGTGCGGGTGGTCTTTAGCGCGCTGCCCAACGAGATTGCAGCGGTGGCCGAGCCGGCGTTCGCTCAGGCCGGCGCGCTGGTCTTTTCAAATGCGTCTTACCATCGCATGGCGCCGGACGTGCCGCTGGTCATCCCCGAGGTCAACGCCGAACACTTGCATCTGCTGCGCCATCAGCGGCAGAAGCGCGGGTGGACGGGCGGCATCGTGTGCAACACCAACTGCACGGTGAGCGGGCCGGCGATGACGCTGCGGCCGCTGTATGACGCCTTCGGCGCGCGGCGCGTGTTTTGCGTCTCGATGCAAGCGATCAGCGGGGCCGGCTACCCCGGCGTGCCATCGCTGGACATCACCGACAACGTGCTGCCCTACATCAAGAACGAGGAAGAAAAGTTAGAAGCCGAGGCGCGCAAGTTGCTGGGCCGCTTGGACGGGGACGCGATCCAGGAGGCCGACTTCGGCCTGAGCGCGCACTGCAACCGCGTGCCGGTGATTGATGGCCACATGGTGACCATGTCGGTGGAGACGGAGCGCCCGGTCACGCCGGAGGAGGCTGCGCGCGTGATGCGCGAATTTCGCTGCGCGCAGACCGCCGGTTTGCCCAGCGCGCCGGACCGGCCCATCATCGTGCGCGATGAGCCGGATCGCCCTCAACCCCGACGCGACCGACTGGCCGGTTCGCCGGTGGGGGGCATGAGCGTGGTCGTGGGGCGGGTGCGCCGCGAGCCGTTGTTCGGCGATTGCGGCGTCAAATTTGTCACACTGGCGCACAACACGATTCGCGGCGCGGCGGGCGGCAGCGTGCTGAACGCCGAACTTGCCTGGCGGATGGGTCTGATGAACGATTAGAGGGGGACTACACAACATGAAAAACATCGCAGTGATTGGCGTGGGATATGTGGGATTGGTCACGGGGACGTGCTTTGCCGATTTGGGCAACCGCGTCACGTGCGTAGATGTGAACGAGGAACGCATCGCGAACCTCAAGCAGGGCGTCCTGCCGATCTATGAACCCGGCCTGGAGGAAGTCGTGCGCCGCAACCTGGCCGCCGGGCGTCTCTCGTTCACCACATCGTATGCCGAAGCGCTAAACAACCCGGAGGCCCCGGCGGAGCTGGTCTTCATCGCGGTGAATACGCCGGCAGGTGTGGATGGCGAGGCCGAGCTGCGCTACGTGCGCGCGGCGGCCGAGATGATCGCCCAGACCATGGATCATCCGCTGATCATCGTGAACAAGAGCACGGTGCCGGTTGGTACAGGCGACTGGGTAGCCGACATCGTGAAGAATAAGCAGCCCCGTCCGATCCCGTTTAGCGTGGTCAGCAATCCGGAGTTTCTGCGCGAGGGTTCGGCCATCAGCGACTTCATGAACCCCGACCGTGTGGTGCTCGGCTCATTGGACGAAGAGGCGGCTCAAAAGGTCGCGCAGCTCTATCTGCCGCTGCGCGGCCCGATCATGATCACCGACCTGCGCACGGCCGAGATGATCAAGTATGCGAGCAACGCCTTCCTGGCGACGAAGATTTCGTTTATCAATGAGATCGCCAACATCTGCGAGGCGCTGGGGGCCGACGTGAAAGAGGTCGCCGCCGGCATGGGCTATGACAAGCGCATCGGCCGCGCCTTCCTGGATGCCGGACTGGGTTACGGCGGTTCGTGCTTCCCGAAGGACGTCAAGGCGCTGGCGCACATGGCGAACGTGCAAGGCAAACACCCGCAACTGCTGGAAGCCGTCATGCAGATCAACGCGGACGCGCGGCGCAGCATCGTGGCTAAGGTGCGCGCGTTGGTGGGCAACAACGGCGCGCATCTGAACCGGCTGGAAGGCAAGACCATCGGCGTCTTGGGCCTGGCCTTCAAAGCTAACACCGACGACATCCGCGAATCGCAGCCGATAGACATCATCCGCATGATCCAGGCGGATGGCGGCACGGTCAAGGCCTACGATCCGGTGGCGATGCCGAATGCGGCCAAAGTGCTGCAGAACGTCAAGCTATGCGCCGACGCTTACGAGGTGGCCGAGGGCAGCGACGCGTTGATCCTGGCGACCGAGTGGAACGAGTTCAAGAATCTCGACCTGGTGCGCATTAAGCGAATCATGAAGCAGCCGGTCATCGTGGACGGCCGCAATTTATACGATCCGCCGGTGATGCGCGAGCTTGGATTTATCTATCGCGGCGTTGGGCGAGGGTATTGAGCGGCGATGTAGAGCGCAGGCTTGCGCGAGCCTTGCGCCTCTCTTCGGCCGAGCCGTGGCTTGGCTGTATGGCAAAGCGAAGCAGCAATACGAGCAGAAAGCCTGCGCGTATGCGAGTTGCGCGCGTGGGCGATGGCATCGTGCGCGCCCAATTGCCCAATGGACTGCGCGTGATTGTCAAAGAGATGCACGCTGCGCCGGTCGCGGCGCTGAGCGTGTGGTATCGCGTCGGCTCACGCAACGAGCATAGCGGCATCACCGGCATCTCGCACTGGGTTGAGCACATGATGTTCAAGGGCACCCGCCGGTACTCCGAATTTGACCTCGACCGCCTGATCAGCCGCAACGGCGGGGTGAACAACGCCTTCACCTGGCTCGACTTCACGACGTACTACGAGACCCTGCCCGCGGACAAACTCGCCCTGGCTTTGGATCTGGAAGCCGACCGCATGACGAACGCGCGCTTCGACAGCCGGGCGGTGGCGCTCGAACGCGACGTCATCCTAAACGAGCGGCAGATGTACGAGAACAGCCCCGGCTTCCGGCTGGGCGAGGAGATGCAAGCTGTGGCGTTCAAGGCGCATCCCTACGGGCACGAGATCATCGGCTATGCGTGTGACTTGCAAGCGCTCACGCGCGACGATTTGTATGCCTACTATCGGCGGTATTACGCGCCGAACAACGCGGTGGTCGCCATCGCCGGCGATTTCGACGCGCGCGACATCCTGGCGCACGTCGAGCGGCGCTATGGGCGGCTCAAGCCGGCGCCGCGGGCGCCCTCGGCGGCCATCGTTGAGCCGCCGCAAAAGGGCGAACGTCGCGTCGTGGTGCGCGGGGAAGGCGATACGGACTATCTCTCGCTGGCCTTTCATGCGCCGGCGGCGACGCACGCGGACTACATGGCGCTCGTCGCGCTCGACTCGGTGCTGTGCGGCGCGAGCGGATTGTCGTTCTTCGGCGGGGGCGGCAGCAATCGCAGCAGCCGGCTGAGCAGGGCGTTGGTGGACGGCGGCTATGCGGCCGATGTCGGCAGCGGACTCGTCCCGACCATTGACCCTTTTCTCTACACCTTGCAGGCTACGGTGATGGCCGGCCGGGAAGTCGCCGAGGTGGAGGCGAAAGTGTGGGCTGAACTGGAGCGGGTGAAGCGCGAGGGCGTGACGCGCGCCGAGCTGGACAAGGCGATCAGGCAGACGCGGGCGCAGGTCGTCTTCAGCACCGAAACGGCGACCAACCAAGCGTTCTGGTTGGGTTTCAGCGAGGTAATCGCGGATTACACGTGGTTCACCACCTTTTTGGATCGGCTGATGCAGGTGTCGCCGGAGGATGTTGTTTGCGTCGCCAATCGGTATCTCACGCGCGATAACGTGACCGTCGGCTGTTATCTGGGGCAGGACAAGGCGAATGGCGGCGGCGCATAGTAAGGTGACGCATCGGTCGAGGCCGCGCAACCGGCGGGCTGAGTCTCGCGCGCGCCTGCCCTCGCTGCCGCACAGCGGGAATGTGGCCTGCTTTTCGCTGGCCAACGGGGTCAACCTCTACGTCTACGAGAATTTCTCAAGCCCATCCGTCGTAGTCAACGGCTACCTGGAGGTCGGCGCGCTCGATGAACCGGGCGCGGCAAAGGCGGGCCTGGCCGGCTTTGTGGCCGATTGCCTGATGCGCGGCACGCAGCGTCGCACTTACGCGCAAATCTACGAGCAGATCGAAGCCGTGGGCGCCGGCCTCAACATCTATAGCGGCATGTTCACGACCGGCTTCTTCGCCAAAAGCCTGGCCGAGGATTTGCCGCTGATGCTCGATCTGCTGAGCGACGTTATTCGACAACCGACCTTCCCCGAAGCCGAGGTGGCCAAGGAGCGCGCCGAGTGGCTCACCGACCTGCATGAGCGCGCAACCAGCACCCGCGCCATGTGCGGCCTTGCGTTCAACGAGCTGTGCTATCCGGAGGAGCATCCCTATCACCGTTCCACAGACGGTTACCTGGAGACGGCGCAGGCGATTACGCTGGACGACATGCGCCAGTTTCACGCGACGTTCTACGCGCCGGCCGGCATGGTGGTTGTGATCGTCGGCGCGGTGAAGGCCGGGCAGGCGCGCGACCTAGTTGCGGCGCACTTTGCCGACTGGGCGGCGACGCGACCGGAGCGCAGCGCGAATCTGGAGGCGCCGCCGATCACCGAACAGCGCCGCCGACACGTCCACATCCCCGGCAAGAGCCAAACCGCTATGCTCCTCGGCAACCCCGGACCGTCCCAGCTCGATCCGCAGTGGCTGACTTGCGCGATGATGAACAGCATCCTTGGCCAATTTGGCATGTATGGCCGTCTGGGCGAGCGCGCGCGCAAGGAGGAAGGGCTGGTCTATTACATCGGCAGCCGGTTTGAGGGTGGGTTGGGGCCGGGGCCGTGGAACGTCTACGCCGGCGTGAGTCCGGGCGCAGTGGATCGCGTGGTCGAGATCGCGCGCGCCGAGATGCGCCGCATACGCGAACGCAAGGTGAAGCCGGCCGAGCTGGACGACAACAAAGCCTACTTCGTGGGGTCGCTGCCGCTCCAGATGGAGACCAACGAGGGGATCGCCGGCCAGATCCTCAGCATGGTGCGTTTCCGGCGTGGTTTGGACTGGCTGCTGGAGTATCCGGATCGCGTGCATGCAATCACTGCTGCGGATGTCCAGGCGGCGGCGCAGCGCTGGCTTGATCCGGATCGCTATGTCCTGGCGACGGCCGGACCCGCAGTTGGAGACGGTGCGTGAGGCGCAGGGGATTCATCGCGCATGTTGACGACCGGCGTTGACATCATTCACATCCCGCGCGTTGAGGAAGCGGTGGCGCGCTATGGCGATCGCTTCTTGCAACGGGTGTTCACGCCGCACGAGTTGGCGTATTGTCGGGGACGCATCCCGGAGTTGGCCGCGCGGTTTGCGGCCAAGGAAGCGGTGTCGAAGGCGCTGGGCGTGGGGGTGCGCACGCTGTCGCGGCACGGCATCGGTTGGCACGATGCCGAGGTGATCAACGGTCGCGGCGGCAAGCCGGGGGTGCGCCTGCACGGTCGCGCGGCGCATCTGGCCGCCGAGCTGCACCTGACGCAATGGGCGCTATCGCTCACGCACGAGCGGGAATACGCCGTCGCTTTCGTCGTGGCGCTGTGAGCGGCGCAGCGCAGTCCGTGTGGCTAGAACCTCAGGCGCGCGACCAGCGTCGTGACGGCGATGGCTAACCCGACGACCGGGATCAAGGCGAAGATGAAGCCGGGCGATCCCGCCAGCAAGGCGAACAGGGCCGGCAACACCGCAAAGTAAGCTGCGCCGATCGCCATCGCAACGGCCGCGACCAGCCAGATGTGCTGGCCGCGATCCTTGCCGTTCACGCGCCGGATTGTCTCGGCGACCAAGCTGCCGGCGGCTGGCCCCACGAAGATCGTGAGGATGAGCGCGAAGAAGCCGATGCGTCCGACGAATTGCAGCACGAAACCGATGCCGATGCCCAGGGCGAACGCGATCAGCGCGGCGAGGATGTATTGCTTCGGCCCGGCGGTGTAGAACGTCGCGACGCGCGCCTTGACGTAGTAGGGGCACACGTAGCCGGTCGGCGTGCGCTGCGCGTCTTTGACGGCCAACGGCCGGTTGCACTTCGCGCAGCGCAGCGTGGATGGCGCTGCGGCCTGGTAGTTGCCGGGGCAGTCGAACGCAGCCGGCGTTTCGGCCGTCGGCGCTGTGGTCACGTAGGTCATGGTGAGCTAACCCTAAGCGATGAAGATAAGCGGCGCATGAACGCTTTGCCGCGCTCCCTTATGCCCTCGCTTGTCGCGTTTCGCGGATGATGTCCAGCATCGCAGCATGGATTAGGCCGTTGCTGGCGACCACTTGTCGGCGCATGAACATCGCCTGGCCGCCGTCGAAGTCGGTTGCCAAGCCGCCGGCTTCGCGCACGATGACGAGGCCGGCGGCGATGTCATGCGGTTGAATCTTTAGCTCCCAGTAGCCATCCATGCGCCCGCAGGCGACCCAGCACAGGTCGAGCGCAGCGGAGCCAACGCGCCGCACCTCCTGAGAGGCGCGTTGAAAGGCCAGGAAGTAGTCGAAGTTGTTCTCCTCGCTCTCGCGTCGGTCGTAGGGGAAGCCGGTATTGAGCAGCGCGTAGGCGAGCGGTTGGGTATTCGAGACGCGGATCGGCCGGCCGTTCAACGTTGCGCCCAACCCGCGCGCTGCCGCGTACATCTCGTCGCTCATCGGCGCATAGACCACGCCGAGCACAGGCGCGCCGTCCACCAGCAGCCCGAGCGACACCGCGAACACGGGAAAGCCGTGTGCGAAGTTCACCGTGCCATCCAGGGGGTCCACCTGCCATTCGAGTTGACCGGAAGATCGAGCGTGCGGTTCGCCGTTGGGATTTCTGCGTTCTTCATGCTCGATTTTCGTCTCGTATGCGCCGCCCTCCTCGCCGACGATGCGATGATCGGGAAAGGCGCGCTGCAGCGCCTCGACGATGAAGGCTTCGCTGCGGTGATCGAATTCGGTGACCGGATCGGTGTCGCGCGATTTGTATCGCACGACAACGCCTTCGCGCTGCGCTTCGATTTGCCGCAGGCCCTCGCGCAATATGGCGCCGGCGCCGCGCGCGATGGTGGTCGCCTCGTGGAGGATGAGCGAGAGGTCGCGCGCGGAGATCTCGGATGAAGGGGTGTGGCGGAGCGGTGATGGGTTCATATGACGGCGCGATTCTACTCGCCGGCGCGCGGTGTATCCTTTACGGCCATGCGCGTCGTCCTGCAGCGCGTCAAACGCGCCTCGGTCACGGTAGGGGGGCAAGTCGTCGGCGCCATCGGGCGCGGTGTGGTGTTGCTGGTGGGCGTTGCCCACGACGACACACGCGAGTCGGCGGAGTGGATGGCGAAGAAGATCGCCGGCTTGCGCGTCTTCCCGGCGCTCGATGCTACGTCGCACTTCGACCGCTCGCTGTTGGATGTCGGCGGGGCTGCGCTGGTCGTCAGCCAGTTCACCCTGTTTGGCGATGCGCGCAAAGGGCGACGCCCGGATTTCACGCGCGCGGCGCGGCCTGAGGTTGCCGCGCCGCTGGTCGCCCATTTGTGCGATGCGCTGCGCGCGCAGGGCGTGCCGGTTGAACAAGGGGTGTTCGGCGCCGATATGCTGGTCGAGTTGGCGAACGATGGGCCGGTCACGCTCATCTTGGATACGCCTGCGCCCGGCGCATGAGCGTTGCGCGCGGACTGGCTTTTGCTACACTCCGCTTTGCATCTTCATCCGCAAAGGACAACGACACTCCTATGACCATCGTTCGACTCGGCATAATCGGCGTGGGCGGCATGGCCCGCTACCACATTCGACAAATCCTCAAGCAGACCGATACGACCCAGATCACGGCGCTGTGCGAGCCAAACCAGGATAACTACGCGAAGGCGGCGGAGTTGTTTGAGCAGGCCGGCCAGCCCGCGCCTCCCTGCGAGCCTGACTTCGACAAGTTTCTGCGAAAGCACGGCAAGCACATTGATGCCGCGTTCATCGTCACGCCCCACAACCAGCACTTCTCGCAAGCCAAAGCATTGCTGGAGGCCGGCAAGGATGTGTTGGTGGAAAAGCCGATGGTGATGAACACCTCGGAAGCCAAGAAGCTGATCCGGGTGCGCGACAAGACCAAGCGACTGCTGGCCGTCGCGTTCAACGGCAGCATGTCGCCGTCCATCCGCAAGGCGGCCGAGATGTTGCGCTCCGGCCAGATGGGCGCGGTGTTGACCGTCAGCGCGAACGTCTGGCAGAGCTGGGAGCAGGGCACCCGGGGCATGTGGCGGCAGGATCCGAAGGTCTCCGGCGGCGGCTTCATGTTCGACACCGGCGCGCATCTGCTCAACACCGTGGCCGACCTGTTGGGCGAGCCGTTCAGCCAAGTTGCCGCGTTCATTGATAAGCGCAACACCAAAGTGGACATCCTGACCGTAGCGATTGCCCGCACCCGCTCCGGCGCGCTCGTGACGATCCACGGCTGCGGCGCATCGCCCGTCACCAACTCCGACGTCAAGCTGTTCTGCGAGAACGGCTTGATGCAAGTGGGCGTGTGGGGCGATTACTTCAACTTGCAGATGAAAGGCGAGCCGGAGCTTAAGCCGGTGGCGTTGCCGCCCGACCTCGGCGTGTGGCAGACCTTCGTCAAGGTGCGCAATGGCGAGATGGACAACCCCAGCCCGGCGGAGAATGGGCTGCGCATGATCCAGCTTTGGGACGCCATCAAGAAGAGCGCCCGGCAGGGTGGGGCGGTCGTCGAGATTTAACCTGCGAAGCCGCGCAAGGCGATGTCCGAAGAGGCGTCGCCTTGTGTCTCTGTGCGGCGCGCTAGTATTTGCGCACTACTGCGCGGTAGCTGAGCGGTTGGCGCGTCTGGAAGATTTGCGTTTCTTCGCGGATGCGGCGCGATTCGTCCAGGTTGAGCTTGGCGACGATGTAGCCTTCCGTCGTCTCGTCCAGGTCTACGATCACCTGACCGCGTGGGCCGACGATCATGCTCTCGCCGGCGAAGGTGGTGGCCGGCTCCTCGCCGACGCGATTGGCCGCGCACACGAAGCAAGCGTTCTCGGCGGCGCGGGCCGATATGAACGTGCGCCACTCCTCGGCCCGCGCATTGTCCCAGGCGGCGCTCACCAGGATCACTTCGGCGCCGTCCAGGCACAGCGCGCGCGTCCCTTCTGGGAAGAATACGTCCCATCCGACTTGTAGGCCGATGACGCCTGCGGCGGTCTCGGCGACCTCCAGGCGAAAGCCGGGGCGGAACAGCATCTGCTCTTCGCCCTTGAGATGAATCTTGCGGTATTGCGTCACCACATCCCCCTCCGGCCCGATGAGCACGGCGGAGTTGAACAGGATGCTCTCGACGCGCTCCTTGCTGGCCATGCCGAAAGCGATGTGTACGCCCTGTTCGTTTGCGCGCTGGGCCATGACGTTTGTGGAAGGGCCGGGCACGCGCTGGGCAAACTGCGTGAACTTTACGCCGCACTCGTAACCGGTCGTGGCCAGCTCGGGGAAGACGATGACGTCCACTTTCTGCGCGCTGGTGATCTTGCGCACGAAGTCGGACATCTTGGCCAAGTTCGCTTCGGGTTCTCCCAGCTTGGTATCCATTTGGACGACGGCGACGGTGATCTCTCGCATGACAACTCCAGTTGCAAGGCAGGATGTGTGATTGTTGGTCGAACTTCTGTTCTAAGTGGATTGTAACCCACCTCCGCGACATCGTTGATAAAATCTCGGTCTATGAGTCAAACAACCGTCGCGCCGCGCCCGATCAGCGCCGAAGCCGCGCATGCCAACGAGAACCGCAAGTTCGGCATGTGGCTCTTCCTTAGCTCGGAGCTGCTGATCTTCGCGGGCTTGATCGGCGCATTTGTCCTCACCCGCCGGAACGCCTTCCAGAACGGCCTGGAGTGGTGGGAGCCCAATGCCTTTAGCTTGGCGCTCGTCAGCGTCAACACCTTTATTCTGCTGGCCAGCAGCTTGATGGTGGTGTTGGGCATCGAAGCGATTCGCGTTGATAACCTGCGCAAGCTGCAGCGCTACCTCATCCTGACGGCGATCCTGGGCGCGATGTTCTTGGGCGGCCAGGCCATCGAGTACTCGCTGCTGATCTTCGAGGAAGGCCATTCGTTCGCCGACCCGTTCGGCACGGCCTTCTTCACCCTGACCGGCATTCACGGGTTACACGTGTTCGTCGGCGTGCTTTGGTGCCTGATGACCTTACTCGTGGCTCGGCGCGGCACGTTCTCGTCCTACAACTACACCACCGTCGAGATCTTCGGCCTGTATTGGCACTTCGTTGATCTGATCTGGGTGATTATTTTTACCGTGGTCTATCTGACCAACTGAGAGGGCCTATGGCGAATACTCCTGCTCCACACGGCCACTCGGGCGCGCATCGCAAGCACACTAACCCCGTCCTGGTCTTCGGCATCTTGACGATCGCGACTATCTTTGAAGTCGTAGTCACGCTGTTCCACTTGCCGCAGAGCGTGATCGTGCCGATCTTGCTGGCGATCGCGTTTGTGAAGGCCGGCCTGGTCGCGGCGTATTACATGCACCTGCGCTACGAGAAGTGGATCTACACGGCCATCTTCATTACGCCGGCGCTGTTCGCCGTCTTCCTCATCTTTACGCTTGCGGTTTGACGGGGGGAGCGCGCTAGAGTAACCCTGCGGCTCGCGCGCGGGCCAACACGTTCTCGGCTTGCTTGATGATCGGCCCGTCCACCATGCGCCCCTCCAGGGCGAACGCGCCCAGTCCGGCGGCGGCCTGTTCATGTGCGGCTTGCACGATGCGCTGCGCGCGAGCGATCTCCTCCGGCGACGGCGCGAAGGCGCGGTTGACTACGTCCAACTGCCGGGGGTGGATCACCATCTTGCCGGTGTAGCCGAGTTGCCGCCCAAAGCGGCACTCCTCCTCCAGGCCGGTCAAGTCGTTCAGGTCGAAGAACACGATGTCAATCGCCTGCAGGTTATAGGCAGCGGCGGCGGTAACCACTGCGCTGCGCGCGTAGAGCACCTCGATGCTTGACGGCGTGCGCACGGCGCCGATGTCGGCTGCCAGGTCGTCTGCGCCGAAGATCAACGCTTGCAGCGGCGGGCCGAGCCGGGCGATCTCGCGCAGGTTCAACACGCCCTGGGCCGTCTCGACGATGGCCAGCAGCGCGACCGCGTCGGCTGCGATCCCATGTTGGCGCGCCTGGGCCGCGATCAGGTCGCGCGCGGCGGCCAGGTCTTCGGCGCTGTTGACCTTGGGAACGACATAGCCATCAGGCCGGCCCGTGATGGTCTCGGCCACATCGTCGGCGAAGAACGGCGTCTGCCAGGCGTTGGTGCGCACCAATCGCTCGCGGCGGCCGAAGTCCATAGTCTGGAGCGCTTCGCGGGTGATTTGGCGCGCCATCGCCTTGTTGGCCGGCGCAACGGCGTCTTCCAGATCCATCACAACGCTGTCGGCAGCGAGCTGCGTCGCTTTCTCGATTTTGCGCAGGCTGTCGCCGGGCATGAATAAGAGCGAACGTCGTAGGGGGAACATGGGGTATGGATGGTGACTGGCAGCCGGATGGCCTAACGACTCAGGTGGTCGGATCTGCGTGATTCTGTTTGCGGAACAGCGCGGTGCGCTCGAACTCAATCACGACTTCGCCGCGCTGGTTGCGGCCGATGTGGCGCAGGCGCACCACGCCGGCGCCGGGGTTCGACCGGGAATCGCGCTTGCCGAGCACCTCGCTGGTCACGTAGAGCGTGTCGCCGTGGAACATCGGCCTGGGATGCTGGACCTTATCGTAACCCAGGTTGGCGATGATCGTGCCGGCGGTCAGGTCGGCCACCGTTAGCCCCACCGCCAGGCCCAGCGTGAAGAGGCCGTTGACGATGCGCGCGCCGAACTGCGTCTGGGCGGCGAAGTGCTCATCAAGGTGCAGCGGCTGCGCGTTCATCGTGAGGGCGCAGAACAGCACGTTGTCCGCTTCGGTAATCGTCCGACCGAGCGCGTGCTCGATGCGCATCCCGACTTCGAGTTCCTCGTAGTATTTGCCGGCCATCGGCGTCGGGATTTTATAATGCCGGCAGGTCAACGAGGGTTTTAATCTCCCTTAATTTCATCTTAACTGGGCCGTGCTAGCGTAGAAGGAGTGTATGGCAACCGTTAGCCGTGAGCTGCCTAAGCCTAAGCAGCGACCTGCGACGACGCGCGAGCATATCCTGGCGTATGCGTTGCTTGCGCCGGCTCTGCTTCTCTTTCTCGCATTCACAGTCTTCCCGATAGGCTTCGGTCTGTACATCAGCCTGCACAATTGGCGATTGGGGCCGCGCGAGTTCCTCGGCCTGGGCAACTATGTGCGCGCGCTGACCCCTGGATCGGAATTCTGGCCTTCACTTGGCGCGACGCTGACTTACTCGTTGCTCGCCGTGCCGTTTCAGATCAGCATCGCGCTGACGCTGGCGTATTTGCTCTTCCAGAAGATCCGCGGCAAGTCGCTCTTCCGCGTGGTGATGTTCCTGCCATGGGTGACCTCGACCGTGGCCACAGCGGCGGTGTGGGCGCGGCTGTATAGCCCGGACATCGGTCTCATCAACGGTGCGCTGCGCGGCTTGGGTCTGCAGCCGTTGCGCTGGCTGTTGGAGGACAAGGGCGTATTTACCCTGATTGCCAACGGGCTGGGCGTCACGCTGCCGGACTGGCTGCGCGGGCCGAGTCTGGCCATGGTCGCGGTGGTGATTTACACCACGTGGGTGTTCGTCGGCTACAACATGACGCTATTCCTGGCCGGCCTGGGCAACATCCCCGGCGAGATGTATGAGGCGGCCAAGATTGACGGCGCCAACGGCTGGCAACTCTTTCGCCATATCACCTGGCCGCTGCTCTCGCCGACGACGTTCTTCGTCGTGCTTATCACGGTGATCGGCACGCTCAAGGCGTTCAACCACATCTGGGTGATGACTCAGGGCGACAACGGCACGCAGACGGCCAGCATCCTGATCTATCGTCAGTTCTACGAGTTCCAACGCGCCGGCTATGCCAGCGCACTCGCTTTCTTGCTGTCGGCGGTGATTTTGCTGGTGACCATCCTGCAGAACCGCGTCGCCGCCGAACGCGTGAACTACTGAATCGCATGGCTACCGCAACGGCTGCTCCCCTTTCGCAGGTCGAAACGCGCCGCGCGCCCGGCCGGCCGCTGGACCGGGTGAACCCGCTGATCTATCTCGTGCTGATCATCGTCGGCGTCGCTTCGCTGATCCCGTTCCTGTGGATGGTGATGACGAGCGTGAAGGACTACGGCGATGTCGTCTCGCTCCGGCTTTGGCCCTGGCCGCCGCTCGGCAGTTCTGCGCCGCGCTTCGATAACTTTGCGGAGGCGATCCGGCTGATCGGCGTGGACCAAGACACCGGCCTGCCGATGTTCTTCCGCCACGTGCTGAACACGGCGCTGGTGACGGCGATTGTCATCGCGTCCTCGGTCACCACATCGGTATTGGCGGCCTACGCTTTTGCCCAGTTGGACTTTCCGGCCAAGAACGTCTTGTTCATCCTGGTGCTGGCCACCTTCATGATCCCGGAGGAGCTGATTTTGGTGCCGCGCGCGGTGATGATGAACAAGAATTACCTGAACTGGTACAACACCGTGCCGGCGATGGTGGCGCCCTTCTTGGTCAACGCCTTCGGCATCTTCTTGATCCGTCAGTTCTTTCTGCAAATTCCCCGTGATTTGTACGATGCTGCGCGCATAGATGGCGCCGGCCACATGCGTTATCTCACCACGATAATGATCCCGCTCGCCCGCCCGGCCATCCTCACGCTGGCGCTGCTTGAGTTCATCTGGACGTGGAACGAGTTCCGTTGGATTCAACTCGTCACGTCCAGCTCGAACATGCGCACGGTGTCGGTGGGGCTGGTGGGCTTTTTGCAGACCGACGGCGGCGCGCAGACGCAACTGGCCATGGCGGTAGCGGTCATGGTCGTGCTGCCGGTGGTCGTGCTGTATTTCTTCACGCAACGCTACTTCACCGAGGGGATCACAACAACCGGTTTGAAGGGCTAATCCTCAACCAAAGGGAGGTGGTGCGTATAGGCTTATCACGCATGGTGAATGTCGTGATTCGTAACCGAATGGTTCATGATCGAGGATTGTGAGAGTCCAGAGTACAGAGTCCAGAGTCCAGAGTACAGAGTCCAGAGTCCAGAGTCCAGAGGATAGAGGACAGAGTCCAGAGGACAGATGACAGAGGACAGACAACAGAGTTTAGGAGGGAAACGATGACACGCAAACTCATTCCATTTGTGGCCGCGATGGCTATGTTGATGGCGGCCTGCGCGGCGCCAGCCGCACAAGCGCCCGCGCCGACTGAGGCTCCTGCGCCGACGCAAGCGCCCGCGCCGACTGAGGCTCCTGCGCCGACGCAAGCGCCCACGCCAACTGAGGCTCCTGCGCCGGCTGCCGAACCGGCTACCGGCGTGGATGCGATCACCCTGAGCAAGGACAACCCAACGGAGATCCTGTTCTGGCATCGCTACTCCGGCGGCGCGCAGACGTTCGTCGAACAGTTCGTCGAGAAGTTCAACGCCGAGAACGAGTTCGGCATCAAAGTCACCGTCGAGAAGATTGACGGCAGCTACGCTGACCTGTACAGCAAGATCAACGCCGCGATTCAAGGCGGCACGCCGCCCAACATCGCGCAGGCGTATCAGAACCAGGCGTCGTTCTATCGCCTGGACGGCAACGTGATTGACCTTGCGCCGTTCATCACCAGCAAGAAGTATGGCCTGACCCAGGAAGAGATCAACGACTACTTCGCCTTCTTCCTGGAGAGCGACAAGAATCCGCAGTTCCCCGGCGAGGTGCTGGGCTGGCCAACTAGCCGCTCGGCTGCCGTGCTCTACGTCAACTTGGACTGGTTGAAGGAGCTGGGCGCTGAAGAGCCGCCGAAGACGCTGGCCGAATTCGAGGAGCTGGCCTGCAAGGCATCCGATCCGGCCAACGAGCGCTACGGCCTGGCCTGGCAGAACGACATCAGCAACTTCGCGGCGTTGGTGTTTGCCAACGGCGGGCGCGTGCTGAGCGAGGATGCCACCAGCTACGCCTTCAACAGCGAGGCCGGCGTGGAGGCGTTGTCGTTGCTCAAGCGCCTGTTCGAGAACAAGTGCGCCGTTGAGATCCCCAGCGCCGAGCGCTTTGGCGAGCAGACCCGCTTTGCCGGCCAAAAGGTGCTGTTTGTGATGGCCTCCAGCACCGGCCTGCCGTTCTACGCGGATGCGGTGGCGAAGGCCGAGAAGCCCTTCCGCTGGACCTACGTGATGTTCCCGCAGAAAGATGCGGCCAAGCCGGTGGTGGATATCTACGGCGCGTCGTGGTCGGTCTTCAAGAGCACGCCGGAGAAGGAGCTGGCTTCGTGGCTGTTCCTCAAGGCGTTCACCGAGCCGGAGAACATCGCCGGCTGGGCGAATGCGTCGGGCTACATGGCCGTGCGCAAGAGCGCCGCGCCGAAGGCGATCGAGACGGTGAAGAGCGACGAGCGCTACAAGAACTTCCCTGAAGCGGCCGAGGCTTACGCCCGACTGTATGACATGGTGGCGTTCGGCGCAGTCGAGGCGCCCGTCGCCGGCTATGACCCCGTGCGCAAGCTGATGAGCGAGGTCGTTTCGATGGTCGCGATCAAGGGCGAGGGCGATGTGAAGGCAGCCCTGGATAAGGCCGTCGAAGAGGCCAACGCGGTGCTGAAGGAGAACGCGCCCGGCGGTTACTAGCCGAACCTAGGAATGCCTGCTGTGTAAGGGTGCGTTTCTCTATAGGGGCGAGACGCGGGTAGGCGCCGGCATTGCCTGCGCCTACCCTTATGAGTTGCGCCTGTCCCTTGTCAGAAATATACCCCTGCGTAACGGGGAGGTCGAAAACGGCCTCCCCGTTCTCTTTCGTCGCCTCGCAAGGCGCGCGCCCGATGCTTGACCCCTCTCCGAGGGCTTGCCGCATCTAAGCGTGCGCAACTCTTGTTGAATCACACTGGGTCGGCTAAACTGTGCTGCGCAGGGAGGGCGAATCATGAGCGATGTGTTGATTGATGTCGTAGTTGGCGCGTTCAATGACACGACGGCGGCGATGGCAGCGATGGATCGGCTGGCGCAGATGCGGCGCGAAGGCCGGATCGAACTCAAGGCGCGGGCGATCGTGCACCGCGACGATGATGGGCGCTTACACATCAAGGAGACGGACGATCCCGGCGCGGCGCGCGGCGCCGTCGTGGGCGGCGTCGTGGGCGGCGTGATCGGGCTGTTGCTCGGCCCGCTGGCGGCGCCTGCCGCAGCCGTCGGCGCAGCTATCGGCGCATTGACCGAGAAGCTGCACGATGCCGGCATCGAGGACGGCAAACTGGAGCGGCTGGGCGAGGGGTTGAAGGCCGGCGTCGCCGCCGTGGTTGCCATGACGACGGCGGATTCTTCGGCCGAGGTGCAGCGCCTGATGCGCGAAGCCGGCGCGAGCGTAGTCACCGAGGGTTTGAACGAGCACACCTATCAAAAGCTGGCGGCGATTGCCGGCGCGCCTCAATCGTAGTCACAGGCGTATCGCTTCAGGCGGTCTGGCCGTTATCCGCTGCTCCGACCGCCCGCAGCAGCTCGGCATCGTCGGGATAGTCGCCGGCGTGCTTGCTGTAATAGGCAAAGCTGGCGCGTCCGTCTTCGCCGATCACGAATACGCCCGGCATCTGGAACGGATCGCCTACCGGTTTGCCGATCGGCAGCCCGTCGAATTTACCCCCCAACGCGGCCTGCGCGCCTTTCAGCCAGACCGCCGGCCCGAACAGTTGGTCGGTGTTGCCGCGCGCCAGGCCGTAGGCGCGGTAGGCGGTCGCCTCTGGGTCGCAGAAGCAGCGCACGCCGGGCGCGCGTTCGCCGCAGAATCGCTCGGTCTCCTCGGGCCGGCCCATCGTCACGACGACGATCTGCGCGCCGGCCGCTTCGATGCGCGGTTTGAGTTTGGCCAACCTGGCCAATTCCGACCGGCAGAACACTCAGCCGAAATGGCGCAGGAAGACCAGCAAGACGCGACCTTGCCGCAGCAGCTCTGTCAGCGTGGTGCGCTCGCCGGTGGTTTTGGTCAGCGCGATGTCCGGAGCGACGTCGCCTGCCTGCAGGCGGGGGCTGACCGTGGGTTGTTCACTCATCGGCATCCTGCAATCCTAAACCGGTTCGGCGCTCGGCTCAACGTCGGCGCGTCCATTCATCGTTTGCGTACTTTGTCGCGCGCAGCTCTTCGGCGCAACGCAGTTCGTCCGCCGACAACGCGCCGACGGTGAAGCGGATGTCCAGCGCCTCGGCGAAGGCGCGCCGATATGCCTCGGCGGCTGCGTCCCATGACACAAGCTGACCGAGCGCGTCTTGCAACGTCGCAGCATGAGCGCGCACCTGAGCCGGTGAAGGGGCGTCACTCAGGTAAGCGCAGATGCGCGCGATGTCGCCGCGCAGCGGCAGGCTGCCGTGCTGGAGCACGCCGTCCGTGCGTCGCCACTGCGCGCTGCCCACCAGTTTGCGGCCGGCGCCGACAACTTCGTAGTCGCTGGGCGCTTCAAAGCACACCGGCCCCTTGGCTTTGTCCTCCTTGGCTACGCGGTTGGCGCTGACGCCCGGCACGCCCAGCAGACGCAACGCGCCCATGATTGCCTCCGCAATGCGCCGATACGAAGTCATCACGTCGCCCTCGGCAATCGGGTGGGCAATGGGCAGCGATATGCTGTAGGTCAACTCGTCGGCGTGCAAGATGGCCAGTCCGCCGGTGGGGCGGCGCACGATGCCGATGCCGTCGGCCCGACAACGCGCCTCATCAACAGAGGCGATGCGTTGTGATTGGCCCAGGCTGATGGCCGGCGGCTGCCAGTCGTAGAGTCGAAGCGTGGGCGGTTGTCGTCCTGCGCTCACCGCCCGCGAGATAGCCTCGTCGCGGGCCATGTTCGTCGCGCCGTCGTGCGCGCCGTCGTAGATGAGTCGGAATTCAAAAGGCATAACCCGGACACAGCCTGTCACGCGCCGTCTTGCGCCAGTCGGACCAGCGCGCGCACGCCGTAGCCCATCGCGCCTTTGACGAGATAACCTTTGTTCTCGTTGCTGAACATCATGCCGGCTATATCCACGTGCGCCCAGGGGTATTCGTCCTGGCCCTCGACAAAGCGATATAGGAAGTAGGCCGACGCGCCGACCCCGCCGAAGCGCCCGCCGCTGTTCTTCATGTCTGCGCAGTCGCTCTTGATGCTGTCGCCGTATTCGGGATAGAGCGGCAGGCGCCACATCTTCTCGCCTTGGGCCTCGGCGGCGCGCAGCACGGCGTTCGCCCAGGCGTCGTCGTTGCTGAATAGGCCGGCCGCGATCCCTTCGCCGAGCGCGATGACGCACGCGCCGGTGAGCGTCGCCAGGTCAACCACGCCGCGCGGCTTGAAGCGCTTGGCGTAGTGCAGCGCGTCGGCCAGGATCATGCGTCCTTCCGCGTCGGTGCTGATGACCTCCACGGTAAGCCCGTTCATCATCGTGATCACGTCGCCGGGGCGATAGGCCCGGTCGCTGGGCATGTTCTCCACCAGCGGGATCAGGCCGATGACGTGTCGGGGGAGATTGAGGCCGGCAATCGCCTGCATCGCGCCGAAGACGGCCGCAGCGCCGCTCATGTCGGCTTTCATGCTCTGCATGTTCTCGCTCGGCTTGATGGAGATGCCGCCGGTGTCGAAGGTCACCCCTTTGCCGATGAAGACGAGGGGGCGCGAGTCGGGGGCGGGTAGGTCGGCGTTGGCGGCGCGCGGCCCGGGGGGAAAAACCAAAAAAAGCGGCGGGATCGCGCGCGCCACCCCCGCCGCCCATGCGCTCCTCGGCGATGCCGGCTTCGCCGAGCACGGTGCACCTCAGGCCGGTGCGCGCGGCCATCTCTTGCGCGGCCTGGGCGAAGGTTTCGGGATATAGCGCGTTCGGCGCGCGGTTGACCAGCGTGCGCGCCATGTTGACGGCCTCGGCGACGACCTGACCGGCGCGCGCGCCGGCCTCGATCTCGGCCAGCTTGGCGGCGTCGTATTCGACGATGATCAGTTCCTCGATCGCCCGATCGTCGTCCTTAGACTTGTGTTCGCGGAAGCGGTACGCGCCCATCAACGCGCCTTCTACGGTGGCCTGCGCGGCCTCGCGCGGTTGCAGCCCGCCGATGCCGCTGCCGTGCACAATGGTTGCGACGCGCCGGCAGCCCAGGTCGCGCGCCTTGCGCACCGCCGAGCCGCTGGCCTGTCGGGCGCGATCGGGCGTGAATTGCTCGCGCTTGCCCAGCCCGGCGATGATGACGCGCGGGGCGGGGATCAGGCCGGAGGTGTATACGACGGCGACTTCGTTCAGCTTGCCGGTGAAGTCGCCCAACTGAATAAGCCTGCTGATCGCGCCGCTGCCCGGTACGCCGTCGGATGAGCCGAGCGCCGTATCTACTGCGCCGGTTGCGCCGCCCGGCGCAGTCACGCCCTCGAACAGGTTGACGATGATGGCGTCGGCGTTGACTGCCTGGATCTGCTTGTTGACGACGGTGACTTGCATGGTCGAGATTGTAGCGCTGCTGTATGCGACGATTCACGCAAAGGCGCACTGTTTGCGATAGCGCTCTAACAGCGAGAGCGCCTGGGCCAGGCGTTCGCGGTTGCGCGGGTCGTTCGTCCAACGGCTGACGCCGCTGGGGTGGGGCAGGGGTAGGATGATGCGCCCGTCGCGCTCGAAGGACCGGCCGATGGCCTCGGTGAGGGGGATGTCGTCGCCGAGGAAGTGGGCCGTGGCCAGGCGACCGACCGTCAGGATGAGCTTTGGCCGGATGAGCGCCAGTTCGCGCTCGAGGAAGGGGCGGCACAACGCGCGTTCGCGCGCGGTGGGCACGCGGTCGCCCTGGCCGCGCGCCGGGCCGGGATAGCATTTGGTGATGGCGGTGAAATAGCAGCGGGCGCGGAACGCATCTTCGCTAAAGCCGGCTTGCGCCAACCAGCGAAACAGCGCGCGCCCGGCTTGGCCGCTGAACGGCTTGCCGCGCGAGCGCGACGCGGCCGCCGGCGCCTGGCCCACCAGCATCATCTTTGGCCGAGTTGCCGGTTGGTTGACGACGATGGGCGACGGCGCGACGAAGAAGCCGGCCTCGGCGCAGGCGCGGCACGAGGCGATCTCGGCATGCAGCAGCGCCAGCGCGCGCAACATCGCCGCTCAGGCCAGCGTCGCCTCGACCGGTCGGCGACCGGCGGCTTTGAACGCACGCGCATAGGTGTTCTGCATCAGCACGGCGTCTTCTTCCAAGTTGGGGGTCTCGCACAGCACGCGGCCCGCCGCGCCCAGGTCGGCCAGCGCCTTGAACAGCGCCTTGTATTGGATATCGGATTCGGCCAGGTTGAGGTGGTTCTTTTCGCCTTTGGGCGTGTAGGCGATGCCGCTGAAGTGGATATGCATGCGTTTGAGTCCGCGCTCGCCCAGGCCGGCGGCGATCAGCCGCAGGGCGTCGGCGAATTCGTCATAGGAGTTGAACGAGCCATCGCCCGGCCGGGCGTGCAGATGCGCGAAGTCCACACACGGCAGGACGTTTTCGATCTCGCGGCTCCAGTTGATGGTCTCCTCCAGCGTGCCGAGCATGGCGCTTTTGCCCATCGTCTCGGGCCGCAGGATGACGTTGACCTTCTCTTTGCGCAGCGTCTCCGCGACTTCGCTCAGCCGTTCGCGGGCGAGGCGGTATGCCTCTTGCGGGGCGCGCTTCATGTATGCGCCGGGGTGAAAGATGATGTCGGTGGCGCCGGCTTTGGCGCCGGCCCGCGCGGCGGCCAGCAGCCGTTCGCGCCCGGACGCCCACATTTCAGGCGTGGCGTTCAGGTTGATGTAATAGGGCGCGTGCACGCTGATCGCTACGTCGTATTGCTCGGCGGCCTGACGGATGCGCGCGCAGGCTTCGTCGCTCACCCGCACGCTTTGCACCCAGGCCAGCTCGAGGGCGGAGAGTCCCAGCTCGCGGATGCGTTGAACGCCGCCGGCGCTGCCGCCGTTCTTCGGCGCGCTGAGCGGCGCGCCGACGGTGCCGAAGCGAAAGGGTAGGTCGCGGTGTGCGGCTTTGCTCATGTCGGGGATTGTAACGGGTAGCGCAGCCGGCGCCGATTGCCAGTTGAAGGCTTGAATTATCATCGCGCCACAATGCCCGTCGTTCGTCACCGTGTCCCGTCATTGCGCGAGGAACGCGCGTTGCAACGCGCCGGCCATCGCCTGGTGGCCGGCGTGGACGAAGCCGGTCGCGGCGCATGGGCCGGGCCGGTGGTCGCCGCCGCCGTGATTTTGCCCTGCGATCGCCGCACATCGGCCCTTTTGCGCGGCGTGAACGATTCCAAACAGCTCACGGCGGCGCAGCGCGTCGCCATGCGCGAACAGATCCAGCGCGTCGCGTTGGCCTGGTCGGTCGGCAGCGCCAGCAGCGCCGAGATTGACGCGCTCGGCATCGTGGCCGCGACTCGCTTGGCGATGGTGCGCGCCATCGCCGGGCTGCGCGTTGAGCCGGATGCGCTGTTGATTGACGCGGTGAATCTGCCGGAGTTGCCGATTGTCCAGCGCGCCTTCGACCACGCCGACGGCATCAGCCTGTCTGTCGCGGCGGCTTCCATCTTGGCCAAAACGTCGCGCGATGCGATGATGTGCGCGCTGGATGCGTCGGCAGCCGGCTATGGCTTTGCCGTTCACAAAGGTTATGGCACGCGCGCCCATGCCGAAGCGCTGGCGCGGCTTGGCCCGTGTTGGGCGCATCGTCGCAGCTTTAAGCCGGTGGCCGCGCTTTGCGCTCGCTCTGTCTGCTGACGGCTGATTCTCACCCTGGCCTATGCCTTTCACCCCCGAACAATGGTTGCTCGGCGCGCTGGCGGCGTTGCTGGTCGGTTTTTCAAAGACCGGTGTGCCCGGCGTCGGCATCCTGGTTGTGCCGTTGATGGCGATCGTCTTTCAAAATCGCGCCGCCGTTGGGACGACGGTGTTGTTGTTGATCTTTGCCGACCTTTTCGCGGTGTATTGGTATCGCCGCTACACGCGCTGGGACAAATTGTTGCAGTTGCTGCCCTGGGTTGCCGTGGGCATGCTGGCCGGCGCAGTCACTCTGTTCGTCGTCGGCGAGGACGCGCATGGACGCGATCAAATCAACGTGTGGATCGGCGCGTTGGTGCTCGTCATGCTGGGGGTGTATCTGGCTCGGCTGAGGTGGGGCGACCGGTTGCGGCCCTCGTCGCAGATCGGCCTGGCGGCGACCGGCGGCGCCGCGGGCTTCGCCACCACCGTGTCGAACGCCGCCGGCCCGATCATGTCCATCTATATGACCAGCCTTGGGCTGCCCAAGCACGAGTTCATGGGCACGACGGCGTGGTATTTCTTCATCTTCAACGTCGCCAAAGTGCCGCTCTATCTGATCGTCATGGCTTTGGCGCCGGCGCGTCCGTTGTTCACGGTCGAGGGGCTGATCTTCGACGCATGCATGTTGCCGGCGATCGTGGTCGGCGCGACGGCCGGCCGCTGGGCGCTGTGGCGCGTGCCGCAGGGCGTGTTCAACGGGCTGGCGCTGAGCGTGTCGGCGGTCGCCGCGTTGCGGCTGCTGTTCGGATAGCGACGCTGCGCTAGGGACGAAGGGCGTCCGCTATATAATCGCGTAAGGGTCTCAAGCCGTGAGATCGCCAATTTGCTTCGCAAGTTCATGATTTGCAACGAAAGGAGCCTCTCCGAATGCCTCAATTGATTACCCCTGACAGCGTACGCATCGCCGGTCGCAGTCAGCAGCCGATCCAGGTGGTGGATGTCGGCCGCGACCCGTCGCTGAAGTCGGCGCTGTTGTCAGGCCGGTTGACCAACCTTGCCGCGCCGTTTATCTACCACGATCCGTCTAAGCAAATCGCCTATATCCTGATGCCGATGGAGCTGAACCTGCGCGATATGGAGCAGCAGCGCATCATCGGCCAATTGACGCAAACCGTGATGCGCGGCTTGCCGGAGAACGCCCCGCGCGCCTATCTGTTGCAGCCGCGCATCTTCTTCACCTTGCAATCGCTGATCGAGGCGATCTTGGAACAGGATGGCGTTACGCCGGAGATGCTGCGCGCTCAGCAGGAGCGCGTGGACTTGCTGCGCGAGCTATTGCGCATCAGCGACGAGGCGACGCTGCGCGCGAAGATGCGCGAGAACGACTCGAAGATTGACGCGGCCTTCTTCGACATCTTCTCCGCCAGCATCGAGGCGAACCTGGCATCCGGCCGGGAACAGGCCGCCCGGCAACTGGCCAACCTGCAACAGCTCCTGATCGAAGAGACGACCTACGGCAAATCCGTCGGCGCGCGCGCGGCGGCGTTGGAAGCCTTCCGCAAATCGCCGACGCGCGAGACGTTGCTCGATCAGCTCATCGCCGCGCCCGATGCCGAGTCGCGCGAGATGCTGATCGCCCTGGGCCGCCAATTGCTCGACTATGCCTTCTTCCAGCAACTGACGATGCGCATCGAGTCGGCGGACGAAGCCGGCAAGCAAAAGCTGATCGCCCTGCGCAAAGAGATTCAGGAGACGCGCGATAAGATAGATGCGGCCTCACGCGCCTACATGGAGGAGAAGGCCGCGCTGATCCAGGATATCGCCTCGAGCGAGGATCCGCTGAAGACCGCCCGCGAGCGCGACGCCGAGATTGACGACGCCTTCTTCGCCGTGCTGCAGGCCAGCGCCCAGGATGCTCAGCGTCGCGGCGATGAGCAGACGCTCAAAGCGCTGTCGGCCGTGAACGAGGTGGTCATGCAGGTCATCGCCGAGCGCCAGCCGCCCGAGGTGCAGATGATCAACATGCTCCTCGCCGCCAAGTATCCCGACGAGACCGAGAAGCTGCTCAACGAATTCAAGGACGCCGCCGATGACCGGCTGATCGGCATCATGGCGCAGTTCGCCGACCAGCTCGCCCAGCAGGATCGCACCGACCTCGGCGCGAAGCTGACCAAGATCATGGTGCAGGCGCGCAAGATCCTGCCCAAGTACGATCCGTCGAAAGAAGCGCCTGTCGGCGGAGCGCATCCGCCGGAAGAACCGCCCAAGCCGGTCATCGAGATCGCGCGACGGTGAGGGGAGTGAGCGCGGCCGACTCCGCTCGTCAAAAGCGGCCTGTCATCGCCTCTGCGAGATGGCAGGCCGCTTTAGTTTGGCGCGTCGCGAGTCACCTCACGCCGAGCAGTTCTACGTCGAAGGTGAGCCGCGCGTTGGGCGGGATGACGCCGCCGGCCCCGGCTGCGCCGTAGGCCAGCTCCGGCGGGATGATCAGCCGGCGCTTGCCGCCCACGCGCATGGTGGCCAGCCCTTCGTCCCAGCCACGGATGACCTGCCCTGCGCCAAGGATGAACTCGAACGGCTGGCCGCGGCTAATTGAACTGTCGAACACTGTGCCGTTGTCCAGGTAGCCGGTGTAGTGCACGATCACCGTCTGTCCGGGTTGCGGCTGCGCGCCCGCGCCGACCACTTCGTCAACGTATTGCAGCCCGGAGGCGGTGGTGACGAGCTGCGCCGAGGCGTTGGGCAATTGCGCCATGGCCGGGGGCGGCGGCGCTTGCGGGGCAGGGGCTATCGCCGGCGCGCTCGGGCCGCCCCCAACGAAGGAGAGCGCCAACAGCAGGACGGTCGCAAGGGCGATTGTTCCGGTAATCAGCCAGGCGTTTGCGAGTTGTTTCGACATGGGTCAAGTTGTCAAGCTATGATGGCCAATTGACGGTCACTCATCATCCGCGAGCACGCAGCACAGCACCAGCTCCTTGGCGGCCTTCACCTCGTCCAGCCGCTTCATCGGCGCGGTGTGGGGGGCGTCCTTCAACAGTTGTGGATTTTGCCGCGCTTCTTCGGCGATTTGGAGCATTGCGTCGCAGAAGCGGTCGAGCGTCTGCTTGGATTCGGTCTCGGTCGGTTCGATCAACAGCGCCTCGGGCACGACTTTGGGCAACGGGAAGTAGTTGGTCGGGGGGTGGAAGCCGTAGTCCATCAGGCGCTTGGAGATGTCCAGCGCGACGACCGACGGCGCGCCGGCGATCTTGCCCTGGGCGCATGTCTCGTGCATGCAGAAGCGCTCGCCGTGCGGGAAGGGGTAGGCGTCGCGCAGCCGGGCCTGCACGTAGTTGGCGTTCAACACGGCGTGCTGGCTCACCGCGCGCAGCCCTGCTTCGCCGTGCACGCGGATGTAGGTGAAGGCCCGCACCAGCATGCCGAAGTTGCCGTGGAAGGCGCGCATGCGCCCGATGCTCTTGGGCGGCATGTGCCATTCGTAGCGCCATTCGTCCTCTTCTTCTTGCACGGCGCGCACGATTGGGCCGGGCAGGAAGTCCACCAATTTCTCGTTGGCGGCTACCGGCCCGCTGCCCGGGCCGCCGCCGCCGTGCGGCGTGCTGAAGGTCTTGTGCAGGTTGTAGTGGAGCACGTCGAAGCCGATCTCGCCGGGCTTGGCGATGCCGAGCAGCGCGTTCATATTCGCGCCGTCGCCATAGACGAGGCCGCCGGCGGCATGAACCAGCGCGCAGACTTCCTCGATGTGTTCCTCGAACATGCCCAGGGTGTTTGGGTTGGTGATCATCAGGCCGCACACCGTGTCGTCGAGCTGCGCCTTGAGCGCGGCAAGGTCCACGTTGCCGCGCGGGTCGGATGGGATCTCGACGACGTTCAGGCCGGCCATGGCCGAGGACGCCGGGTTGGTGCCGTGCGCGCTGTCGGGGATCAGCATCTTCGTCCGCTTGTGGTCGCCGCGGTCGGCGTGGTAGGCGCGCATCATCAAGATGCCGGTGAACTCGCCTTGCGCGCCGGCGGCGGGCTGCAGGCTTACGCCTTTGAACCCCGCGATCTCGGCCAGATAGGTCTGTAGCTCGTACATCAGGCACAGCGCGCCCTGGGCTGCGTCCGCGTCGGTGAGCGGGTGGAGCAGGGCGAAGCCGGGCAACCGCGCCGCGTCCTCGTTGACGCGCGGGTTGTATTTCATGGTGCAGCTGCCGAGCGGATACAGCGTCGTGTCTATCGCAAAGTTCAACTGCGAAAGCCGCGTAAAGTGGCGCGTCACGTCAACCTGGCTCACCTCCGGCAGCGGCAGCCGCTCACGCAGCAGCGCCGAGGGCAACTCGTAGCAGGGCACGTCGCTCTCGGGCAGGCGAACGCCTTGACGCCCAGGCGAAGATAACTCGAAGATCAAGGGTTCCACGATGCATTTACCTCCACACGTCCGAGGCGCTATCTTATCGCAACCGACGGATCCGCGGCCCGTGATTGTCACGGTTGCGGTCGCCGTGCGCCTGCGCTCACTTCGGCGCTTTGGCGCTCGTCGCCAGCCGGGTGAGCGTGAGCGAATCCGTGGGCGAGCTGACCTTGACGAAGATCTGCCCGCCGGGCGAGAGATATGGCCCGCTATGGGCGTTTTGCGACGCGAGGTCCGAAGCGTCGTTGATCACCACTTCAAAGGCGCGCGTCTGCCAGTTGAAGAGCGCGATGGATGCGCTTCGCAGCGCGCTGAGGGATGTGCCGGCGCTGTCGAACTCGATGTTCAACGTGATTTGGGCGGTTGTGCTTGTGGCGCGCACGTCCAGCCAGGGGGTCAGCGCGATGATGTGTTCTCCGCGCTCCATCAGCAGGCCGTTGTCGTTCAGCTCAACGCCGGCGTTGGCGGCGATGATGTTCCAGGTGAAGATGTCGGGCGGCAGCGTCTCGCCTGGCGCGACCAGATACTGTTCGACCGGCAAGCGCCACAAGCGGAGCGCGCGGTCGGTATAGTTTGCGCCGGCGATCTGCGCGCCGGTCTCATCGCGCCACTCCCAGCAGCCCAGGTACACACCCGGCCCGACGCTTTCGGCGCCGAAGATGGCGCTGACCAACCCGAACTGGGCATCCTGGCGGATCGGCTCGTCGTTGAAATTCTGCCAGTGCACCAGGGCATCTACTAAAGGCGGCGTGTTCTGCTCGAAGGGATACCTCCCTGTCAGGCTTGTGAAGCTGCCCGATGAACTCGATCGGGATATGCGTCGAGAAGCGCCAGGGTTGGGCAGCCCGCCGTGCAGTCGTTCGAGGTTGGCGTTGATCGTGCGCAGGAGCGGCAGGGAATGCGGATGGCCGATGGTGAGTTTGAGTTCGACGTTGGTCAGCACGCCGGGCGCGATGTCGCCAATGGCTTGATAGTCCTTGCCGGCGAGGATGGCGCAGTTGCGCAGGCGATGCGGCGTATCGTTGCGGATTGCGCCGGCGATGGCGGCTGTGGCGTTACCCGCGCCGGGGATGAAGCGCAAGGATGCGCTGACCGGCGGCAGCGTCGCGCCGTCGCGCGCGTATATCGTGCGCACGTCGCTATTCGTCACGGCGACGCCGAGGATGCGGCTGGGTTCGCCGATGGAGACGGTGACGGAGGCTGCCGGCTCGTCTGGATTGCGCGGCGGCTCCACCAGGCGCATGAGCGCGCGCCCGGCTTCCAGGGTTGCTTGTACGCGGCGCGGCGAGAACAGGCCGAACACGCCAAACGTTTGCGCGTCGCCCGTTGTTGCGTCGCCCAGCGTTACGCTCAGCCGGTGCACGTGTGGTTGGTTGCCCCGCAGGCGGAAGCCCGTGAGCAGGCCGAGCAATGTGAAACCGATCACGATGGCCGGCACGGTGACCCATGCCCAGCTTAACTTGCGCAATCGGCGCAGGATGAGGAAGTTCAACGGGCCGATGGTCAGCACGTAGAGCGCAAAGAAGCCGCCGACGATGAGCAACGGCGGCGGGCCGGCGGCGTTCAACGCGGCGGCGGCGAAGGCGGCCGGCGCGCTTTCGCCGATCACGCCGATGTCGTTGGCGAGGCCGACGCGACCGCCGAGCAGGACGGTGAAGAGCGCGGCCCGGCCGGGCCAGTCGCGCAGAGGCGCGAGCGCAGGGTCAAACGCCAGTTGGTCCACTAGGCCGCGGCCGATCTCGCGGCGCAGGATCAGCGGCGTCTCGCTTGAGCCGGCCAGGGCGCGCACGTGTCGGACCGCCGGTTGTAAGCGGATGACCGGGACGGACGAAGCGGGCAGCGTGGTGAGCGGCTCGCGCGCAACGGGCGCAGCCAGCGCGAACAGCGCGTCGGCGTCGGCTTCGATGAGCGCGCGCTCCGGTCGGCCGGGCGCGATTTCGCTCAATCCGCCGAGCACCA
>JBKBID010000034.1:0-28256 GCA_046299515.1 Thermoflexales bacterium | reverse complement strand
GGCAGCGTTGCGCCTGGGGCAGCGACCACGCTCGGCGGCGTCGCAACCGCCACGATCAGCTCCACGCTCGCAGGGACAGCGCTGGTGACGGCGACGGCGGCCGGCGCAAGCGCTACGACGCTGGTGACGTTCACTGCGGGCGCGCCGGCGAGCATCGCGCTCACCGCCACGCCGAACCTCATCCTGGCGAACGGCATCAGCCAGAGCGTGGTGGTGGCGCAGGTCACCGATGCGTTCGGCAACCCGGTGCCCGGCGTGCCGGTGCTGTTCTTGGCCGGCATCGGCAGCTTCAGCCCGAACAGCGGGACGACGGACGCCGCCGGACGGGTGACCGTCACGCTCACCTCCACCGTTCCGGGCCCTGAGATGGTGTATGGGGTGATGGGCAGCCTGAGCGGCGGCGTGATGGTGACCTACACTCAGCCGCCTGCGCCGGACACCGGCCTGGGCGGCAACCTCACCACTGTCACCAACACGCTGGGCGTCGTGCGCAAAGGCGACATCATCACTTACACGGTGGTGATCACCAACAGCGGCAGCGGCGTGGTGAACAACATCTTGCTATACGCGCCGATCCCCTCCGGCACGACCTACGTGGCGGGCAGCGCCACCGGCGGCGGCTACTTCGGCAGCCTCGCTTTTAGCCCGCTGGCGACGCTGGCCGGCGTGGTGTGGAGCGGCAGCCTCGCGCCGGGCGAATCGCACACGCTGAGCTACGCCGTGCAGGCGCAGATTTTGGAGGGGCAGATCACCAACGAGCCGAAGGTGTTCGTGGACAACGTGGACACAGGCATCGTGTTGAGCAGCATCGTGGAAGTAGAGGCGCTACGCATTTACCTGCCTATTGTGGCGAAGCCATGATGGTCTGCGGCGAGCGTGGGGGCAGGGCGAACCTCGTCCTGCCCCGCGCCCATCGCGCACTTCTCTGATAGCCCTACTCGCCAAAGCGGCTTGGAAGCTCTTCACTCGACTCGCGTCCCCACTTGCCTCCGGAAAAGTCTTGCTCTTCTACGCTTCTACGCTGGGTGTAGCGCAGATTTGTGACCGTCACCGCTAGCGGCACTGACGGATTGCGGCGTCGAGTCGGTTGCCGGGCAGTTCACACAAGGCGGCGATCTTGCTGCGGGTCTCTTGACAACGCAGGGTTATCGCGTATGCTTTCGCAAAATACTTAGTGTATGAACGCCACGAAGCGGTTCATCATGGCCGTCGCTCCCAAGATTCGGGTGACGGCTGTTTCGCATAATTTGCGACTTGTGTGCGTCGTCCGCGGTTTGGCTCATCGGGACATGGCCGAACCGTAGCACAGCAGACTTCATCGCATAGTGTCCATGCGTGACACGGGCAAGGGAGCGGCGCAAACGTCGCTCTTTTTGTTATCTCAAAGGGAACTAGGATGGACAATCAGGTTGATCAGTGTACGCCGTGTAGGCGCCCATACGCGCTGGGGGGCGATCGTGAGAGACCGTCTGCGCCGCTTTACGATGCGCGCTTCGAGCACGACGCATGCGGCATCGGCTTCCTGGCCGACCTCTCCGGCCGCCCCACTCACAGGATTCTGGATGATGGATTGAAGTGCCTGGAGCGCCTGGCGCATCGCGGCGCGCTGGACGCCGACGGCAAGAGCGGCGACGGCGCCGGCGTGCTGTGCTCAATCCCCAGCACGCTGATCAATCGTGAGCTGGAGCGCGTCGGCCAACAGGCGCATCGCCCCGGCGACGTGGCCGTGGGCATGATATTTCTGCCGCGCGACGCAAATGCCAACGCGCGCGCGAGAGCGATCATCGCGGCGGAGTTGGAGCGGCGCGAGCTGCGCGTGCTGATGTGGCGCACCGTGATGCACGAACCCAATGTGCTGGGTAAGCGCGCGTTGGAGATGCTGCCCGACATCCAACAAGTCATCGTTGAGCGTCCGTATGGCTTCCGCACCGAACTCGAGTTCGATCAGCAGCTTTACCTGGTGCGGCGCCGCATCGAAAACGCCGTCAAAGCCGCCGGCATCGAGGATTTCTACATCTGTTCGTTCTCGTGCCAGACGTTGGTATACAAAGCGCTCGTGTCGGCCACCCAACTGCGCCGCTTCTACATTGACCTGAACGATCCCGACTTCAAGGTCTCGCATGTGATCTTCCACCAACGCTATTCGACCAACACCTTTCCGAGTTGGGAGAAGGCACAGCCGTTCCGCTTCCTGTGTCACAACGGCGAGATCAACACGGTGGAAGGCAACCAGAACTGGATGCGCGCGCGCGAGCCGGAGCTGAACTCGCCGATCTGGGGCAGCGAGATCGAGCATCTCAAGCCGATCGTGGACGTGACCAGCAGCGACACCGGCCGGCTGGATAACGTGATCGAGTTGCTCACCCTGGGCGGGCGGGACATTCGCCACGCGGTCAAGATGTGCATTCCGCAAGCGTGGGAGAAGGATCCCGACCTCTCGCCGGCGGTGAAAGGCTTCTTCCGCTATCACGCTGCGCTCATGGAGCCATGGGATGGCCCGGCCTCCATCGTCTTTAGCGATGGGACGCTGATCGGTTTGGCGCTCGATCGCAACGGCCTGCGCCCGGCGCGCTACTTGCAGACCAAGGATGGGCTGGTCTATGCCGGCAGCGAAATCGGCGCGCTGGACGTGGAGCCGGAGCGCATCCTCGTCAACGGCAAACTCGGCCCCGGCCAAATGATCTGCGCCGATTTGCGCGCGCGCCGTTTGTTCACCAACGACGAAATCCTCAAAGAGCTTGCCTCGCGCAAGCCCTATCGCGAATGGGCTTCGCGCCAGCGCGTGCGCCTGGAGGAAGTGGCGCAGATCGTGATCGAACAGCCGGCGGTCAACTCCGAGGCGCTGCTCGTCAAACAGGCGCAGTTTGGTTGGACCAGCGAAGAGCTGACGTTGGTGATCAAGACCATGTTCGAGGACGGCACCGAGCCGGTCGGCTCGATGGGCGACGACACGCCGCACGCCGTGCTCTCACCCAAGCCGCGCCCACTTTTTAACTACTTCAAGCAGCGCTTCGCCGAGGTGACCAACCCGCCGATTGACCACTTGCGCGAAGACCAGGTGATGAGCCTGCGCGTGCTGCTGGGCCGGCGCGGCAACTTGCTGGCCGAGACCGAAGAGCTGGCCCACCTCGTCCGGTTGAACAGCCCGGTGCTCTCCAACGAAGAACTCAAAGCGCTGCAGAACCTAGACGACCCGGCGTTCCAATCGGTCGTGCTGGATGCGACGTTCCCTGTGCCGACTTCCGGCGGCCGCCGCATGGATTTCGACGCAAATGAGGGAGGGGCGTGCTCCCTTGAGCGCGCAGTCCGCCGATTGTGCGACGACGCCGAGCGCGCCGTCCAGTTCGGCGCCAGCATCCTGATCTTGAGCGACAAGAAGGCCGGCCCTCAGCGCGCCGTCATCCCGGCGTTGTTGGCCGTCGGCGCCGTGCACCACCACCTCACGCGTAGGGGGCTGCGCAGCCGGGCCAGCCTGGTCGTGGAGAGCGGCGAGGCGCGCGAGGTGCATCACTTCGCCGTGCTGCTCGGCTACGGCGCCAGCGCGATCAACCCCTACTTGGCGCTGGATACGGCGCGCGAAGCAGTGCAACGCGGCCGCGTGCGCGATAAGTCGTTGAGCGAAAGCGAGGTGGTCAAGCGCTACATCAAGGCCGTCGAAAAGGGCATCCTGAAAGTGATGTCCAAGATGGGCATCGCCAGCGTGGACGCCTACACCGGCGCGCAGATCTTTGAGGCGGTCGGCCTGGCGCCCGAGCTGATCGAGGAATGCTTCACCGGCACGCCATCGCGCATCGGCGGCATCTGCTACGGTGAGATCGAGCAGACTGTGCTGCAATGGCACGCCAATGCCTATGGTCGCGTCGAGGATAAGGCGGCTCCTGTCAGCGCCGAATCTGAATCCTCAGCTTCTCATTCGCAGTTGAAGCTAGATCATCCCGGCTTCTACAAGGAACGCGCCGGCGGCGAGCCGCATGGTTACTCGCAGAAAGCGGTGCATGCCCTTCAGAAGGCGGTGCGCCTGGGTAATATCTTCGACTACACCGGCGAGACTGAGCTGGTTACCGGCATTGCGCGCATCAAGGTCAAGACCTTCGCGCTCAACGGGAACTTTCAGCAGGGCTACGCGCTTTACAAGGAATTTGCCAACCTGTTCGAGCCGAACGGCCAGCCGATCGAGCCGCGCGATTTGATGGCGATCCGCTCCGACCGCGCGCCGATTCCGATTGACGAAGTGGAGCCGCTCGGCAGCATCCTGGCGCGCTTCAGCACGGCGGCGATGTCCCTCGGCGCGCTCTCGCCGGAGGCGCACGAGACGCTGGCGATCGCGATGACGCGGCTGGGCAGCCTCAGCAACAGCGGCGAGGGCGGCGAAGAAGCGCGGCGATTCACGGAGGAGGGCAACAGCGGCATCAAGCAGGTGGCGTCCGGCCGCTTTGGCGTGACGCCGGCCTATCTGCTCAGCGCGACCGAGTTGCAGATCAAAATGGCGCAAGGCAGCAAGCCCGGCGAGGGCGGCCAGATCCCCGGCCACAAGGTGACCGACCTGATCGCCCGCGTGCGCCACACCGTGCCTGGCGTGGCGTTAATCTCGCCGCCGCCCCATCACGACATTTACTCGATCGAGGACCTGGCGCAGCTCATCTACGATCTGAAGCAGATCAACCCGGACGCCAAAGTGAGCGTGAAGCTGGTAGCGCAAGCCGGCGTGGGCACCATCGCCGCCGGCGTCGTCAAAGCGATGGCCGACATCGTGCTGATCAGCGGCCACAGCGGCGGCACCGGCGCTTCGCCGCTCAGCTCGATCAAAAACGCCGGCATGCCCTGGGAGATCGGTCTGGCCGAGACGCAGCAGACGCTGCTGGAGAACAACCTGCGCAGCCGCGTGCGCCTGCGCGCCGATGGCGGCATGCGCACCGGGCGCGACGTGATCATCGCGGCGCTGCTGGGCGCGGACGAATATTCGTTCGGCACCGCCGCGCTCATCGCCGAAGGTTGCATCATGGCGCGGGTGTGCCACCTGAATACCTGTCCGACGGGCGTGGCGACCCAGAAGCCGGAGTTGCGCCTCAAGTTTGAGGGGAAGCCGGAGCACGTCATGGCGTATCTGCTGTATGTCGCGCAGGACGTGCGCGAGCGCCTGGCGCAGATGGGCTATCGCTCGCTCGACGAAATCATCGGCCGCTCCGACCTGATCGCTAAGCGTTCCCCCTCATCGCACGAAGCGCCGCCGGTGCGCCACCGCGAGGAAATGCTCACCCTGCGCAGCCTGAACGTCGCACCGCCGAAGGATCGTTCGCTGCGCCACAGCGAGCGGGCGCCGCAATATCCGCGCAACGCGCTGAACGAGATGATCGTGCAGGATGCGCGCACCGCGATTGACGAGCAGTGGCCGATCAAGCTGCATTACACCATCCGCAATCAGGATCGCAGCATCGGCGCGCGGTTGAGCGGCGAGATCACGAAGAAGTACTACGACGGCGGCCTGCCGCCCGGCACGATCGAGATCAGCTTCCGGGGCTACGCCGGCCAGAGCTTCGGGGCGTTCACCACCAACGGCATGCGCTTGCACCTGGTCGGCGCGGCCAACGACTACGTCGGCAAGGGCATGCGCGGCGGCGAAATCTCGATCCGGCCCTTCCCTGAAGTGACCTACGTCTGGGCCGATAACCACATTCTGGGGAACGCGGCGCTCTACGGCGCGACAGGCGGCGCGCTGTTCGCCGCCGGACGCGCCGGCGAGCGCTTTGCGGTGCGCAACAGCGGCGCATGCGGCGTGGTGGAGGGCGTGGGCGAGCATGCCTGCGAATACATGACCGGCGGGGTCGTCGTGGTGCTGGGGACGACCGGCCGCAACTTCGCCGCCGGCATGACCGGCGGCATGGCCTTCGTCTATGACCCCGATGGCACCTTCGTCAACCGCTGCAACACCGAACTGGTGGATGTGGATCGCCTGACGCACCCCGGCATGAAGAAGTTGGTGAAGAGTCTGTTGCGCCGACACTACGAGCTGACCAATAGCCCGCGCGCCCGCGAACTGTTGACCAACTGGGAAGAGGCGTCCCTGTCGTTCCGGCGCGTGCTGCCCAAGGATCGCGTCGCCGAAATTGAGGCCATCAACGAGTTCTCGGACTTTCAACAGACGTGATGCGCAGGGGGTAGGCACAGGCACTGCCTTTGCCTACCCGATCAGCTCTGCCTGAATCGGCGTTCAGCGAACGTAGATCGGATTGCTGTAAATCCAGCCGCGCCACCAGCCGCGAAAGAAGCGCCGCACCTCGACGCGATAAGCGCCTGGCGCGACGCTGGTGTGCTCTAGCGACCTGCCCAGCTTCCTTGCTACCGTTCGACCGTTGTGTTTCAGCGTGATGAAACCGATGCCCGGGCAGCGCACCTCGAAGCGCGTCGCGCCGTGCCGCTGCAACACTTCGCCCATCGTCGCTTGCGCTGCGCTGCTGCGCGCCGTAAACGTGAAGCCCCGCGCGCGGCCGGCCAGGTCGTAGGCGACGAAGCACCGCCCGGCTCGCAGCGCGTCGTAGATCATGCGTCTGTCTTGTGCAACATCCTGCGTCAACGGCCGCTCGATGAGCAGGTGCGTGTTGACGCAGCGGAACAGGTAGTCATACGGGAAGATGATCTTCCGAACGGGGCCGATCTGGAAGGGCGCGCCGTGCGCGTCGGCATTGCCGATGGCGACCACGCGTCGGCCGTTAGCTAGCAACTCATCCCATTTGCGCAGCGTGGCTGTGAACGGGCCGCGGATCACCAGCGAAGGAAAGAGCGCGCTGAACAGCGCCGCCGGCCAACTCCACAGCCGGGCTTTGAATTCGGTCATGTAGTTCCAAATCTCGATGCCGGTGTTGTCTGGCACATCCCAATCCACCCACGGGATGGCGGCGAAGTCGTCGCTCAGCGGGCTGCCGCGCTCGACCGGATGCGCAAAGAACGTCAGTCCGCCGCGCCGGGCGATCTCGCGCGTTAGCTTATGCGGATTCGACGCAAGCGGGGCGACTTCCGCGTTGGCGTTGTAGACCAGGCAGTGATTGGCTTGCGGCCGGCGTCGCACATCATGTACCTCCTCGCCCACCAGCACCAGCACGCCGTCCACATAGCCATCTTTGCCGCACACCCAGACGTTGTGATCGGTGATGATGATGGCGTCCAAGCCGGCGCGGGCTGCCGCAGCGGCGATTTCCCGGTGGTAAAGGCAACCGTCGGAATACGGCGTGTGCATGTGCAAGTTCGCGACGATCTCGACCATGGCGGCGCGTCACCCCTTTGACCCGCGACTCATTCGACGTGCGCGGCCATGCGAACAGGAGGCTTCGGCCTGGCGCATTGCATGAATCCTCGTCCCCTCGCCTTCGCTGATGCGCCGCGCGCTGTCGCCGGATATGCGCCATCTCGTCGTCACCTCACACGCCTGCGCGGCGCGCCGACCTTTCGTCCGGATGCTGGTCATACCATTTCTCCAATTCGTTATAGGCCTGGGCGGCCAGGGCCAGGAACTTTTCGCGCCGCTGCGCGGGGGTGGGCACAGCAGATGTCTTCATGCCCCCTATTTTGCCCTCGCCGCAGAAAAAGTCGCCCACATTTCTGCGCTACACCCCTGCGCCGTCGCGCATTTGACAAGTCGCGCCTCATGGCTTACTATATTGGTTGTCTCGGATATGGTTTCCGTGCGCTTTTGGGGCTACTTTTGGTTTAGCTACTTTGCCTTGGGCAAAGGCGGCTTACTGGCGCGCGGGTTCGAGACGACCGGCAGGTAACCAAAAGTAGCCAGTGCAGGTCAGGTAGAAGCGCGGAGCTGGTAAGCTCCGCGCTTTTGATTTTTATACCGGGGATGACACGATGAATTATCAAACCGATGATGTCCGTATCCGCGAGATCAAAGAGCTGGCCCCGCCGGCGCACCTGATGCGGGAGTTCCCGATCACGCCGGAGGTGGCGAAGCTGGTCTACGAGACGCGCCGCGCCGTGCACCACATCCTGCACGGCGACGACGACCGCGTCTTCGTCGTCGTTGGGCCGTGCAGCGTGCACGACGTGCAGGCGGCGTTTGAGTACGCGACGCGGCTGAAGCCCATCCGAGATCGCTGCCGGGACGCGCTAGAGATCATCATGCGCGTGTACTTTGAAAAGCCGCGCACCACGGTGGGCTGGAAAGGATTGATCAACGACCCCGACCTCGATGGCTCGTTCCGCATCAACAAGGGGCTGCGGATGGCGCGCAAGCTGTTGTTGGACATCAGCGAGTTGGGGCTGCCGGCGGCCACCGAGTACCTTGACACTATCTCGCCCCAATACGTCGCCGACCTGATCGCCTGGGGCGCCATCGGCGCGCGCACGACCGAGTCGCAGGTGCATCGCGAGCTGGCCAGCGGCCTGTCATGTCCGGTCGGCTTTAAGAACGGCACCGACGGCAACATCAAGATCGCCATTGACGCGATCAAAGCCGCCCGCCAGCCGCACCATTTTCTATCGGTCACCAAAGGCGGCATCAGCGCCATCGTGCACACCGCCGGCAACGACGACTGTCACATCGTGTTGCGCGGCGGCAAGGCGCCCAATTACGACCACGCCAACGTGCGCGCCACGGCAGAGGCGCTGCTGCGGGACGGCCTTTCGCCGCGCCTCATGATTGACTGCTCGCACGGCAACAGCAACAAGAAGCATGAGCAGCAGCTTGTGGTCGCCGAGGACGTAGCGCGCCAGATCGAAGCGGGCGAGCATGCGATTGCCGGCGTGATGCTGGAATCGAACCTGCGCGAAGGCCGCCAAGACCTGACGCCGGGCTGCCCGCTTGAATACGGCAAGAGCATCACCGACGCCTGCATCGGCTGGGAGGACACCGAGCGCGCGCTCGACCGGCTGGCCGAAGCCGTGCGCATCCGGCGTCGCAGCCGCGCGACATCCCCCCATACAAGCGAACATGTGAACGGCAAGGTGGCGGCCCTGTAGCCCCGCCGGTGACGCGGCATTCATCCCGCGATAAAAGAAGCATGAGCTTAACTTTCAAACGCGAATGGTAGGAAGCATGGTCATCGTCATGAAAGCCGGCGCGTCCGCGTCCGAGATCGCCGGCGTGATCCGATACATTGAATCAATCGGCATGCGCGCGCACCTCTCCGAGGGCGAGGAGCGCACGATCATCGGCATGGTCGGCGACGAGCGCCCGGTGGACTCCGCGCCGTTCGAGCTGCTCAGCGGCGTCGAGCGCGTGCTGCCGATTCTGCGGCCGTTCAAGCTGGCCAGCCGCGACTTCAAAAAGCAAAACACAGTCATCCAACTGCGCGTGAAGCACCGCGCCATCGCCATCGGCAATACGCATCTGGCGATGATGGCCGGCCCCTGCGCCGTGGAGAGCCGCGAGCAGATCATGGAGAGCGCGCGCGTCGTGAAAGAGGCCGGCGCAACCATCCTGCGCGGCGGCGCGTTCAAGCCGCGCACATCGCCATACTCCTTCCAGGGTCACGGCGAGGAGGCGCTGAAGTGGATGGCCGAAGCGCGCGACGCATACGGCCTGGCCATCGTCACCGAGGTCATGTCGCCGGAACAGGTGCCGTTAGTGGCCCAATACGCCGACATCCTGCAAATCGGCGCGCGCAACATGCAGAACTTCGCGCTGCTGCACGCCGCCGGCGAAGCGCACAAGCCGGTGCTGCTCAAGCGCGGCCTCAGCGCGACGATGGAGGAGCTGCTCATGGCCGCGGAATACATCCTCTCGCACGGCAACTACGACGTGATGCTGTGCGAGCGGGGCATCCGCACGTTCGAGAAATACACGCGCAACACGCTGGACATCAACGCCGTGCCGGTGTTGAAGGAACTCTCCCATCTGCCGGTCATCGTAGACCCCTCGCACGGCACGGGCAAATGGGAATACGTCACGCCGATCGCCAAGGCCGCCGTCGCCGCCGGCGCCGATGGGCTAATCATCGAAGTGCACCCCGACCCCTCGAAGGCGGTGAGCGACGGCGCGCAGACCCTCACGCCGCAGCGCTACGCCGAGCTGGTCGAGCAGGTGCGACGCGTGGCCGCTGCCGTGGACCGCGCGGTATAGTCCGGCGCATCCATCAATCAACGTGACACGCGCTATTTGCATCGTCGGCCTCGGGCTGATGGGCGCCTCGTTCGCCCTGGCGCTGCGCGCCAACGGCTATGCCGGCCGGTTGATCGGCATCTCGCGCAGCGCCGAGACGCTGCGCAAGGCGCAGGCGCGCGACATCACCGATGTCGTCTCGTCAGAGCTGAGCCGCGCAAGCGAGGCCGATGTGGTGGTGCTGTGCACGCCGGTGCGCGCGCTCATCGCTCAGATCGGGCAACTGGCCGACATCTGCCGGCCCGGCGCGATCATCACCGACATGGGCAGCACCAAGACCGAAGTCGTCCGCGCCATGGACGCGCTGCCGCCCCGCCTGCGCGCCGTCGGCTCGCATCCGATGTGCGGCAAAGAGACCGCCGGCATAGATGCCGCCGACGCATCGCTGTATCAGGGCGCGCCTTGGTTGCTCACCCGCACCCAGCGCAGCGACGATGAGGCGCTGGCCGTCGTCCGCGACCTGGCGGAGCGCGTCGGCGCCGCGCCGCGCGAAATCGGCGTAGAACATCACGATGCATTACTAGCCTTCGCCAGCCACCTGCCCTACGCGCTGGCCGTCGCCCTGGTGACGGCTACCGACCAATTCAGCCTGAACCGACCGGAGGTCTGGCAGGTGATGGCCGGCGGCTTTCGCGATACCTCGCGCGTGGCCGCCAGCGACGTCACCATGTGGCTGGACATCTTGCTGACGAACGCCGATGCCGTGCTCGGCGCCGTGCGCGACTTCCAGTTCACGCTCGATCAATTCACCGCGCTGCTGGAGCGCCGTGACGAGGAGGGCCTGCGCGCCTTCCTCGCGGCTGCGGCGCAGGCGCGCAAAACACACTTCCGATGACCATCGAGACCATTCAACACACGCGCGCGCTGCGCGGCGCGCTGCGCGCGCCGAGCGACCGCAGCATCACCGTGCGGGCCGTCATCCTGGCCGGCGTCGCCGAGGGCGTCAGCCGCATTCGCAAGCCGCTGGAGAGCGACGACGCAGACGCCGCGCTGCGCTGCATGGCCGCGCTTGGCGCGCCGGCGGCTCCGCTCGGCGGCGGCTGCGACTCGGCGGGCCTGCGCATCGCCGGCCTGGGATTGCGCGGCCTGCGCGCGCCGTCCCAGCCGCTGTTCTGCAACTCATCCGGCACGACCATGCGACTGCTGGCCGGCTTCTTGGCCGGGCAGGCGTTCGACGCAGTGTTGGACGGCAGCGAACAACTGCGCCGCCGCCCGATGCGCCGCGTCACCGATCCGCTGCGCCGGATGGGCGCGCAGATCGAAGACGCAGACGGCCGCGCGCCGCTCGTCATCCGCGCCGCGCATCGCCCATTGCACGGGCTGACCTACGATATGCCCATCGCCAGCGCGCAAGTGAAGAGCGCGCTGCTCCTGGCCGGCCTGTACGCGGATGGGCCGGTGACCGTCCGCGAGCCGGCGCCGACGCGCGATCACACCGAGCGCATGTTGCGCGCCATGGGCGTCGAGGTCGCCGTGGAGGCCGAAGGGGAGGCCGGCCGCATCACCGCGCATCCGCCGCAAAGGCCGCTGCGCGCGTTGGATATGCTGGCGCCGGCGGACTTCTCCTCGGCGGCGTTCTTCATGGTCGCGGCGGCGATCACGCCCGGCGCGCGGCTTCGCCTCGTCGAAGTCGGCCTGAACCCGACGCGCACCGGCCTGCTCGATGCGCTGCGGGCGATGGGGGCGACGATCCACGTGGCCGACCTGCGCGAGGAGGGCGGCGAGCCGGTGGGCGATGTGGAAGTCGTCGGCGGCGAGTTGCGCAGCGTGGAAGTGGGCGGCGCGCTGACGCCCCGCATGATTGACGAGTTCCCCATCTTCGCCGTGGCCGCGACGCAGGCGCATGGCGTCACCATCGTCCGCAACGCCGAAGAGCTGCGCGTGAAGGAGAGCAACCGGCTGGAGGGGTTCGTCGGCGAGCTGCGCAAATTGGGCGCGCGGATCGAAGCGACGGCGGATGGCTTCGTCGTCGAAGGCCCGACCCGCCTGCGCGGCGCGGTCGTGGACGGCCTGGGCGATCACCGCGTGGCGATGGCGCTGGCCATCGCCGCGTTGCGCGCCGAGGGCGTGACGAAAATCCTCGGCGCGGAATGCGTGGCCAAGACCTACCCGGCTTTCTTTCGCGACCTGGCGTCGCTGGTCGGCGATCGCTGATTCGGGTCATCGCATCAATCGCCGGCGCGAGTTAGTAAAAGCTGTCCTATGGTTGTCGGTTTGATCGGCCATCCGGTCGCGCACAGCAAAAGCCCGCAGATGCAGCACGCGGCGTTCGCCCACGTCGGGTTGCGCGACTGGCGCTACGAATTGTGGGACACGCCGCCAGAAGCCTTGCCGGCGCGCATGCGCGAGCTGGGCGAGCGCGAGGACGTCGCCGGCTGCAACGTGACCATCCCGCACAAACAGGCGGTGATGCCCTACCTCGACGAGGTGAGCGCGCACGCGCGCGCCATCGGCGCGGTGAACACCATCTTCAAGCGCGGGCGCGCCCTGCTGGGCGACAACACCGATTGGATCGGCTTCCTGGCCGATCTGGCCTTTCACGGCGTGGATGTCCACGCCGGGACGCGGGCGCTGGTGCTGGGCGCCGGCGGTTCGGCGCGGGCGGTCGTCTATGCGCTGATGTCGCGGGGCGCGCGCGTGTGGGTGCACAACCGCGCGCCCGACCGCGCGCAGCATCTGCTGGACGACCTGGCCCGTTCGCCCTCCGCGCGCGAGCGCTGCGCCGTCGTGGCGTCGCCGGTGGATGCAGCCTGTCAAACGGCGAACTTGATCGTCAACTGCACGTCCGTCGGCATGTGGCCGCGCGAGGACGAATCGCCGTGGCCGGACGATGCGCCCTTCCCGGCCGGCGTCGCACTCTACGACCTGGTGTATAAGCCGCGCCGGACGAAGCTGATGCGGCAGGCCGAGGCCGCCGGCGCGCGCGCCATCGGCGGCATCGGCATGTTGGCCGAGCAGGGCGCGGCGGCGTTCGAGCGGTGGACGGGCGCGCCGGCTGCGCGCGTTTCGGCTATCATGCGGGAGGCGCTCCAAGATGCTTAGGTTCCTCACCGCCGGCGAATCGCACGGCCCATCGCTGACCGCCATCCTCGAAGGCATGCCCGCCGGCGTGCCGTTGTGCTCCGAGGACATTGACCGCGACTTGGCCCGCCGCCAACAGGGCTACGGCAGCGGCGGACGGATGAAGATCGAGCGCGACCACGCGCGCATCACCGCCGGCGTGATGGCCGGCCGGACCACCGGCGGCCCGATCGCCTTCGTCGTCGAGAACCTCGACCACGCCAAATGGAAAGACCGCGACATCGAGCCGATGACCATCCCGCGCCCCGGCCACGCCGACCTGACCGGCGCGGTGAAATACGGCTATCGCGAGCTGCGCCTGGCGCTGGAGCGCGCCTCGGCGCGCGAGACGGCCATGCGCGTCGCCGTCGGCGCCGCCTGTCGCGCGCTGCTGCGGCAGTTCGGCATCGTCGTCGGCGGCTACGTGGTCAGCATCGGCGAAGTGGAGACGCCCGACCACGCCTCAGCGGTGGACGCCGAGACCTACCTGCGGCGCTTTGCCCAGGCCGAGGCCAGCGATGTGCGCTGCTACCACCCCCCCACCGCCGAGCGCATGCGCGCCCGCATCGCCGAGGTCATCGCCGCGAAGGACACCCTGGGCGGCGTCGTCGAGGTGGTCGCGCTGCATGTGCCGCCCGGCCTCGGCAGCCATGTGCACTGGGATCGTCGCCTGAGCGCGCGATTGGCGCAGGCGATAATGAGCGTGCACGCCGTCAAGGGCGTCGAGATCGGCGATGGCTTCGCCGAGGCGCGCCGGCCCGGCACCCAGGCCCAAGACCAGCTCTACGCCGCCGACGGCGCGATCTGCCGGCGCACCAATCACGCCGGCGGGCTGGAGGGCGGCATCACCAACGGCGCGCCGATCGTCGCGCGCGCCGCGCTCAAGCCCATCGCCACCACGCTCAACCCGCTCGACTCGGTGGACTTGGCCACCGGCCGGATGGTCAAGACGAAATACGAGCGGAGCGACTTCTGCCAGGTGCCGCGCGCCGTCCCGATCATCGAGGCGATGGTGTGCTTCGCGCTGGCCGATGCGCTCATCGAGAAGCTGGGCGGCGACTCGCTGGACGAGATGCGCCCGCGCTTCGCGGCGCTGCGCCGGCTGCGGCTGGACGATTTGCCGATGGACGCTCGACCCTGGCGCTTCGGCTATGAGTGATCGCCAAACATGCGCGAAGACACCGCCGCCCATCCTCGCAACCTCATCCTGGCCGGCTTCATGGGCACGGGCAAAAGCACCGTCGGCCGGCTCTGCGCGCAGCGCCTGGGGCTGGCCTTTATAGACGCCGACGAGGAGATCAGCCGACGCGAGGGGATGCCGATTCCGGCGATCTTCGCCTCGCGCGGCGAGGGCTACTTTCGCGCCCGCGAGCGCGAGCTCGTCGCCGAGCTGAGCGCGCGCCGCAACTGCGTCATCGCCACCGGCGGCGGCATGATCGTGGACGACGACAACCGCGCGGCGCTGCTCGGCAGCGGCGTCGGCGTGTGCCTCACGGCGACGCCGGAGGTCATCGTGCAGCGCGTGGGCGGCGAGGCGGCCGCCGCCGAGCGCCCGATGCTGCGCGGCGGCGACGTGACCGCGCGCGTCATGCAGCTCCTGCGCGAGCGCGCGCCCAAATACGCCCAGTTGCACTATTCAATAGATACCTCTCAACGCGCGCCCGATGAAGTCGCCGCGCTGGTGTGCGAAGCCTACCGGCGCGAGCGCGCCCGGATCGCGGTAAACGTGCCCGAAGCCGGCGCGCGCTACGACATCGTCATCGGCGAGGGCGTGCTGGATGCGCTGGGGTTCATGCTGGCCGGGCGCGGCTGGACGCCGCCGTTCGCCGTGGTGAGCGATGCAAACGTCGCCGCGCGCTACGGCGAGCGCGCGCTGCGCGCGCTGGCGCGCGCCGGCCTGGACGGCTTCCTGCACGTCATGCCCGCCGGCGAGGCGCACAAGACGCTGGCCAGCGTCGAGGCGATGTATCGCGCCTTCGGCGCGCGCGGCATGGAGCGCGCGAGCGCCGTCATCGCGCTGGGCGGCGGCGTGGTGGGCGACACGGCCGGCTTCGCCTCGGCCACCTTCCTGCGCGGCGTGCCGCTCGTCCAAGCGCCCACCTCACTGCTGGCCATGGCCGATTCCAGCATCGGCGGCAAGGTCGGCGTGGACACCGACTTCGGCAAGAACCTGGTCGGCGCGTTCAAACAGCCCGATTTAGTCGTGGCCGACCTGAGCGCGCTGGCTTCGCTGCCGCCGCGCGAGCTGCGCTGCGGCCTGGCCGAGATCGTCAAGGCGGCCCTGCTCGGCGGCGGCGCGGCCTATGCGCGGCTGCGCGAGGCGGCGACGAGCGGCGCGTTGAGCGACGGGCGCAGCCAAGCGCTGCTCGATGCGCTGGTGGACGCCATCCTGCTCAAGCGCGCGATTGTGCAGGCCGACCCGTTCGAGCGCGGCCGGCGCGCGCTGCTGAACTTGGGCCACACGTTCGGCCACGGCCTGGAGGCGTGGAGCGGCTTTCGCCTGAAGCACGGCGAGGCGGTGGCGCTGGGCCTGGTCTGCGCCGCGCGGCTCTCGCACGCGATGGGCGTTTGCGAGGGCGCGCTGGTGGAAGAGGTGATCGGCCTGCTGCGCAGCGTCGGCCTGCCTGCGGCGCTCGATGACGCGCGCGATGCGCTCAACGGCCTGGCGTTCGCGCCAGACGCGGTGTGGCGCTACATGCTGAGCGACAAGAAGAAGCGCGCCGGCAAGCTGCGCTTCGTCCTGCTGCGCGCGCCGGGCGATGCCTTTGTGTGCGACGCCGTGCCGGAAACGATGGCGCGAGACGCGCTGGCGTCGCTGAGATAAAAACCGGAGGTCAACATGGAGAACGCGGCGGACAGGTCGCAGCGCCCGGCGCAGCCGCAACCGGCGAGCGACGCCGGCCCCTCGACGGCCGGCGCGCGATGGGCGATTCTGGTGCTGCATGGCCCCAACCTCAATTTGCTCGGCTCGCGCGAGCCGGATGTGTATGGCCGCGTCACGCTGGAGGACATCAACCGGCGCTTGCGCGAGCTGGCCGCGCAGCGCGACGCCGCGCTGCGCATCGCGCAGTCGAACCACGAGGGCGCCCTGATTGACGCCATCCATGACGCGCGCGCGTGGGCGCATGGCATCCTGATCAACCCCGGCGGCCTGACGCATACCAGCGTCGCCCTGCGCGACGCGATCGGCGCGGTCGCCCTGCCCTGCGTCGAGGTGCACCTCTCAAACGTGCACAAGCGCGAGCCTTTCCGACATCACTCGTTCATCTCGCCGGTGGCCGTCGGCGTGATCGCCGGCTTCGGCTGGCGCAGCTACACGCTGGGTCTGGCCGCGTTGCTGGACATCCTGGCCGACCAGCCGCACAATCGGGCCGATGGATGAAGCGGGGTTGATCCGCGCGGCGCAGCGCGGCGATGTGGCCTCATTCAACCAACTGGTGCTGGCCTACCAATCGCTGGTTTACAACGTCGCCTACCGCATCCTGGGCGAGCCGGCCGCGGCCGCCGACGCGACGCAGGAGGCGTTCCTCTCGGCGTTCATGCATCTCAACGACTATCGCGGCGGTTCGTTCAAGGGCTGGCTGCTGCGCACGGTGACCAACGCCTGCTACGATGCGCTGCGCTATGCGCAACGTCGGCCGGCTGCTTCGCTCGATGCCGGCGACGACGCCGACGAGGGGCGCAACCTGGCCGATGTGTTGCCCGCCGACGACGAGGACCCCCTGCACGCCGCCGAGCGCAGCGACCTGCGCCGCTTCATCGCGCGCGCCGCGTTGCAATTGCCGCCCGATCAACGCATCACGTTCGTGCTGTCCGACGTTCAAGGCTTGAGCTACGAAGAAATCGCCGAGGCGATGCAGGTGTCGCTCGGCACGGTGAAGAGCCGGCTGAGCCGGGCGCGCGCCAAGCTGCGCGACGCTTTGTTAGCCCACGAGGAACTGCTGCCCGACGAGTTTCGTCAGTAATGGGAAGGACGATGACCGAGGACGAGCTGATCTCCGCTTACGTGGATGGCCGGCTGAGCGAGGCCGAGCGCGCCGCGCTCGACGCGCGGATGGCGCGGGATGTGACGCTGCGGCGCCGCGTCGCCGCGACCCGTCTGCTCGTCCGCGAATCGCGCGCGCTGCCGGCCCTGCAACCGCCGCGCAACTTCATCCTGCCGCTCGACGCCGGCCGAAAGCCGGCCGCGCCCGAACGGCGACGGCCTTCGTCCCCCCTATGGCTCTTGCGGCTCGGTTCGTTGGCTGCGACGGCGCTCTTCGTGGCGCTGGCGGCGTCCGAGTTGGCGCGCCCCGCGCCCTTCGCCGCGACGCCCGCGGCCGCGCCGGCGGCTGCGCCCGCTCCGGAGATGCCGCCGCAGCGCGAGTTGGCGACGCCCGCCGAACCGCCGGCCGAGATGGCCCCGGCGGCGCAGCCGATGCAGCGCGAGGCGTTGCCGGCCGCCCCGATGCAAGCCGCCGCCGCGCCCGAGGCAGAAGGGGAACCGGCAGGCGCGGATGCGGCGCAGCGTTCCTTTCAGGCGGCGAGCGAACCGGCGGCGACCGTCGCCGCGCCCGAGCCGTCGGCCGCCGGGCCGATCACGCCGACGCGCCTGTTGGCCGCGCTGGCGCTGCTTGCGGCCATCGCCCTGGGCCTGCTCGGTTGGGCGAGGCGATAGCTGCCGCGCGGCCGCTTTGCGCGAGCGCTTCTATAATCCGGCTCGGTCAATCACAGGTCGAACCGCTCTGAGCGATCCGACCGGCAAGCATCTTAGGTTTCATCATGCGCAACTTCATCTCTCAGCGCGTCGCGTCCGTCCCCCCTTCCGGCATCCGGCGCTTCTTCGACATCGCCGCCGCCATGCCCGATGTGATCTCGCTGGGCATCGGCGAGCCGGACTTCGTCACGCCGCCGCCGATCCTTCGCGCCGGCATCGCGTCGCTGGAGCGCGGCGAGACGGCCTACACCAGCAACTCCGGCACGATCGAGCTGCGCCGCGCGCTCAGCGCGCACCTGGCCCGGCTCTACGGCGTGGAATACGACCCGGAGACCGAGCTGCTGATCACCGTGGGCGTGAGCGAGGCGATGTATCTGGCGTTGACGGCGATCGTTGACCCCGGCGACGAGGTGATCGTGCCGCAGCCGTGCTTCGTGTCCTATGCGCCGGAGGTGGTCTTCGCCGGCGGCGTGGCCGTCCCCATCCCGACGCGCGTCGAGCACGAGTTCCAGGTGACGGGCGAGGAGGTCGCCGCGCGCATCACGCCGCGCACCAAGGCCATCCTGATCGGCTACCCCAACAACCCCACCGGCGCGGTGATGAGCCGCGCGCGGCTGATGGAGATCGCCAGCCTAGCCGAGCGGCATGACCTGGTCGTCATCAGCGACGAGATCTACGACCGCTTGGTGTACGGCGTGGCGCACGTGTGCTTCGCCGCGCTGCCGGGCATGCGGGCGCGCACGATCCTGCTGGGCGGCTTCAGCAAGGACTACGCGATGACCGGCTGGCGCATCGGCTACGCGGCGGCGCCGGCCGAGCTGCTGGCCGCAATGCGCAAGGTGCATCAATACACCATCATGTCTGCGCCGACCACCGGCCAACATGCCGCGCTGGCCGCGCTCCAGGAGGGCGAGGAGCACGTGCAGCGGATGGTGGCCGAATACGACCGGCGGCGCAAGCTGATCGTGAGCGGGTGCAACGCCCTTGGGCTGGATTGCTTCGAGCCGCGCGGCGCGTTCTACGCCTTCCCCTCGGTCGCCCGCACCGGCATGAGCGACGAGGAATTCGCCGAAAAGCTGCTGATGGAGGAACAGGTCGCCGTGGTGCCGGGCAGCGCGTTCGGCGCGGGCGGCGCCGGGCACGTGCGCATGGCCTACGCCCAGTCCTACGAGAAGATCGAGCAGGCGCTCGAGCGCATCCATCGCTTCATGCAGCGCCACGGGTGACGCGACGCCGACCGGCGGCCTTGCGCCGCGACAACCGGCGCAGCCTTAACCGCCCCCGACGCGCTTAACAATCCCCCCACCCGCGCGCCGGCGCGTGTCGCCGCGCCGCAACAATCCACCGTCGTGCCGCGCGCCTGGGCGCCGATGGTCGGCGCCGCAGTCAGCGACACGCGCCCGCTGCTGGACAAATGGGCGCTGTGGACCAACGGCGCGCGACTGCGCGGCGCCTGCATCTGGCAGCGCATCCGCGTGCCCAGCCTCGATCAGGACTACCTGGGCAACGATTACATCGGCCCGCCCTACTCGCAGCAGGACTTCAACCGGCTGGCCCAGCGCGGCGCAAACTACGTGGTGTTGTCCATCCCCGGCCTGTTCACCGAGCGCCCGCCCTACCAGCTCGACGCGCAGGCCCAGGCGCACCTGGATGCGCTGCTGGAGCAGGCGCGCCAGGCCGACCTGTTCGCCGTGATCGCCTTTCGCACCGGCCCCGGCCGCAGCGACTTCACCTTCTACCGCGACGGCGCCGGCGTGTGGTACCCCCCCCGAACTGCTGATCGAGGACGTGTGGACCAGCCAGGCCGCCCAGGACGCCTGGGTGGACATGTGGCGCCACACCGCGCAACGCTACCGCAACCATCCCGTGGTAGCCGGCTACGAGATCATGGTCGAGCCAAACGCCGACGAGGTGGCGCTGGACATCTACGACCCCAACCAGTTTTACCCCCAATACGCCGAGACCACCTACGACTGGAACCGCATGCACCGCCCGATCGTGCAGGCCATCCGCCAGGTTGACCCCGACACCCCTATCCTGCTGAGCGGGATGGGCTGGGGGTCGGTGTTCTGGCTGCCGTATCTCCAGCCGGTGACGGCCGCCAGGATCGTGTACGCCGTTCATCAGTACATGCCATTCCTCTACACCCATCAGCCGGTGGGCGCCAAGCGGCCCTACCCCGGCGTGTTCGACGTGGACTGGGACAACCAGCCGGACACGTTCAACTGGGCGTGGATGGCCAACTACTTCAGCCGGCTGGACACCTTCGCCGCGCAGCACCCCGGCCCGCAGGCCGTGGGCGAGTTCGGCGTGTCGCGCTGGGCGCCGGGCGCAGCCGACTTCATGCGCGACCAGATGAACGACTTCGAGCAGCGCGGGATGAACTACGCCATCTGGGTCTGGGATTCGACCTGGGAGCCGTGGCGAACCTGGGGCAGCAAGGCCATGAACTACCTGTTCGGGCCGGATCCGAGCAACTACACCGAGACGCCGAACGCCATCATGAACGAGATTCAGGCCGCCTGGGCGCGCAACACCCTGCGCCCCTCGCAAGGTGATCGAGTGGGCGAAGGCGATGCCTTCGCCCGTCCAAACTCTTCGCCAAACTTGCCGCGCCGCCTTCATCGCACGGCAGCGGCTGACGTTAGAATTATAGCCTGCGGATCATCTATAGCCGACCCTGATAACCCCATGACGAAGGCGCTGACGAACGGACAAGGCGCGATGCTGGAGGCGCGCCAGCCGATCTACGTGGTAGGTCACAAAAACCCGGACACGGACGCGGTGGCTTCGGCCATTGGCTATGCCTGGCTGTTGCGCGAGCGCGACGGGATAGAGACGGCCGCCGCGCGCGCCGGCTCGGTGAACGCGCAGACCCGGTTCGCGTTGGATTACTTCGGCGCGCCCACGCCCACGCTCCTGGAAGACGCTTCGCCGCGCTTCGAGGCCATCACCCACTGCATCGAGCCGCTGACCCCGGACACGCCGCTCTCGGCGGCCTGGCAACTCTCGGCCAAGACCCACCGCGCCGCGCCCATCGTCGAACCCGACGGCCGGCCGGTCGGCCTGGTCACCGGCCAGTCGGTGTTCGGCTACCTGTCGCAACGGTTAGACATGACCTACGCCGTGTTCGGCAAGTTGATCGCCATCCCCTGCGGCGAGGCGTGCGACGCCGATGTGCCGAAGTTCGCGCTGACCGACCGCATCAGCGACCACCGCGAGCGCGTGATGCGCACCCAGCGCGATGACTTCTGGGTAGTGGACAGCGACGGCAAATACGCCGGCATCTGCACGCGCGCCGACATGCTGCACCCGCCGCGCATGAAGTTGGTGTTGGTGGATCACAACGAGCCGGGGCAGGCGGTGAACGGCCTGGCCGAGGCCGAGCTGGTGGAGGTGCTCGACCATCATCGCCTGGGCACGATCAACACCAACACGCCGATCTCCTTCCACGTGGATGTCGTCGGCTCGTGCTCGACGTTGGTCGCCGAGCGCGCCCAGGTCGCGCGGCTGACCCCGCCGCGGGAAGTGGCCGGCCTGTTGCTATCCGGCCTGCTCAGCGACACCCTGGCCTTCAAGTCGCCGACCACCACCTCGCGCGACCGCAGCGCAGCGGCCTGGCTGGCCGAGCGCGCCTTCGGCGCAGCAGACGCCGAAGACAAGATGCGCGAGTTCGCCGACGCCCTGTTGCAGGCCGGCGCAGACGTGAGCGGCCGCTCGGCGCAGGACATGGTGCAGGCCGACCTCAAACTATTCGAGTCCGGCTCGGTCAAGTTCGGCGTGGCGCAAGTGGAGGTCACCAGCTTCAACGCGATTCTGCCGCGCATGGCGGAGATTCGCCTCGCGCTCAAGTCGCTGCAAGAACAGCGCGGCTTGGATTTCGTCGCGCTGATGATCACCGACATCGTCGAGAACAACAGCCTGCTGGCCGGCGTGGGCGAGACGCGCTTCTTCGAGCGCCTGCCGTTCTCGCGCAAAGCCGATGGCGTGTGGGACATGCCCGGCGTCGTCTCGCGCAAAAAGCAGTTGCTGCCGACGCTGCTCGGCATGCTCCAGGGCTGATTTCCGCCGCCCGCGTCATCCCAGCCGGCCGAACTCCCGCTCGATCTGCTTGAGGCCGAGATAGATCATGGTCGGGCGACCGTGCGGACAGGTGCGCGGCGATTCGCACGCCTCCAGGTCGCGCACCAACGCCTGCATCTCGGCGAACGAGAGCACGCGCCCGGCCTTGATCGCCATGCGCTTGCACACGCGCCGCAGCACGCGCGCCTCCAGGTCTCTGCGCAGCGCGGCGTCCCCCATCTCCAGATCGGCCACGATCTCGCGCAGCGCCGCGGCGATGTCATCCTGAATCATCAACGCCGGCGCGGCCCGCACAAGGAAGGTGTTGCCGCCGAACGGCTCGATCTCGAAACCCAGGCCGCGCAACATGTCGAGCTGCTCTTCCAGCAGATGGACGCTCTCGGCGGGGAGGGTCACCGGCGCGGGGTCGAGCAGATGCTGCGACGGCAGCGCGCCGAGTTCGTGCTGCGCCAACAGGCGCTCCCACAGCACGCGCTCATGGGCGGCGTGCTGGTCTATCAGATACAAGCCCTCCGGCCCCTCGGCCAAGATGTAGCTCTCGGCGAGTTGGCCCAGGATGCGCAGGGCCGGCAGGTTTCTCGCCGCCGGCGTGGTGGGCAGGGCCGCGGCGGTCGGGGCGCCGAGCGCGCCGGTTTGCCTTGCGATGCCGACGCGCGCCCAGGCTTCGCTGCCGCCGAGCGACGGCTGCGTCGCGGCCGCGGGCTGAGCGTCGCCGGAGGGTCGGTCATCGCCGGCGGCGGGCGCGATGGCCTCCCGACGGTCGGCCGGCCATTTGCTCAGCGCCGTCGGCGCTTCCGGTGGCGTCATGTTGTCCAGCAAGGCGCGCCGCACAGCGCGCTGCACGGCGCCGAACACGGCGTCGGCGTCGCGGAAACGCACCTCGGCTTTGGCCGGATGCACGTTCACGTCCACCTCCGCGGGCGGCACGCGCACCATGATGACCGCCACCGGGTAGCGCCCCGTCATCAGCAGCGTGTGATACGCCTGCGCCACGGCATAGCTGAGCTTGGCGTCCTGAACCGGCCGGCCGTTCACGAACAGCGTGATCTTGCTCCGGTTGGCGTGATCCAGCGTGGGCAACGACGCATAGCCATACACCTGAATTGACGACTCGGGCGCATCCGAAGCCGCCGCGCCGACCTCGACCATCTGCGCCGCTGCGTCCGCCCCATAGACATCCACCAGCACATCGCGCAGGTTGCCGGCGCCGAGGGATTGAAAGCTCACCCGGCCGTCGTGAACCAGCGTGAAGCGAATGTGCGGATAGGCCAGCGCGTAGCGCGTCACCATGCCGTCAATATGCCCCCGCTCGGTTTGCGTGGACTTGAGGAACTTCAGGCGCGCCGGCATGCGCGCAAACAGGTGTTCCACCGTCATGGTCGTGCCGGGCGTTCGACCGATGCGTTCCTGGCCGATCAGCCGCCCGCCGTCAAACCGCAGCAGCGTGCCGCTGGCTTCGTCGGCGTGCCGTGTGGCGCATGTCACCTGGCCGACGGCGGCGATGCTGGCCAACGCCTCGCCGCGAAAACCCAGCGTGCGGATCTCGGCCAGGTCTTCGGCGCGGGCGAGCTTGCTGGTCGCATGGTGCGCGAACGCCAACGGCGCTTCGGCGGAAGGGATGCCGCCGCCGTTGTCGCTGACGCGAATCAGCCGTTTGCCGCCCTCGGCGCACTCGATGCGGATGTCCGTCGCGCCGGCGTCAATCGCGTTCTCGACCAGCTCTTTGACCACCGACGCCGGCCGCTCCACCACCTCGCCGGCGGCAATGCAGGCGACCAGGGCGTCGGGCAGGATGTGAATGGGCATGTCCGAATCGTCGCGCGCGCGTCTCCGGGCAGCATTGTAACCACATCGGCGGCGTGAAGACGCGCAGCGGCCGGCCGCTCGGCGCGTTCACCCCGCGTCCGCCTCGCGAAAGTCCAACACCTCTAACCGCAGGCGCGGCTCGCCGTTCCATTCGTGCACGCCCAAGCGACAGGCCAGGTCCACGCGCGCGCCGACCGCGAGCTGCTGGATGCGCTCCCCCATGCGCCAGGCGACCGCGTCCCAGGTGACGCGCCGCGCGTCGGTGACGCGGATCTGAAGGTGCGGCAGCGGGTCGCCGTTCTCCGCGCGACCCATGCGGCGCGCATCCCTCACCACCGCGCCGCGCACGACGAATGTCGGCCTGGGATTGCCCTGGCCGTGCGGCTCGAGCTGTTGCAACTCGGCGACTACCTGCGGGTTGACCTCGGCCAGGGCGACCTCGGCGTCGGCGTAGATGATGCGCGTCCAGCCGCCTTCGGGCTGCCGGCGACGGGCGATGGCGCTCAGCCGTTCGTGCAGCGCCGCCACGTCGCTGACGCGAGCCGTGAAGCCGGCGGCCGCTTCGTGGCCGCCGTGTTTGAGCAGCAGGTCGGCGCACGCGTCGAGCGCCGCGATGATGTCGAATCCGCCGACGCTGCGACAGGAGCCGCGCGCTTCTTCGCCGTTGATGTTCACCACGACCGCCGGCCGGTAATACTTCTCGACCAGGCGCGCCGCGGCCAACCCGATCACGCCGATGTGATACTCCGGCGACGCGGCGAACAGCAGCGGCGGCGCCGGCGCATCGTCTCCGCTGAGCGCATGGGCGGCCATCACCTGGCGCTCCGCGCTGTCCGCCACGGCGGCCGTCACGCTCTGCCGTTCGCTGTTTTGCCGATCCAGCGCGTCGGCTAAATCCGCGGCGCGCGCCGGGTCGTCGCGCGCGAGCAACTCGTAGGCCGCCCGAGCGTGCTCCAGCCGCCCCGCGGCGTTCAGGCGCGGCCCCAGGGCGAAGCCGATCCCGTCGGAAGTCACCGTTCCCGGCTTGAGTCTGGCGGCCCGGATGAGCGCCTGCACGCCAACTTGAGGCTTGCGGTTCATGCGTTCCAGGCCCGCCCGCACGAGCGCGCGATTTTCGCCGATGAGCGGCACGACATCGGCGACGGTGCCGAGCGCCACCAGGTCGAGCAGGGACGCCTCGCTGACGTCGCCCCGCGACCGTCCGGCGTCGCGCGCCCGGCGCAACAAACACTGCGCCAGGCGGAACGCCACCCCCACGCCGGCCAAGTGCTTAAAGCCGTAGGCGCAATCCGGACGTTTGGGGTCCACGACGGCGTAGGCGTCGGGGATGGCGCCGCCTTCCAGCTCGTGATGGTCGGTGATGATGAGGTCAAGGCCGATCGCGCGCGCGTGCTGCGCCTCGGCGTGGGCGCGCGCGCCGCAGTCCACCGTCACCACCAAGCTCACGCCCTGCGCGCGCAGCCGGTCGAGCGCCTGCGCATTCAGGCCGTAGCCCTCCTCAAACCGATCGGGGATGTAAATTTGCGCGCGCGCGCCCAGCGCGGCCAACGCGCGCATGAGCAGGGCGCCGGCCGTGACGCCGTCGCAGTCGTAATCGGCATAAACGGCGATGGACTCCCCGTTCGCAATCGCCGCCAGGATGCGCTCGACCGCGCGCGGCATATCCCGCAACGCAAACGGGTTGACGGGCGCATACTCGCCGAGCAGAAAGGCGCGCGCGACAGCCGGATCGGTCAGGCCGCGCGCGTAGAGCACTTGCGCCGTCAGCGGGTGCAAATCGCGCAACGCGGCGAAATACCACTCGGGCGCGCGCGGGGCGATCTTCCATTCGGTCATAGCTAGGGCCGGGCGAGGTATACGCTGGGATTTACAATGCGCAAGTTGAATCCGTCATGCCAATCTGGGCCTATTTTCTCATCGGCGCGGCGCTGGCCGGCTTGATCGGCTTGGCGCTGTATTGGCAGCTCGTCGTCGCCGAGGGCGCGTATCTCGGCCCGCGCGTCGTCGCGCTGCTCTACGACTGGTTCGCGCCGCGCTACGACCGGGTGAAACAATTCGACGAAGCCGGCGATGCGCTGATGTTAGCCATGCCGATCTTAAAGCATTTGGCGATGTCGGCTGCGTCAGAGGCATCGGTGCTGGACGTGGCGACGGGCACCGGCCGACTCCCCGCCGCGCTGCTCGCGCAGCGCCGCTTTCGCGGGCGCATCGTCGCGCTCGATCTCTCCGGGCGCATGCTCGACCAGGCGCGGGCGAAGCTGGCCGCCCATGGCGACCGCGTGGCTTTCATGCAGCGCGACGCGCAGCGCCTGCCGTTCGACGCCGCCGCGTTCGACGTGGTGACCTGCCTGGAGGCGTTGGAGTTCATGCGCGACCGGCGCGCCGCCACGCGCGAGATGTGGCGCGTGCTCAAACCCGGCGGCCTGCTGATGGTGAGCAACCGCATTGGCCCCGATGCGTGGAAGCTGCCCGGCCGCGCCATGCCGACGTCGGCGCTCGCCGCGTGGCTGCGCGAGCTGGGCTTTCAGGACGTGCAGTGTCGCCCCTGGTTGGTGGATTACGATCTGGTGACCGGCGTCAAGCCGTGAGGAGCGCTTGCGGCGCAGGTCATCTGCGCCATCGGAGAAAATTCACGTCATGCTCAATCGAGTTTTGGATTACGCCCGCGCGCGCCGCGACGAGTACCTCAAAGACCTGCTGGAGTACCTCGCCATTCCCAGCGTCAGCGCGCAACCCGACCACGCCCGCGATGTGAAGATGGCCGCGTTGTGGCTGTCGGCGCACCTGCGCGACGCCGGCCTGCGCGCCGAAGTCATGCCGACCGCCGGCCATCCCGTCGTGTATGCCGAGTGGTCCGGCCACGACCATCATCGCCCCACGGTGCTGATCTACGGCCACTACGACGTGCAGCCCGCCGAACCGTTCGAGCTGTGGCGCAGCGAGCCGTTCAGGCCGACGGTGCGCGATGGCTACATCTACGCGCGCGGCGCGGACGACAACAAGGGCCAGCACCTGGCCCATGTGAAGGCCGTCGCCTCATATCTGCGGGCCGAAGGCACGCTGCCGGTCAACGTCAAGTTCCTCATCGAGGGCGAAGAAGAGATCGGCAGCCCGAACCTCAGCGCGTTCATCGCGGCGCACCGCGATCTGCTGGCGTGCGATTGCGTGATGATCAGCGACGGCGCGCTGTTCAGCCTCACCCAACCCGTGCTGACCTACGGGCTGCGCGGGCTGGCGGGATTCGAGGTCCAAGTGCGCTGCCTGGAGCGCGACGTGCACTCCGGGCACTACGGCGGCAACGTGCAGAACCCTGCCTTTGCGCTGGCTCAAATCCTGGCCTCGCTCAAGGACGCGCAGGGACGCGTGACCGTGCCCGGCTTCTACGACGACGTGCGGGTGTTGAGCGCCGAGGAGCGCGCCGCGCTCGCCCGCGTGCCCTACGGTGAGGCGGACGTGATGCGCGAGACCGGCGCATCCCTGGCCTTCGGCGAGCCGGAGTTCACGGTCAACGAGCGCAGGGGCGCGCGCCCTACGCTGGAGGTCAACGGCATGTGGAGCGGCTACACCGGCCCCGGCAGCAAGACCATCATCCCGGCGACGGCGCACGCCAAGATCACGTGCCGGCTGGTGCCGAATCAAGACCCGGAGAAGGTCATCCGCCGGGTGCAAGACGCCATCCGCGCGGCGGCGCCGGCCGGCGCCGAGGTCGCCTTCAGCGACGCGCGGGGGACGCCGGCTTCGCTGGTGTCGCTCGATGCGCCGCAGATTCAAGCGGCCGCGCGCGCCGCAACAGCCGCCTACGGCAACCCGCCTTTCTATGATCTGGAGGGCGGCTCAATCCCGGTGGTGCACGACTTTCAGACGTTATTGGGCAAACCCATCGCGCTGCTGGGGTTCGGCTTGCCGGACGACAACGTTCACTCGCCCAACGAGCGCTTCGCCGTCGCGTGCTACGAAAAGGGCATCGAAGCGAGCATCCGCTTCATGGCGGAGCTGTAGCGGCGATCAATTTCCCCCTGGGCGGGCAAAGGCAATGCCTTCGCCCACCCAGGAATGGGGCTTGGGCCTCAGTGATTGGGCGCAGGCGCAGCGCCGGCCAGGCCGGCGCCCCTTGCGCGCTTTTGTTCCGCGACCTGCTCCTTCGCCACATGACAAGCCACCATGTGGCCAGGCTTCAACTCCTCCAGCGGCGGCTCGACCGTCTTGCAGATGTCCACGGCGAACGGGCAGCGGGTGTGGAAGCGGCAGCCGCTGGGCGGGTTCACCGGCGACGGCACATCGCCCTGCAGGATCATCCGCTCGCGCTTGACCGTCGGATCGGGGATGGGGATGGCCGACAGCAACGCCTTGGTGTAGGGATGCAGCGGATCGCGGAAGAGCGTCTCGCGATCGGTCAGCTCGACCATCTTGCCGAGGTACATCACGCCGACGCGGTCGCTGATGTGCTCCACCACGCTCAGGTTGTGGGCGATGAACAGATAGGTGAGGCCGAATTCTGCTTGCAGGTCCTTG
>JBKBID010000033.1:274-28599 GCA_046299515.1 Thermoflexales bacterium | reverse complement strand
TTCAATTGTTGCGGGCTTTGCGGCAGCGCGTAGAAGCAGCCGGGATGTACGCGGCTGGGCACCAGGTAATCGCGCGCGCCTTCCGGCGTGGTCTTGAACAGGATCGGCGTCTCGACTTCGAGGAAGCCGCGCGCGTCCAGATAATCGCGGATGAATTTGACGAAGGTGTGACGGATCGTCAGGTTGCGCGCCATGCGTTCGCGCCGCAGGTCGAGGTAGCGATACTTGAGGCGCAGGTTCTCGTCTACGTCACGCCCCTCGTCATCAATGAGGAAAGGCGGCGTTTTGGCCGGGTTGAGCAGCGCCAGTTGCGAGACCATCACCTCGACCTCGCCGGTTGACATTTTAGGGTTCGCCATGCCCTCAGGCCGCAGGGTGACCTGGCCCTCGACCTGAATCACGTATTCGTTGCGCAGTGACTCGGCCAGCTTGAAGATTTCTGCGCTGCGCACGTTCGCAGGGTTGATGACGATCTGCGTCAGGCCGAAGCGGTCGCGCAGGTCAATGAAGATCACCCCGCCATGATCGCGTCGGCGGTGCACCCAGCCGGCGAGCGTGACGTGTTGCCCTACGTGTTCTTTGCGTAATTCGCCACAGGTCTTCGTCTTGAACATGATTACCAACCTTGGATGAATGTTGCTGGTGTCGCGCGACATGAACGGCGACAAAAAAGGCCGCCCGTGTCAGGCGACCCTCAGTCTCAAGCTCGGTTCTGCGCGCGACGACTCAGGCGACGCCTGCCCGGCGGAAGGCATCATTATCGTCGTCGTTGTTGCGGCGCAGTGTCCTTCGCATTGCCTCATAAATATACCTCATCATTTCAGCGTCGTCTCGGCCGGACGCCTTTCGTCGGGCCTCAACCGGCGTCTGATTGCCGCCTGATCTGGCGCCGCGCGCCTTGATCGCACGGTTGGGACGCATAGAATTCGACCCCGTGACATCGCCGGAGTTCTACGCCAACGCGCGCGCCTACGACATCGCCTTTAGCGATCGGGATTTTGTGGATGAGTGCAACTTCCTCGAATGGTGTTTGCGGACGCATGGCCGCGTCGCCGGGGACGCCGCTTCATCCTTCCTCGAACTTGCCTGCGGCCCGGCGCGTCACGCGCGCGAGTTTGCCCGACGCGGCTGGCGCGCGGTGGCGCTTGACCTTTCGCCCGACATGCTCAACTATGCGCGCGAGGGCGCGCAGCGCGACGGCGTCTTGCTGGAGACCGTGGCCGCCGACATGGCCGATTTCTCGCTGGAGCGGCCGGTGGCGCTGGCCGCGAACCTGATGGAAAGCCTATCGCATCTGGTGACCAACGCGCAGGTCGTGTCGCATCTCAAATCGGTGTCGCGCAACCTGCTGCCCGGCGGCGTCTGCGTGATTGAGATGGCGCATCCATCTACGATCTGGCGCGATAGCTTGCCCAACGCCTGGTTGTCTCGCTCCACCGATGTTCCCTACTTCGCCGATGAGCCTTACACCGAAGTGGACGTGCTGTTCGGCGCGGCCGATGACCCGTACGACTGGATCACCCAGCAATGGCTGGTGACCGCGCGGCTGACGATACGCGAAGCCGGCCGGCCGGAACGCGTCGTCGAACACCGGCATCCGCATCGCTGGTATCAGGCGCAGGAACTGCGGGCGCTGATCGATCTCTCGGGAGCGTTCTCGGCCGCGCATTGGTACGGCGATATGCTGATCCCGCCGCCGCCGCTAGATAACGATTCCGAGCGCATGATCGTTGTGTTGACCAAGTAGCGCGCAGCAACGCGCGCGGGTCAGCCTCACCGCCCCGCCCCTATACAATCGGCCTTATGGCGCTCACTACACCGCATGGTTTGTACTTCGAGGACTTCGTCGTCGGCGACAAAGCCACGTCGCCTAGCCGCACCATTACAGAGGCCGACATCGTCTTGTTCGCCGGCTTGAGCGGCGACTACAATGAAATTCACACCAGCGAAACCTTCTCTCAGGGCCATCTGTTCGGCCGGCGCATCGCTCACGGCTTGCTCGGCCTGAGCGTCGCCAGCGGATTGGCCTTCCAAATGGGGTTTCTGCTCGGCACGGTGGAAGTCTTTCGCGGCATCGAGTGGGAGTTCACCGCGCCCATCTTCATCGGCGACACGATCCATCTGGAAGCCGAAGTCGCCGAAGTCAAAGCCTTCCCGCGACTGGGCAACGGCAAAGTGACGTTCAAAGTTAGTGTGAAGAAGCAAGATGGCAGCGTAGTGCAGCGCGGTTCGTGGACGCTGCTGGTGAAGAGCAAGCCGAAAGCAGCGTAATCGGCGATGGCTTATCACAGGGTGCTGAGTGAACCGGTCGCCGCGCGACTTCGCCGCGCCTGGCCATGGTCACGCCTGACCGCGCAAGTCATCACGCTGAGCGTCGTTGGCGCGGCCATCGCGTTGCTGCCGCAGCCTCAGCTCATTGTCGTCGCCGCGCTCATCGCTGCGCTATTGGCTTTGGCGGCGATCTTGGCCGAGCCGGTCATCGGCCTGGCGCTGGCGTTGGTCGTCGGGCCGTTTCAACCGCTGGAGCGCGTGACGTTGCAGTTGCCGCTCGACAGCGGTCAGATCGTGTTGGCGCTTGCGCTGGTTGCGTATATCTTCCGCTGGCTCGCTGCGCGCCGCTTCTCGCTCGCCCGACCCCAGCCGGCGATCGCCGCCGCGTTCGCTGCCTTCCTCGCGGTCTGCTTGCTCTCGTTCTTTCCGGCGCGCGACTTCCGCGACTGGGCGACGGAGTGCATCAAGTGGATGCAGATCGGCGTGGTGGCGCTGCTGGTAGCCGGCGAAGCAGATCCGCGCAAGCGCCAGATCGTCCTCGGCGCGATCCTGGTCTCTGCGGCAGGACAAGCCGCCTTCGGGTTGATTCAGGCCGACGTGCGCGGATTTGGCCCCCCGGAGTTCCGCATCCGCGGCACGGATGCGTATCGCGCTTACGGCACATTCGAGCAGCCCAATCCGTTTGGCGGGTTCATGGGGCTGACGTGGCCGGTCGCGGCCGCGCTGGCGTTGTGGGCGACGGCCCAGGCCTGGTCGAAGCGGCGCGCCGGCTGCCTGAGATGTTCCATGCGCGTGGCCGGCCGCGCGCACGGGCCGATGCTCTTGCTCTTGGCCGTTTCGGCGCTCGTTGCGGCGCTGTGCGTTCGCGCGCTCATCGCCAGCGGCTCGCGCGGCGCGCTGGTCGGCGCAGCGGCGGCAGGCGCGGCGTTGTTCTTGGCATGCGTGCGGCAACCGCAGCGCTGGGTCGGCGGGGTGCTCGTGTTGGCCCTAGCTGCGTTTGCCTTCGATGTAATCAACCTGCCGGCGTCGCTCGAAGCGCAACTGCAGCAGTACTTCGGTGATCCTAGCAGCGCGTTCGGCCTCGATGTGCGCAACGCGCATGTCACGCCGATCACCTTCTCGACGGTCGAGCGGTTAGCACATTGGCAGGCCGCGCTGCGCATGATCGAGTCCGGCCCGTGGCTGGGTGTGGGCTTCGGCAATTACGCGGCGGCGTATCCGGCGTTCCGCTTGCTGCCCTGGGAGAACGCGCTCGGCCATGCGCACAATTATTACCTCAACATCTTCGCCGAGACGGGCGCTGTTGGCCTGCTCGCTTACCTTACGCTCTGGATGACGATCGTTGCCGTCACCTGGCAGGCGGCGCGGCGGGGGGGGATCGCCGCGTTCTCATCGGCGCTCTGCGCCGGCATCCTTGGCGCTTGGGCGCACCTAGCCGCGCATCACCTGTTCGACAAGCTGTATGTCGCCAACATGCACCTGTTGATCGGCGCATATCTCGGTTTTGTGTTTGCCGCAGTCGCCGAGGCAGGCGCGGCGTGACCGCGCGCGGCGGTGGGCCGCTCTGCGACCGGCATACAATAGCGCTTGCCGTTGAGACATGAAAGTGTGAGGTGAACCATGAGTAAGCGTGTGATGATCGGGAGCGCGGCCGACGTGCCGGCGAATGGCCTCAAGACTTTTAACGCGGAAGGGAAGAGCATCGTCGTGGCGCGCGTCGGGAATGGATACTGCGCCGTAATCAACAAGTGTCCCCACCTGGGCTTGCCGATGGCCGGCGGCAAGGTAGAGGACGGCATCATCACCTGCCCCTTCCACAACTCGCGCTTCGACATGTGCACAGGCAAAAACCTGGACTGGGTGCAGGGCGTGGCCGGCGTCAAGCTGCCGGCATGGTCGCGTCGGATCATCGCGCTGGGCAAAGAGCCGACGCCGATCCAGAGTTTCCAGGTGACCGAAGAGGACGGCAAGCTGTTCGTTGATTTATAAGCCCGTGGGCGGACGACGGCGTCGCCTTTCGCCCCTTCGCTCGCGCTTTGTCTCGCGGGTCTGCGCATAGACGCTGGGCGCGGCGCAACATTTATCATTGCCGACATGGACGCTGCATCATTCGACGCTTACCTCCGCGAGCATCGCGAACGCCTGCTCGAGGACTATAAGGACTTCCTGCGCCAGCCCAGCGTTGCCGCCACCGGCCAGGGCATCCCGGAGATGGCCGCCTTGGTTGCGCGGCGTTTGGCTGCGCTTGGCGCCGAAGTCAAGGTTGTGCCGACGGAAGGCGATGCGCCGCCGGTCGTGTGGGCCGAACTCGGCGAGGGCGACAAGGAGCTGCTGATCTACAACCACTACGACGTGCAGCCCGCCGAGCCGTTGGAGTTGTGGGAGTCGCCGCCTTTTGAGCCGACCATCCGAGACGGCAAGATCTTCGCCCGCGGCGCTGCGGATGACAAAGGCGAACTGGTGACCCGCATTCACGCCGTCGAAGCCTGGCTGGCCACGCAGGGCAGGTTGCCCTTCAAGATCAAGTGGCTGATCGAGGGCGAAGAGGAAGTCGGCAGCCCGCACCTGCACGCCTGGGTTGAGCGATACCAGGGCTGGCTTCACAAGCCAGATGGCCGGCCGATGGACGGCTGCCTGTGGGAGTTCGGCGGCTTTGACGAGCAAGGCCGCTTCCTGCTCACCATGGGCGTGAAGGGCATTTGCTACGTCGAGCTGCATGTCAAGGGCGTGAGCCATGACCTGCACTCGTCGAATGCGGCGATCGCCCCTAATGCCGCCTGGCGGCTGGTGTGGGCCTTGAACACGATCAAGGACGCGAGCGAGCGCATCCTGATCGAGGGCTACTACGACCATGTGCGCCCACTCACGCCGGCGGAGGAGGCCATCCTGCGTGAAATGCCCTTCGACGAGGCCGAAGTCAAAGCCAAGTGGGGCATCGCCGAATTCATCACCGGCGTCACCGGCTTCGATGCGGTCAAGCGCCTGTTCTTCCAACCCACCGCCACGATCTGCGGCTTGACCAGCGGCTGGCAGGGGCAGGGCATCAAGACCGTGCTGCCGGCCGTCGCCAGCGCGAAGGTGGACTTTCGGTTGGTGCCCAACCTGACGCCGGAGATCGTGCTTGACCTCCTGCGCAAGCACCTGGACAAGCGCGGTTTCAGCGACATCGAAATTAAATTCCTGGGCGGTTATCGCGCTGAGCTGTCGGATGTGAACGCGCCGATCGTGCAGGCAGCGGCGCGCGCGTGTGAGCGCATCTACAACCAGACGCCCGTGAAAGTGCTGCTTAGTCCGGGCAGCGGCCCGATGTACTCGCTCTCGTCCTTCATCGGCGGCGTGCCGACGGTGTGCGCCGGCATCAGCCATCCCGATAGCCGCGTCCATTCGCCCAACGAGAACGCCATCCTCCAAAACTACTACGACGGCATGCGCTACATCGGCGCGCTGATTGACGAGTTCGCGCGGGAATGACGCGGCGACGCCGTTATCCTCGCTCGCGTCTGTGAAGCGATTTCACTCCTCGTTCGATGCGCGCACACGAGGGATCAGCGTCGCCGTCCTGGCGGTCGTTGCCATCGTGATCGCGCTGACCGGCGCGGCGGCGCAAGCCGGCCGGTCGCTCTTTTTCGCGACGGTCAGCGTTGGGCTGGCGGCCTTCTTCGTGTTCCTGTTTGCCTTGTCGCCGAACGGCGTCGAGGTCGGCGACGACGTGATTTACATTCGCCGTCGCTGGGGCGGCGTGCCGCGTCACCTGGCCGCGCTGACCAACGTCCGGCGCATCGCAATTCACGAGCTGCAGTCCTCGATCCGTCTGGTGTCGGTCGGCGGGGTGTTCGGCTGGTACGGCACGTTTCAGTGCCCCACGCTCGGCGAGTTCAAGATGTTCGCCACGCGGCTCGACCGGCTGGTGCTGATGGACTTTCAGGGCGAGCGGATCGTGGTGAGTGTGGACAAGCCGGACGCCTTGATCGCCCTGCTGCAGGTTCAAGTTTGAAGCTTCGCCTACGCTCCGAGCCGCCTGCCTGCTTTCGCTACAATCTGCGCCATGTCCATCCTCAGCGGCGTGAACGTGAGCAAGTCGTTCGGCGCGTTCGACGTGTTCAGCGGCTTGAGCTTTAGCGTCGCGCGCGGCGACAAGATCGCGCTGGTCGGCCCGAACGGTTGCGGCAAAACCACGCTGTTGCGCATCATCGCCGGCGAAGATGAATCCGATGCCGGCGGACAGGTGCATGTCGCGCGCGGCGTCACGCGCGGCTATCTGGCGCAGTCGGCTGAGGAGTCCGACGCGCGCACCGTGTGGCAGCTAGCCCAGTCCGCTTTTGCCGACTTGAACGCTTTGCGCATGCGCCTGGCCCAGATCGAGCACGCGCTGGCCCAGGCGGATGGGTCGGGCGCGCAGTCGGCGCGACTGCTGGAGACCTACGGCATGTTGCAGCAAGCGTTCGAGCTGAAGGGGGGCTATGAAGTCGAGTCGAAGATCAAGCGCGTGCTGCTGGGCCTTGGCTTTGCCGAAGCGGACTGGCACAAGCCCATCGCGGCGTTGAGCGGCGGGCAGCGCGTGCGCGCCAATCTGGCGCGCTTGCTCCTACAGGCGCCCGACGTGCTGCTGCTCGACGAGCCGACCAATCACCTTGACCGGCAAGGTGTGGAGTGGCTGGAAGGCTACCTGCAGGAGTGGGAAGGCGCGCTGATCGTCGTTTCGCATGACCGATACTTCCTCGACGAGGTGTGCGACCGCGTGTGGGAGATGGGCAAGCGCGCCGATGGGCGGGCTTATCTGGAGTTCTATCGCGGCGGCTACACCGAATATGCGCAGCAGCGCGCCGAACGGCGCGCGCGCGCCTTGGCCGAGTATGAAGCGCAGCGCGCGTTCATCGAGCGGCAAGAGGAATACATCCGGCGCAACATCGCCGGCCAAAACACGGCGCAAGCCAAAGGCCGGCTGCGCCGGTTGAATCGCCTCGAACGGCTGGAGAAACCCGCGCAGCAGCGCGCGCTCGCGTTGCGCCTGCAGAGCAGCGGGCGCAGCGGCGACCGGGTGCTGGAGACGCGCGCGTTGACCGTGGGCTACCGCGCCTCATCTTGCGCGCTGTTCACTGCGCCCGACCTGCTGTTGATGCGCGGCGAGCGCGCCGCCTTGATCGGCCCAAACGGCGCCGGCAAGACCTCTTTTCTTAAGACGATCACCGGTGAGCTGCCGCCGTTGGCCGGCGCCGTGCAGATCGGCGCCGGTGTGCGCATCGGCTACTTCGCGCAGGCCGGCGAGGGGCTGAATCCTGACCACACCGTGCTGCAGGAGCTGATGTCGGCGCGACCCGACTTGAAATTGAGCGAGGCGCGCGACATCCTGGGGCGATTTTTGTTCAGCGGCGATGATCACTTCAAACCAATCGCCGCGCTCAGCGGCGGCGAACGCGGGCGCGTGGCGCTGGCCAAGCTCGCCTTGCAGGGCGCGAACTTCCTGCTGCTCGATGAGCCGACCAATCACCTCGACATTCCCGCGCAAGAAGTGTTGACCGAAGCCTTGCAACGCTTCGACGGCACGTTGCTCTTCGTCTCACATGACCGTTACCTCATCACCGCCCTGGCGACGCAGTTGTGGATTCTCGAGCGAGGCGCCGATGGCAAGGTGCGCATGAGCGTTTTCAAAGGGTCTTACGATGAGTGGCGCGAGGCGTGCGACGCGCAAGCCTTGACGCCGCCGCCTAACGAGAAGACGAACGGCGCAGGACATGCGCCGCGCGCGGCGACGCCTCCGGCGATGTCGAAGAATGCCCAGCAGCAACGCCAGGCCCGGCTGGTCGCCGTCGAGCAACGCATCGAGTCGCTCGAAGCGCGCCTCAATGCGCTCGCCGGCGAGATGCAACAAGCCGGCGGCGACTTCGCGCGCGCCCAAGCGCTGGGCGAGGCCTATCGCCAGGCCGAACGCGAGCTGGCAGAAGCCTGGGCGGAATTCGAGGCGCTAGCGTGAGCGCGCTGCCTTCGGTGATGCCGATGGCGCGCACTCTGAATCGTTAACGGTGAGCCGAGCGTTGCTTCTTCGCTTCCTGCCGAGCTAGCACAGCTTAAGTCGCCGGAATACCTCGCGTCGTCCAGCAGCGGCCCGATTCCGCCGGAGCTAGGCAAGCTGACTGCGCTGCGACGGATGTGGCTCTTCGATAACCAGCTCAGCGGCGAGCTGCCTGCGGAGCTAGGAAACCTGGTGCGGCTCACCGAGCTGGCGCTGCACCAGAACCAGCTTGGCGGATCGCTGCCCGACAGCTTTGCCAATCTCACCAAGCTGGTTGCGTTGACGCTGCAATCCAACAACGGCTTGTGCGCGCCATCCGGCTTCAAAGCTGCGCGATGGTACAAACCTGAGATGGCTTGCCCATGAAGTAAAGGCGCTGAGCGACGAGCGACAAGCCGGCGATTCGCCAGGTCGCCGGCTTGTCGCATGATGCGCTTGCGCGCGCGGCGTCGCGATTGCACAATCGTCCGCGCCATGGACACGAAAGTGTATTCCTTCAACGGCCTGGGCATGCACCTGGGCAACCTGTCGCGACTCTCCAATGCTCAGACGCGCTCAATCAGCGCGGAGAACTTCACCGGCGAGAAGGGGAAAGGCGGCATGGCCACCGAAGGCGAGGCGGCGAACGCCGCGCGCGAGCTGGGTCAAGGCTGGAAGGTCTCGCCGTGCGTATCAATCGCGCCGCGCGCGACGTTCACGCTCGCTCAGATCGAAGGCAGCGGCGCAATCCAGCATATCTGGATGACGATGTTCCCCGACACATGGCGTCGCGCGGTGCTGCGCATGTACTGGGATGGCGAGGCGACGCCTTCGGTGGAGACGCCGGTGGGCGATTTCTTCTGCTGTGGCTGGGGCGTGCGCTGCAACATCGCCTCGCTGGCCGTGTGCGTCAACCCGGCCGGCGGCTTTAACGCTTACTGGGAGATGCCCTTCCGCAAGTCTGCCCGCATCACCCTGGAGAACCTGGCCGACGACCCAATGATCTGTTTCTATCAGATCACCTACGCATTGACCGATGTCCCCGATGACGCGGCCTACTTTCACGCCCAATGGCGGCGCAGCAATCCGCTGCCCTACAAGTCGGTGCATACGCTGCTGGATGGCGTGCGAGGCAAAGGGCACTACGTCGGCACATACCTGGCCTGGGGGGTGAACAACAACGGCTGGTGGGGCGAGGGGGAGATGAAGTTCTACATGGACGGTGACGAATGGCCCACCATCTGCGGCACCGGAACAGAAGATTACTTCGGCGGGGCGTGGAACTTCGAGCACCCCAGAGGCGAATACGGCGTGTTCTGCACGCCCTACAGCGGCCTGCCGCAAGTCATCAAACCGGATGGCCTATATCAGAGCCAGCAGCGTTTCGGCATGTATCGCTGGCATATCGCCGATCCGATCCGCTTCGAGCATGACCTGCGCGTGACCATCCAGGCGCTGGGCTGGCGCAGCGGCAGACGGTATCTGCCGCTGCAAGACGACATCGCCTCAACGGCGTTTTGGTATCAGACCGAGCCTCACGCGCCCTTCCCATCGTTGCCGGATCGCGATGGATTAGAGGTGATTTAATCGTGTCCTAGGGGCAGGGTTTCTTGAGGAAACCTTGCCCCTGGTCTTTTGCGCTCACTCGATCTCGTAGGTCACCTGCACCTGGATGACGACATCCTGCGTGCCGGGCGCGATGGATGCGCCCCCGCCAAAACCTTCGGCGGCCTGGGCGGCAACGAACACCGGCGCCGGGCCGCCGCTCGATGTGACTTCCGAGATGGTCAGCGCCCGCCCGACCTTTGCGCCGGCTTCGCCGGCTAGGGTGGTGGCTTTAGCTTTGGCGTCGGCCATCGCGTCTTTGCGCGCCTTTTCTTCGATTGCCTTGGCGTCCTCGATCGTGAAGACCAAGCCTTGTATCGAGTTCGCGCCGGCGTTGATGGCTGCGTCGAGCACTGCGCCGGTGTTATCCAGGTTACGCACTGTCACCCGCACGGTGTTGATCACGCGATAGCCGGTGATCGGCCCGGGGCCGCTTGGCCCGTACGCTTGCTGCGGGAAGACGTTGAACTCGGCTGTTTGGATGTCTTTCTTAGCGACGCCGGCTTTCTCCAGCGCAGCCATGATTGCCGCCATCTTGCGGTTAGCTTCGGTGAGCGCGACGCTCAGCCGCGCGTTGACAATATCTACGCCCACCGTGACGCGCGCGATGTCCGGCGAGGCCGTTGCTCGACCGACGCCCGCCACGGTCACGGTGCGTCGGAAGGGTTGGCTATTTTGCTGGAGCGTTGTGTTGGCGTAGGTGGGCCGGCCAGCTAAGGCGGCCACAGCCAACGCGCCGGCGGCCAGGGTGGTTAACAGGTGTTTTGACATGTTCATTCCTCCTACCTATGCGCATCATCACTGCTAGCTGAGACGTTACGGGCAAACCGTTTGTTCCCGTCGCGGTGATTCAGTGGGCTGCTTGCGTCCGACGCTTGACCCAGCCGGCGATGCGGTCGCAGATCGCAGCTACGACCTCGTCGGGCACGCCGTTGGCGGCGGTGGACTTCAGCCGAAAGTCGCAGGGCTCGTTGACGTAGTCGCACACCTGCCATAGGTTATTTTGATCGAGCGCAATTTCGGTCGAGAACAGGTTTAGCCCACACAATCCGGCGATTTGCTGGGTGAGGCCGCGCAGGATGCACAGTTGATAGTGGTTTTCGTCCTCCGGTGAGACCGGCTCTTGAACATGGGTGCGGTCGTCGGCCCAGCACGGGAAGGTGCTGCCGCAAGCGTAGAACACGCGAAACCACGCCCGGCGCTTGCCGAGCAACTTCGGCTCGACCCATGCCTGCAGGATCGTCTGCTCGCCGGGCCACTCGAGGCGCTGCGCCAGCACGTCCTCCCATCGAGTCACCGGATTTAATACGCCGCTGCCGCCGCTGTGCACGCTCTTCACCGAAAACCTGCCGCCCAGCGGCGAGAGGTTCACGCGCGGCAGGTTGGGCTGTTCTTCATACGACGGCAGGAGGATCAGGTGCGGCACATAGATGCCATGCGCGATCAACGTCATGTGCATCGTCAGCTTGTTCCAGACGCGCCGCACGCGCGCATAGTCGTTGACCATCAGCGGCACGTTACGCTGCATCGCCTCGACGTGCCGCTCGTATTCCCCACCCCAGTCCCACACGCGATCCAGGCCGACGCGCGCGCGGATCTCGCCCGCATCCAACCATGCGGGCAGTTGCGCCAATTCGTCTGCGCCGCAGACGCGCGCGCTTACGTCGCGCATCGCGCACGCACGAACCAGCATGGCGACAAAATCGGCGTCATATTCCCAGGCCCATAGAATCAGCAGATCAGAAACGCCGCGCTGGTTCGATGTGACAGTCATCACGGACGGGGGGACACGATAATCAGGTCGCGGGTGAGCGAAGTCAGGCTCTGGCTGCCGTCCGCGGTGATCAGCACGTCGTCTTCGATGCGTATGCCGCCTTTGCCGGGGATGTAGATGCCCGGCTCGACGGTGAAAGTCATGCCCGGTTGCAGCGCCGTCGTGTCGCCCGCGACCATGTAGGGCGGCTCGTGCCCTTCCAGGCCCAAGCCGTGGCCGGTGCGATGGGTGAAATACGCGCCGTAGCCGGCTGCTTCGATCACGCCGCGCGTAGCGCGGTCCACCATCTCACCGGTCGCCCCCGGCTTGGCTGCGGCGCGTCCGGCCGCATTGGCCGCTTTCACCATCTCGTAGGCGTCGCGCATCTGCGCGTCCGGTTCGCCGACGGCAATTGTGCGCGTGATGTCGCTGCCGTAGTTGTCCACCTTCAGACCAAAGTCAATGACCACCAGGTCGCCCCGGCGCAAGGGCCGGTCGCCGGACATGCCATGGGGGTTGGCCCCGTTTGGCCCGGATTGCACGAGCGGCTCGAACAGCACCCCCTGCGCGCCGGCGGCCAGCAAATGGCGCAGCATCAGGTTGGCCACCTGGCGCTCGGTCATGCCTTCGCGAATTTCCTCTAGCGCCTGGGTAAAGGCTGCCTCGGCAAGCATAACCGCGCGACGCATCGCGTTGACCTCATCGGCGTCCTTCACCATGCGCAGCGGCGCGATCAGGTTGGCGGCCGACGCCTGACGGATGCCAGGCGCAGCCTCGCTGAGCAGCGTCCACTCCAACACGCGCATCTGCAACGGCTCAATGGCGATGGTCTTGCCGCGCAAGTCGTGCGCTTCCGCCGCTTGGCGGAAGGCATCTTGGAAGGGTGCGCCATCCTTGTAGCTGTACACCTGCCAATCCAACGCGATAGGCCCACTTGTCGCTTTGCCCACCTCAAAGAAAGGCGCGATGAGGATGGGCGGCGTATCGTCGGCGGGGAACAGCGCCACGATCGGCCGCTCGCTCAAGTGCATGTTCAGGCCGGTGAAGTAAATCAGATTAGGTCCGGGCACGAGCGCGACATAATCTACATCGGCCAGTTGCTGCGCCCGCTTCAGTCTGCTCAGTCGTTCGGTGGTCATGATTCGGCTATTTTAGTTTAGCGATCCCACAGGAAGCCAACGCGCCGGTCGGTTAGCCTTAGGTCGCAGGCGCTGCACAACTCGGACCGGCGTATAGTGTTAATCCAACAGGAGAAACAAGTGCTATGGGCAAGTTCGGCAGCTTTTTGAACGGCATGATCATCGGCGCGCTTGGCGGCGCGGTGATTGCCTTGCTCCTGGCGCCCCAATCCGGTGAGGACTTGCGTGAAGACATTAGGCGCGAGGTGGAAGAAATTCTGGAAGAAGGGCGTCGCGCTTCGGAGCAGCGCCAGCGCGAGATGGAGGAGCAACTCAACCGACTGCGTGGCCGGTGAGCAAACGAATCATGGCCGACATCATCATCAACGGCTACGCGATAGACGACAAGTTGCTGCAGAAGAAGGCGATCCGTCGTTGCCAGATCGCCCGGTGCAAGGCCGGCTGTTGCGCCGATGGGGTGTGGGTGGACTATGCGCACGCCCAGCGCGTCATCGCTCAAGCCGAGCTGATCCAACCTTTTATGCCGGCGACGCGCCGGGATCCGAGCACCTGGTTTGCCGAACTGCACGACGATGATCCGGCCTTCCCATCGGGGCGATATACCGGCACAACTACGGTTGACGATCCATCCCACCCCAGCGGCGCGACGTGCGTGTTTTTGCGCCCCGAAGATCGCTGCTGCGCGATTCAAGCGGCTTGCATCGCCCATGGTCGCCCGGCCTGGGAGCTGAAGCCCTACTACTGCTGCCTATTCCCGCTGGTGGACGAGTACGAGGACGCCGAGGGCCGGCCCCTGCCGGCGAAGCGCCTGACGCTGGACGATGAGAACGACCTCTTCAATCGCGGCGGCGGGTGCTACGAGGACTGCGCGGGCGATCCGGAGTACGTCTTTCAGATTTACGCCGAAGAAGTCGCGTTGGCGCTGGGCGTGGCCGGCTACCGCGAGTTATGCGCTTTTGCCGGGGTGACGCCTCGGCTGTGAGCGTCAAACGACCAGCGCGCTTGTGCGAATGCGGCTGATGCCCCCGCCGCCTTCGATGCTGCGTCCGCCGCCAAAGGCGCGGAAATACGGCTCGCCTAACAACTCCGCTCGATAGGCCGCGAATAGCATTGCCGGGATACACGCCAGCAGCGGCGCGAAGACTTCCGGGCATGGCGCATAGGGCAGATGAAAGCCGTCGGTTGAAATCGCTGCGCCATGCGGCGAGACCTCGATCACCCGTCGGCCGATGGCCAGCATCGCCGTCTTCACCTCGGCGGCGCGGCTGGCGTCGCGCTCGTTCGCCGTGATGAGGAAGGTCGGCGTGTCCACCGCTTTGGCGAAATACTGCAGGTGCGCCCATTCTTCCACGTCCTGGCCGATTGCCGCGTCGCCGCTGGCCTCCAGCACCTTGGCGGCGCAGAACTGCGCCGTGCCGAAGTTCGGCCCGCTGCCGCAAAACACAAACTCGCCCGCGTCGAGGGTGCGCTCGGCCAGCGCGCGCGCCGGCGCGTCGCTCATCTCGATCGTGCGCTGCGCCCGTTGACCCATGTCCGACAGTTGGGCGCGCCAGATGCGCGTGTCATGCTTGCGGGCTTCCGCCATGCGTAGCGCGCAGGAGTACAACATAATCACTGAAGCGAAATACGAGCGCGCGCCGGGCACTTGCACACCGGCGGCGTTAGGCGCGTCGGGCGTTCGAGTCGTCAGCACAGCGTCGGCAGCCTGGGCAATGGGCGTCTGTTCGCTGTTCGTCACGGCGAAGGTGCGCAGGCCGCGCGCTTTAGCGCGCAGCATGCCCTCAATAGTGCGAGAGACGCCGCCGGAGACCGAGACGCCGATCACCGCGCTGGCGCCTGCGCGCGGCGCACACGCCGGCGCATCGAAGTGGATCACGCTGTAGCGCGAGAATGTCATGGCGTTTTGTGCTTTGGCGGCTATGCCGGCGATGGACTCGAATGCGAACTCGGTCGCCAACGCGGCAAAGTGGCTGTCGCCGCAGCCGATGACGTAAAGCCGCTCTAGCGCTCGACAGAAATTGTCATCGAGGGCGCGCGCAGCCTCATCGAGGAAGGCTTCCGATACCGCTGTGATGAGCTGCGGCAAGGTCAGGACTTGTTCTCGGAAGTAGTTCATAGCGGCGCGATTGTAAAGGGTGACCCGCCTGAATCGTCCAATCCGGCGCTCGATGGCGAGCGCTGGGGTAGAATCCAGCTAGGTTGGGCGGGGCGCGCGGCCGGCCGCGCATCCATGCCCGGCGTTGGAAAGTTTCAATCCGAGGATGATTCGTCCGTTCGACATCCGTGATGTAAGCGTCGTTCAACGGCTGACCGCGTCGGCCCGGCCTCTGGCCTGCGAGCTGGTTGCAGTTGACGGGGTAAATCCGCTGCGCGACGCGATTCGCTCATATTTGGGGGGTGGGCGCGATCACGCCGTGGTGCTGGTCGAACGCGACGCCGATCATGATATTGAGGCCTTTGGCGTGATGTATATGCTGCCGGGCGCGAACGGCGACGGCGCCGAGAACGGCGCGGCGAGCTGTCGGCGCGCGGCGCTGGTGTTGATGGCGCCTCACGCCCAATCGGATGAATTGATGGAGGCGTGGATGTATCTCGCGCAGGAATTTGCCGTCGAGGCGGCTCAGCGCGGGGCGCATCACATCGTCGCCGAAGCCCCCGAAATGGGCGGCGAGGCTGAAGCGCTGCAAGGCGCCGGCTTTGTCCCGCTCATTCAACAGGATGTCCTCAAGCTGGCCAACAAGCCCGACCTGGAGTCGTTGCCGGAAGTCAGCGGGCTGCGCGAGCAGACCAAAGATGACGAGCCGCTGATCAAAGCGTTGCACTTGCGCGCTGCGCCGAAGATGACGTATCAGGCCGAAGTGTCGTTTGACCTGCTGCGCTCTATGCATCGCATGGATCGCGGCTTTGTGTTAATGCGCGGCAGCGAGCTGGTCGCGCATGTTTCGGTGCGCCAGGGTAAGCGCGGCTATGGCATGCAAGCGCTCTTCCGGCCCGACGCCGAGCAGGACGCGCTGCCCACCCTCCGTTTTGCGCTGGCGCATCTGATGACGCGCGCCTGGCGGCCGGTTTACCTGACCGTGCGACACTACCAGAGCTGGATGCTCCCGATTCTGGACGAGCTTGGCTTCGTGCATATGACCTCGACCATGTTGATGGCGCGCCACACTGCTGCGCGCGTCCATCAGCCGGTATGGTCTGCGGTCGCAGCCGAAGGGGCCGCGATCAAGAGCACACACTCGGCCTCCATTCATCTTGAATCTCGCGCTTCGCCGGGAGACGGCGAAGGCGCACCTGGCGAAGACGCGCTCTCGAGCGCGCATGACTATGCAAGAACTGCGAATCACTGACGATCTGGACACGCTTTTGAATGTGCTGCCTCCCTCCATCGCGGAGGCAATTAGACGGATCGGACGCTTCAACGACCTCATCGAAGTGGTGATGGATTTGGGGCGGTTGCCCGAGTCGCGCTACGTGAGCGCCGAAGCGAACGGCGACGCCGGCAGCTCCACTGCGCGCGAAGAAACGCTGGTGCTGCGCCAGACGGAGGTCACCCAAGAAGACCTGGACTACGTGCTCGAGCGCATCGGCGAATTCGATGACGACAACCGCGCCGGCATCGCCCGCACCCTCCATCGCATCTCAGGCATCCGCAACCGGCGCGGCGCGGTAGTGGGCCTGACCTGCCGGGTGGGTCGCGCCGTGTATGGCACGCTCAAAATCATCGAGGACATCATCGAAAGCGGCAAGAGCATTTTGCTGTTGGGCAAGCCTGGCGTCGGCAAGACCACCATGCTGCGCGAAGCGGCTCGGGTGTTGGCCGAGACGAAGCGCGTGGTGATCGTAGATACGTCGAACGAGATCGGCGGCGACGGCGACATCCCGCATCCGGCGGTCGGCCGCGCGCGCCGCATGCAAGTCTCCACGCCCAGCATGCAACATGAGGTGATGATCGAGGCCGTCGAAAATCACAACCCGCAAGTTATCGTGATAGATGAGATCGGCCGCCAACAAGAGGCTGAAGCGGCGCGCACGATTGCCGAGCGCGGCGTGCAACTGATCGGCACGGCTCACGGCCAGACCATCGAGAACTTGATGGTCAATCCCACGTTGAACGATCTGATCGGCGGCATCGAGAGCGTCACGCTCTCGGATGAGGAGGCGCGCCGGCGCGGCACGCAGAAGACCGTCCTGGAGCGCCGCGCGCCGCCCACGTTCGATGTGTTGATCGAGATCCGCGACCGACATCGCCTGCTGGTGCACCACGACGTGAGCGAGGCGGTGGATGCGCTGCTGCGCAACCGCATGCCGGTGGCCGAGTTGCGTTACTGGGACGAAGAAGGCCGTATGCGCAGCGAGCGCGTCCGCTTGTCGCAGGAGGACGGGCGCGAGCGCGAAGCGCAGATGTCCGACCACCGCGATCGGCGCTCCCGCCGCAATGGCTATAGCGCGCGCGACGCCTATGAGGATCTGCCCGTGCTGCGCACCGACCGAGCCGGCGAGTCGGTCATCGTTCGGCCCGGCGAGCCGGAGGGGCGCGAGGACAAAGCCACGCCGACAGAGGCGCTCGAAACCCAGCCCGGCGAGGCAAAGGCGATGCGCCTATATGCGTTTGGCGTGTCGAAGCATCGCCTGAAGCAGGCGGCCCGACAGCTAGGCGTCCCAGCCGTGTTTGTGGACAGCCTGGACGATGCCGATGTGCTCATCACCGCCAAGTCGTACTACCGCCAGCGCCCGCGCACGATCGTCGAGGCCGAGCAAGATAATGTGCCGATCTACGTGTTGCGCTCGAACTCGGTGTCGCAGATGGAAAGCTGTCTGGCCGACCTATTCGGCCTGACCGATGGCGAGCGCATCCCGTACGAAAGCGCAATCGAGGAGACGGAAGAGGCGATCCGGCGCGTGCTGGCCGGGGAGCGCGCTGTGGACCTGTCTCCGCAAAATGCGTTCGTGCGCCGGCAGCAGCACCAACTCGCGCGCGCGTCTAATCTCGTCTCGCACTCGTATGGCAAAGAACCGATGCGCCGCGTGCGCATCTTCCGGGAGTAAGCAATCGGCGTCACGCTCTGAGCAATCTTCATCTGTCCATCCATGTTCATCTCTTTTGAAGGCCTAGACGGCAGCGGCAAGACGACACAGATCCAACGTCTGGCAGTATGGTTGCGCACCCATCGTCGGCATGTGCTCACGCTGCGCGAGCCTGGCGGCACCAAAATCGGCGACGCCATTCGCGTCATCCTGCACGACCGGAGCAACTCGAACATGGACTCCCGGGCCGAGTTGCTGTTGTATTGCGCATCGCGCGCCCAGCTCGTCGCCGAGCAGGTTCAGCCCTACCTGCGCAGCGGCGGCATCGTGCTGAGCGACCGCTTCGCCGACAGCACGCTGGCCTATCAGGGCTATGGCCGCGGCCTCGATCTGGACTTTCTGCGCAGTCTGCTCGATTTCGTGACGCATGGCATCAAACCGGACCTGACGCTGTATTTCGACGTGGATCCAGAACGCGCGCTTGCGCGCAGGATGGCCAGCGGCGCCGAGGTCAATCGAATGGATGTCGAAACCATCGAATTCCATCGCCGCGTGCGCGATGGCTATCACCAACTGATCGCCCAGGAGCCGGAGCGTTGGCAGTTGATAGACGCATCCGCGACGACCGACCAGGTAGCCGCCCAAGTCCAGGATATTGTTAAGGCGCGGCTCAACATCGCCGACTAGGATGCCGGTATGGTTGGCCCGAACATGCAACGCGGGATTGCCTGGGCCGCGAGCGTAGCCGGCGCCGTGCTCATCGCGCTCGGCGCGGCGCTCTTTGCTTACGGAGCGGACGTTACCGCAGCCGCGTCCCGCTTCGCCTCGCCGGCGCAAGGCAGCCCGGTCTCGCATGAGTCGGCCGGGCCGTCGTCTGCGGCTGCGACCTATCCGGTCCCAGAGCGCATCTGGATTGACAAGCTGAAAGTCAGCGCACGGATTCAGCCGGTCGGCCCTGGCAGGCGCATCGGCGTGGGCGTCGTTGAGTGGACGGCGCCGAACAACAAGAATGTCGGCTGGCATGACTACTCCGGGCGCTTGGGGGAAGGCAAGAATATCGTCCTCAACGGCCACAACAACATCTACGGCTCAGTCTTTCGCAAGCTCTACACGCTGCAACCAGGCGATGAGATTCGCCTCGGCGCGGGCGACCGGCAAGTGGTCTATCGCGTCCAAGAGGTCAAGATCCTGCGCGAGCGCGACCAGCCCCTCGAGGTGCGCATTGCCAATGCGCAATACATCCAGCCGATGAACGACGACCGGCTGACGCTGGTCTCGTGCTGGCCGGAGTCGAGCAACACGCACCGCGTGATCGTGATCGCCCGCCCGGCGGCCCAGAACTGAGTTGCACGAGCGAAGATGCACCGAGTGACGCGCGAGGTTGCGCTGTGGTGCGCCATCGCCTGCTTGGCGGGTGCGCTGCGTCTAGCGCAAATAGACTTCCTGCTGACGAACGCCGAAGCGGCGATGGCCTTAACCTCGCTTGCGGCGCTGCAGGGCGAGTCGGTCATCTTCTCGAATCCGTTGTTCGGCTGGCTGCAAGCGCTGCTCTTCGCCGTCTTCGGGGCGAGCGAAGCGTCGGCGCGGCTGGTTGCGGCGCTGAGCGGCGTTGTGTTGTGTCTGTTGCCTGTCGCGTTGCGCCCTCAACTTGGACGAACGCGCGCGTTGATCTTTGCGACGCTGCTTGCGCTTTCACCGACCCTATGGTTCATCTCGCGCGAGACGGGCGGCGCTATCCTGGCGTGGACGTTGGCCTTCGCGGCGCATTGCGCCTGGCGCGCCCATCGTCCAGCCCTGGCCGCCGCAGCGTTTGGCGCATTGCTGGCGACCGGCCAAGACGCGATTCCGCCGCTGATCGTGATGGTCCTGGCCTCATCGGCCGCGATGCCGCTCGACGCCGTCCGCTCGTCAGCTCGCGTGGCGGCGACTGCGTTGCTGGTGTTCGTGCTGTCGGCCACGGCGTTGCTCATGCGTCCGGCCGGCCTGGGCGATGCCTTCAACGGCTATGCGTTGTGGTTGCGGACGCTGGGAGGGAGTGAGTCCGTCTCTGCTGGGCGCTTGATGCTCGGCCTGATCATCAGCGAGCCGGTCATATGGCTGGGCGCGGCATTTGCGCTTGCGGCGTTTGCCCGCGCGCGCGCGGCGGTTCGCGCCGAAGCTGCTTGGTTGGTCTGGGTTGCGGCGGGTTCAGGGGTGCTCATCGTGACTGCCAGCCGCAGCGCTGCATTGCTCGCGCCGTTGGTGATCGGCATGGCGGGCCTGTCCTCGGCGGCTTACGATGCGCTATTGGCTTCCGCGCAGCGCTGGGGGAGTTGGCGGCGCGAAGGCGCTGTTGCTGCCGTCGCCCTCGCGTTGCTGATCTACGCCGGCCTGGGGATGTGGCAGTATGCCGGACAAGGGCGCAGCGCATGGCTGGTCTCCGTGGTCGTCGCCGCCCTGCTGATCGCGGCGCTCATCGCAGCCGGCAGTTTGACCATGGACTACGGCGCTCCCCTGCGCGGCGTTGCGCTGGCCGGCGTCGCCGCGCTGTCGCTATACACGTTCGGCGTCGGCATCCGGATGAACCACGCGCGTCCGCATAACCCCGCCGAACCGTATCGCGCCCAGGCCGCCGATTTGGACTTGGCAGCGCTTCAGGAGGTCATCCGCCTGATAAGCGTCCGCGCGACGGGCGAGCCGAACGCGCTCGCCGTGCATCTTGCCGAAGACGCGCCGGCGGCGCTGCGCTGGGCGTTGCGCGACCGGCGCAGCTTCGACGCACATGAGGACGCGGGCGTCGTGTTGACGCCGGCGTCCGAGAAGCCGCGCGTGGCCGGCAATTTCATCGGGGCGGCATACGCGGCGACGGCGCAAGCGCCGTTAAATGAGGTGCGTTGTGTTGGGCTGCCGCAGGGCGGGTTCGATTGTTGGTCGCTGGCGCGCTGGTTGGCCTTTCGCGACGCTGAGGTGGCGCATACCGACCTCTGGGTGTTATGGCTGCGCGATGACGTTGCAAGGCGGGCGAGCGGAATGAGATGATGAGGTAGGGCTGAGAATCGGAGTGTTGGAATGATCGGTGAACAGCGCTTGACCGAATTTGAAACAATGGCGCAGTCGGATGCGCCGCGCGATGCCTGGCTTGATCGGCCGTTGCTGGCCGCTGTGACGTGGGAAAGGGCGCTCTATGTCTTGTTCCTCCTCATCGCCCTCGTCTCACGCTTCTACGACATGGGCGCGCGCGTGATGAGCCATGACGAGTCGCTGCATACCTATTTCTCATATCTGCTGGCGACCGGCAAGGGGTTTCAACATACGCCGCTCATGCATGGGCCGTTTCTGTTCCACATCACCGCGCTGAGCTACTTCTTGTTCGGCGCGGACGATTTCACTTCGCGCATTCCCACGGCGGCCTTCGGCGTTGTCTTGGTTGCCTTGCCCTATTTCTTCCGGCGCTGGCTGGGTCGCGCCGGCGCGCTGGCGACGTCGTTCATGCTGCTCATCTCGCCCTCGATCTTGTATCACGCGCGCTACATCCGTCAGGAAGCGTTCATCCTGGTGTGGATGACGTTGACGGTGCTGTGTATATGGCGCTACCTGGATGATCGGCGACCGGGATGGCTGATCGGGTTGGCGGCGGCGCTGGCCTTCCATGCGACGGATAAGGCCACGTCTTTCCTGGCCGTGGCGCTGCTGATGGTGTTTCTCTCGGCGTTGGCGCTATGGCAGTTGTATCGCGGGCGTCGCAAGTTCCCAGCCGGTCGGCGTTGGCAGGATGCGGCCATGCTGCTGGGCTTCGGCGCGGTCACGGCCATCTTCATGGTCGGCCTGAGCCTTCTCTTCGAGCTGGGGAGCAACGCCTTGGCGCGCGCGTTGGGCGTGATCGCCCCGCAACCGAACGCGCCCGGCGGGGGGACGAACACGTTGATCTACGGCGCCGTCATGGTGTTGCTAGCGGCGCTGGTGTGCATCGGGCTGGCCTACTCGTATCGCATGGCGTTCGGCGAGTGGTTGCGCGTCGCCTCGCGCCATGCGCCGGCTTTCAACGTCATTATCGTGTTGGTGACTACAACCATGTTCATGGGTTCGCCGGCCATGCTCCTGATCAAGAATCGCATCTGGCAAGCCTTCAGCGGCGAGGAGCTGGTGCCGATCAGCGCGCTGGGCAACATGAGCAACCTGCAGATGAATCCGCAGGTGATCACCACCATGTTCGCCATGTCGCTGGCGCTGAGCGCCATCGCCGTGGCTATCGGCATGGCCTGGCACAGGCGTCTGTGGCCGGTTATCGCCGGCGTCTTCCTCGCCATCACCGTGACGCTGTTCACCACAGTATTCACCAACCTGGCCGGCATCGGCACGGGCTTCGTCGGCCAACTGGGCTACTGGATGGCGCAGCAGGACGTCCAGCGCGGCAATCAGCCCTGGTATTACTACTTCTTGCTCGTGCCGATGTACGAATACACCGTGCTGGCCGGCGCGCTGTGCGCCATGGCGACCCTGGCCGCGCGGACGTTGCCGGCGCTGCGCGTGCGCGCGCGCTTCTTCGCGACCCTGCGCCGGTACCGCTTCCCGCTCTTCCTGGCGTGGTGGACGGTTGCGACGTGGGTCATTTACACCATCGCCGGCGAGAAAATGCCCTGGCTGACGGTGCACTTCGCGCTGCCGATGGCCTTCCTGACCGGCTGGTTCATCCAGCAGGCGGCAGTCAGCCTGAGCAGCGGGCTTCGGGCGCAACCGGCGCCGGCCTATGGCCGCGTCACTCAGGGTTTCGCGGTAGCCGGTTTGGCGGCCCTGGCTGTGCTGCTGTTCACGCGCCTGCTCTCGTTGATCGGCGGCTTGGACTTAGCCGGGAAGCCGGCCGCCGATATGCTGCAGTGGGCGTTGAGTTTCATGATCGGCGCGATCGCCCTGGCCGTCGCCGGCTATCTGCTCGGTCGCGCGGCGAACGGCGCGGCGTCGCCGGCCGTGGCGCTGGCCGGCTTTGCGCTGCTGAGCGCGCTCACCATACGCACCGCCGTAATGGTGACCTACATTAACTACGACTACACGCGGGAGTTCCTGTTCTATGCCCACGGAGCGCCGGGCGTGAAGATTGCGCTGAACCAAATTGACGACCTGCAAAAGCGCATGGGGGGGCGCGCGCCGTTGAAGGTGGGCTACACGCAAGAGACAAGCTGGCCGATGTCGTGGTATATGCAACGCCGGCCGGGCGCGCAGTTCCTCGGCAGTCAACTGCCGTCCAACTACGAAGACTTCCACGCTATCATCGCCAGCGAGCAGGACGCGCAGTTTGCGCAATTTGTGGACGCGCTTTCGGAAGGCTATGCCCGCTTTGATTACATGCTGGTGTGGTGGCCGATGCAGGATTACTATGACCTGAACTGGGAGCGCATCAGCTATTCGCTGTTCAATCCCCAGGCGCGCGCGGCGCTCTGGGAGATCGCCTTCAACCGCAACTTTGAGCCATACGCCAGGCTGTTCAACAAGACGTCGCTCACGCCGGAGACCTGGTCGCCCGGCCATCGCTTCTCGCTGTTCATCCGCAACGACATCGCCGACCAATTGTGGGATTACCGCGCCGGAGCCGTGGCCGGCGGGCAGAGCCGGCGCGCGCCCGGCCCAAGCCTGCAGAATCCGGCCGGCATCGCCTTCGCGCCGGACGGCACGCGCTTCATCGTGGACCGCAAGGCCAACCGCGTGTTCCATCAGGATGCCGCCGGCCAGCTCATCCGCAGCTTCGGCGGCCCAGGGAGTCAGCCCGGCAAGTTCAACGACGCCTGGGGCATCGCAGTGGATGACGCGCAGCATATCTATGTGGCCGACACGTTCAACCATCGCATCCAGAAGTTCGACGCCGACGGCAACTTTCTGATGACTTGGGGGCGGCCCGGAGCGACGGACCAACCCGGCATCGGCACGGATACGCAGTTCTTCGGCCCGCGCGACATCGCCTTCGACCGCGATGGCCGTTTGCTGGTCACCGACACCGGCAACAAGCGGGTGCAGGTGTTCGACCGCGATGGCAACTTCATCACGCAGTTCGGCGGCCCGGGCAGCGGCGAGGGACAGTTCGATGAGCCGGTCGGCATCGCCGTGGACGCGAACGGCAACATCTACGTGGCCGACACTTGGAACCGGCGCATCCAGGTGTTCGACCCGAACTATCGCTTCCTGCGCGCTTGGCGCGTGGCCGCCTGGGATGAATCGCAGATGGATGAGGCTGAGCTGCGAGCCGTTGATCACAAGCCCTATCTGGCGATCGGCGGCGACACCCTCTTCGTCAGCAGCCCGCGCACGGCGCAGGTGCTGGCTTACACGCTGACCGGCGCGCCGGTGCCGCTGCCGAGCGTCACCTTCGACGTTGACGACCTGCCCACCGGCATCAAAGTGCGCGACGGCGCGCTGTTCGTGACCAATCTGCGCAACGGCGCGTTGATTGAGTTTCCCCTCGGCAGCGGATTGCAGTAGGCGCGCCTAGTCATGAAACTGATCTGGCTTGAGCGGATTAGGTCGGCCAAGCAGGGCGAAGGCGCGGTCTTGCGCCTGCCACATCCGTCGCCGGCGCGCCGGTGTGTGGTGGTCATAGCCGAGCAGGTGCAGCACGCCGTGGATCACCAGCAACGCCAGCTCGTCCTCGAGCGGGTGGCCGTAGCGCTCGGCTTGCGCGGCGCAGCGTTCCATCGAGATGGCGATGTCGCCCAGGTAGGCCGGCGCATTGTCCCCGTCGCTGGGTTGGCCGTCCCGATAACCTTCGCCGCCAAACGAGAGCACGTCGGTCGGCGCGTCGGCGGCGCGGTATTGCCGGTTGAGGGCGCGCAGCTCAGCATCGTCGGTAAGGCGAATGGTCAGCGCGACTTGTGCGGGGAGATGGCGACCCTGCGCCAGCGCTGCGCGCGCGGCGCGTCGTGCGAGCGCCGTTCGCCCGCGCGCGCGGTATGCCGCGCGCACGTGTAGGTGGATGTCGGCATCGCGCGCCGGTCTCAGCCTCGTCAGATGAGCGTCCGCGCGCGGCGTCATGGCGTAGCCAGTTCCTGGTCGGGGCGAGGCGGGGGCGGCTGAGCCGCAATCTGTGGCTCGGCGGGCTGAGCGTTCGTCATCCGCGCCGGATACTTCACGCGGGGGTGATACACGCCGCGCAGCGTCTCCAAGAACGATTGCCGCACCACTTCCATTTCGCGCAGCGTCAGCTCGCTGTCATCGAGCTGGTGATCGGCGAGGCGGTCGGCGAACAGCCGGCGCAGCACGTCGTCCATCTCCTCGACCGATGCGCAGCGATTGGCGCGCACCGCGGCTTCGCTGCCGTCGGCCAGCATGAGCAACGCTGTTTCTTTGCTCTGCGGGCGCGGGCCGGGGTAACGGAATGGCTGCGCGTCCACTTCGTGGCCGCTCTCCTGACAGGCGCGCGCGTATTGGTAATGCGTCTTCGTCGTGCCGTGATGTTCGGCGATGAACGCCCGCACGCGCGACGGCAACCGGTATTTGGCGGCCAACTTCAGCCCGTCCGCGACATGGTTCCGTAAGATGGTCGAGCTGGTCAAAGGATCGAGTTGCTCGTGCGGGTTGATGCCCTCGAGCTGGTTCTCGATGAAGAAGTGGGGGTTGGCCAGCTTGCCAATGTCGTGAAAGTATGACCCGACCCGCGTGAGGAGCGAATCGGCGCCGATGCGTTCAGCGGCGTTCTCCGCGAGGTTCGTCACCATCAACGTGTGGTGGTAAGTGCCCGGCGCTTGTTTCACCATTTGTTGCAACAGCGGATGCGACAGGCGCGCAAGCTCGATGAGTTGCACCACCGTCGTCACGTCGAAGAGGGCGCCGCTGACGTAGAGGAAGGCCAACGCCAGGCCGGCCGATAACACGCCGCTGGCCAGGCTGGCGATCAGGTAAACCGCGAGCAACGGCGCATCGTTGGGTTGGGCGGTGGGCAGGTTGAAAGCGAGCACGAGCAACGACTGCGCGACGCCGGCCAGCGCCCCGGCGCGTAGGAAGCTGCTCAACCGCTCGGTGCGGCCGAGCGTCAAGCACGCTGCGATGCCGCCGGCGACGATGCACGCGGCGAACTCGAGCTGATTGTCCATTCCCAGGCCGACCAGCGCGCCCATCAGCAAGGCGCTGATGACGCCGGGCAACAGGCCAGACCAGCTCGTGATCGCCATGGGGACGGCTGCCAGCGGCGCTAGGTAGGGCAGCACACCGTGCCCGGGCAGCAACCAGCGCGCCAGCGTCAAGACCGCCACAAACAGCGCGACGCTCAGCGCCGTCTGCCGGATCGGACGCTTGAGGACGTTCTCGCGGGCGCGCAGCATGCCCATGCCAAGTCCCGCCACCGTCAGCGTGCTCAGGACGAGCGCGCTGACGATGTGCGTCCACGACAGCGCCGGGCGACGGAGGTTGAACTTTTCTAGCGCCTCGATCTCGTTCGGGCCAATCACCTGGCCGCTGCGAATGATGATCTGATTGGCTTCGTATTTGCGCTCGACCGGTTTCACACTCTCGCGCGCCGCGCGGCGCGCGGCTTCGGTGGCGGCCGAGTCGTAGTTGGTGTTCGGCACAATCAGGGCGCCGGCCAGTTGGTTGACGATGTCGGCTTCTTCTGCGCGCAGGCTGAAGCTGATCAGTTGCGGCAGGAGCGCTCGGGTCTCATCCAGATTGCCCGGATGGATCGAGCGACGCAGCACGGCGTCCAACACGGCCAGCGTTTGCGCCGAGACGCGGCTCCACTGGCTATCGTCGAGCGCCAGGATGTTGCGGGCGGTGGATTCGCGGATGACCAGCTCGTCCAGGCTGGTCAGTTTGCGGATGCGCTCATCCAGGCTCAGGTTCTGATCGCTGCGGATCTGCTGGATGTAATCGAGCGCTTCGTAGGCCAGCGACATCTGCCGGCGCGACGTTTGCACGTCGGGCAGGGTGAAGATCGGCGCAACGCTGGCCTCGGCCAGGTCGCGCTGTCGATTGGTCTCGACATCGCTCACGTAAACCAGCCGGTGCGGCGCGCGGATGTCGAAGGCGGCGACTTCGCCGAGGTTATAGACCATGCCGGCGCCGATCACATAACGCGACAACTGCGCAGCAGTGACGCCTACAAACGTTGCTACGGCGAGCGCGCCCAAGGCGGCAATCTTTCGCCGGTGCGTTTGTTTCAGTTGCTGGCGAGCGCCGGAAGTCGCGTCTAGGTTCATGAGCATCTTGCGGCCACGACCGATGGCTTGCCCGGTCGCAGCCGAATGACGCGCAGTGCGCTCACGAAGTGGAGCGCAGCGCAACAGTCGTCGCGCGTGGGCGGTTCACCCCAACAGTTCGCGCACGATTTCGTTCACCAGTTTGCCGTCGGCGATGTCTTTGACCTTAGGCTGCAGGGCTTTCATGACCTGGCCATGCTGCTTGGGCGAAGTGGCGTTCAGTTCTTGGATAACCTGTTTGGCCAGGGCGACGATTTCTTCCCGGGACAGTTGTTTAGGAAGAAATTCTTTGAGCACGTTCAGTTCGGCCTGTTGTTGAGCGACCAGGTCTGCGCGGCCGGCGTTTTGCGCCTCCAGCAGCGATTCTTCGTGCTGCTTGATCTCGCGCCGCACGAGCGCCAGCACGTCGCTATCGCTCAGCACGCCGCCGCGGCCGTCGGTGCGCGCTTCGACCTCGGCGTTCTTAATCTGCGCGACGAGCAGGCGCAGCACGGTCTTGCGCGCTTCATCGCCGCCGCGCAGCGCCGCTTTCAGCTCATCCTGGATTCGCTGTTTGAGTGCCGCTTCCATTCGTCTTTTGCTCGCATCATGGTCGAGAACCGCATCTCCGCTCGTTTTTGCCCTGGATTCTCAACCAGCCATATAATTGTACAGGATGTAGATGTACAGGATGTAGAGCTGCGGTAGCCTTCGATATAAGCAGCACGGGCAGGCATCGCGCCTGCCCGTGTCATCGCCTGGCAAGTCCGAAATAGCCTATTCCGGTTGCGCAAACTTCATGCTCTGCCGTCGGCTCTTGCGCAACTTCGCTGCGCGCTTGCGCTTGTTGATCACGCTGGGCTTCTCGAAATAGCGTCGGTTGCGCACCTCGACGAGGATGCGGTTGCCTTGCACGATCTTGTTGAAGCGCCGGAGCGCCGACTCGAACGTCTCATCGTCTTCGACCACTACGCGAGCCACTCAATCACCTTCTTTTATCGCTTGAATTTGCTTATCGGTTCGTAAGGCCGCGCGGAATTATACGGGTTTGAAGTGAGCTGTCAACGTTCACGCGCTTGCCGGCTTGTCGCTTGCGCGCTTGCGCTCGCTGCGGTTAGCCGATGGGCTGACCGACCAGGGCTGGAATGGCGCGCCGGCGCAGTGATCGAAATCCGCCCCGATCTGAGTCGCGGCAAGATCCGCGAGGATGGCACGGATAAGACTTGGACATGCGCGACGGGCCAATTCCGAGCCGGCTGCGGGCGCCTGACGCAGCCGTTGTGCAGCGCAGTGACCACCGGCCTGACTGGGAAGCGGTGGATCACGCCCTGGAGTTCTTCCACCAGCATATTGCCGGTTTGCTGAGAGGCATGGTCTATCTGCCGCTACTGCGGAAGTCTACGACAATC
>JBKBID010000033.1:0-264 GCA_046299515.1 Thermoflexales bacterium | reverse complement strand
CCACGCCGGTGCGCCGCCAGTCGCCCGGCCGGGCGCGATTCCGCGATAATCACGGGGTGTGGATCGGCATTGATGCCAGCCGCGCGACCGGCGCGCGCTTGACCGGAACCGAGCGGTATTCGCGCGAAATCATCGCCGCGCTCTTACGCATCGCGCCGCAGCATTGCTTTCGCCTCTATCTGCGCGAAGCGCTTGACCGCGACTTCCCGCTTCCACATCGCCGGTCGGACGGCGTTCAGCCGGTCATCATCTCTCGCCGCCGGC
>JBKBID010000032.1:0-28857 GCA_046299515.1 Thermoflexales bacterium | reverse complement strand
TGGAATATCCACACTACACGCGGCCCGCCGAATTTCGCGGCTGGCGCGTGCCAGATGTGCTGCTGAGCGGCAACCATGCCGAAATTGCGAAGTGGCGGCGCGAGCAAGCCGAACGTCGCACGCGCGAGCGCGCCCAACGGTCAGCTCAACAGTCATCTCAATGAGCGGCATAGATTGCTGCGTCTCTACTACAATCCGCCGCGCATGGTCGAATCTACCGCTACAGATGCCGTCCTGCTTCGGCTTGTCCTCGGTCTATTCATCAGCGCCGGCATCGGCCTGCTGGCATACCGGCGCCGCTCGCTTGCCCGCAGCGGCGTGCTGGGGGCGATCATCACCGGCACGCTGATCTTCGGGTTCGGCGGCTGGATTGCCGGCTTGTTGCTGATCGCCTTCTTTGTCTCGTCATCGCTGTTGAGCCATTTCAAGGAAGACAACGCGCGCAAGCAACGCGCGGCCGAGATGTTCGACAAAGGCGGTCGGCGTGACCTGGCGCAAGCGCTGGCGAACGGCGGCGCAGCGGCCGGCCTGGCTGCGTTGAGCTGGCTGACGCGCGAGCAACCGACCACCAGCGGCGCACTGTATGCGGCCATGGTCGGCGCGCTGGCGGCAGTGAACGCCGACACATGGGCGACCGAACTCGGCGTGTTGAGCCGGTCATCGCCGCGACTGATCACGCAGCCCCACAAGCGCGTCGCCCCCGGAACGAGCGGCGGCATCACGGCGCTAGGCACCGGCGCGGCGACATCAGGCGCGGCGTTCATCGGCCTATGCTACGTCGTCTTCACCGCGTTATATCGCGCGATTGCCGGCTCCGCCAATGCGCCCGATCCCTCGCCCAACTTCCTCGCCATCACCGTCGCAGCAACCATCGCCGGTTTAGCCGGCTCGCTGCTCGACAGCCTGCTTGGCGCAACGGTGCAGGCGATGTATTACAGCGAGAAGCGCGGCAAAGAGACCGAAAAGCGCTTCGAGCGTGACGGCACACCCAATCGGCCGATTCGCGGCTGGCCTTGGCTCAACAACGACTGGGTCAACTTCTTCGCGTCGCTGCTCGGCGCGGCCGTAGCAACAACGATATGGCTCGCCACAACCGGGGGGCGTTAATGCGCGTCCTCGGTGGCCTTCGGGGGGGGACTTGTAGCCGGCGAATGTCGCCGGTCGCAGTCGCCCATCATCGCTCGTTCACACTCCTACATGCGTCCAATGGTTGAAACACCGCACTGGGTGCGACACGCCATCTTCTATCAGATCTTCCCCGATCGCTTCGCCAAGAGCGAGCGCATCGTCAAGCCGAGCAACCTGGAGCCGTGGGAAGAGAAACCCACGCATTACGGCTTTAAGGGCGGCGACTTGCTCGGCGTGGTCGAACATCTCGATTACCTGCAGGACCTGGGCATCAACGCCATCTACCTCTGTCCGATCTTTCAGTCCACCGCCAATCATCGTTACCACACGCACGACTACTACCGCGTGGATCCCATCCTCGGCGGCGACGCGGCGTTTCGGGCGCTGCTCGACGAGGCGCATCGGCGCGACATCCGCGTCATCATTGACGGCGTGTTCAACCACGCGAGCCGCGGTTTTTATCAGTTCAACCACGCCTTGGAGAACGGCGCCGCTTCGCCCTACCTCGACTGGTTCTACATCCATGGCTTCCCGCTGCATGCCTACGAGGGCAAGCCGATCAACTACGACGCCTGGTGGGGCATCCCGGCGCTGCCCAAGTTGAACACGCGCACGCCGGCGGTGCGCGAGTTCATCTTCGGCGTGGCCCAGCACTGGACCCGCTTCGGCGCAGACGGCTGGCGGCTGGATGTGCCGGCTGAGATAGACGACGACGAGTTCTGGCGTGAGTTCCGCCGGCGCGTCAAAGCTGTCAATCCTGATGCCTACCTCGTCGGGGAAATCTGGCATCCGGCGCAGCGTTGGTTGCAAGGCGACCAATTCGACGCAGTGATGAATTACCTGTTCACGAAGGCATGCATCGGCTTTTTCATCGGCGAGGCAATGGACGTTAATCTGACTTCGGGCGTGGGTTATGCGCCGGTGCCGGTGATGGACGCGCCGACGTTCGGGCGCGCGCTCGAAGAGATGCTGACGCTGTATGACGAGAACGTGTGCGCCGTGCAGATGAACCTGCTCGACAGCCACGATACGGCGCGATTCTTGTCCATCGCCGGCGGCGATGTCGCAGCGCTCAAGCTGGCCACGCTGTGCCAGATGACCTTCCCCGGCGCGCCTTCGATCTACTACGGCGACGAGATCGGCATGCTGGGCGGCAAGGACCCCGATTGCCGACGCGCCTTCATCTGGGATGAAGCAACCTGGAACGCCGAATTACGCGACTATTTCAAACGCTGCATCGCGCTGCGCAAGCGCTACCGCGCCTTACGCGATGGCGCGTTCAAGGTGCTCTTTGCTCAAGGAAAAGTGCTCGTCTATCTGCGCGCGTGGGGCGACGAGAAGGTCATCGTTGCATTAAACTCAGGGGCGGTCGCCGCGACGCTCGATGTCGTCGTGGGCGACCTGTTCCCGGAGGGCGCAACGCTGTGTGGGGAACTAGGCGCCGGCATCTGCCATCGAGTGACCGGCGGCGCGCTGCGCGGCGTGTCCGTCCCCAAGCGCGGCAGCCTCGTCCTCGGGCATTTGACAACATGATGGACGCCGAAGGCTTACAACCCAAGCGTAGGCATTGGGCTGCGCCGCATCGAGCGCCCCTCGCGCGCATGACCTAGGCGCGGGACGCTCGGCCGGTCGCGCCTGCCTCGCATGTGTAGGAGACACGCTATGGCCGAGTTGACCCGCGATACCGTTGACCATGCGCTTAGCCAGGTTCGAGCTGCGCTCGATCGCAACAACGTCCAAGAAGCGATCGCCGCGCTCGAAAGGCTGAAGCAGGATGAGCAAGTCGAGGTCTTCGACGAGTTAGACGTCGAGGATCAGGCTGAACTTCTGCCCCGCCTCGACCCCGAAACGGCGGCCGAGATCGTCGTCGAGCTGGACGCGGCGGATCAGGCCGACATTGCCGAGCGCGTAGACGACCAGACGCTCTCGCGCATCCTCGACGAGATGGAGCCGGATGACGCCGCGGACGTCATCGGCGAGTTGCCGGAGGAGCGCCAGGCGCGCGTGCTGGCCGGCATGGAGGAGGCCGATGACGTGCGGCCGCTGCTCATCCACCCCGACGAAAGCGCCGGCGGCCTGATGACCACCAGCTTTCTCACATTGCGCCCCGGCATGACTGCCCAGGAGGCGATTGATGCGCTGCGCGAGTGGAACCCCGACGACGAAATGCCCTACTATTTGTTCGTCGTGGATCGCGAGCGCCGGCTGGTGGGCGTGGTGTCGCTCCGGCAGTTGCTCGTCGCTTCGCCCAACCGCCTGATCAGCAGCATCATGAACCCCGACGTGATCTCCGTGCCCGTCGGCGCCGACCAGGAGGAAGTCGCCAACTTGATGAAGAAGTACGACTTCCTGGCGCTGCCGGTGGTGGACGCGAACAACCGCCTGCTCGGCATCATCACCGTAGACGACGTAGTAGATGTGATCGAAGCAGAAGCGACTGAGGACGTATACCGCCTAGGCGGCGTGCCGGACGAGGAGCGCGTGTTCAGTCCGCTGAGCTTTTCGCTCAAGCGTCGCCTGCCGTGGCTGTACATTAATCTGCTGACCGCCTTTCTAGCGGCCGCCGTCGTCAGCTTATTCGAGGGCACCATCGAGCGCGTGGGCATTCTGGCGGCCATGCAAGGCATCGTCGCCGGCATGGGCGGCAACGCCGCAACGCAGCGCATCACCATCCTGGTGCGCGGCCTGGCGCTGAGCGAAGTCGAGTTGAAGCATGCCTTGCCCGTGATCGCGAAAGAGGCGCTGCTAGGGCTGTTGCAGGGCATCGCGATCGCAATCGTCGTCGGCGTTGGCGTTGCGTTCTGGCAGCAGAGCGCCGTGTTGGGTTGGATCGTCGCCCTGGCGATGGTGGGCAACCTGGTCGTGGCCGGCCTGGCCGGTGCGGGCGTGCCGTTCCTGCTCAAGCTGCTGCGCATAGACCCGGCGCTGGCTTCGTCGGTCATCGTGACCACCTTCACCGACTGCTGCGGATTCGCCTTTGCGCTGGGCCTGGGCACGCTGCTGATCGCGTACCTGCCAACGTAGAACTCTTGTTCTAAAATCCGACCCATGACGGTCAAAGAGCGAAGCCAAGACCTGAACATGGTCGTGGAGATCGTGCGCGAGCATCTGTTCGAGCACCTGGACGACAGCGACTTGTGTAAGGACATGTGCGCCGTGATCGCGATCAACCTGCGGCGCATCCACGAGGACACCGAGAAGAGCGCCAACGCGTGGGACAAGCGCGCCTATCACAGCAAAGCCGACGCGCTGCGGCGCGCGATGAGCTGGGCGCTGCCGATGGCGCAGCTTGCGGAAAGCCTGGCTTATAACGCGCGGCGGTTCACCGCCGAAGACCTGGATCGCCTGATGGACATGCTGCCGGACGAGTATGAGATGCCCAAGCGCCCGCGCTTCCGAAACGTCGAAGTGATGCGGGGAGCAGCTGCAGCGGCGCGACAGACGCTCTTGAGGAAGCGCTGAAAAACAGGTCGGCCCCCTTTCGGGGGCCGCCCGCGCGCCGTGGCTTCCTAGCGGGTTGCTAGAGGTGATGCCACGGCGCTTTGTTGCGTACTACTCATTGTGACACCACCTCCATCCTAAAAGATAGCAGTGTTGGGGCATCGCCGGCGTAGGCGACGCGCAGTGCATTGTAACCGATATTCATGAGGGCGTGAAGCCGCCGCGGGGCTTGCCTGGCCGGAGTCGCTTAACACACGCTTGAGGATGCGTTGACAACTGCTTAAATTCGGCATGGCAGTATAGGGCTAGGCGCTTCTTCCTTTTCTCTTCCTCTTCTTGGACGGTCAACGCGGTGGAACCCCCTTCCACCGCGTTGATTTGTACTCAGCGCCTTACGCGACTCGTCTTCTCGCAGTTCTGCTCAACGTCGTTTATCAAAATCTTAATCTAAGCTTTTTCTCTTCTTAAACCTGATATGGCAGTGTAGCTGCCGTGCGTAAGGTTTGCCCTTGTCAAAAGCGCGCCTAGGCAGACGACTTACTTCTACTACACACAATCTTAAAGCGCGCTTAACCGGCCAAAGTTAAATTGCTATCGAACAACTGTGAAGACAAACAAGCCAGACAAGTGACGCATAAGGAGACCGAAACATGAGCCACACGACAAACTTCAGACATTCAAAGATCATTGCAAGCCTCGTCGCCGCATCTATGGTGCTTGCCGCATGCACTGCAGCAGCGCCGGCTGCTCCAGCGCCCACTGCGGCTGCCCCTGCGCAACCGACTACGGCTGCACAGCCGCCCGCCGCGCCGGCAGCCGAGACAAAAGGCCCTTCTGAAAGCATACTGCCTGAGCCTGAGAACAAAGAGGAACTCGCCAAGCTCTCCGGCGAAATCTCGATTGATGGCTCCAGCACGGTTTACCCGGTAACTGCGGCCGCCGTCGAAGAGTTCAACAAGTATGCGCCGAACATGCGCATTGCCGTCGGCATCTCCGGCACAGGCGGCGGCTTCAAGAAGTTCTGCAACAACGAGACCGACATCTCCAACGCCTCCCGCCCCATCCTGCCCGCCGAGCGCGAAGCCTGCGGCAAGAACAACATCGAGTTTATCGAGCTGCCGGTCGCGTTCGACGGCCTCGCCGTAGTGGTGAGCAAGGACAACACCTTTGCAACCTGCATCAAGGCCAGCAAGCTCAAGGAGATCTGGCAGCCCGATTCGCAGGGCAAAACGTTTAAGTGGAGCGACCTAGACCCAAGCTGGCCGAATGAGAACATCGTCCTATTCGGCGCAGGGTCCGACTCAGGCACGTTCGACTACTTCACCGAGGCGATCGTCGGCAAGAGCAAGTCGAGCCGCGGCGACTACCAGGCCAGCGAAGACGACAACGTGCTGGTGCAAGGCGTGGCAGGCGACCAATATGCCCTCGGCTACTTCGGCTATGCCTACGTGGTGGAGAACACCGACAAGATCCGCGCCGTCGCGATTGACTACGACCTCAACCCCAAGACGGGCGAGCCTACACCCTTCGCCGGCAAGTGCGTCGAGCCAAACTTCGAGACCATCAAGAACGGCACCTATCAGCCGCTTTCGCGCCCGATCTTCATCTACGTGAAGGCCGCCTCTGTGGATAAGCCGGGCATGAAGGAGTTCATCAACTTCTACCTCAGCCCCAGCTTCACCCCGCTGATTCAAAGCCGCGAGGTGGGTTACGTTGAACTGGAGCGCGCGATCTATGAAGCCGGCGCGAAGCGCTTCAACGACCGCGTGCTAGGCACACTCTTCCCCAACGGCGAAGAAGTAGGCGCAACATTGGACCGCTATTTAGGGAAGTAGGCGAAATGCAGATCGCCGCTCAACGGCCTGTCTAAAAGAGCAAGGGTAGGCGAAGATGTTATCCTCGCCTACCCTACCCATCTTGCAAGGCCAGTCTTCTCGAGATACTCTTAGAATGTATAACCTGTCGGCAACATCAACGCGCGCAGATTGGCCTTGGGCCGTTCCTGAGTAGAACATGAGCATGGCAGCGCTTTCTGAATCAAGCAACGCTGGGTTGGAGCTGCAACGAAGGCGCACGAACGCGCTTGGCGAGCGGTTCATCAGCGTCTTGCTCATAGCTGCGGCAGCACTCTCTGTCGTTACCACATTTGCGATTGTCCTATCGCTCGCCGGCGACACCATCGCTTTCTTCCAGGAAGTATCGGTAATTGAATACCTGACCGGCACGCTGTGGACGCCACTGTTTTCCAACCCCAAGTTCGGCATCTGGCCGTTGATCACGGCGACCTTCATGACCTCAGCGATTGCCATGCTGGTTGCTGTGCCCCTTGGGTTGGCTATCGCCGTCTATCTCAGCGAGTTCGCGTCGCTGCGCACGCGGAACTTGATCAAGCCGTTGCTGGAGGTGTTGGCTGGCATCCCCACGGTGGTATATGGATACTTTGCGCTTACGGCAGTCACACCCTTCCTGCGAGGATTCATCCCGGAGATTAAACCATTCAACTCGCTGAGCGCCGGTCTGGTCATGGGCGTGATGATCATCCCCATCGTGGCCTCGCTGACGGAGGATGCGTTCAACGCTGTGCCGCGCGGGCTGCGCGAGGGAGCCTACGGCCTGGGGGCCATGCGCCATGAAGTCGCGCTTCGCGTAGTGTTCCCGGCGGCGCTTTCCGGCGTCGCGGCGGCGCTGCTACTTGCCCTCTCGCGCGCGGTGGGCGAGACGATGATCGTTGCGCTGGCCGCCGGACAAAACCCCACCTTCACGCTAGACCCGCTTGTGCCCGTGTCCACCATGACCGCCTACATTGTGCAGGTCAGCTTGGGCGATACGCCCTACGGCTCAATCGGTTATAAGACGATCTTCGCCGTCGGCACTACACTCTTTGTCATCACGTTTGTCATCAACTTCGCCAGTACGCTCATCGTGCGCCGGTTCCGTGAGCGTTACGATTAACCGATAACTGACTGAACTGCTATGGCCACGAGCGAAATGCGTCGCAGTTTTGCCCCCGCCGAGGACATATCTTTCGGCGCCATTCAAGGCTCACGCCGCCTGAAGGGCACGCTCTTCGTCGCGTTCAGCATCCTCGCGCTGGCTTTTGGCGTGGGGATGGTGCTTACGCTCCTGCTGGATGTGTTTTCGCGCGGCTTATCATGGCTGGACTGGCAATTCCTAACCAGCTTCGACTCGCGGTTTCCTGAACGCGCTGGGATTCTGGCGGCGATAGTAGGCACTGCGTTGACGATCGTGATCACGGTGATCGTCAGCCTCCCCATCGGCATCATGTCGGCGATTTACCTCGAGGAATACGCGCGAGATAACTGGTTCACCCGCCTGGTCGAGATCAACATCGCCAACCTGGCCGCAGTGCCTTCCATCATTTATGGATTGCTCGGCCTGGCGGTGTTCGTGCGCTTCTTTAGTTTGAACCGCAGCATCCTCGCCGGCGGCCTCACTTTGGCGTTGCTGGTGTTGCCGATTATCATCGTCGTCTCGCGCGAGGCCATCCGCAGCGTGCCCAACGGCATCCGGCAGGCAGCCTACGGAATTGGCGCCACCAAATGGCAGACGGTCTGGCATCAGGTTCTGCCGGTTGCGCTGCCGAGCATCCTCACAGGCAACATCCTGGCCGCCTCGCGCGCCATCGGCGAGACAGCGCCGCTCGTTACGCTAGGCGCGCTCACGTTCATCCCCTTCCTGCCCAAGGACTTGCTCGACCGATTCACCGTGTTGCCCATCATCATCTTCAACTGGTCGTCCAAGCCGCAGAGGGAGTTTCACGACGTAGCTGCTGCGGCCATCATTGTGCTGCTCGCCATCTTGTTGCTCGTCAACATCCTTGCCATTGTCCTGCGCCAACGGCTGCGCAAACAGTTCTAAAACGGCGTTTCGCTCAATCACAAATTCACCCTTAGCTTAAGCGGATCAGACACTATGCCGGTACTCATCAACGTCACGAAGAAAGAACGAGAGGCGGAGCCGATCTCACAGGAGACGAGCGCCGCCGATCGCGCGAATATCGTGCTCGAGACGCAACAACTCGCCGTGTTTTACGGCAATTTCAAGGCCATCCACGATGTCAACCTGGCCTTTCAGAAAAACAAGATCACCGCGCTGATCGGCCCATCGGGTTGCGGCAAGAGCACGCTGCTGCGCGCCTTGAATCGCATGAACGAACTCGTCCCCACGGCGCGCGTGGAGGGCGCGGTGCTCTATCACGGTCACAATCTGTATGCGCCCAATATAGACCCGGTCGAAGTGCGCCGGCGCATTGGGATGGTCTTCCAAAAGCCCAACCCCTTCCCCAAGAGCATCTATGAGAACATCTCGTTCGGCTTATACATCAACGGCTGGAAGGGGTCGAAGGCAGAGATGGATGAGATTGTCGAACGCTCGCTGCGCCGGGCTGCGCTGTGGGATGAGGTCAAGGATAAGCTCAAGCAGCTTGGGACATCGCTCTCCGGCGGCCAACAGCAGCGCTTGTGCATCGCGCGCGCCATCGCCGTAGAACCCGAGGTGATCTTGATGGACGAGCCTTGCTCGGCGCTTGACCCGATCGCAACGCTGAAGATTGAGGAGCTGATGGCCGAGCTGGTGAAGCAGTACACGATCATCATCGTCACCCACAACATGCAACAAGCCGCGCGCGTGAGCGATTACACCGCGATGATGATGATGCGCCCTGACCGCTCCGGCGAGGTGATCGAATTCGACACGACGGAGACCATCTTCACCAAGCCGAAGGACAAGCGCACCGAGGACTACGTCTCCGGACGATTCGGCTAGAGGCTTCTCCAACCGTCACGCGTCGTCCAGCCGGATGCCGTTCTGCGCCAGCAAAGCGCCGATGTCCACTACCTGGCCGCTGCGCACCGACGTTTCGGCGGCCACGCCGACCACAACCGACCAAAAACCCTCCTCCGCCGTCGCCGCGTTGGTCTGCCGACCTTCGATGCGGTCTATGAAGTTGACGTGCTCGAAGTAGGTGCCGCCATTGTGGCCGGTCAGCTCGATCAGCGCCGGATAGCTGGGCGTGGTGACGCGGGATGGCCCACCCTCGCCTCGCATCACTTCGATGCCGGCGTGTGGCCGGTGCGGGGGTAGAAAGTCCTCGTTCTCGTAGGCTTTCAGCCGGCCCGCCGAGCCACATAGCACGACCTCCTCATACACCATCGGCGCAAACATACACAGATTGAAATTTGCCCGCACACCGTTCGCGTAGGTCACGATCACGAAGGCGTTGTCCAAGATGTCCGACTTCTCGCCGGCATACTCGAAGTCGAGAAAGTTCACCGCCTGGCTGCCGGTAGCGTATACGCTCACCGGCCTGGACTGCGCAAACAGATTGAACAAGTCAAAGTAGTGGCAGCATTTCTCCACCAGCGTGCCGCCGGAATACTTGGAGAACTTGTTCCACTGGTTGACCTTGTCCAGAAATGGCTCGCGGTGTTCCAGGATCGTGATCGTCTTGATTTCGCCGATGCTGCGGCGCACCAGCGCCTCGTGGATCGCCTCGACGTAGATCGGCTTATAACGGTACTGCAGCCCAACCTGAAGCACGGCGCCGTAGCCCTCGGCAATGCGCATGATCTCATGCGCATCTTGCAGCGTCGTCGCCATCGGCTTCTCCAGCAGGATGTGTTTGCCGGATTTGACCGCCTCGCGCAAGACGGCAATATGCGTGTGGTTTGGCGTGGCGATGATCAAGCCATCCGCGGCCGGGTCATGGCACGCGGCTTGTAACGAGTCGTAGACCACCAACCGCTCCGGCGGCGCAAACTGCGCATATTCACGCCGCGCGCCCTCGATGCTGCGCGGGTTGGGATCATAGATGCCATGGATGACGGCGCGGCCTTCTAACATCGTCACCCGGATGTGTTCCTGACCATTTATGCCACAGCCGATCACATTGAAGCGGTGGCGTGGCTCGCCGAGCGCGAGCACGTAGCGGTCGGCATCGGGCAAGTAGCTGAAGCGCGGGTTGATCGCGCGCGTCTTGTTACGGAACTCTCGGTAGCGGGTCATAGCTCATCAGTCCAACGGCGGAGGCGAGTCCCCCGCGCGCTCTGCACGGAGTGTATCGGGCGTGCCCGGCGTGTCAAATGTGACACACCAGTCGCATTCGCGTCTGCTCAGAAACCCGTATCCCGAACCATTCTTCACACTCTCTTCACTCGGCCTTAAAATGACAGGGGCAATACTTACTGCTGTACTCTATAGTCTGCATGAACGAACTGAATTGAAGGAGGCAATGAAATGCGAAATCGTTTACCGGCCCTGTTTATGATCGCGACGTTTGCCGTCGCTGCCTGCGCTGCGCCGCCACCGGCGCAAGCGCCCGCCCAACCTCAACAGCCGGCCACTCCGGCCGCGACCGAGGCGCCCGCCCCGGCCAAGCCCAGCAAGCTCACCGTGCTCTGCACGCCGCAAGAGGACTGGTGCCAGGCCATGACCAAGGCCTTCCAAGAGAAGACCGGCATCCAAACCAGCTACGTGCGCCTGTCTTCGGGCGAAGCGCTGGCCAAACTGCGCGCCACCAAGGACAACCCCGAGTTCAGCGTGTGGTGGGGCGGACCCGCCGACGGCTACGTCGCCGCCAGCGCAGAGGGCCTGCTCGAGCCATACATCTCGCCCAACGCTGCCGAGATCCCGGCTGCGCAGAAAGACCCTAACGGCGTGTGGACCGGCGTATACGTCGGCGCGCTTGGCTTTTGCTCCAACAAAGACGTGCTCAACAAGCTGGGCGTTGAGAAGCCCACCTCATGGGAAGCGTTGCTCGACCCCAAGTTGAAGGGGCAGGTCGCCATGGCGCACCCGGCCAGCAGCGGCACCGCTTACACAGCGGTATGGACCCAGGTGTCGCGGCTGGGCAGCATTGACGCAGCCTTTGACTATCTGAAGCAGCTACACCAGAACATCCTGCAATACACCAAGAGCGGCTCGGCGCCTGGCCAGATGGCCGGCCGCGGCGAAGTGGCCGTCAGCGTGATCTTCTCGCACGACTGCGTCAAGTTCGCCGACGAGGGCATGAGCATGCTCGAAGTGTCGTTCCCCCAGGAGGGCACCGGCTACGAAATCGGCGGCGTGGCGCTGATCAAAGGCGCGCCGGAGCCCGAGGCTGCCAAGATGTGGATTGACTGGGTGCTCACTGCCGAAGCGCAGGAGATCGGCCCCAAGGTCAAGTCATATCAGTTGCCCACCAATCCCAACGCTAAGGTCTCCGAGCGATCGGTGAAGCTCGCGGAAGTGAAGCTGGTGGACTACAATTTCGACGAAGCCGGCAAGAATCGCAAGAGCATTACCAAGCGCTTCGAGGACGAGATCACGGTCGCGCCGCAGTAAAATTAGGCACGCCTTATCTCTGCGCAGCCAACGCGCCATGGCCTAGGGCGGCTATGGCGCGTTTTTGAACGCTATGCGATCCAACCACGCCATCGCCCCGCCGCTTGCCGCGCCTCGACCTTCGGCTTTACGGCGCGCGCTGCGCGAATATCGTGCCCTGGCGCGCGACCCGGCCTTTCTGTTGGCGCTGGTCATCGCGACGCTCTTTGTGCTCATCGCCATCCTCTACCCGCTAGGGGCGACGCTGGCCGAAGCCGTGTCGCCCGAAGGCGTTGGGGTGTTGTCCGATGTGCTGCGCCGGCCGGTCTACCACCGCATCATCCTCAACACGTTAGTCATGGGGCTGACCACCGCTGCCATCGGCACAGCCGTCGGCTTTCTGTTCGCCTACGTGCGGGTGAAAGTCGCCGCGCCCAACTGGATCAAACAACTCATCCACCTCACCGCGCTGGTGCCGGTGGTCAGCCCGCCGTTCGCCGTCGCCATCGCCATCATCGTGCTCTTCGGCCGCAGCGGCTTCATCACCTACGGCTTGCTCGGTCTGCGCACCGACATCTATGGCCTGCCCGGCCTGACCATGGCGATGGTGCTGTCGTTCTTCACGGTGGCCTACTTGAACCTGGCTGCGCTGATGGAGGGACTCGATCCGGCGCTGGACGAAGCCGCCGCCAACATCGGCGCGAGCAAGTGGCACATATTTCGCACGGTGACCCTGCCGCTGCTTACGCCGGGCATTGCCAGCTCGTTCCTGCTGCTGTTCGTCGAAGCGTTGGCCGATCTGGGCAACCCGCTGGTGCTGGGCGGCAACTACACGGTGCTGGCGACGCGGCTGTATTTGGCTATCGTGGGCGAATACGACATCACCACCGGCGCGGTGCTTTCGATCATCCTGCTCGTGCCATCGGTGCTGCTCTATTTCCTGCAATTGCGATTGGTGGCCAGCGCGTCGGTAGTCACCATCACCGGCAAGCCCAGCGGCCGCGCGCAACTGGTGCGCGATCGGCGCGTGGTGATCCCGCTCGTCGGCGCGGCGCTGGCGATTGCCCTGCTCATCGCGCTGATCTACCTCGCGATCCTCGCCGGCGCGTTCACCATCTCGCTGGGCGCAAACAACGCGTTCACGTTGCGCAACTTCGAGTATGTGCTGCTGGGCTATGGCGCCGAGGCGATGTTCGACACCACGAGCATGTCGGTGCTCGCCACATTGATCGCCGGCCTGTTGAGCATGGTCATTGCGTTTCTGGTGGTGCGCGGCAAGTTCGCCGGCCGCAACGCGCTTGACCTCGGCGCCATGTTGGGCATCGCCGTGCCAGGCACCATCTTCGGCATCGGCTATTTGCTCGCGTTCAACAGCCCGACCACCCTCTTCGGCATCCCGCTCATCCCCAAGCTCACCGGCGGGGCGGCAGTACTCGGCGGGGCGCTGGCCATCGTGATGGTGTATGTGATTCGCTCCACGCCGGCCGGGCTGCGTTCGGGCGTCGCAGCCTTGCAGCAAATTGACCCGGCCATCGAGGAGGCTTCCGTCTCCGTCGGCGCCGACCAGGCGACCACCTTTCGCCGCATCACGCTGCCGCTCATCCGACCGGCGCTGCTCACGGCGATGATCTATGCCTTCGCTCGCTCAATGACGACGGTGAGCGCCATCCTCTTCCTCACCACGCCGCAGACGCGCATCATGACTCAGCAAATCCTGAACGAGACCGAAGCCGGCCGGTTCGGCAACGCATTCGCCTACGTCGTCGTGCTGATTGCGATCGTGCTGATCGCAATCGGCATCCTGTTCGCGCTGATCGGCAGCCGCAGCGGCGCTGCGCGCGAAGTCATCCCGGCCCAACCCACACGCGCCACGCTGCCATGACACAAGCACACGCACTAGCCCTAGAAGCGGTCACTAAAGTCTTCGAGACGCCAGAAGGGCGCCTGGTCACCGCCGCCGATAACGTCTCACTCACGATTGGTCAGGGCGAGTTCGTCACCCTGCTCGGCCCATCGGGCTGCGGCAAGACTACGACCCTGCGGCTGATCGCCGGCTTTGAATTCCCCACCTCGGGGCGCATTTTGCTCGACGGCAAAGACATCGCGCAGACGCCGCCCAACAAGCGCGAGATGGCGATGGTTTTCCAGTCGTATGCGCTCTTTCCACACCTGACGGTGTTCGAGAACGTCGCCTACGGCCTGCGCTTGCGCCGCAAGCCGCCGGCCGAGGTCGAGCGCACGGTGCGCGAGATGTTGGCGCTGGTCAACCTGACCGGCCTGGAGCAGCGCCGGCCGGCGGCGCTCTCCGGCGGGCAACAGCAGCGGGTGGCGCTGGCGCGCGCCATGGCCATACAGCCGAAGGTGCTGCTCTTCGACGAGCCGCTCTCCAACCTCGATGCCAAGCTGCGCGTGTCGCTGCGCGCCGAAATTCGCCAGCTCCAGAAGCGCCTCGGCATCACCAGCGTATATGTCACCCACGACCAAGCCGAGGCGATGAGCCTGTCCGACCGCGTGGTGGTGATGAACGCCGGGCGCGTGGAGCAGGTGAGCACGCCCGAGGAACTCTATGTCCGTCCGGCGACGCGCTTCGTGGCCGACTTCATCGGCCGGGCCAACTTCCTGCCGGTCAGCGTGACGCACGTCGAGGACGGATGCGCCGCCGTTCAATTTCGCGGACATACGCTGCGCGCGCCGGCCCACCCCAGCGTTGCGCCGGGCCCGGCCACGCTGATGCTGCGGCCGGAGATCATCCGATTACACCCCTGCGAGGGAGAGCGCGCGCGGTTTGTCGGGAGGGTGCGCGCTACCACCTACCTGGGGCACACCGTCGAATACGAAGTCGAGAGCGACGGCGACGTGCTCAGCGTGACCGACCCCGAAGCCGTCTGGGGACACATCTTCGCCGAGGGCGAATCAGTCGGCTGGGACTTCGCCGCCGAGCGCGCCTACATACTGAGCAACTGACGCGCCCGCGCTCCGCGCGCTCGAGTCGGCGTCCAACACGACGAAATACGAGTCGCCCGCGCAATGCGCGCAAATAGACGCACAGTCCACGTCTCCGCGCATCAATGCGACGCAGCGTCGGAGCTTTCCGACGCTGCATCACTTCAGGATGTAGTAGGTGCCTTTCTTCTCACCCACCCGCATCAACACGCCTTTGTCCACCAGGTCGGCCAAGTCCATGCGCAGCGTTTCAGGCGTGACGTTGGGGCAGAGCACTTGAAAGTCGCGGTTGGTGATGCGGCCATGCTCGCGCACATACTGCAAAGCGCGCGCCTGGCGTTCGTTCACGGTCAGCCCGGGCGGCAGCGCGGCGCTGTCCGCCGCAGCGGAGGGCAGCAGGGTGATGTTTTGCGTCGCGCGTCGCTCGCGCACATTGGACAGGGTCACGGTAAAGCTGTAGGCCGTGGCGTTGAACTTGGGCGCGGGGTGGCCAGCGGCCACCATGTCTTCGATCATCCGATCGATGCCCAAGCCCAGCTCCTCGATGTAGCCCCACTGGAACAGGCCCTGTACCAAGCGCGGGTTGCGCGAGAAATGCTCCTCGATGATGTTGTCGAGCGTGATGTAGCCGGCCAGTCCGCCGGGCGAGATGATCTCCAAGCGATCGGCGAATTTGCGCACCTCGATGCGCCGGCCGCGCAGGCGGTAGTCGCGATGGCATACCGCGTTCACCAGCGCCTCGCGCACGGCGAACTCCGGGTATTCCAGCACCTCTTCGCGTTCCAGACCTTTGACGATAGCGCCGACGCGCATCTCCTCCAGGATCACCTGCCAGGTGCGCTCGATCACCCGCGCGAGCGGGCCGTTGATCTCCTCGCGCCGGCCGTAGCCCACGCGCCCACCCTCGCCGCGCGGCTCTACGCCGGGGAACTTGACGAACACCACGCCGCTCTGGGGCAAGAAGGCCTGCGGGTTTTTGCCGAATAACAACATGCCGGCCACGGTGGGCTGGCCGCGCGAGTCCAGCGCGCCGATGTCCTTCAGCAGTGGCGCGGCGCTCAACGCATCGCGTCCGGGCAGCTCAATTTTGCGCCGAGTGCGCAGCTCGCGCTTGGCGATGTATTCGGCCACCACATCATCCTCGAAATCGGCCAGCGTTGCGCCGGGGACGACCTCGGCTTCGTAGTCGCCTGCCGACTTGCTCTGGGTGAGTTGGCGAATTTCATCACCGGCGAGCGCGCGGTTTTCGCCGGCGACGCGCACAAAGACCCGGCCATCCTTCAGCGAATGCAAATCCACGCTGCGCGGCACGCGCACGATCAACTGAGGGCTGCCTTCGCCGCCGGCGTCTTCCAATGTGGCGCGCACGGGCGGTGAAGTCAAGGCAGCCGCTTGGCGCAGCACGGCTTCAATGTCCTCCGGCGTCGCCGCTCCGGACGGACGGCCGCGTTCATCATAGCCGAGCACGATGGTGCCGCCATCGCTGTTGGCGAAGGCCACCAACGTCTCGGCCAACGCCTGCGGATCGAGTTGCGGCAAAAAGGCCAACAGGTGCGAGGCCGCGCGTTGTTGAGTCATGCGCTCGTTGAGGGTGCTATTATCTTCTGAATCCGCGCACAAGTTCAGCGCGCCAGCCCGTTGACCGGACAGGCGGCTTAATCCACGTGCGCCAGTCGCGCGACGCTGGCCACGGCGTCGCCCTCGCGCAGGTTGATCAGCCGTGAGCCGCGCGTAGCGCGGCCCGTCTTGGGAATATCGCTAACGCGCTGTCGCAACACCACGCCGTTGGCGCTGATGATGGTGATTTGGTCTTCGGGCTGCACCACGCGCGCCGCCACCAACTCGCCGGTCACATCTAGCGCGCTGCTCATCGTGCGCATGCCGCTGCCGCCGCGGCCTTTGGCGTTGTATTCATCCAGGGGGGTGCATTTGCCGTAGCCGCGCGCGGTGACGGTGAGCAGGTAACCGCCTGGCTCGACGACCTCCATGCCGGCGATGAAGTCGCCTGGCTTCTTGAAGCGCATCGCGCGCACGCCGCCGGCGGCGCGTCCCATCCGGCGCACCAGCCGCTCGCTGAAACGAAGCGCCTGTCCCTGCGCTGTGACCAGCATCAACTCGCCGTCGCCGGACGTCAGGCGCACGTAGCTCAACTCATCGCCCTCGGTCAGCGACATGCAAATCAGGCCGCTGCTGCGGATGCTGGCGAACGCGCTGAGATCCACGCGCTTGATCTTGCCCATGCGCGTGCACATGGCGATCGTCGGCGACGCCTGGCCGTTGGAAGAACGCGCAACCGCCGCCGATTCATCATCCGCGCCGATGCCGGGGTTGCCGTTCTCCTCGCCGACATCCATCAACGGCGCGCCTTCCCCGTTGCCGCCGGCTTCGATGTCGCCATCTTCGTCGCCTTGGCCGGACTTCACCAACGCCATGCTTTGCTTCGAGATGGGCAACGCGGCGGTGACTCTCTCGCGTTCGCTCAGCGCAATCAGGTTAGCCAAATAAGCGCCCTTCGCAGCGCGGTCGGCTTCGGGAATCTGGTGCGCCTTGAGCGCATAGACCTTGCCGCGGTCGGTGAAGAACAGCACCGTGTCGTGCGTGCGGGCGTTGAAGAGGAAGATCACCTCGTCTTCCTCCTTGGTGGCCATCCCGCTCACGCCGCGACCGCCGCGGTTTTGGGCGCGGTAGGCCTCGACCGGCGTCCGTTTGATATAGCCTTTCTCGGTGAGCGAGACAAGCACGCTCTTGTCGGGGATCAACTCTTCGTCATCGAAGTCCTCGCGGGCGTCGAGCGCGATGCGCGTGCGGCGCGCATCGCCGTATTTCTCGGCCAGCTTGAGCGAATCCTCTTTGACGAGCGCGAGGATCTTGACCGGGTTGGCCAGCAAATCCTCAAGGTAGGCGATGGTGCGCAGGCATTCCTGATACTCATCTTCGATTTTCTGGCGCTCCAGCGCGGCCAACCGGCGCAGTTGCATGTCCAGGATCGCCTGCGCCTGCGCCTCGGTGAGCGTGAGCTGCGCGGTCAACTGCGTTTTGGCGGTCTCGGCGTCCGGCGCATTGCGGATGATGCGAATGACTTCGTCGAGGAAGTTCAGGGCGATGCGCAGACCTTCCAGGATGTGGGCGCGCGCTTTGGTCTTGGCCAGGTCGAACTCGCTGCGCCGGCGGATGACCTCGCGGCGGTGCTCGATGAAGATGACCAGCGCGCGCTTCAAGCTGAGCAGACGCGGCTGCAATCGGCCGTTTTCGTCGGTCACCAGCGCCAATGTCTGCACGCCGAAGGTGCTCTGCAGCGCGGTGTATTTGTAGAGTCGGTTCAGCACGCGCGTCGGTTGCGCCCCGCGCCGCAGCTCGATGACGATGCGCATGCCCCGCCGGTCGCTCTCATCGCGGATGTCGCTGATCTCCTCGATGCGCCCATCGCGCACCAAGTCGGCGATGCGCTCGATGAGCGCAGACTTGTTCACCTGGTAGGGCAGTTCGGTGATGAGGATTTGGTGACGGCCGCCGCGCATTTCCTCAATGGCAGCGACACCGCGCATCACCAGCCGGCCGTGGCCGGTGGCATAGGCGGCGGCGATGCCCTCACGCCCGATGATCAGTCCGCCGGTGGGAAAGTCCGGCCCGGGCACGATTCGCATCAGGTCTTCCACCGACACGTCGTCCAGGCGATCCCAGTTGTCTACCAAATAGCCGATGGCATGGCATAACTCGGACAGGTTATGCGGCGGGATGTTGGTGGCCATGCCGACGGCGATGCCGGTCGCGCCGTTCAGCAGCAGATTGGGCAACGCCGACGGCAGCACGCTAGGCTCCTGCAGCGTGCCGTCGAAGTTGTCCATCCAGTCTACTGTGTCCTTGTCCAGGTCGGCCAGCAACTCTTCGGCAACGCGCGAGAGGCGCGCCTCGGTGTAGCGCATGGCCGCCGGCGGATCGCCGTCCACGCTGCCGAAGTTGCCCTGTCCATCTATCAGCGTGTAACGGATGGAGAAGTCCTGCGCCATGCGGGCCAGCGCTTCGTACACGCTGCTGTCGCCGTGGGGATGATATTTGCCGAGCACATCGCCGACCACGCGCGCGCTCTTGCGATAAGGTGCTGTCGCGCGCGCGCCGGTGTCGTACATTACATAAAGAATGCGTCGTTGCACCGGCTTCAGGCCGTCGCGCGCATCGGGCAGCGCGCGCGACACGATCACGCTCATCGCGTAATCGAGGTACGCGCTGCGCATCTCGCGATCGATATCGGTCTCACGAATCCGACCGAAGGACGCGGCCGGCTCGATGATCCCGGCGTCTGCTTCAGATGGGGGGAGGACGCCGTCGTTGTCCGCGCTGGTGTTGATTTCGCTCACGTTCGCGTAGTCAGCTCCTTGCCATCTCCGGTTCGGGGTCGCAGCGGCGCACCGGCGGCAAACTCACTTCGCGCAGTTTGCCGGCCCTCAACTTGCTTATGCAATTATACCCTTTGGCGAGTCCAATTTAGGCGCATGCCGCGCCCGGCTCATACCCCACTAAACGCCAAGTGGCCGCCGTCCACCGGAATGACGATGCCGGTGACGAAGCGCGCAGCCTCTGACGCCAGGAAGACCGTCGCGCCGCCAAGTTCTTCCGGCTCGCCAAAGCGGCCCATCGGCGTGTGGGCGATGATGGCCTGGCCGCGCGCGGTGAGCTGACCGCTCTCCGGCTCGACCAGCAGCGAGCGGTTGATTTCGGTAAGGAAGAACCCCGGCGCGATGGCATTCACGCGGATGCCGGGCGAGTAGTGCTGCGCCATGTGCACCGCCAGCCATTGGGTGAAGTTCAGCAGTGCCGCTTTGGAGGCCGAATACGCCACGTTGCGCGTCACCGGACGGAACGACGACATGGAGGCGACGTTGATGATGACGCCGCCGCCGCGGGCGACGAACTGACGCGCCGCAAGCAGGGAGGGGATGACCGTGCCCATCCAGTTCACGTCCATCACCTCGCGCATCGCTTCCAACGACAACTCGAACAGCGAACGGCCAGGCCCGGTCATGGCTTCGGGCAGAATCGTGCCCGCCGCGTTGACGAGGATGTGCACGTCGCCGGCGCTTTCGAGCGCCTGACCAAACGACTGTGGGTCGGTCACGTCGCCCTGAACCCAGCTTGCTTGGCCGCCGTGCGCTTGGATGCGTTGCGCGGCGCGCTCCAGCTTCTCGCGCGTGCGGCCGAGCAACACCACACGCGCGCCATGATCGGCGAGGGCTTGCGCCATGGCGCTGCCCAGCATGCCGCCGCCGCCCGTCACCAGGGCGGTCTTACCGGTCAGATCGAACCAACTTTGCATAGAGCTCCTCTTGCCGCGCCATTGCGGCGCGATAAATCGCATAGTGTGCGTTGATCGGCTGATGAGTGACCAGGTTGCCAACCGGATCGGTGTCGTGGTGACGCATGTCCAAACCGGCAACCTGACAGCTCACCCACACGGCGACGCCCCGACTTGTCGCCTCCGGTTCGGAAGCCACGTGCAGCGGCAGGCCGGTGACGTCGGCGATGATTTGGCGCCAGGTTGGCGAGGCTTGCAACGCGCCGCCGCTGCCGACCAGCGCTGCATCCGCGCTTACCGCGCCCGACGCGCGCAGCGCATCGCCGATGTGCGCCAGGCGATAGGCGACGCCTTCCATCAGCGCCCGCGCGATTTCGACCGGATCGCTATCCAGCGAGAGGCCGTGCAAAGTGGCGCGGATGTCTTCGGCGTAGCCAGGGCTTCGCTCGCCGGCGAACGTGGGCAGCACCGTCAACCCGTGAGCGTCGGGGGACAGAGCGGCCAGGCGGGCTTCAAGTTCGCTTTCGTCTGGCAGCCGAAGCGCGCGCTGCGCCCAGGCGAAGACGTTGCCGCCTTCCGTCGTCGCGCCGCCGATCAGCTCATGCGCGTGATCCACGCGATAGGCCCACAACGCCGGCGGCAGGTGATACAACTCGTTCGCCTCGCAGCGCTGCACCACGCGCATCGCCGCCGTCGAGCCGATCGTCACGGCGATCCGCGACGCATCCACACACCCGCTGCCGAGATTAGCCGCCGCCCCATCGCCGAGCGGCGGATGACAGCGCGCCGCGGCAAACTTCGGCCAGCGCGCTGCCCACTCAGGCCGCAATCCCTCCAGACGTTCGGCGTCGCGCGCGATCGGCGGGAGTTGCGCGCGTGCGACGCCGAGCGCATCAAGCCAGGCCTCGTCCCAATCCCCCGTGCGGCGGTTCAATAGCCCAGTCCATGAAGCGACCGACACGCCGGCTTGCATGTGGCCAAACAGGCGCAGGCGCGCGTAGTCGCTGAGCGAAGCAAACCAGCGTGTGGCGCGAAAGACGTCCGGCTGCGTCCGCGCGATCCAGGCCAGCTTGGCCGGCAGGTAATTGGCGCGAATGCGGCAGCCGGTGCGCTGCAACGCCGCCAGCTCGTCGTGCTGCGCGCGCAGCCGGCGCGCGTCCACCGCGCAGCGCGTATCGGCATAGGTATAGACCGGCGTGAGCGGCGTCCCGCGCTCGTCGAGGCACACCAGCGAAGCGGCATAGGCGCCGATCCCGATGTCGGTGATCGGCGGCATCGCCGACGAGGTTTTGGCGTGCAGCGCGTCGAGCACGGCGACGACGCGCTGGAACGCCGCGCATGGGTCATCCTCGCACCGGCCATCTTCGCCCACGACGAAATCTACCGGCGCGCGCGCCCAGGCGTCGGGCACAGCCCGCGCTCGATCATCGTAGAGCGCTGCGCGCGTGGACGAGCTACCGAGGTCGAGGACGAGGATCATGACATGCTCACCGGGAGCAGCAAACACTCGCGCCGGCCGCATGGCCTTCGCCATGCGCAGAGCCGGCGACCGCAGCGCATGTCCGCCATCCGCCGCCGATGGCTACCCGATCCCTCGACATCATAGGTCATTCACCTTGCAGTTAGGATTCTATTCACAGACGCGCGCTGCGCGAGTATGCTTCCACTCACCTAGCGCGCCACAGAGGATGCACATGATAAAGATCAGCCGGGAGCGATTCGAGCGACTCGTCTGGGAGGCGGTGGATGAGCTGCCGGAAGCCATTCGCGACCGCATCTCCAACCTCGAAATCGAGGTGAAAGCCTATCCCTCCAAAGATGACCTGGAGTATGCCGGCGTCGAAGACCCGCTTGATCTGTACGGGCTGTATCGTGGTATCCCGCTGACCGAACGCACGACGCACTACGACCTGGTGACGCCCGACTTGATTACCATCTACCAGCGGGCGCACGAGATGGATTGCAATTCGCTGGAAGAACTGCGCGAGGAAGTGCGGCGCACCGTGCGCCATGAAATCGCGCATCACTTCGGCATCAGCGACGACCGGCTGGATGAGTTAGGGGCGTACTAAGGGATGCGCTTATACTGCGCGAAGAATGTGCGCGTAGAACGCGACCACCCTGCACCGGCGCAATGACGCATAGCCCAATGACCGATCCATCAGATTTGTTCTCCGCCGCTTCGCTCGGCCTGCTGCGCGTCGCGGCAATCTCGCCGGCCCTGCGCGTCGCCGACGTGGCGTTCAACACGCGCGCCACTATTGCCGCGCTGGAGGCGGCGCGGGCGCAGGGGTGTGCGCTGGCCGTTTGTCCTGAGCTGGGTATCACCGGCTATACCTGCGGCGACCTCTTCCGGCAAACCGGCCTGCTGGAAGCAGCGCAGGCCGGCCTGCTACAGGTCGCAGAAGCAGCCGGGCGGATCGGCATCGCCGCAGTCTTGGGCCTGCCCATGCCGTTGGACGGGCGCGTGTTCAACTGCGCAGCGTTCGTAAGCGGTGGACGCGCGCTTGGTTTCGTGCCCAAAACTTACCTGCCGAACCACAGCGAGTTCTATGAGCAGCGCTGGTTCAGTCCGGCGCAGTTTGCCACGGCGCAGCACGTCATGCTCGACGGCCAGGCCGTGCCCTTCGGCGCCGACCTGCTGTTTGTCGCCGAGGACATGCCGGACTGTGTGCTCGGCGTCGAAATCTGCGAGGACTTGTGGGCAGTCGAGCCGCCCAGCGGGGCCATGGCCCGCGCCGGCGCCACGGTGCTGCTCAACCCTTCGGCCAGCCCAGAACAACTGGGCAAGGCGGACTACCGGCGCGACCTGGTGCGACAACAGTCGGCGCGCTGCATCGCCGGCTACCTGTACGCGGGATCGGGCCCGGGCGAATCCACCACCGACGTGGTGTACAGCGGGCACGCGCTGGTGTGCGAAAACGGTCATCTGTTGGCCGAGACCGAGCGCTTTCACTTCGACACCCAAGCCGCCGTCGCCGACCTCGATCTACAACGCCTGCGCCATGACCGCTGGCTCAACACCACCTACCTAGCGGCAGGCGGATCGCACGCCTTTCGCATGATTCCCTTCCGCCTGGGCGACGCGCGGACGGACATCCTGCAGCGCGCGCTGCGCCGGCCAATTTCACAAATGCCGTTCGTGCCAAGCGACCGGGCGGCGCGCGCCAAGCACTGCCGCGAAATCTTCGCTATTCAGTCCACCGGCCTGGCCAAGCGCCTGCTGCACACCGGCGCGCGCAGGGTGACGATTGGCATCTCCGGCGGGCTGGATTCGACGCTGGCGCTGCTCGTAACGGCGCGCGCCTTCGATAAGCTCGGCCTGCCGCGCGACGGCATCACTGCCATCACCATGCCGGGGTTTGGCACCACCGAGCGCACGCGCGGCAACGCCTGGGCGCTGATGCGGGCGCTGGGCGTCGCGGCGCGCGAAATCCCCATCCATGCGGCCGTCGGCCAGCATTTCGCGGACATCGGTCACGACCCGGAGCAACACGACGTGACCTACGAGAACGCGCAGGCGCGCGAGCGCACACAAATCTTGATGGACGTGGCCAACCAGGTCGGCGGCTTCGTCGTCGGCACCGGCGACCTGAGCGAGCTGGCGCTCGGCTGGGCCACCTTCAACGGCGACCACATGAGCATGTATCACGTCAACGCCGGCGTGCCGAAGACGCTGGTGCGCTACATGGTGGACTGGTGCGCCGACGAGGAGTTCAGCGGCGAAACGTCGCGTGTGCTGCGCGACATCAGCGCCTCGCCCATCACGCCCGAGCTGCTGCCGCTGAAGGACGGGCGGTTGCAACAAGAGACCGAAGCGACCATCGGCCCTTACGTGCTGCATGACTTCTTCCTGTTCTATCACGTGCGCTATGGCTATGCCCCGCGCAAAGTTTTCTACTTAGCGCGTCATGCCTTTGGCAGCAGCGAAGGTGACTCATCCGGGCATAGCTATGGCGATGAGACACTCCTCAAGTGGCTGAGCGTGTTCTACCGGCGGTTCTTCTCACAGCAGTTCAAGCGCAACGCCATGCCCGATGGGCCGAAGGTCGGCTCGGTGGCGCTGTCGCCGCGCGGCGACTGGCGCATGCCCAGCGATGCTCAGGGGGCGCTGTGGGAGGCGGAGGTCGAGGCGATCCAAAAGGCGCTGGCGTTGGCAGCGACGAACGCATAACGCGGCGCGGCTGACAAGCGCCTGTAAAGGCGGAGCGCCATTCGCCCCCGGCAACTTAGCAGGTCGCGCTCTTCCGCCGACCCGTCGCTGGAGCATATCATTAGCGCCATGCCGATCTACGAATATCGCTGCGCCCAGTGTGGCGCGACGTTTGAGCGCTGGTTCGCCTCACAGCAGGAGATGCCGAAGGCCAAGGTAACCTGCCCGTCTTGCAACAGCCGGCGCGTCCGCCGCCTGATCTCGGCGGCGCGCGTGAAGTCCGGCGGCGACACAACCGCAGGCGACGCGGCGGACGCCGGCGACGACGCGCCGGCGTCCACCGGCCTGCTCGGCCGTAAAGAGATCGCCGAGATCACCAAACGGCGGCAGAAGATGGGTGTGGGATAGTGGCGAGCTACTGCGAATACGTGCGCTCGCCCAAGGCGCACCCGATCCATCGCTGGTATCACGATCACGAGCACGGCTTCCCGGTGTGCGACGACAACGCCCTGTTCGAGCGACTGGTGTTGGAGATCAATCAGGCCGGCCTGTCGTGGGACGTGGTGCTGCGCAAGTTGGAGCACTTTCGGCGCGCCTACAGCGGGTTCGCCGTGGACGCCGTCGCAGCCTATGGCGAAGCCGACCGCGCGCGGCTGCTCGCCGACCCCGGCATCATCCGCAACCGACTGAAGATCAACGCTGCGATAGAGAACGCCCGACGCATCGTCGCGCTGCGCGCGAACTACGGCTCGTTCAAGGGATGGCTGGAGGCGCACCATCCGCTCAGCAGGGAGGAGTGGGTAAAGCGCTTTAGGCAGACCTTCGTCTTCACCGGCGACGAGATCGTGAACGAATTCCTGATGAGCACCGGCTACTTGCCGGGCGCGCACGACGAAGACTGCCCGATCTTCGCGCGCATCGCTGCCCTCCGTCCGGCCTGGATGCGCGCATCGCGCTGACTCAGCGGTCGGGTTCGACGAAGGTGATCAGCGGCGCCGTCGCGCCCCGCGCCATGGCCTCCATCGCCGTCGCTGCGCTCGGCGCCAGCACATAGATCGTCTTGCGCTCCCGCGAGCGGAAGGTGAGCGCGCCGAGCGAAGCCAGCGCGGTTGGCGTTCCGGCCTGGCGCAACTCAAGCGTGTAGGCGCCGGCCGGCTGCGTCGTGGTTTGCGCTGTCGGGAAGACGATGTTGAAGAGCCACACCGCGCCGCCCGTCACCGCCAAGTCCACCCCACCGACATCCACCGCCAAGTGCGCTACGCGCAAACTGAACCGACCGGCCGGCGGCGTCGTCGGGTTTTCCAGCGCGACGACCTGCAACTGCTGCAATCGGTCGGCAACCGCGATCACGTAGCTGCGGCTGAACGCCATGGTGATGTTTGAACTCACCAGCGGCGCGGTCGTATTCGGATCGGCGCCGGCCGGGAAGGCGCGCACCAACACCATCGTCGCCGCGATGCACCAGCGCCTCTGGCTGAACTGGGTGTAGGCGATGCCGTCGGCTACTCGCGTGCGGTTGACATACACGTCCAAATTCGGCGCGTCCGGGGAGGCATGCAAAATGCGAAAGCAGGCCGACCGCGTGACGGCGCGCGTCACACCGGCATTCGAGAGCAGCGTTGCACCGGCCAGGACGGCCAATGCCAAGATGCGCAGCGGGGATCTCATCGCCAACCTCCGACGCCGGTCAGTATAATCCTAGGCCATGCGCGTGCACAAATGCGACCATCGCAGCGAGCGCAGAGTCAGCTACGACGGCGACGTGCTCTCGCGCGATGGCGAACGCATCACCTTGCGCGCCATCTGGACGCTGCCGACCCGGACGCTGCCCTATGTGACGCTCGAACAGGGGGATATCTTCATCGAGACCTTCTACGCCAATCGCTGGTATAACCTGTTTGAGATTCGCCATCCCCATGGCGACTTGAAGGGCTGGTATGCCGATGTCGCCCGGCCGGCGCGCATCACAAACGACGACATCGAGTGGGACGACCTTGCCCTGGACATCTGGATGGATGCACAAGGGACGATGCTCATCCTGGACGAGGATGAATTCGAGGCGCTTGCGCGCGAGCTGCCGCCGAACGAAGCAGCCAGCGCGCGCGGCGCAGTCGCGCTCATACAGGACGAATTGCGAACGCAATGGCGGCGCTTTGCGAACGACGCGATCGCGCACGCGCTGATACAGCGCGGCTGGACGCTCGGCACGGCCGAATCGTGCACCGGCGGGCTGATCGGCGATCTGATCACCGACCGGCCCGGCAGCTCGGCCTACTTCGCCGGCGGCATCATCGCCTACAGCAACGCGATCAAGCAGCGCACGCTGGGCGTGCATGAGGCAACGCTTCGGCGGGACGGCGCGGTGAGCGAGCCATGCGCCCTGGAAATGGCGCGCGGCGCGCGGCGCGCGCTCGGGGTGGATGTCGGGGTGAGCGCGACCGGCATCGCCGGGCCGGACGGCGGCAGCGCCGATAAGCCGGTCGGCTTGACCTACGTCGGCGTCAGCTCGCCGCTGGGCGAACAGGTCGAGCGCAACGTCTGGTCGCACGACCGTATCGGCAACAAACGAGCAACCGCCGACGCCGCTTTGCGTCTGCTCATGCGCCACCTCGCTGTTCCCCCCGCGGCGCACCCGAGCGCGCAAGCCGAATCCTACCGCTCAGGGTGACATGGGCGATTCACTCGGGTCCAGATTAGCCGATCTGATCGGCAACACGCCGCTGATTCCGCTCACCCGCATCGCCGCGCACGTCGCGCCGGTCGAGGTCTACGCCAAGGCCGAGTGGTTCAACCCCAGCGGATCGGTCAAGGATCGCGCCGCGTTGAACATCATCCGCGCGGCGATTCGAGCCGGGCATCTGACAAAGGAGAAGACGCTGCTGGACGCGACCAGCGGCAACATGGGCATCGCCTATGCCATGCTCGGCGCGGCGTTGGGGTATCGCGTCCATCTGGTCATCCCGGCCAACGTGACCCCTGAGCGCAAGGTGATCTTGAACGCCTACGGCGCGGAGATGACCTTCACCGACCCGATGGCCGGCAGCGACGGCGCCATCGAGAAGGCCCGCCAACTCTACGCGCAGTCGCCGGATGCGCTGTTCTACGCCAACCAATACGACAACGACGCGAACTGGCTGGCCCACTACCACGGCACAGCCGAGGAAATCTGGCGGCAGACCGAAGGGCGCATCACGCACTTCGTCGCCGCGCTGGGCACGAGCGGCACATTTACCGGCACAGGTCGCCGCCTGCGCGAGCTGAACCCGAAGATTCGCTTGATCTCATTACAGCCGGATTCGCCGCTCAACGCGATCGAGGGCTGGAAGCACATGCCGACGGCGCTCAAGCCGCAGATCTACGACCCGGCCCTGGCCGATGAGAACATCGAGATCGCGACCGAGGAAGCGCACTACGTGGCGCGACAACTCGCGCGCGAGGAGGGCCTGTTCGTCAGCCCATCCGCCGGCGGCGCGGTCGCCGGCGCGCTCAGCGTGGCCGAACGCCTGAGGGAAGGCGTGATTGTCACCATCCTGGCCGACGCCGGCTACAAATACACCAGCGAACGCTTCTGGTAGGTCACGGCATCATGCTCACGATCCCGCGAGCGCTCTTCGACAAAATGACCCGCCACCTGGAGGCCGGCTATCCCTACGAGGCCTGCGGCATCCTGATCGGCGAGATGGACGACCCGGCTCATCCGAGCCGCCGGCTTGTGCGCGACGTGATCCTGGTCGCCAACGCCTGGGACGAAGTTAACGCGCGCGAAAGCCGGCGCAACCGCTACCTGATTTCGCCGGATGAATACGTCAAGGCCGACCGCGAGGCGAGCAAGCGCGGCCTGGACATCGTGGGCGTCTTCCACTCGCACCCCGACCACCCTTCACAACCGTCGGAGATGGATCGCAGCCAGGCCTGGCCGGGCATCTCCTATGTCATCGTCTCGGTATGCGGCGGCAAAGCGACGACGGCGCAGGCATGGCTGCTGCGCAACGAACGCGATGCGTTCGAGGAAGAATCGTTAGTCATGAGCGACTAGCGATGCGCGTTCGCTTCGCCGGCCGTCTCCTTTGCATCCACGGCCTCGCGCACCAGGCGCTGGAGCTCGCGCACCGGCGCGGCCATGCGCGGGTATGAATCGCGCACGAGGAAGACACAGGCCAGGCCGCGCCGAAAGTCCACCCACGGCGTGAATCCGCTAGCGCCTGGGCTGCTTACCTGGACGGCCTGCCCTCGCGCGTCGGCGCTATCCCGCCAGACGCCCAGGCCGTACCCATCGCCGGGGAAGAGATTAGGCGAAGCGATGACCGGCGCGCCAAACGTGTGATCTGCGTGCATGAGCGCGACAAGCTCCGGCGCAAGCACGCGGACGCCGTCGAGGGCGCCGCCGGCGGCGATCATGCGCGTGAAGCGGCTGTAGTCGCGCAGCGTCGAGCGCAAACCGCTGCCGACGCGAGGATGGTCGGTGGGCGGATCGCCGTAGTCGCTGGCCGTCATCCCCAGCGGCTCGGCGATGCGCTGGTGAAACAACGCCGCCCACGATCGGCCGGTCGCCACCTCGGCAATTCGCCCGGCGACCTGAAAC
>JBKBID010000031.1:0-28971 GCA_046299515.1 Thermoflexales bacterium | reverse complement strand
GCAGGCCCGCGCGCGATCTGCGGGGGGGCTAGGGAACTGCCTGCCCCCACCCTACCCTGCCTTCGCCCACCCAGCAATCCCTGCGCCTGCTTGCCCTCACGAGGCAGGCCGCTATCGGCCTGCATTTGACATCCACCGCCCCTACCCTTACAATCCGATTACTTTCTCAACTTGAGAAAGTATTGAAGCGCCGCCATGTCCAGGACGACACTCGCCGGGAGCAACGCCAGCCTGGTGCGCGCGCACAACCTGCGCGCCGTGCTCAACCAGTTCCTCGACGCCGGCAGCGCCTCGCGCGTCCAGCTCGCCGAGCGCACCGCCCTCTCCAACACCACGATCTCCCATCTGATAGATGACCTGCTGGCGCAGGGTATCGTCGTGGAAGACGAGGGCGAAACCGCGCGACACAACGGCCACCGACGAGTGGGCCGGCCGCGCACCGCGCTGCGCATCAACCCCAACGCGCGTCACGCGGTCGGCGTGCACATCGGCATCGGCATCCTGCGCGTCGCCGTGGTCAACCTGTACGCCGAGATCATCCACAACACCATCGCCGAATTCGACGTGGCCGCGCCGGCCGCGCGCGTCTTGGGCCAGATCGCCGGGATGGTGAAGCAAGCCATCGCCGACAGCGGCATCCAGGCCGACCGCCTGATCGGCCTGGGCATTGGCGCGTCGGGGCTGGTGGACTATGAAGCCGGCGTTAACGTGTTTGCGCCCAACCTGGGCTGGCGCGACGTGCCGTTGCAGGCGTGGATGCGCGACCGCCTCGGCCTACCCACCACGGTGGATAACAACGTCCGCGCCATGGCGCTGGGCGAGGCGTTGTTCGGCAGCGGGCGCGGCGCCGGCGTGTTGGCGTTCGTCTATGGCCGCGTCGGCGTGGGCGCCGGCTTTGTGGTCAACGGACGCCCCTTCCGCGGCAGCGGCGCAGGCGCCGGCGAGATCGGCCACACCGTGATGATCCCCGACGGCGGCGACCTGTGCATGTGCGGCCGGCGCGGCTGCCTGGAGACGCTGATCTCCGAGCCGGTGATCGTCCGCGAGGCGGAGCGGCTGGCGCGCCGACGCCCGCGCAGCGCGCTGGCGCGCGCCCTGCGGCAGGATGGCCGAACGAAGCCCATCGAACGCATCTTCGCCGCCGCGCGCGAAGGCGACGCCACGACGCTCGGACTGCTCGAAGATCGCGCGCGCTACCTGGGCATCGCGCTGGCCAACCTGGTGAACGTGCTCAACCCGGAGTTGATCTTACTGGGCGGCATGTTCGCCCAGGGCAGCGAGTTCTTTCTGCCGGCGGCCGAGCGCGTCATGCGGGAGCGCGCCTTCGCCAGCCTGGGCGACCGGGTGCGTGTGCGAGCCACCCAGTTCGGCTGGCGCGCCGGCGTGATCGGCGCCGCGTCGCTGGCGCTGAGCAAGTTCTTCTACCAATTGGAGGACGCATGACGACAGCACACTGCGCAACAGAAACACTGCGCGTCGGCTTCATCGCCTACGCCCGCACAACGTTCGATGTCGCGTGGGCCGATGAAGTCATGCGCGCCGCGCGCGCCGCGCTCGAAAGGGCCGGCTTCGCGCTGATCGGCGATGCGCGCCTGACGACCGACCTCGACGCGCTGGACGCCGCTTGGCAGGCGTTGAACGACGAGCCGCTGGACGCGCTGATCGCCTTCCAGGCCACCTTCACCGATAGTTCGTTTGCCGCGCGGCTGGCCGAGCGATGCACAGCGCCGCTGCTGCTGTGGGCTGCGCCTGAGGCGCGCACCGGCGGGCGGCTGCGGCTGAATTCGCTTTGCGGCATTAACCTGGCCGCGCACGCGCTGAAGCTGCGCGGGGCGAACTACCACTGGCTGTATGCGTCACCCGACGATGCGCAGGCGATTGCGCAGATCGCCGCCGTCGCCAAGGCCGGCCGCGCGCGACGCTTGCTGCGCGCGACGCGTCTCGGCGTCGTCGGCGAGCACCCGCCCGGCTTCGAGAGTTGCCGCCTCGACGCCGAACGCCTGCGCCGGCGACTGGGGGTAGAAACAGCGCATTTTGAACTCGCCGAGGTCTTCGCGCGCGCCCGAGCGGTCAACGGGCAGGTCGGCGCGCTGCGCGAGCAACTCGGCGCGCACATCGCCGGCCTCGACGCGCTCCCGCGCGAGCCGGTGGATGGCACGCTGGCGGTCTACGTCGCGCTCAGGCAACTGGCCGAAGAAGCGGGCTGCGCCGCGTTGGCCGTGCGCTGCTGGCCGGAGTTCTTCACCGAGCTGGGCTGCGCCGCCTGCGGCGCCATGGCGCTGCTGAACACCGATTGCCTGCCGTGCGGCTGCGAGGCCGACGCCAACGGCGCGCTCACCCAGCTCATTCTGCAGTGGATCAGCGGCGCGCCGGCCTTCGGCGCCGATCTGGTCGAGTGCAACATCCAGGAGAACAGCGCCGTGGTCTGGCACTGCGGACAAGCGCCGTTGACGATGGCCGACCCGCGCGGCGGCATACGCGGCGGCCTGCACTCCAACCGCCGTCTGCCGTTGGTCATGGAGTTCGCCCTCAAGCCGGGCCGCGTGACGATCGCGCGGCTGAGCCAGTCGGGCGGCGATCTGCGCATGGTCATCGGCAGCGGCGAGATGTTGGCCGCGCCGCCCAGCTTCAGCGGCACATGCGGCGTGCTGCGCTTCGACCGGCCGGTGGGCGACGTGCTCGCGACGATCATGGCGGAGGGCCTGGAACACCACATCGCCCTCGCTTACGGCGATCACACCGCCGCGCTGCATGCGCTGGCCAGGATGCTAGACATGCCGACGCTATCGCTGTGATGCGCAGGACGAGGGAGATGCTAAGGAGGTGATCATTCGAGAGAAGAAAGAGGTTGATTCCACGCCGCGCTATCGCGATTGACCGAAAAGTTGGCTATTGCTCGAGCATGAATTTCCAGGAGGAAAGGAGATGAACCAGAAGAAGACTTCATCCGTCCGAATTTCGCGCCGACGCTTTCTCGTCCTAGGCGCACAAGGCGCCGGGCTGGCCGCGTTGGCCGCATGCGCAGCGCCGCCCGTGCAGCCGCCGGCGCAATCCGGCGCAGCGCCGACCACGGCGCCGGCCGCAGCGCCGGCCACGGTGGACTTCCTGGCCTGGGGCGACAACGCCGATATCCCGGCCTGGGAGGCGCTGGCGAAGCGCTACAAGGAAATCGCGCCCAACGTGACGGTAAACGTCACGCCGGTCGCCGAACCCAACGCGAACTTCTACCCCAAACTGCAGACCAGCATCGCCGGCGGCACGCCGCCCGGCGTGTCTTCGTTCCAGGGATGGGAATGGCAGCCCTACGCCGACCAAGACGTGCTGGCGCCGATTGACGAGTTCGTGAACGCCGACCCCTACTTCAAAGATGTGTATCCCGAGGGCGTCGCGAGCATTGAGGGCACGACGATGCGCAACGGCAAGCGCTATCTCATCCCGCTGCAGCGCGCTGCGATGTTGATGTTCTACGCGCGCAAACCGTTCGAGGAAGCCGGGCTGGAGTTCCCCACCGACGACTGGACGTTCGACCAGTTCATGGAGCTGGCGACCAAGCTGACGAACCCGGAGAAGAAGATGTACGGCTTGCAGGCCAACGGCAACTGGTTCCGCGACATCGGCTGGATTCGCCTGACCGGCAAGCAGGAATTCGATCAGCTCTACGATCCGAAGAAGGCGATGTTCAACCAGCCGGAGATCGTGGACATTGTGCAGAAGATGGCCTCGGACGTGTACTACAAGATGAAGATCGCGCCGACGCCGGCCGACCTGCAAGGCGGCGCCAACACCATCCAGACCGGCAACGTGGCGATGAAATATGAAGGCCCGTGGTTCTTCCCCGCGCTCAACAGCCCGCAACTGCGCGAGGAGAAGAAGAACGTGCCGTTCGACGTTGTGCTCATGCCGAAGATCGGCGAAGGCAAGCGCCGGCATCGCGGCTGGACCGAGGGCGTCGCGCTGCTCAAGGGCGACCAACTGCAAGCGGCGTGGGGCTTCGCCTCGTTCATGGCCGGCGAGGAAGGCAACAAGCTCTACTCGCAGATCACCGGCCGCATCCCCAACACCAGCGCGCTGATCGAAAACTTCTGGCTGCCGGTGGTCACCGAGCGCTTCGAGGTGAAGAACGGCAAAGCGCTGCTGGAAGCCTTCAACCTCTCGGAGGTGGATGTCGTGGGCGGCATCCCGCGCTCGAAGATGTGGAGCGAGGTGGTCAAGCCGGTCGGCTGGGACCCGCTCATCGGCGGGAGCGCCACGGCGGCGGAGGTGCTGCCCAAGGTGGACGAGGGCCTGCAGGCCATGCTCGACGAATACTGGAAGTCGAAGCAGTAGGCGTTCGCGGCGCGTATCGCGCATTGCGCGCAGGCGTGATGCGCGATGCGCGCACCCATCACCGGAGGGCGCGATGGCAGCGATCACCCAGGCGCAGGCAAAAGCGCAAACGCGGCGCATCGGGCGCGCCAAGCTGCGCGATTGGCTGGATGGCTACCTGTTGACCTCGCCGTTCATCATCGGATTCCTGGTCTTCACGGCCTTCCCGATGCTGTACGCGATCTGGCTGTCTTTTCACAAGTGGAATCTGATCGGCGCGCCGACGTTCGTCGGCCTGGACAACTACATCAAGGCGCTCACCCATCCGACGGCGCAGCTCAGCCTATACAACAGCGCGTTCTATACGGTCTTCGCCGTGCCGATTCAGCTCATCATCTCGTTCACGCTGGCGCTGGCGTTGACGCAGGCGATTCGCTTTCGCGACCTGTACCGGGCCGGCTTTTACCTGCCGATCATCGTGCCGCTCGTCGCCAGCGCGGTGGTCTGGCAGCGCGTGTTCCATCCCGAATTCGGCATCCTGAACGAGGCGCTGAGCTGGCTCGGCATTCCGCCGGCCAAGTGGCTCTTCGACCCCGCCCTCGCCAAGCCCGCCTTCATCATCATGTCGTTCTGGATGATCGGGCGGCAGATGGTGATTTTCATCGCCGGCCTGGGCAACATCCCGCAGTCGCTGCTGGAAGCGGCGAGCATTGACGGCGCCGGGCCGGTGCGCCGACTGTTCAGCATCGTCATCCCGCTCATGACGCCGCTGATCTTCTACAACTGCGTGATCGCCATCATCAACTCGTTCCAGATCTTCGTGCCGGCGCTGATCATGACCGACGGCGGCCCGCAGAACGCCACGCTGTTCGCCGTGCTCAACATCTACCGCGAGGGCTTTCAGTTCTTCAACATGGGCTACGCCGCTGCGCTCTCGTGGGAATTGTTCGTCATCGTCATCGGCTTCACGATTGCCCAGTTCGGCCTCTCGCAGCGCTGGGTGTATTACTCGGACTAATGGCAACATCCACCATGGCGCCCCCGCTGACGACCGGTCAGCCCAGCAGCCGGAAGCTCAGCCGCATCGCCGGCCTGGTCATCCTGCAGATCGTGATGACAGCCTGCCTGATCACCTTCCTCGCGCCGACTTTTTGGATGATCTCGTCATCGCTCAAGGCTTCGACCGAGGTCTTCCAGCATCCAATCGTGTGGATTCCGGAGTCGCCGCAATGGAGCAACTACGCGAAGGTGTTCCAGACGCTGCCCTTTGCGAAGTTCGCCTGGAACACGTTCGTCGTCGTTGCGCTGGCGGTGTTCGGCACGGTGGTCTCGACGGCGCTCGTCGCCTATGGGCTGGCGCGCGTGGAATTTCCCGGCCGGCGCATCGTCTTCGCGCTGATGGTGGCGACGATCATGCTGCCGGACATCGTCACGCTCATCCCGCGCTTCATCATGTTCCGCACCTTCCGCTGGATTGACACTTTCGCGCCGCTCACCGTGCCGTTCTGGTTCGCGCTCACTACGCTCTACGTCTTTCTGATGTATCAGTTCCTGCGCGGCATCCCGAAAGAGCTGGACGAAGCCGCGACGATTGACGGCGCCAATCGCTGGCAGATCTTGTGGCATGTGATCCTGCCGTTGTGCAAGCCGGTGATCGCTACCATCGCCGTGTTCGCCCTGATTCAACACTACAACGAGTTCCTCACTCCCCTGATCTACCTGAACCGGCTGGACAACTGGACGCTTGCGCTCGGCGTGCGCGCCCTGAACGACTCCAACGTGGCCAACTGGGAGTTGGTGTTCGCGGCCAGCACCCTAATGCTCATCCCCGTGCTGCTGCTGTTCATCATCGCGCAGCGCTACTTCGTGCAAGGCATTGCGCTGACGGGGTTCGGCGGCCGCTGAGCGCAGGGCGAGACGCCATCGTTCGACGCGGTTAACTATCGTGGAGAGTTCAAAACGCTATGAAGTTCTTTCTTGACAGCGCCATCGTAGACGAGATCGCCTACGCGCTCGACCTGTGGGACATTGACGGCGTGACGACCAACCCGCGCCATATCCTCGCTTCCGGCAAGCCGATGTTGCAGGTGATCCGCGAGATCGGGAAGCTGGTGGAAGGCACAACGAAGACCGTCTCGGTGGAAGTCAACCCGCACTACAAGACGGTGGAAGAGTTCGTGCGCGAAGGGCGCAAGCTGGCGTCCCTGCACCCCAACTTCGTGATCAAGCTGCACTGCATCGAGCCGGCCTTCAAGGCGATTCCGATCCTGGCCAAGGACGGCATCCGCGTGAACGTCACCTTGATCTTCAACGCGGTGCAGGCGCTGGCCGCCATGCGCGCTGGCGCGTATTACGTCTCGCCGTTCATCGGCTGGAAGGAAGCCAACGCCGAGGAGACGCGCGACCTGATCGCCGACATCGTTCAGATCCGCGACAACTACGGCTTCAAGACGGAGGTGCTGGTGGCCGCCGTGCGCAACGGGCGACAGATCGCCGACGCCGCCGTCGCCGGCGCGGACATCGTCACCGCCGCGCTGAGCGTCTATAAAGACGCCTTCGACCATCCCTACACGCGCGACGGGCTGACCAAGTTCCAGGAGTTCTGGGACAAAGGGCGGTACGAGTGAGCCTGCGCAACTGCCCGTCGCGCGCGCCGCGCAGCGACGGCGCACACGGATAGATAGACTAAACCCACTATGAGTGAGCCAAAGAAGTTCATCATCGGCGGCCAATGGCGCGCCGGTCAGACGACGTTTGTAGTCCGCTTCCCCTACACCGGCGAGCCGGTCGCCGAGGTCTGCTCGCCGAGCGACGACGACTTGGAGGCCGCCGTGCAGGCCGCGCAGCGCGGCGCGCGCATCATGCGCAAGCTGCCGGCGCACGAGCGTTCGGCCATCCTGCGCCGGCTGCACGCCCAGATGGAAGCGCGCACCGAAGAGTTGGTCAACGCCTTGGTCATGGAAGGCGGCAAGACCAAGAAGGCCGCGCGCGGCGAAGTGGCGCGCGCGAAGCAAACCGTCTTCGTCGCGTCCGAGGAGGCGCGGCGCATCCCCGGCGAGGTCGTCAACATGGATTGGACGAAGGACGGCGAGAACCGCATCGGCATCGTGCGGCGCTTCCCGCTCGGCGTCATCCTGTGCATCGCGCCGTTCAACTATCCGCTCAACCTGGCCTGCCACAAGGTAGCGCCGGCGTTGGCGGCCGGCAATGCCTTCATCCTCAAGCCGGCCAGCGCGACGCCGCTCTCGGCGCTGCTGCTGGGCGAGATGCTGCTGGAAGCCGGCGCGCCGCCCGAAGCCGTCAGCGTGGTGACGTGCAGCGGCGCGCAAGCCGAAAACCTGGTGCGCGACGAACGCATCGCCATGTTCTCTTTCACCGGCAGCAGCGAGGTGGGCTGGCGCCTCAAGCGCGTGTGCGGCCGCAAACGCGCGGCGCTGGAGCTGGGCGGCAACGCCGCGGCCATCGTGCATGAGGACGCCAACATCGGCTATGCCGCCAAGCGCATCGCTTTCGGCGGCTTCACCAACGCCGGCCAGAACTGCATCAGCGTGCAGCGCGTGCTCATCCACCGCCCGATCTACAACGAAGCCGTCGAGACGCTGCTCGACGAGATCAATGCGCTGAAGGTCGGCGATCCGCGCCTGGAAGAGACCGACGTCGGCCCGATGATCACCGAGCGCGCCGCCATGCAAGCCGAGGCATGGGTGGAAGAGGCGCTGAGCCAGGGCGCGCGCAAGTTGCTCGGCAACGGACGGCAAGGCGCGCTGCTGCACCCCACCGTGCTGAGCGATGTAAACCGCGAGATGAAGGTGAGCTGCCAGGAGGTGTTCGCGCCGGTGCTCACCGTGCAACCCTACGACACCTTCGAGGAGGCCATCGCGCTGGCCAACAGCACCGACTACGGCCTGCAGGGCGGCGTGTTTACGCGCGACATGGGCCGCATCATGCAAGCCTACGAGGAGATCGAAGTCGGCGGCTTGCAGGTGAACGACGTCTCCACCTTCCGCGTGGATCACATGCCCTACGGCGGCGTGAAGGCCAGCGGCATCGGGCGTGAGGGCGTCAAGTACGCCATCGAGGAGATGACCGAGCCGAAGCTGATGGTGATCAACCTAAACGGGTGAAGGCGGCGGCCGCAGTTTGCGAGCCACCGGTTAGTACATCACAGGCCCATGCGTTCTTTTCTCTCCCATCTCGAATGCTCGTACTGCAGCGCGACGTATTCCGCCGACGAGCTTCACACGACCTGCCCGAAGTGCGGCAAGGTGCTGCTGGCGCGCTACGACTTGCAGGCCGCACGCCAACATCTGACGCCGGAGGCCCTTTGTCGGCGACCTGCGAACATGTGGCGCTGGTTCGAGATCATGCCGGTGCGCGACCCGGCCAACGTGGTCACGCTCGGCGAAGGTTGCACGCCGCTGCTGACCGGCGGCCGGCTGGGGGAACGGCTCGGCACCGACCGGTTGTGGATCAAAGATGAGGGCCTCAACCCCACCGGCAGCTTCAAGGCGCGCGGACTATCCGCAGCCGTGTCGAAGGCCAAGGAGCTGGGGGTCAAAGCGGTCGCCATCCCCTCGGCCGGCAACGCGGCTTCGGCGCTGGCCGCCTATGGCGCGCGCGCCGGCCTGGCCGTGTATCAGTTCATGCCGCAGGACGTGCCGGAGATGATGCGCAAGGAGAGCTTCCAATACGGCGCGCAGGCTTATCTGGTGCAGGGGCTGATCAACGACGCCGGCCGGCTGGTGCGCGAAGGCGCTGCGCGCAAGGGTTGGTTCGACGTGTCTACGCTGCGCGAGCCGTATCGCCAGGAGGGGAAGAAAACCATGGGTCTGGAGCTGGCCGAGCAGTTCAATTGGACGTTGCCCGACGCGATCATCTACCCCACCGGCGGGGGCACCGGCATCGTCGGCATGTGGAAAGCCTTCGACGAGCTGGAGCAGCTCGGCTGGATCGGCGCCAAGCGGCCTAAGATGATCGTGGTGCAGGCCGAGGGTTGCGCGCCGATCGTCCGCGCGTTCGAGGCCGGCCGGCGCCACGCCGAGCTGTTCCCCGACGCGCACACCATCGCGCCAGGCATCCGCGTGCCGGTCGCCATCGGCGATTACCTGATCTTGGACGCAGTGCGACAAAGTGGAGGCGCAGCGGTAGCGGTGAGCGACGCCGAAATCCTGCGCGACATGCGCGAGATGGCGCAGTGGGCCGGCGTGTTCGCCTCGCCGGAGGGCGCAGCGACGCTCTCAGCCTACAAGCGCCTGCGCGCCAGCGGCTTCCTCTCGCCCGACGACGTCACCGTGCTGTTTAGCTGCGGCAGCGCCTTCAAGAACGCCGAGCTGATCACGCCGCCGCCGCTGCCGGTGCTCGATCCAAATCGGCCGGATGTGTTAGAGGAAATATGACGGTTAAGGATTGCTGCTGATGTCAAGCGATACTGCGTATCTGGAACTAGTGCTGGAACCCATAAAGGCTTGCGCTCATTACAAACCAAAGTTTGGTCAAGGCGCCAGAGGCGTCGGCCTAACACTGGAACAGTTCCGGGAGCTGTATCGCAAGGACTCGTTCTACAGTTGGTTTGGGCTCGACAACCCGATGATGTACGCCGCTCACAAGGCAGCAGGCGGTATGACCAGCGTATACCGCCAAATCGGCACAGGCTGCGAAAGATTGTTCCGCGCAGTGCTCAAGGATTCTCTCGGCCTTGCGGATGCTGACGTCGTGTGGTCATACGAGGTCTCTCTCCCAACCGGGAAGACGCAGACGCTTCATCTGGACGGGCGCATCCCCCTTGACAAGATTCCCGACCAAGCGAAGCGGGAACGTCTCCGCGTGTGGATGGAGGAGTCATCGAAGGCGATCGGCGTTGAGAGAAGCGTGATCTCGAATTTGACCGGCGTCATCTTCGAAGTGCGGCAAGGCTATAAGAGCAAAGACGCCAAACGTCAAAACGCTGATATCGCTAACGCAGCAACTGCTTACGCAAAAGCATATCTGCCCTGCGCTGTAGTCCTATCAGGGCCGATTGACAACGATATCCTCTCGCGTTATCGCATGGCGAGGTGGATTGTTCTTACCGGCGCCAAAGACGACAAAGACGCTTCGACTTCTACCTATGCTTTCATGCGCGATGTCATTGGCTATGACCTCGCAGCATTTTTTGAGCGCAACAGCAAGACACTACGCGCTGAAATAGAGAGCGTGTTGAAGGCGCTTCTCGCCCCGGAGGCGACTTGATGCGTGCAGTTCTGGAAAACAAACCACTTTGCCAACGAGCCGACTACACATACAAATTCAACGCCAAAACTGGACGGCATGGTTGGCTACGCCTGACACCTGCTTACTCTCTAAAAATCGTGGAAGAGTTGATCGCCGAGCATAGGGAGGCGCGTCGAATCCTAGACCCTTTCTGCGGCACTGGGACAACTGTATTAAGCGCCGCATATCATGGCCGAGAAGGGGTGACCACAGACATCAATCCCTTCCTGGTATGGCTCGCCCAAGCGAAGACGGCAACCTACTCTTCCAGAGAAGTTGCGACCGCGCTTGACGCTTGCGCTTCAGCGCTCGATTTGGTCAAGCGACAGGCAGTAGAGCCTGCGCCCCAACCGCCTATACATAATATAGAGCGGTGGTGGACGCCAAAAGAACTTCTCTTTTTGCGCCTTCTGCGTGCGGCCATTGCAGCAACAACACAGGAGCATTCTCCAGAGCAGAACTTGTTGATGGTGGCATTCTGCCGTTCGTTGATTGAACTGTCGAACGCAGCTTTCAACCATCAATCCATGTCGTTCAAAAATGAAAGTCAGCTCAAAGTTGATCTCGAGATTGATTTAGCCACAGTCTTTGCCGAGGATGTGAGATTTGTCTTGCGCGGCGCTGCCGAAAACCCTACCGGTATTGCAAATGTAATGCTTGGGGATGCTCAAAATCTTACAAGCATTGTCGAAGGGCCATTCGACTTAGTGATCACGTCTCCACCTTACGCGAATCGAATGTCCTACATCCGAGAGCTCCGGCCTTATATGTATTGGCTGGGCTTTTTGGCAAACGGACGCGATGCCGGCGAGCTGGACTGGAAAGCCATTGGAGGGACGTGGGGTATCGCCACCAGTCGCTTAGTGGACTGGGAGCGCACCACTGAATGTTTCAAGAGCAAACAGCTTGACAGCGTTCTTGCGAGAATCGCGCAATCAGAACACAAAAACAGCGTTATTCTCGCGAACTACGTAGCCAAATACTTCGATGACATGTGGGCGCATCTTCAGAGCTTAATATCGGTGCTCGCGCCCAATGCAGAAGTGCACTACATCGTTGGGAACTCAACGTTCTACGGCGTGCTTGTGCCCACGGAACTTCTGTTTGCCGAAATGTTGGCGACCCTCGGCTTTGAAGGCGTGCGCTGCAAAGCGATTCGCAAGCGCAACTCCAAGAAGGAACTCATCGAATTCGATGTTATCGGCAGATGGAAAGGCAGGTGATCCGCCGTCGCAGCGTCGCCTATGTTCCTCATCACCGAATGGATGCCTATAGGCGTTGACCGCCTCGCGGCCGCAGGCGTGACGATCTACGACCCGGAGCTTTGGCGCGACCGCGCGCGTCTGTCGGCGCAGCTCGCGAATTGCACGGCGCTCATCGTGCGCAATCAGACTCGCGTGGATGCGGCGCTCCTCGCCAACGCGCCGCAGCTCAGGGTAGTAGGCCGGCTGGGCGTCGGGCTGGACAACTTAGACCTCGACGCGCTACGCACAAGGGGGATTACCGTCGTCACCGGCGGCAACGCCAACGCCATCGCCGTGGCCGAATACACCCTCGCTGCGATGCTGACCCTGGCGCGCAGGCTGCCGGCCGCCGACCAGCACACAAAGGGCGGCGGCTGGGATCGCGCCGCGTTCGGCGCCGGATTCGAGCTGCACGGCAAGACGCTCGGCTTAATCGGCCTCGGCGACATCGGCGCGCGGGTGGCCCGCCGCGCCCTCGCCTTCGGCATGCGCGTGGTAGCGCACGACCCCTTGATCACGCCTCAGCATTTCGCCGCCGCCGAACTGGGCGTGACGCTCATGCCGCTGGACGACCTGCTGGGCGAGAGCGATTTCATCTCGCTACACGTGCCGCTGTTGCCCACCACCCGCCACCTGATCCACGCCGAACGGCTGGCGCGCATGAAGCCAACGGCCGCGCTGATCAATACCAGTCGAGGCGGGATCGTGGACGAGGCCGCGCTGGTTGAGGCGCTGCGCGCCGGACGGCTGGGCGGCGCCGCGCTCGACGTGCGCGCGCACGAGCCGCCGGAACAGCCCGACCCGCTGGCTCAATTCGAGAACGTGCTGCTCACGCCGCACATCGCCGGCCTCACCGCCGAATCACAGGCGCGCGTGTGTCAGGCAGTAGCAGAGGATGTGCTCCGCGTACTGCGCGGCGAAAGGCCCTTATTCGCCGTCCGGTAGCCTATTTCGCTCGCTCGGCCCGCAGCAATCCGAACCACGCCAGCGTATCGCGCGCGGTCTCGGCGAACGGCCTTGCCGCATGACCCAGCTCGGCCTCGGCTTTGCGCGAAGAGACCGGCCCCCAGAACTCGAAGGTGCGGAAGTTCTCCGGCAGGTTGACGAACGGCAGCGCGTCGGCCAACCGGACGAACCAGCGCACCAACCCGCGCGCCAGGCGCAGTCGAGGCCGACGCACCCCCTGGCAAGCATCTACCGTCTCCAGCAGCTCGCGCATCGTCAAGTTGTGCCCGCCCAGGATGTAGCGCTCGCCGGCGCAGCCGCGCTCGGCCGCCGACAGGTGCGAGGCGGCTACATCGCGCCCGTCCACGCAATTGATCACGGCGTCGAAGTAAACGGGAATGCGCCCGCGCCCCGCCTCGCGGATGACCAAACCGGTGGTCGGCTTGACATCGCCGGGGCCGAACACGGCGGTCGGCAACAGCGCAATCACCTCAAGGTCGCGCGCGGCCAGGGCGAGCTGCTCCATGGCCCATTTCGCCTCGTAGTAGGCGCTGCGCGCGCTGCCGGGGACGTAGCAACTGCGTTCATCCAGCGCCGCCATGCCGGGGATATAGCGCTGCGCCAAGGTTGTGAGCGAGCTGGTGTAGATCACGCGGCGCACACCCGCTTCGCGCGCCGCATCGAGCACGCGCTGCATCTCCGCGCGCGCTTCTTCAACGGCGCGCGCAATGCGCCGAAAGTCCTGCGGATAGGCCGCAGCGGCATGGAAGAGCACGTCGCAGTGGCGCATCGCCGCCGCCAGCGACGCCCCATCGCGCAGGTCGGCCGTCGCCCATTCGACCGGCAGATCGCCGATCGCGCCGGTGTTCGTCGGATGGCGTCGTATGGCGCGCACCGGCCACCCGCGCGCCACCGCCGCGCGCGCAATCTGGCCGCCGATGAACCCCGTCGCGCCCAGGACGCAACACTTCATACCGTTGACTCGACGGGTTCACACCGCATGACGCGCTGAGACAACCGGCGCGCAACTACGCCCATCGGCGACAACGGCGCAGCGCCGGCTCACTCGTCGGCGACTTCGCGCCGTTCGCGCGCTTCCTCGACCAGCACGCGCCGCAGCACTTTGCCCACCTGCGTCTTGGGCAGCTCTTTGCGAAACTCAATCACGCGCGGGATCTTGTATGGCGCAAGGTGCTGCCTGCAAAATTCCTTGAGCGCATCGGCGGTCACGCTCGCTTCTGGCTTGAGCACGACGAACGCGGTGAGCGTGTCATCGCCGCGGGCGGGATGCGGCACGCCGACCACAGCCGCCTCAAGCACCGCCGGATGCGTAAACAGCACCTCTTCCACGTCACGGGGCAACACCTTTAGCCCGCCGACGTTGATCATGTCCTTCTTGCGATCCACGATGTAGAAATAGCCGTCGGCGTCCATGCGCGCGATGTCGCCGGTGTGCAGCCAGCCGTCGGCGTCAATCGCCCTAGCCGTCTCGTCCGGCCTGTTCCAGTAACCCTTCATCACCTGCGGCCCGCGGACACACAGCTCGCCAATCATCTCCAGGTTGCCGTCCATGGGCAGGTCGGCGCCGGTGACGAGGTCCACCAACTTCGCCTCGGTATCGGGAAAGGGCAGGCCGATGCTGCCGGCGCGGTTCTCGTTGAACTCCGGGTTGCAATGGGTCACCGGCGAGGCTTCGGTCAGGCCGTAGCCCTCGACCAGCCGGCCGCCGGTGATGGCGTTGAAGCGTTTTTGAATCTCCACGGGCAACGGCGCGGAGCCGCTGATGCAGGCTTTCACGCTCTTCAGGTCGTAGCGGCCGACGTTGGGATTGTTGACGATGCCGATATACATGGCCGGCACGCCGGGGTAGATGGTGCAGCGCTCTTTGCTGATGATGCGCATGACGTTTTCGATCGGCCGTGGGTTGGGCACGATGACCAGCTCGGCAGCCATGGCGACGCCGTATAACATGCACACCGTCATGCCGTAGACATGAAAGAAGGGGATGGCAGCCATCACCTTCTCGCCGCCCTCGACGCCGCTGGTTAACCATGCGCGCACCTGCGTCGTGTTGCACACGAGGTTGCGATGGGTGAGCATGGCTGCCTTGGGCACGCCGGTGGTGCCGCCGGTGTATTGGAACAGCGCCACGTCGTCCGGTTGCGCCGCCGGCGCAGGCGCCGAGTCAGCCGTTGCCAGTAGGTCGCTGAACAGACGCGCGTCCGGCTCACCCGCCACGTCCACCCAGTCGTGTTCCCTGCGCTGGCGCGAGCGCACGAGCTGTTTGAACGGAAACGGCAGCGTATCGTAGATGTGCGCAACGATGACGTGTTCGACCGCCGTCTCCGCGCGGACCTCTTTCAGCCGAGGATAGAACAGGCTGAGCAGGATGATCGCTTGCGCGCCGCTATCCGTGAGCTGCTGCTTGAGTTCGCGCGCCGTGTAGGTGGGGTTGGTGTTGACCACGATCGCGCCCAGGCGCATGGCGGCAAAGAAGGCGATGATGAAATGCGGCGAGTTCGGCAGCATCAGCGCCACGCGGTCGCCGCGCCGCACGCCGAGTTTGTGCAAAGCGGCGGCGAAACGCTCGACCAGCGCGCCGAGCTGACTGTAGGTCAGCACGCCGCCCACCATCACGCGCCCGCCCAGGATGTAGCGCAGCGCGAACCGGGTGGCCGGGTGATCGGGGTATTTGCGCAGGGCATCGGCGAGTAGGTCGTTGAGCGTCGCTTCGGGGTAACTCAGCGTGGCCGGCACACCGCGGTCGTAATGCGCAAGCCACGGCTTGGGGGACGGCTGGCGATCCGACATAGAACCTCCTCCTCTCGCTTGCCGACGTCCGATAAACGCCGGCGGCCTAATCATGGCGCACGAGTCAGTATACTCACGACAACGCCCGATGAAAATTGACACCGGTTTTGGCGTAGGCAATCTCGGCTCTCTGGATGAGATCGTCGCCTGCGCCAGGCGCGCTGAGGCAGCCGGCTTCGACGCGTTGTGGTCATCCGAGACGCAGCACGATCCCTTCCTGCCGTTGGCGCTCGCCGCGACGTGCACGCAGCGCATCCAGCTCGGCACCAGCATCGCCGTCGCCTTTGCGCGCAGCCCCACCACGCTGGCGCATCTGGCCTGGGATCTGCAAAGGCTGAGCGGAGGAGCTGTCGTCGCTCGCCGCGCGAGGGCGCTGGGAGGAGATGCCGGCGCTGGTCAGCGACGCGATGTTAGCGGAGTTCGCCGAAGAAGGCCCATGGGAGGCGCTGCCGGCCAGGCTGCTGCGTCGCTATGCCGGCCTGCTCGACCGCGTGGCTTACTACGCTCATGCGCCGGATGCGACGGCGGCGATGACGGTGCGCGCGTTCAAGGCCGACGGCGCAGCATGACCACAACTTGAACGCGCGCGATGACCGCAATATGACGACATTACTCGAACCACGTCGTGCCCGGATACTGATATTGCCGCGCTACCTCCTCATCTAACTCGACGCCGATGCCCGGTCGGTCGGTCAACTCGATGTAGCCGTCTTTGATGATGTCCTCCTTCTCCTTGATGATCGTCGTCCAGTAGGGGCGCTCGTTCCAGTGCCACTCCAGCACTAGGAAGTTCGGCACACTGGCGCACACATGCGCGCTGGCCATTGTGCCGATCGGCGACGAGACGTTGTGCGGCGCAAACGGGATGTAATACAGCTCGGCTAGGTTGGCGATCTTACGGCCGTCACTCAGCCCACCGCACTTGGGCAGATCGGGCATGACGATGTCCACGGCCTGCTTCTCGAGCAGCTCGCGGAAGCCAAAGCGCAGATAAATGTTCTCCCCGGCGCAGATGGGCGTTGTGCTGTGTCGCTTCACCTCGCGCATCGCGTCAACGTTCTCCGGCGGCACCGGCTCCTCCAGCCAGAGCAGGTGATACTGGCTCAAGTCGCGCACCAGCCGGATGGCGCTCGGCACATCGAGGCGCGTGTGCACGTCGGCAGCTACAGCCACATCCTTGCCTGCTGCGCGCGTCACCATGTCCACCACTTGCAACATGCGCTCATGCTCGCGCTGCATGGCGGTATGGTTGAACTTGTCTTTACTGAACGCGCCCTCTTTAAGCGTGAGCACCTGCGTGTCGGCGTCTACCGGGATGCGTTTGGCGGAATATGCGCCGATGTCCAGGTCTATCTTGAGCGCGGTGAAGCCCTTGGCCAGCACGCCATGCACCACCCGCTCGATCTCGTCGAACTCCATGCCGGGGTCCACCTGACAGTCGCAATACATCCAAATCTTGTTGCGGAACTTGCCGCCGAGCAGCTCATACACCGGCACGCTCAACGCCTTGCCCTTGATGTCCCACAGCGCGATCTCGATGCCGGTGAGCGCGGTAATGAGCGCGCCGCCGGTGCCGCCGTCGAAGACATGGCCGCGACGCATCTCCTCGAACAGCGCGTCAATGGCGAACGGATCGCGCCCGATCAGCTTTGGCTCGAGATACTGGATGATAGCGATGGCTTGCTTGCCGCCGTGGACACACTCGCCGATGCCGGTGATGCCGGCGTCCGTCGTGATCTTGACCCAGAGGTGCATGCCGTGGCCGATGGTGGCCGCCGTTTTGACAGATGTGATTTTCATAGTCGCTTCGTTTAACAGGTCAACAGGGTATGAGTCACAAGTGTGTGCGCGAAATGCCTGCGGTGCAACTCGGCCTAACGCTACTCGATCGCGACCTGGCTCAGGTCCTCCTTCGGCTGTGGATAGCGCATCTTGAAACCCTTTAGCGTATCGAGGATGATGTTCACGGCGACCCAGTCGCGGTACCACTTCTTGTTGGCCGGGATCACATACCACGGCGCCCACTCGGTGCTGGTCTCGTTGATGGCGTCCTCGTAGGCCCGCATGTAGTCGTCCCAGCGCGCGCGCTCCTTTAAGTCGCCGATGTTGAACTTCCAATGTTTGTTTGGGTCATCCAGGCGCGCCTGCAGCCGGCGCTTCTGCTCGTCTTTGCTGATGTGCAGATAGAACTTGAGGATGGTCACGCCCTCGTCGGCCAGCATCCGCTCGAACTCGCGGATGTGCTGATAGCGGCGTCGCCATACCGACTCCGGCGCCAGCGCCTGCACCCGCACGATGAGCACATCCTCGTAATGGCTGCGGTTGAAGATCACTATCTCGCCCTTGCCGGGGACGTGCGGATGAACGCGCCACAGGTAGTCGTGATCGAGTTCGACCGGCGTAGGCGCTTTGAAATTGGCTACCTTCACACCCTGCGGATTCACGCCGTCGAACACCGAGCGGATGAGGCCGTCTTTGCCGCCGGTGTCCATCGCCTGCAGCACAATCAGCAGCTTGCGCTTGTGCTCGGCGTACATCAGCTCTTGCAAGTTTTCAAGTTCGTCGTTCAGCGCGTCCACTTGCGCTTTGGCCGCCGATTTCTGGCCGTCGAACAGGCGAGTGTCTTCGGGGTCGAAATCGCTGAGACGGATGGGATGGCCAGGGGTCACTTTGTAGGGATGCATAGCAGATAGCTTTGCGCTGAGCTGAGCCTTCAGATTGTCAGGATCGCGCGCAGCGCCTCCGATGAAACAACGCGCGCCCGCTGCACTGCGCGACGGGCGCGCAACATGCGCGGGATGCCGATCAAGCCGGCGAGCTGGCCCTTGAGCCGGTTGCGCGCAGCTTGTCCCCGCCACGCCCGCAGCGCGCCCCAGGCGATGCGCAACTGTTCGCCGACGATCGCGCCGAAGTGCGCGCGGATCACCTCGCCGGGCACGTCTTTGGCCAGCAGCCAGATGAAGTTGCGACCATCGTAGAAACTGTTGATCACACCGCCGCCGGTCGCGCTCACTTTGTGATATACGATGGCGTCGTGAGCGAAGGCGCACCGGTAGCCGGCCAACTGCGCCCGCCAGGCCAAGTCCACGTCCTCGCACGAGAACTCGAATCGCTCATCCAGCAATCCGATCGCGTCGAGCATAGCGCGACGGTAAACGGCCGCTGCGCCGCACGCCCCAAAGACGTATTCGACATCGAACCGGCCATCATCCAACTGCCACACACCACGGTTGCCCGGCACGCCGCGCACCGAGTAAAAATCGCCCGCGCTGTGCAGGTGGTCGCGCCGGTCGAACAGGCGCAGCTTGCTGGCCACAAAGCCGGCATCAGGATGATCGTGAAAGCAGCGCGCCACGCGCTCCAGCCAGCGCGGGTCCGCCTCCGTATCGTTGTTCAGAAGCGCGATGGCCTCGGCCGATGGGCTGGCTGCGCGGATGCCGGCGTTGCACGCGCCGGCAAAACGCCGATTCTCCGGCAGCGCCAACAGCTTCACCTCGGGGAAGGACTCGGCCGCCAGGCGGCGCGACTCGTCCTGCGAAGCGTTGTCCACCAGGATGACTTCCAACGGCGGCAGCGTCTGTCGGCGTAACGCATTCAGGCATACCGGCAGGTGGGGCGCGCCATTCCAATTCGGAATGACCACGGAGATGAGCATGCGCGGCCGAAATTATAATTTTGCAGGCAGGAATTTCCCGCATGCCCACGTCTGCACCATCTCCCGTGTGCGAGGTCGAGCCGAATGCCGCGACGGCAGCGCAGCCGAACCGCGCGACGGCCGAACCGTTCGCCGGCGAAAGCGACCAGGCGCTGGCCCGGCGCGCGAGGACAGATCGCGAGGCATTCGGCGCGCTCTACGAGCGCCACGTCGCAGCGATCTACCGCTACGTCTTCTATCGCGTCGGCAGCGTGGAGGATGCAGAAGACCTGACGGCGCGCGTGTTCGCCCGCGCCTTGAAGCACATTCACAACTACAACGACCGCGGCGTGCCGTTCACCGCCTGGCTATATCGCATCGCGCACAACGTAGTGGCCAACTTCCACCGCGACAACAGCCGTCGCCCCGCCATACCGCTCGATGAAGTGGAGGCGCTGCACGAGCCGGCCTCACAATCAGACCATGCGGACGCCGATCAGCGCATTGATGGCGAACGAGATCGTCAGCGGCTGCTCCGGGCAATTCGTATGCTGCCCCCGGAACGACAACATTTGATCGTGCTCAAGTTCGTCGAGCAATTGCAGAACGCCGAGATCGGCCAAATCATGAACCGCAGCGAAGGCGCTATCAAATCGCTGTATCACCGCACGCTGCTGCAATTGCGCGAATTCATGGACGAACCCGATCGCGCGCACACACCGTAACGCACATGACACACACAACGCGGAAACTCACCCCCGAGGACATTGCCTGGCTGGAGCATCGGCTCAGCGCCGCCGTTGCGCCGGTTGCGCCTCGCCCCGAGTTCGTCTTGCGCGCCAAGCAAGAGCTGATGGATGCGTCCGTCGCTCGTCCCCTGCCGACGTGGGTGAAGCGCAGCGTGCTGGCGGCGGCTGCGCTTTCTACGCTCTCACTGGCGGCCATGTTGGCCTATTTGCGCCGCCGCAGATAAGCCCCGCCGGCGGGTAGCGCACACAACGCATGAACACGGCTTTCACAATCGGCATCATTGCCGTTTCGTTTCTCGTCATCATCATTTTGCTCATTCAACTCAGGCGCGCCCTGGACAGGGTGACGCGCCTGGGCGACACCATGCGCCAATTGCGCCGACAGTTCGACGCCACCCGCGAAGAACTCGAACAATGCCGAGAAGCCAAAGAGGCGCTGGGCGAGGCGGTGTTCGATCCGGTCATCTTCGTGGACAATCACCAGCAGGTTACTGCATGTAACCATGCCGCCGACCGGCTCGGGATTTGCAAAGTCGGGAACAGCCTGATCGAAGCGGCCCGTTCGTATGAGCTGGACAACCTGGCCGGCGACACGATCGCCGGACGCGCCGAACTGCCGCGCGAGTTCGCTTTGCACAACCGCTTGTTCCGCGCGCAAGCCACCCGCTTCGCGGGCGGCGCGGTAATTGTGCTGCGCGATGTGAGCGAACTACAGCGCCTCGGGCGCGCCCGGCGCGATTTCGTCGCAAACATCTCGCATGAACTGCGCACCCCGCTCACCGCAATGAGCCTCCTGCTCGACACCTTTCGCGCCGAATCCGCCAACATCACGCCCGCGCAACAACGCCTGCTCGGGCAGATGCAGGACCAGACCGAGTCGCTCACCCAGTTGGTGCAAGAGCTTTCGGAGTTGACGCAGATTGAGTCGGGCCAGATGCCGATGCGCATGCTGCGCGCCTCGCTGTATGATGTCGTCAGCACGGCCATCACCCGTCTGTCGCCGCAGGCCGAGCGAGCCGGATTGCACATCGTGAACGCCGTCCCCGAAGGGCAGCGCGGCTTGTTCGACCCTGACCAGATCCGGCGCGTGCTCTCCAACCTGCTGCACAACGCGATCAAGTTCACGCCGCAGGGCCAGATCACCGTTTTCGTCCTTGCGGACGAGGAAGCCGACCAGCAACTTCAAAGGCTGCGCGCCGATCCCAACGGCGTTAATTTGACCGTAGAGGACGTGCTGATCGTTGGCGTGCGCGACACCGGCGTAGGCATTCCGCGCGAGGAGTTACCGCGCATCTTCGAGCGCTTCTACAAAGTGGATCGCGCGCGCGGACAAGGCGGCACCGGCCTCGGCCTGGCCATCGCCAAACACATCGTCGAAGCGCACGGCGGGCGCATCTGGGCCGAGAGCACGCTGGGCAAAGGCACGACCTTCTACTTCACCGTGCCGCGCGAAGACTAAAGTGGGTCAGCCGGTCTGCCCGTCCGCGGGCTGCATGGTAACATCTTCGCGCAGACTTGCTTGAAAGCCGATTCCCCTATGCACACCCGAAGATACCAAGCCGTGCTCTTCGACCTGGACGGCACCCTGCGCGCGAATCAGCCCGAAGGCTTCGAGGCGTTCGTGGAATACGCCGGACGGGTCGGCATAGTCCTCACCGAAGAGCAAATTAAAATCTGCGAGCGCGAGGCGCATCGCTACTGGGCCAGCGATCGCGTGGACGCCGACTTGGCGCGTTACGACCAGCGCGGCTTCTGGGTGAACTATAACCAGATTCTGCTCAACGCGATGAACGTTGCGCGCGACTGCGCAGATTGCGCCCACCGCATCCAGGACCTGTTCGACGGATACGACCCGCAAGATGTAGTGTTCGCCGACACCCGCCCGGTGCTGCAGACGCTCTGCGACGCCGGCTACACGCTTGGCCTGGTGTCGAACCGCGAAGAGCCGCTCGACCCGTTCGCAGAGCAGTACGGCATTCGCCAGTTCTTTGCGTTCACGCTTTCGGCCGGCCAGGCAGGTTGCTACAAGCCGGACCCGTGCATCTTTTACCGCGCGCTGGAGATGGCCGGCAACGTCGCGCCATCGAAAGCGGTGTACATCGGCGACAACTTCTTCGCCGACGTGATCGGCGCGTTAAACATCGGCATGGACGCGATCTTGATTGACCCGCGCAACGTGTTTGAGCGCTACTACGCGACGCGCGTCAGGCGGCTGAGGGACGTGCTCAGCCTGATCGAAACGCGCCAGACCGAGAGCAGCGTTCGCTGATCCAATGGACACGCGCCGCCGTTTTGCCTTGCGCTGCGCATCCGCCGCCCTGGCCCTCGCGCTCGCCTTCGCCGGTCTAGGCGCGACGCCGACTTTGTTCGCATCCGGCCCCGCAGCGCCGCCGGCTCAGCCTCTTCGCGCGACGCCCGCGCCGAACGTCGGCGTCACCGCCCAGGCCACCGCGCGCCAACAACGCATCTTCCGCAGGCTGTGGCGCATCGTCAACGAGCGTTACGTTTATCCCGACTTCAACGGCTTCGATTGGCAGGCCGCGCGCGCCGAGACCCATCGGCGCATCAACGCCGGTATGACGGATGAGGCATTCTACGAAGCCATGCGCGACTTGATCGCCGGCCTGAACGACGACCATTCGCAGTTCCTCTCGCCCGACGAGGCCAGAGAGGAAGACGCAGAATACAGGGGCGTCGGCGCCTACACCGGCATCGGCATCGTGAGCGCCGTGAACGCGGCGCGCGGTTACATCTATGTGCTGACCGTGATGCCCGATAGCCCCGCCGAGCGCGCCGGCATCCGGCCTCATGACCACGTGCTCGAAATAGATGGCCGGCCATCGGTGAACGCTGCCGGAGAGCCGCAACTCCATCTGCTGCGCGGCGACGCCGGGACGACGGTCACCCTGCGCGTGCGCACGCCCGGCCAGGCACCTCGCCTAGTCTCAGCGCAGCGCGCCGTGGTGACGAGCGTTGAGCGCATTGAGCACCGATTGCTCACCGGCGACGCCGGCGACCTGCGCATCGGCTACCTCAACGTGCCATCGCTGTTCGAGGCCGGCGTGCTCTCGCGTTCCCGCGCAGCCATCCGCGACCTGATGAGGGATGGGGCGCTGGATGGTTTCATCCTCGACCTGCGCACCAATGGCGGAGGCGCCTACGGCAACTTGCGCGGCTTGCTCGCGATCTTTACCAGCGGCAATATAGGCGAATTCGTTGCGCGCAGCGGCGCGACGACGCCGATTCGCGTCCGCGCATCGGCCATCGGCAATTCACAACGAGTGCCCCTGGTGGTGCTGATCAGCGCGGCCACGGAGTCCTTCGCCGAGGTGCTGGCCGGCGCGCTGCAAGCCAGCCGACGCGCCACGCTGATCGGCCAGGCCACGGCCGGCAACGTCGAGATTTTGCTCTCGCACGACTTCGAGGACGGTTCGCGGCTGTGGCTGGCCGAGGAGACCTTTCGGCTGCCGAACGGAACAATGTGGGAAGGCAAGGGGTTGACGCCGGACATACCGATCCCGCTCGGCTGGGATGAGTACACGGCGGAGGACGATCCTGTGCTTGCCGCGGCCCTCAAGCATTTCGCATTGCGATGATTTGCGACTACGAAGGTTCGGACTACCGCACGCGCTTCTGGGAGAATGCCGACCGCGCCTACGAAGACGCCGTCGAACGCGTCGCCATCGCGCACATGCTGCCGCCGCGCGGCGTGCGCATGGCCGAATTCGGCGCCGGCTTCGGCCGCCTAGCCGATTTGTATGCCGGCTATGACGAGGTGATCCTGCTGGACTACTCCCGCTCGTTGCTCGAGGAGGCGAGGCAGCGATGGGGGCGCGACCCGCGCTTCAAATTCGTCGCCGCCGACATCTATCACCTGCCGTTCGCGCCCGGCGCGCTCAGCGCCGCCACGATGATCCGCGTCATCCATCACATCGCCGATGTGCCGGCCGCGCTGACGCAAATCCGGCGCGCCATCGCGCCCGGGGGGACATTCGTGCTCGAATTCGCCAACAAACGCAACCTGAAGGCGATGATGCGCTATCTGGCGCGGCGTCAGCACTGGAACCCCTATTCGCCCGAGCCGGTCGAGTTCGCGACGCTTAACTTCGACTTCCATCCGCGATGGATGTTGCAGGCGCTGCGCGACGCCGGCTTCGACGTCCGCGCCAAGCGGACCGCATCCTACCTGCGCGCCGGGTTCTTCAAACGCGCTCTGCCACTCAAAATCATGGTGCGCATAGATGCAGCGCTCCAGCGCACAGCCGCGCTGGCGTTGCTCTCGCCCAGCGTGTTCGTGCAGTCGGTGGCCGGCGGCCAGGGCCGCGAAGCCGAAGGCGAAGGCGCAGCGCCGAGCGGCGAGGGGATCTTCCGCAGCCCACGCTCCGGGCAGCCGCTGCGGCGCGAGGGCGATACGCTGGTGTGCGACGCCGACGGCACGCGCTGGCAAGCGACCGGCAACTTCTACGATTTCAAAGCGCCGATCTCGCGATAACTCAAGGTTGCGCCTTGGGCGCCGCTTCCGGCTGCTGCGGCGCGGGAGGACGCACGGTAAAACTGTAGAGGCGCTCGCGGGTGGCGATATAGAACGTGTTGCTGGTCACGTCAAACGCCATGTCTTGCGCGTCAATAAATTCGTCCTGCGCGCCGCGATACTGGCGCACGAACTGGCCCATCTTCGTCAACTCCACCACCGAGCCGCTGCCGGCGTCGAGCACGAATATGCTGCCGCGATTGGGATCGTCGCCGCTGAGGGCGATCGCCGCCACGCGACTCCACTGCTGATCGGGCAGGCCGGTCACGGTGAACTGCATCGGTTGGCGGCTGAAATACTTGAGGATGGCGCCGTTGCGCTGCAGCACATAGATCGCCCCATCAATCGCAAAGTCCAGGCTTTCTTTGAGGGGGTTATAGGGCGAGCGAAAGTAGGAATCCCCTGAACCTAGTCTGTCGCCGGCCAGTCGGTAGCGCCAGATTTGGCCCACCCCCGTGTCGAGCAAATAGACCGTGTTGTTGTACAACTCGCCGGCCTGCACCCGCACCGGCGTTGCGTCGGCGTTGGTGGAGATGGGGATCGGCGAGGCGCGGCCGGTGGCCGAGCTGTACTCGAAGATCTGCCCGGCGGCGAATAACACCGCGCCCTCCGTCCGCCAGCGATTCTCCGCAGTGGTCGCCCAGGCGATATCCACCAAAGCGACAGGGGTAGTCGTCACGCCCTCGCCGAACGTAATGCTCACCTTTTTGCCGGTCGTGCCGGTGCGCTCGGCGTTGAGCACGTAGTAGTCGGCGCTGTTGGCGTCCCGATTCAGCACGTACACGCCCAGCGCCGAGGCGGCGATGCGCCGCGCCGCGCTGCCCTCCAACACGGCCAGCAGAATCGGCTGCACGCGCGTTACCTGGCCGATCTCATCGAGGCGGGCGCGCGCCTGCGCCTTCGCCTCATCGAAGGCAGCGCGGTCTTGGGGGTTCTTCGCCTCATATTCGGAGATCATCTCCAGCGCCCGCGCCCAATCGGCCTTGGCCTGCGCGGGGTCGTTCGCAGCCCTGGCCGCTTCCACCTGCGCCTGCGCATCGTTGCGCAGGCGAATCCGCTCCGCCTCGCCGCTGAATTGCAAATACAACACTGCAACGATGACGGCGACGACAATCGGGATCAAGACGGCAATGGCGGCCAGGAGAAAGGTTGCCGCGCGAGAGCGCTGTTCCACTTCGTCCGGCGTCTCCCGCGGCAACAAACGCGCGCCCAGAACGCTCAGGCTTCGTTGTACCGAACGCGCAGCTTGGTTCACCGCAGCAGCGATGGTCGCAGTCGCCGGCGCAGCGGCCTGCGCCGAAGCAACGGGGACGGATGGCGCTTCGGCGCGGCGCGCAGCAGAGCCGGTTTCGGCAGATGATCGAGCCGGATGAGGCGAGGCCGGTTTGGTCGCGCCGGGGGCGGCATCCACCGACAGCGCGACGCCGATCATGCGGCCGCGCTTAACGTTGGCGTTGAGATACCCGGCCACCATGCGCGCGTCGCCTTTGCCCATGCAGACGCGGATCAGCTCATCGCTCACACCCAGGGTAGAGCGCGAACCGGTCAGCACGAAGACATCGCCAGGCTGTACGGCAAAGTTATTGAACTGCACATCCACCGACGGGCTGATGCCGACAACCTGAGCCGGGGTTGCCGGATAAGGCGCGACCACTTCAAAAGCGCCGGCGTCCGAGCGCGCATAGGCGATAGCCGGGCCGGCCTGCGCGATGATCAAGCCGTCCCCCGTAACCAGCGCGCAGCTAATCGAGCCTTCCAGGCGGCGGCTCGGCGGCGCGCCCTTGTTCAACTGCACGACGCGGTCGTTGGCCAGCTTGATCGCCAAGCGCAATGCGGAGGTCACGCCGCCCGGCGCCCGCATGAACGCATCGTGCAACGCACGGGCGATGTCGGCGCACGTCGAAGGCGAAGCAGTGGGCAAATCGAGGAAGACGACCAACCTCTCGCCCTCTCGCGCCGCGCGTTTGCCCACAACATGCAGCGAAACTTGCGGCGTGTCACCCAGCTCTTCACCGTTGATGACGTTGATGGAGGAGAACGAGACGTCGTACATCAACTCAGCGCGCAAGGCGGCGCAACGCTTCCTCGCCGATCGTTGGCACGTTCAATTGCCGCGCCTTGTTGATTTTACTCGCGCCGGGCGCATCACCCACCACCAGGTAAGTCGTGTTCTTGCTAACGCTGTCCGTCACTTTGCCGCCCTGAGCCTCGATCCACGCGGCAATCGCCTCGCGCGGCTGCGACAGGGTGCCGGTGATGACGAAAGTATAGCCGGCGAGCGGCCCTCCCGAACCCTCCTTTGGGCTACGCACGGCTTGTCGCGGATCCACGCCGGCGCGCTTCAGCTTCGCAATGAGCGCGCGGGTGCTCTCGCGCTTGGCCCACTCGCTCACGCTCTCGGCGATGACCGGGCCGACGCCTTCAATCGCTTGCAGGGCTTCCGGCGACTCGCTCGCCGCCTGAACCAGCGCATCTAAACTGCCGAAGCGGTCGGCCAACGCGCGCGCGGCGACTTCACCCACGTGACGAATGCCCAAGCCGACGATCAGGCGGTGCAGCGGCTGCTGCTTCGACGCCTCAATCGCATCCAGCAGCTTTTGCGCCTTGCGTTCGGCGAATTTCTCAAGCCCCAGTAGGTCTTCCTTCTTCAGCGCATACAGATCGGCGACATCGGCGATCAGCCCAGCCTCGATCAGTTGCGCGACGATCTTCTCGCCCAGCCCCTCGATGTCCATTGCGCCGCTGCCGACGAAGTGGCTGATGGCGCGATCCAGTCGGCCGGGGCAATCGGCGTTCGCGCAATAGAGGGCGACCTCGCCCTCGCGCCGCGTCAGCGGCGCGCCGCAGAACGGGCATTCGGTCGGCGGCGTGATGATACGTTCCTGGCCGGTGCGCGCGGCAACCACCGGTCCGGCGACATAGGGGATCACGTCGCCGGCCCGCTTGACGATGACGCGGTCGCCGATGCGAATGTCCTTGCGAGCGATGTCGTCGTAGTTGTGCAGCGTGGCGTTGGTGATCGTGATCCCGCCGATATGCACCGGCTCCAGCACCGCATTCGGCACGATGTTCCCCGTTCGGCCAATCGTGACGTTGACGTCTTTCAGGATGGTGGTGGCTTCGCGCGCCGGGAATTTGAAGGCAATCGCGCCGCGCGGGTCTTTGCCGACATAGCCCAAACGCTGCGCCAACGCCAAATCGTTCAGCTTGATGACCATGCCATCAACCTCGAAGGGCAGCTCGTCGCGCCTCTCGACGTATGACGCGCAATAGGCGATGGCGCTTTCCAAGTCGCCGAAGCGTCGAGCGATGTTGGTGACCGGGAAGCCCAATCGCCGCAGATAGTCCAGCGTCTCCCACTGGGTGCGGGGCGGCGTCTGGCCGGCGGCGCCGGGGGCGAAGTCCACAATCGCGTAGCACAACAGGCGCAGCGGGCGCTTCGCCGTCAAGCCAGGATCGAGTTGGCGCAGCGCGCCGGCGGCGGCGTTGCGCGGATTGGCGAACGTTCGCTCGCCGGCTGCCCGCTGCGCTTCGTTTAGCTTCTCGAAGTCGGCGACCGGCATGAACGCCTCGCCGCGCACGCTCAGGCGGGCCGGCGGGGTCATAGCGCCCTCGCGCCGCAGCGCCAAGGGCACGCTCTTCACCGCGCGCAAATTGGCCGTGATGTCTTCGCCCACCAGGCCATCACCGCGCGTCGCGCCCTGCGCGAACACGCCATCGGCGTATGTCAGCACCACGGTCAGCCCGTCAATCTTCGGCTCAACCACGTAGTCGTCCAACGCGCTGAGGTCGCTGCCATCGCCGAGGTTCTGCTGCGCATACTTGATCAGGCGGTCGCGCCAAGCGCGCACATCGGCCACATCAAACGCATTGCCCAGGCTGAGGATGGGTTGCGGGTGACGCACTTTGGCGAACCCCTCGGCTGGCGGCGCGCCCACCCGCTGCGTCGGAGAATCGGGCGTGATCAGCTCCGGGTATTGAGACTCGATCTCGCGCAGCTCGTTCAGAAGCGCATCAAACTCGGCGTCGCTAATGATCGGCGCATCGAGCACATGGTAGCGATAGTTGTGCTCGTTAATCTCGGCGCGCAATTGGGCCGCGCGATCAACAACACCGGGCGGAACCGAGCTAGGCATCATATTCTTCGGCATAGGGGTAGCGGGCGAACAACTCACGGCTCCAGGATCACTTTCACGGCCTCGCGGCGATGGATGCGTTCGAGCGCCTCTCCCATGCGGGAGAGCGGCAGGGTGTGAGTAATCACCGGCGCCGCGCGCACCTGCCCGCGCGCGATCAGGTCGAGACTCGCCTCGAAGTCGTCCCAGGTGTAGCAGAAGCTCCCCTCGACGCGCAACTCGCGGCGGATGATCTGCGCCGGGTCGAACACCGCGCTATCGTGGAAGATGCCGAGCAGCAACACGCGCGCGCCCGGCGCCGCCGTGCGATACAGATCGGCAAAAACGCTCGGCTTGCCGGTCGCCTCGATCACCACCGAGGGCAATG
>JBKBID010000030.1:0-32213 GCA_046299515.1 Thermoflexales bacterium | reverse complement strand
GCAATGTCGGAGCGGGAACGGGCGCAAGCTGCGGCAAAGCGCTTGGCTTCGCGCAAGCCACCAAAGCCGGCCTCGGCTCGGCAGCGATTCGCCTCGCCGGCGGCGTCATCGTCGCTGCGCTGGCCGCCGTCAACGCCTTTGGCGACGTGATTGACCCGCGGAGCGGGCGCATCCTCGCCGGCGCGCGCCGGCTCGATGACGGCGGCTTCGCCGACGCAATGGCTTACCTGGCCAACGCCGACGGCCTGGCCATTGCGCGCCTGGCCGAACGCCAGCGCGGGCAAAACACTACCCTGGCCGTTGTGGCGACCAATGCCTCACTGTCCAAACCGCACATGACCAAGGTCGCCCAGATGGCGCACGACGGCCTGGCCCGCGTCATCCGCCCGATTCATACCATGCTCGATGGCGACGCGATCTTTGCCTTATCGCTGGGCGAGCAACGCGCCGACGTAAGCGTGATCGGCGCGTTGGCTGCGGAGGCCGTAGCGCAGGCCGTCGTCAATGCAGTGTTGGCCGCCGAGCCGGTGGGCGGGTTGCCCTGCGCGCGCAGCCTGGCATAGGGCAGCCCCCTGCGTCGCATCCTATGCTTTTGAGGCCGATTACCGCCTGCGCGCTTTGATGGACGCTTCGACCGCGACTACGACGATTGGGATAATGATGGCGCAGCCGACCAGCTCGATCAGCGCTTGCGGGACGACGGCCGGGATGATCGAGGCCGGCACCTGGCCGAGCAGGATGGCGATGCCGACGGCGGTGACGGTGTTCGTCAGCGCGCCGGCGGCGCCTGCGGCGGCGCCGGCCGCTGCTGTGCTGCTGCGCTGACGCTTCAATGCGCGGTACACGGCCCACGCGGCGAGCGCGAATAGCAACCGCGGCACGATCAGCGTGATCGGCCCGAAGGCCGCCGTTGCCGGCAGGATCAAATAGATGATGCCCATGATCAACCCCGCAAACATCCCGACGATCGGCCCGCCGATGATCGCGCCGAGGATGACCGGGATGAGCAGCGTCGTCATCGCGCCGCTCAGGTTCGGCACCGGGATCGAGCCGATGCCGACGACCTGCAACGCGACGACCATCGCGCCGAAGATCGCCGCCAGAACGATAGTGCGGGTGTTGACCGTCCAGGGTCTCGCAGCAGTCGCAATCATGTGTTGTCTCGTCTCCTCTTGTTGAAAGTGTGTCTGCGCGCTTTACAATTCGGAGCTAACCCCGAAACTTGCCTAAGCTGAGAATCCGCTGCCTGTGTCTATTCATATCACCGACTTGAGCTACATCTACGCCGAGCGCACTGCATCGGCGCTGCGCGACGTCACCCTGGACTTTCGACCCGGCCGGGTTGCGCTGGTCGTCGGCAGGAGCGGCAGCGGCAAGACGACGCTCATCCGATGCATCAACGGGCTGATCCCGCATAGCTACAAAGATGGAACGCTGCGCGGCGAGATTCGCCTTTTTGGGGAGTGTACCGCCGGCCTGTCGTTGGCGCAATTGGCGCGGCGGGTTGGCACCGTCATGCAAGACCCAGACAAGCAGATCGTCGCCGCGCGCGTGATGAACGAGATCGCCTTTGGGCTGGAGAACATCGGCCTGCCCCGTGAGCAGATCATCCCCCGCATCTACGAGGCCGCGCGCCAGTTGCGCATCGAACATCTGCTCAACCGCGACACGCATTCGCTGAGCGGCGGCGAGCAGCAGAAGGTGGTGATCGCCGCGACGCTGGCGATGCAGCCGCGCGCGTTGCTGTTGGACGAGCCGCTGGCGTCGCTCGACCCGCCCTCGGCTCGCGCGGCGCTCAGGCTCTTTCGTCGGCTGGCCGACGAAGGCATCGCCGTCATCTTGGTCGAGCATCGCACGGCCGAGGCGCTGCAGGTTGCGCCGGAGCACTGCGTGGCGCTGCGCGACGGCGAGGTGGCCTTCGACGGCGACGCGGTCGGCTTTCGCGCCTGGCGCGAGGCCGAACGCGGGAGGCCGGACGATGGCGCGCCTTCTGGCCAGCGCCTGTCGTTTTCACCTAACGGCGCGCCGCTGCTCTCGTTCCGCGATGTGCACTTTGCCTATCCCGGCGCGTCTGCTGAGCAGCTCGGCGGCGTGTCGTTGGACGTGCGCGAAGGCGACCTGATTGCCTTGATGGGGCCGAACGGCGCCGGGAAGTCCACGCTATGCAAGATGACGATTGGCCTGCTACGCCCTGCCCGCGGCCAGGTGACCGTCTTCGGCCAAGACGCTGCGCGCCTCACCGTGGCGCAGCTCGCCGGCAGGGTGGGCTACGTGTTTCAAAATCCGGCCGCCATGTTGTTTGCGAATACGCTGCGCGAGGAGTTGAGCTTCGGCCCGCGCAACGTGGGCATGCCGGAGGCGCGCATTCAACAGGCCATCGCCGAGGCGCTGGAGACGGTCGGGCTAAGCCACCTGTCCCTCGACCAGTCGCCGTTCGGATTGAGCTTTGGCCAGCAGAAGCGCGTCGCCGTCGCCGGCGTCCTTGCCATGCAACCGCGCGTGCTGATCCTGGACGAGCCGACCGCCGGGCTGGACGATGGCGCGGCGGAAGATCTGCTGCGCCGGCTGTTGCGAGCGGAGCGCGGTCCGCAAGCGATTGTCATGGTGACGCACGATGTGGCCCTGGCGCGGCGCTTTGCCAATCGCGTCGTGTTGATGGCCGGCGGGCGCATCATCGCCGACGGGCCGCCGGGCGACACGCTGGACAACGACGCCGCGATGCGGCAGGCAGGATTGCTCATAGATGAGCTTTCGGTAGGGGAGTGGGATCGCGATGCGCATTGAATCCTTCGATCCGCGCGCGCGGGTGACCTTTTACGTGTGCCTAACCACGGCCGTGCTGATGGTGAACGACTGGCGCGCCCTGGTCGGCTTGGCGCTCCTCAGCGGCGGCGCGCTGATCTTCGCGCGCGTGCCGTGGGAAAGGATGAAGCGCATCTGGCTGGGCGCGGTGATCTTCATCGCGTTGATTACGGCGCTCAATTTGCTGTTCCGCTCGCCGGCGGAGGCGGCGCAGCAAGCCCTGCGCGCCGTCGCTATGGCCGCGGCTTCGCTGGCGATCGTGCTCACGTTCGATCCGGCCGACCTGGGCATCACCTTTCGCCGCATGGGCTTCCCCGATAAGTTCGCGTTTGCCCTTGACCTGACCGCGCGTTTTGTGCCTACGCTCATCCGCGACTTCCAGACCACGATAGATGCGCAAAAGGCGCGCGGTTACGAGCTGGAGCTGCGCGACCGCAGCTTGAAGAGCATCCTCACCGTGGGGCGGCGCTTCGCGCCCCTCATCGTGCCGGTCGTCGTGCGGGCCGTGCTGGACGCCGAAGACCGCGCCAACGCGATGGACCTGCGCGCCTTCGGCACAGGGCCGCGCACCTGGCTGCAAACGCTGCATCTGCGGCCGCGCGACTACGCGCTGATTGCGGCGTCGTTCGCGCTGCTGGCCGGCGGCGTCGCGGCGCGGTTGCTGCTGGGCTGAACGGCGCTCAGCGCTCCAGGATCTGTCGGCGCGCCAGATCTGTGTCTTCCTTGCTCGCCAGCAGCGTCAGCGTGTCGTTGGCTTCGATCACCGTGCTGCCGGTCGGCACGATATGGTTGCCGTCCCGTGTAATCAGCACGATCAGCGCGCCCTGTGGCAGGTGCAGATCCACGATCTGTTTGCCCACCGCCGGCGACGCCGCGCCGATGCGGATGTCAATCGTCCGCGCGCGCGAGCCGTCTATCACACGGATGGTCGGCGGCGGGCGCCGCTCCGTGGGCAGGTTCAGCCCCAGCCAGTTCGCCACCAGCGACACCGAGGCGCCCTGGAGCAGGACCGAGGTCAGCGCCACGAAGAAGACCAGGTTGAAAATCAGGCCGGCTTGCGGCAAACCGGCCACCAATGGGAAAGTGGCCAGAATGATCGGCGCTGCGCCGCGCAAGCCGACCCATGAGATCAACGTGAGTTCGCGCAATGACAGGCGCGCCCAGCACAGGGACAGGAAGACGGCTACCGGCCGCGCCACAAAGACCAAGAAGGCTGCGCTGAGCAAGGCTACGCCGGTGAGCGGGAGCAGCCGCGAGGGGAACACCAGTAGGCCGAGGGTGAGGAACATGGCGATCTGCATCAGCCAAGCCAGGCCGTCGTGAAAGCGCGACAAGCTGCGCTTGTGGATGAAGTCCTGGTTTCCCATGAACAGGCCGCATAGGTAGACCGCGAGGAAGCCGTTGCCGCCGACGAGCGCTGTGGCGCTGTAGGCGACCAGCACGATGGCAATCGTGATGATCACGTAGAGGCCGTCCGCCTGCAGTCGAATGCGGTTCATCACGCGCACGCCGAGGTAGCCGATCGCCAGCCCGAACGCCGCGCCGAGCGACATCTGCAACAGGAACATCGGCAATAAGCTGAGCACACTCCCGCCCGGCGTCGTCAGCAGGCTGATCATGCCGATCGTCAGAAAGACCGCCATCGGGTCGTTGCTGCCGGATTCCAGCTCGATCAGCGGTTCAAGGTTGCCGGCCAGTCGCGTGGATCGCATGCGCATCAGGCTGAACACTGCGGCGGCGTCGGTGGACGAGATGATCGCGCCGAACAACAGCCCTTCCGGCAACGAAAAGCCCAGCGCGGCCGTCGCGAACAAGCCCGTGGCCAGCGCCGTGATGAGCACGCCGGCCGTCGCCAGCGCCAGGCCGTGCTTCAGCACCGGCTTGATTTCGCCCCAGGCTGTGTCCAGGCCGCCGGAGAACAAGATGAAGATGAGCGCTACTACGCCGACCGACTGCGCCAGTTGCGGGTCGTCGAAATAAATGCCGCCGACGCCCTCAGAGCCGGCCAACATGCCGATCGCCAGGAACAGCACCAGCGCGGGCACGCCGAGCACACTCGACGCCTTGCTGGCCAGCACGCTCAAGGCCAGCAGGCCGGCGATGATGAGCAAGAGCTGCTCAATGGGTATGGGGGACTTTATTCTAGGTTGTTTTAATACCCGGTCGCTGCTTTTCTCGCGCGTGCTGCCGCTCACAATAAGTGTGCAAGCCCTCTTGTAGCGATGAGCTGCTGCGCGCCGAAGCACTGCGTGGAGGTGCGACCTCCGCCGGGCTGGTTGTCGGCGATGATCACGTTGCGTCGTTGCGCGTTAGCCGGCGAGCCGCTGGCGTTGTAAATCCCGCCGCGGATGGGCTACAGGAACGCGCGCGCGCCGGGTGGGCCGGGCGGCAAGTCGCGCGCCGTGTAGCGTTGCGGATAGTGTATCTGGTTGGGGCGCGGCTGGACGAGATAGCTGTGCGCCAAGCGTTCGCCCTCGGCCAGCATCGCGTCGGTCTTCGAGAAATCGCCCAGAGGCAGGCTGGCATACGCCGGCAGCGCAATGTGATGCACAACAACGCCGGGCGTTTGCACTGCGATCTCCAACTCGCGCAGCGCCTGGCCGTAGAGCGGCCGTTTGATGGCATAGCCGGCGATCTCGAAAGCGCTTCTAAGCGACGCGCCGGCATCTACCTCGAAAGACAGGTCGAGCGCCCAGATCTCGGTTGCGCCGCGCGCCAGTGCGACCTCGACTGGGAGGTTGGAAATCACTCCGCCGTCCACGAACGCATGCCCGTCGTAATACGCGGGCGGAAAGAAGCCCGGCACCGCTGCGCTCGTGAGCACGGCGTCAACCAGCGGCGCGCTTGGGTCGTCCCCGTAGAGATACAGCGTGAGCGTCCGCAGGTGGCAGATGGTCACGTAGAGCGGGATCTGCAAGTCGCCGAAGGTGCGCACATGATTGGGCAGCGTCTGTTCGATATAGGCGCGGATGCGCCGGCTATCGGCCAGATGGTCGCTGCCATACAGCGCCTTGAGCATCGAGCGCAGCGGCGAGCTGCTGAATAACCTGCGCCGACCGGCATCGCGCCAGAGCTGGATCATGCGTTCGGCTTGGGCGAGCGTTGGTTCGGCGGCCAAATAAGCGCCGTGCAGCGCACCCACGGAGGAGCCAACGACCATGTCGGGCGTCACGCCGTGTTGCAGCAGGGCCTTGACGGCGCCGGCCTGCAATGGCCCACGGTTGCCGCCGCCGGAGAGGACAAATGCGCGCACGGAGGATGGAGGTCAGACCGCTTCGCACGGTCTGACCTCTGGCGTTCATTTTTGTTCGGGCTGGGGCGGCTGCTGATCCTGCCCCTGGACGATCTCAGGGGTGAAATCACCGATGCCGTTGCTGATCAAGATCGGCCCTTCGCCAGGCTGATTGCTGGCGTCCGAGCCGACCATCGTAGGCGTAGGCGTCGGCGTGTGTGCCCCGTTGCCGTTCGACGCGCCGTTGATGATCACCACCGGCTCGTCCTCGGCGATAGGGCCGGTCGTCCCATTGGCTTCGACGGTCGCAGGGAGCGGCTCGTTCAACAGTTGGCCGCCGTTCTTGCCGTTGCGCAATTCGGCCAGCGTCCGGGCGCGGATCGCGGCCAGCGTGCGCGGAATGATCTCCTCTTCCTTGAAAGCCTCCAGGCTCTGGTTGGCCTCGATGATCTCGACGACTTCCTTGCCGTTCAGGGTGTTCCTGGCCAGGAGTTCCTCGGCGAGCGCGGCCACTTCCCGCCAGTGTCGGCGGAGCAGCTTCTCGGTCGCTTGCTCCATCTGTAGCCAGTATTTCTCCAGCACGTCATCCTGCGCCATGGCCGCGGCCATGTTGTCGGCGCCGAACGCGCCGAAGCGCATCGCCATGCGCGGGCCGAAGTAGCCATACACCGCCAGTTTCCACAGGTTGATTTGCACGTTGCGGTAGTCGCCGCCGGTGGAAGCGAACATCTCGCCGGTCAGGATCTTCTCGGCGGCGCGGCCGGCCAGCGACACGATGATCTCGTAGGCGTAGCGCATCACCGGCTCGATGTGCTGGTCAATCGTGTCCACGGGCATGACGTGGCCCTGCGCGCCGCTGGAGAGGCGCACGATCGTCGCGCGCACGATCTTCTGATCTGGCATGACGTAATACTGCGCCACGGCATGGCCGGCCTCGTGATAGGCCAGCACGCGGCGCTGGGACTCGTCCATCTCTTCCACCGGCGTCTCGATGCCGATAGTCTGCTCCATGAAGGCCTTGTCAATGTCCCGCTGGCTCACTTTCTTGCGCCCGTCGAAGAACGCCAGTCGGACGGCGTCTTTGGTGATGGCGCCGGAGATGTCGGCGGGGGTCATGCCGGCCGTGTCGGCGACGATCGCCTCGATGTCCACCGTGTCATCGTGCTGAATCTTGCTTAAGTAGCCCTGGATGATCAGGCGGCGGCTGGCGCGATCCGGCGCTTCGACGGCGATCTTGGTGTCCAGTCGGCCGGAGCGGGTGAGCGCGGGATCGAGCACATCGGGGCGGTTGGTGCTGCCCATCCACATCACGTGCCAGTTGCGCTTTGGCCTGTACTCTCGGCCGAACGCGCGATAGACGCGCCGCCAGAACTTCTCGCTGCGCGAGGGCTGGTTCATGCCGTCCATCTGGCTGAGCAGCGTGGAGAGCGCGAACATGCCCAAGCCGAAGCCGGTGAAGCTCCCCATCATGGGTCCGCTGCCGCGCACGCCGCCGCGATTCATGCCGACGGCGTCAATCTCGTCAATGTAGGCCACGCATGCGCCGTACTTCTTGGCCAGGTCGCGCGCCCACTTGCAGAAGCGCAGCACCTTCAAGATGTCCATGCCCCAGAACATGCCCTGGAAGCTGGTGCCCTGCGCGCTGATGAAAGCCATGCCCGATTCGCCGGCGATGGCCTTGGCCAGCATTGTCTTGCCGGTGCCGGGCGGTCCGTAGAGCAGCAAGCCGCTGATGTATTTGCCGCCCATCTTCTCGAACTCCTTGCGGTCGCGCAGCAGGCTCATCCACTGCTTGACCAGTTTGACGAGCTGCGGCTGACCCCAGTAGTCGTCGAACGTCACCGTCGTGTCGTCGCCGGGGCGGATGATCTCGACTTGCGGACGCGAGAGGAACCAGAACAGCAGGCCAAACTGCAACACGATGCTCAGCAGCACGGCCACGATGCGCAAGGACAGATCCAAGACCAAGCCGACGGCGCTGAAGAACATGTTCAGCGACACGTCGTCAATCGTGGCCAACATGTAGACCGTGACGCCCAGGCTGATCAGGATGAAGATTTTGATGAAGCTGCGGATCGCCCGGCGAATGCGGTTCGGCCAGCGGTTATATGGGATGTCGATCTTCTTCTTTTGCTTCTTGGGTTTGGGATCGGACAAACTCAGTGGGCCGGGAAGGCTCGCCATGAACGAACTCCTATACTCTTCAAATTACGGCCTGTTGATTGTAGTATTGCCCCAAATCAGAACAAGCCAAATTGGTTTAGAGTTTGGTGAGAACATCGTGATAATCTTGCTTGGCTTAGGCCCTGGAAGCGCAAACCTGCTGACGCGGGAAGCCTGGGAGGTGCTCGGCGCGGCCAGTCGCGTCTATCTGCGAACGCGGCAGCACCCGGCCGTCGCCGGGCTGCCGGCTCATCTCGCGCTGCAGGACTTCGACGCGCTCTACGATAACGCGACCAGCTTCGACGACGTGTACGCCCAAATCGCCGATGCGATCATCGCAGCGGCCCAAGCGACGCATGACGACATAGTATATGCCGTGCCGGGTCACCCCCTCGTCGGCGAGGCCAGCGTGTGGCTGATCCTCCGGCGCGCCCGGCAGCTCGGCATCCCCACTCGCATCGTCGGCGGGATGAGCTTCATCGAACCCACGCTGGAGGCTTTGAGTGAAGCGTCTATCGCTTCGCGTTCAGGCCGCAGCGCAGCCGCGCCGACTCGAGGCGCGCAACCTGATACGCGAAACGACTTGCTCGACCCGCTAGACGGCTTGCAGATCGGTGACGCGCTGGAGGTCGCCGCGCGGCATCATCCACCCCTGAACCCGGATAAGCCGGCGCTGATCGCCCAACTCTACTCGCGCGCCGTCGCCTCCGACGTCAAGCTGACGTTGATGAATCAGTATCCGCCGGAGCATCCCGTTTTCATCGTCCGCGGCGGCGGGCAGGCCCCGGCGTTCTGTCATCAGGTCTCGCTGTCGCAGCTCGACCACGCCGAGCTATTCGACCATCTGACGTCGCTCTACGTGCCGCCGCTGCCGCAGCCGGGCGGCTTCGAGTCGTTCCAGGAGACGATCGCGCACCTGCGCGCGCCGGAGGGCTGCCCGTGGGATCGCGAACAGACGCACGAGTCGCTGCGCAGCACGCTGCTCGAGGAGACCTACGAAGTGTTGGCGGCGATTGACGCCGGCGACCTGGAAGCGCTCAGGGAAGAGCTGGGCGATTTGCTGCTCAACGTGATGATGCAGTGCCAGATCGCCACCGAAGCTGAGGAGTTTCGCATGTGCGACGTGATCGCCGAGGTGGATGCCAAGCTCCGCCGCCGTCATCCCCACGTGTTTGGCGATGTGGTCGTCAATGACGCTGAGGAAGTCATCGCCAACTGGAATGCCATCAAGCGCCAGGAGAAGGCGGCCAAGGGTGAGGCGGGCGGTTCGGCGCTGGATGGCATCGCGCCGGCGCTGCCCGCCCTAGCCCAGGCGCAGAAACTGGCTCAACGCGCGGAGAAGGCCGGCTTTCGATGGAGTAGCCACGGCGACCGGCTGGCCAAGGTGCGCGAGGAGCTGGAGGAAGCGGTCAACGCCCGCGACGACGCGCATCGCGCCGAGGAGATCGGCGACCTGCTGTTCACCATTGCCGATTGGGCCGATGGCTACGGGATTGACGTTGAGACTGCAGCGCGCGAGGCCAACCACAAGTTCGCTCGCCGCTTCCGCGCGTTGGAGCGGATCGTCCGCGAGCGCGGGCTTGCTTTGAGCGCGATGAGCCAGGCCGAAATGCTTGCGATCTGGCAGGAGATCAAGCAGGCAGAATGAAGCTGGCCATCCTCAGCGACATCCACGGCAACTATCCGGCGCTGCTCAACGTCGTCGAACATGTTGAGGCGTGGCGACCGGATGTGGTCGTCGTCGCCGGCGATACCGTCAACCGGGGGCCTCGTTCGGCCGATTGTCTGAACCTGGTGCTGGACAAAGCGCGCGAGGTCGGCTGGCTCATGGTCATCGGCAACCACGAGGAATACGTGATCGCCCAGAGCAAGCCCGACTGCCCGACGAGCGGCCCCCAGGCCGAAATCCAACGCGCCTCGCGCTGGACGTATGAGCAATTGAATCGCGACGTGTCGGTGCTGGAAGCGATGCCGTTTGCGCGCGAGCTGCCTGGGCCGGCCGGCGACGCGCGCATCACGCACGCCTCGATGCTCGGCACGCGCGATGGCGTGTATCCTCAGACGACCGACGACGAGCTCCCGCCCAAGCTGGGGCAGCCGCTGCCGGCGGTGTTCTGCGTCGGGCACACGCACCAGCCGCTCACTCGGACGCTGAACGGCACGCTGGTCGTCAACGCCGGCTCGGTGGGTTTGCCGTTCGACGGCGACTGGCGTTCGAGCTATGCGCAGGTGACCTGGCATGGCGGCCGTTGGCATGCCCGCATCGTGCGCTTAGCGTACGACCGGCAGCAAGCCGAGCGCGATTTTTACCAAACCGGTTTCCTGGATGAAGGCGGGGCATTGGCGCGCGTGATGCTGCGCGAACTCCAGATCGCCTCGGGTTTAATTTACAGTTGGGCCAAGGAGTTCGAGCAACCGGTGCGCAGCGGGGAGATCACCATCGAGCAGTCCGTTGAGCGCTTTCTTCGGCGATATTAGCGTCACATGACCAGGACATCCGACATCTTCGTCACGGTGGATATTGTGATCTTCACCCTCCGCGACGGCGATTTGCAAGTGCTGCTGGTGAAGCGCAAGACGCCGCCCTTCGAGGGGCGCTGGGCGATTCCGGGCGGCTTTGTGCAACACGACGAATCGCTCGAGGACGCTGCGGCGCGCGTGTTGTTCGACGAAGCCGGCGTGCGCGGCGTGCACATCGAGCAGCTCTACACCTTTGGTCGGGTGGATCGCGACCCGCGCGGGCGCATGGTGACCGTGGCGTATTTCGCGCTGGTGCCGGCCCCGCTGGCGCTGCACGCCGGCGGCAGCACCAGCGACGCGCAATGGCAGTCCGTCTACGAGCTGCCGGAGATGGCCTTCGACCACGCCGAGATCGTCCACTACGCGCTCAAACGGTTGCGCTATAAGCTGGAATACACCGCGGTCGGCTTTCAGCTCTTGCCCAAGACCTTCACCCTCAGCCAGTTGCAGAAGGCCTACGAGACGGTGCTGGGCGAGCGACTTGACAAACGCAACTTCCGCCGCCGCATCCTGCAGGCGCAGGTGATCGAGGAGACCGGCGAAATGCAGAGCGGCGAAGGCCGCCCCGCCAAGTTGTATCGCTATCGCGAGGATGCCGTGGCCGAGGTGAAAGCCCGGCGGCTGTTCCCGTGAGCCTGCGCCGTCATCCCCTCAAGGGCGCATGGTTCACCGGATCGCCCGGCGCGCCGCCGTGCTCAGCAGGTCCACGATGAACGTCAGGGCCAGCAGCGCGCTCAGCGTCGCCGTCACGCCGCTGTAGTCGAAGCTGCTCAATTGCTCGGTCAGCAAACGCCCCAGGCCGCCCGCGCCGACGAAGCCGACGATCACCGTCTCGCGCATGCAGATCTCCCATCGGTAGAAGATATAGGCCAGCGATTGCGGCAGCGTGATCGGCAACGCGCCATACAAGAACGCCTGCGCCGGCGTTGCGCCGGCGTGTTGCAGGGCGGCGGCCGGCCGTTTGTCCGCGTTCTCCACAGCCTCGGCGATCAGCCGGCCCAAGATGCCGAGGTTGTGCACGGCGATGGCCAGCGCGCCTGGCAGGGGGCCTGGAAACATCACGAACAGGATCAGCAGCGCCCACACCGGCGCCGGGATGGCGCGGCAGAAGAGCAGAAAGGCGCGCGCGGCGCTGTAGGCGAGCAGCGCGCCGCGCGTGCGGCGCGCCGGATGCGCCGCCGGATATGCCAGCAGGATGCCGAACAGGCCGGCGAGCGCGATGGCGAAGACCGACATCGCCAGCGTCTGCGCCGACAAGCTGATAAGCGTCGCCATGTTGGCCGGCGACAGGTCGGGCGGGAACATCTGCCGCAGCATGTCGCCCAGCAGCATCATTGTGCGCGGCGCGAATAACTTGCCGAAGTCCGGCCGCACATACCACAGCGCCAGCGGTGTAAGCGCCATTGCGGCTGCCAACAAGCCGAGCAGCGCGCGCGAGCCGGACGTGGCGCGCGCGCGGACGGCCGCCTCCGCCGCGCAGTCTGCGCCCAGATTGGCATCTAGGCGCGTTGGAGCGCCGAGCGCGCGTCGAATATGCGCGCTGAGCCAATCGGTCAGGCCGCTCAGCACAAGCAACGCCGCCATCAGCGTCCACATCTCCTGGTAGCGCAGCGATTGCAGGCTGAGCAGGATTTGGTAGCCCAGCCCGCCGGCGCCGATGACGCCTAGCACCGTGGCCGAGCGGATGGCGCATTCGAGGCGATAAAACGAGTAAGAGGTCAGGTTGGGGAAGGCGCGCGGCAACAAGCCGTAGAGCATCGCCCGAGCCGGCGGCGCGCCCCCGTTCAGCAGCGCATGCAGCGCATCGCGCGGCGTCTCGTCCAGGATTTCCGAGAATACCTTGGCGGTGATCGCGCCGAAGGGGAGGCCCAGCGCCAAGATCGCCACCAGCGGGTCGAGGCCGAGGATGCGCGCCAGGAACAGGCCCCAGATCGCCTCGTGAATCGCGCGCGGCACGGCCAGCGCGCTGCGCGCGATCAACCAGGGCGAGCCAAGAGGCGTGGTCGGCGATTGGCGATGAGGGCGACGCGCCAGCCACCACACCTCCGAGGAGAGCAAGCCGCCGACGAAGCCGATGACCAAGCTGAGCGCCAGACCGCTGATGGCGTAGGCGAAGGTCACCAGCGTCGCCTCTAGCGTGAGGAGCAGGAAGTCCGGGCTTAGTTCGGGGCGGAGCGCCGCCGCGAAGAATTGTCGCACCAGCGCCCAGCCGCCGGCGTTGATCAGATCGCCGCGAAACAGGCCAACCTGGATCGCCGACCAGGCGACGGCCAGCAGCGTCACGAGCGCGACCAATCGCCCGCCCTTCAGGAAGCTGCGCAGTGGTTGGGGCGCCCAGGTCGCCGCGCGCGGGGTGCTGCTCAGAGAGGAACTCATGCGCCGATGCGATAGAGCGCCTCTACCATCGCCGGCGTGACCTGGCCGACGGGCAGGTCGAACAGCATGCGGCCTTCGCGCAGGCCGATGATGCGGTCGCAGTGGCTGTAGGCATACTCCAGCGCGTGCAGGCTGACGACCAGCGTCTTGTCGAGCCGGTCGCACAGCTCGCGCAGCAGGGTCATGATCTCGCGGCTGCGTTCGGGGTCTATGCTGGAGATCGGCTCATCGGCCAGGATGGCGACCGGGTCTTGCACCAGCACGCGGGCGATGGCCACGCGCTGTTGCTGTCCGCCGGAGAGATGGCTGGTGCGCTCGTAGAGCTTGTCGGCGATGCCGACGTTTTCCAGCGCGCGCGCCGCGGCCTCGCGTTCGAGAGGAACCACCAGCGAGAACGCCGCTTTGGCCAACGACCAGCGTCCCAGATGGCCGGCGTTGACGTTGTGGATCACGCTCAGGTTGGGCGTGAGGTTGAACTGCTGGTACACCGTGCCGATCTGGCGCTGAACTTGGCGCAGCGCGCGCGCAGAGAGGCGCGCTACGTCGCGCCCCAGCAGGCGCACTTCGCCGCCGGTCGGCGCGACCGAGCCGTTTAGCACGCCGAGCAGGGTGCTCTTGCCGGCGCCGCTAGGGCCGATCAGCGCGACCCGCTCGCCGGCCTCGATGCGCAACGAGACATCTTGCAGCGCCGCCAGCGCGCCGTAGCGCACGGTGACGCCCTTCAGCTCAAAGATTGTCGTTGGCATGGCCGAGTTTACGCCCGGCGCCGGTCAGCCCTGCGCAGCCGGGCGGCGCTACTTGATCTTGCCGATCTGGCGGGCGACGGCCTCGATGTCGGCGTAGCTTTCGTTCTTGGTCTCGATGAACTTCTGCGCGCCGAAGAGGTCGAGGATTTCCTTGTGGGCTGGGTTGGCGGCGTCCAGCGCAAGGAAAGCCTGTTTGACGCGTTGGATGAAGCCCGCGCCGAACTTCTGCTCCACGTCCGGCCGCACGACCCAGTGGTAGTCGTAGTATGCCGGCGTGCGCCAGATGGCGATGACCTTGTTGGTGTCCACCTCGCCGGCGGCCAGGCGCGACTTCCATACTTGCTCGTTGAGCGCGCCGGCCTCGTAGGTGCCGGCCTCTACCAGCTTGATCGTCTTGTCGTGCGAGCCGGAGAAGCCCGGCTCGCCTTTTAGGTCGGACAGCGCCACGCCGGCCTTGTTCATGAAGAACTGCGGCATCAGTCGGCCCGAGGTGGACGACTCGCTGCCGAAGGTGAACGTGCGGCCCTTGAGCGCGGTCAGCCCGCTGATGTCGTCGAACGGCTGGATGCCGGTCGCGGCGTTGGCGATGAACACGCTGTGGAAGTTGGCGTCAATATCGCGCTGAATGATGGCCTGCGCGCCATCCACTTGCAGGCGGGCTTGAACGCCGGTGAGGCCGCCGAACCAGACCATATCCACATCGCCGGTGCGGAAGGCGTTGACGACGGCCGCGTAATCCGTCACCGGCTTGTAAACCACCTGCACGCCGAGCTGTTCCTTCAAGTAGTCGGAAACTTTGCCGTAGAGCCGATTGAGCTTCTCCGGGTCTTGGTCGGGGATGGCCGAGATGACGAACGTCTGGGGCTGAGCCGCCTGTCGAGCTGCAGGCGGCGCGGCGCAGGCAGCCAGCGCCACCGATGCGCATAAAGCAAGCGCGAAACCGATTTTTGATGGTCGAAACATCGTTACTCCTTAGATTTGCAAGCGATCAGGGATTGTCAACATGTGCACAAAGCGTCCCTGCGCCAACGTCCCCGCTCGCTTGCGCAGGAGCTACGATGTGTTCGAGCTTGCTGCGGCAAGGCCGGAGGCAGCGATGGCGACAGAGCCGTACGAGCGGCGCGACACGCGCGCCGAAGGGCGATAGGTTCAGCGATAGCGCGCCAAGTTCAACGGCATCAACGCCACCTCCTCTGCTTTGATTTTCCTCGCCAAGCGCCCCAGATGATAACGCATGGGCAGGCGCTTCCTTCGCGCTTTCGCCGCCCATCGGGTAAGATGAAGGCGTGACGACCGCCCGAAAGATCAAGCTGACGTCGCTCGCGTCGTGCGCAGGTTGAGCCGGCAAGCTGAGTCCTGAGACGCTGGGCGCCGTGTTGCGTCCGCTTCAGAGTCGCTTCCGGCCCGAGGACTATCCCGACCTGCTGATCGGCCTGGGCCAACCGGACGATGCCGCGGTGTATCGTCTGTCAGATCAATGCGCCATCGTGCAGACCGTGGACTTCTTCACGCCGGTGGTGGACGATCCGTATGCCTACGGCGCGATTGCCGCGGCCAACGCGATGAGCGACGTGTACGCCATGGGCGGCGAGGTGCTCTTTGCGCTCAACATCGCCGCCTTGCCGGACGACCTGCCCGGCGAGGTGGTGAGCGAGATCTTGCGCGGCGGGGCGGATAAGGTGGCCGAAGCAGGCGCAGTCATCGCCGGCGGTCACACCATCAAGGACAAAGAGCCGAAATATGGCTTGTGCGTGACGGGCATTGTGAATCCGGCGGAGGTGATGGCCAAGGGCGGCGCGCAGCCGGGCGACCTCCTGGTGTTGACGAAGCCGCTGGGCGTTGGTGTGGTGACCACGGCGATCAAGCGGGACTTGGCCAAGCCGGAGCATGTGGACCTGGCGATTGCCAGCATGTCGCGCCTAAACCGTCACGCTGCGCGCGCCGCGCGCCAATTGGGCGCGCGCGGCGGCACCGACATCACCGGTTTTGGCTTGCTCGGCCATGCGTGGGAGATGGCCCATGCCGCCGGCGCGCGCTTTTGCTTCTGGTGGGAGGCGCTGCCGTTCCTGCCCGGCGCGCTGGAACACGGCCAGGACTGGGTGTTCCCCGGCGGCGCAGCGACTAACGAGGCTGCATATCAGCGCCATGTGCAGTTCGATCCGGCGCTGGAGCACTGGCAGCGCATGATGATCTTCGACCCGGAGACCAGCGGCGGCTTGCTCATCGCCATTGCCGCGTCGCAGGCCGGCGCTCTGACCGACGCGCTGAAAGCCGGCGGCGACTCGGCGTTCATCGTCGGCGAGGTCGTCGAGGGCAGCGGTATCGTTGTGACGAAGCAAGCGCCATGAGCGAAGTGATGACCGTCAAATGCGCCTGGCGCGCGCCGGATAGCGCGCGCATCCATGCGACGTTCGACGCTGAAGTGATCGCCTACGACGAGCGGCAAGATCGCTGGCTGGTGAAGCTGACCGGCGTGCGCTCCACCGACGCGCCGGCCGAAGCGCGCGCCCTGGTCGAAGCGCAGGCCGGCAAATGGGCCTACGTGCCCAGCGAAGCGCGCCGGCTTGACCTGACGCTGCCCTTGAAGTATGAGACGCTCACCGGCAGGATCCGGTTCTTCTATGCGGACGACCCGCGTGAAGTGAGGTGAAGCAATGCCTACTGCAAAATCTACTGCCAAGCGCGCGACGCCGCGCAAGCGCAAGCCCGCGCGCCAACCGGCCTTTCAGATCACCTATGCCAACCTGAGCGGCGCGCTGAGCGATCCGGAGATGCTGGCGCGCTTCGACAAGGCGTTTGCCAAAGTGCGCGCCAACATCGGCGAACAAGCCCGCACCTATCCGATGTTCATCGGTGGGGTCGAGCGCTTCGCCGGCGTGCAGTTCGCCAAGACCACGCCGATTGATACCAACCTGACCATCGGCTACTTCCAGAAGGGGGATGCGCAGGACGCTCGCGACGCCATCGCGGCGGCCAAGGCGGCCTTCCCGGCCTGGCGCCGAACGCCGTGGAAGCGCCGCGTGGCGCTGATGCGCAAGGTCGCCGCGCTGATCAACCGCCGACTGTTCGACATTGCCGCCTGGGTCAGCATCGAGGTGGGTAAGAGCCGCGCCGAAGCCATCGGCGACGTGAAGGAGACCGCCGACCTGATTGATTACTACTGCGCCCAGATGGAGGCCAACGCCGGCTTTGAGAGGCCGCTGTTGCCGGAAGGCGGCGTGGGCGCGTCGCGCAGCGTGCTCAAGCCGTATGGGGTGTGGGCCGTCGTGTCGCCGTTCAACTTTCCGATGGCGCTGACGGGCGGCCCGGCCGGCGCGGCGCTCATCGCCGGCAACACGGTGGTCATCAAGCCGGCCAGCGACACCCCGATGACGAGCTGGTTGCTCGCCGAGTGTATGCGCGATGCGGGGTTGCCGGCCGGCGTGTTCAACTACATCACCGGGCCGGGCGGCACGGTGGGCGAAGAACTGGTCGCCAATCCCGACGTCGCGGGCATGACGTTCACCGGCTCGTTCGACGTCGGCTTCAGCCTGATCCAGCGCTTCAGCCAACACATGCCTCGCCCGCTGATCGCCGAGATGGGCGGCAAAAACGCCGTGATCGTGAGCGACAAGGCCGATTTGGAGAAGGCCGCCGAGGGCGTGGTGCGCGCGGCATTCGGCTTGAGCGGGCAGAAGTGCAGCGCGACCAGCCGCGTGTATGTGCACCGCGCGGTGAAGGATCATTTCGTGGCGCTGCTCAAGCGCAAGACCGAGGCGCTGAAGGTCGGCGATCCGACGCAGGCCGGCGTGTTCACCGGGCCGGTGTGCAACCGCGGCGGCTACCAGACCTTCCAGCGCGCCGTCGAGCAAGCGCAGCGCGATGGCGGCGTCTTCGTCACCGGCGGCCACGTGCTCACCGAGGGCGACTTCGCCAAGGGCTTCTTCTGCGCGCTCACCATCGTGGATGGTTTGCCGCTCGATCATCCGCTGTTCTGCGAGGAGCTGTTCACGCCGTTCCTATTGGTGGCGGCGGTGGATTCGCTGGAGCAAGCGATGGCGGAGGCGAACAAAGTTCAATACGGCCTGACGGCGGGGTTCTTCAGCAAGGATCGCAAGGAGGTCAAATACTTCCTCGATCACATCCAGGCCGGCACGGTATATGTGAACCGCGAACGCGGCGCGACGACCGGCGCATGGCCGGGCAACCAGAGCTTCGGCGGGTGGAAGGCCAGCGGCAACACCGGCCGCGGCGCCGGCGGGCCATACTACCTGCAGCAGTACATGCGCGAACAAAGCCAGACGGTGTTTTAGGCTGGGGCGCGCGTTCGCAGCAAGGCAGGTCCTCGCCGGTGGATGATCTTGCCCTTGAATTCGAGACTCATGTTCCCTGGCTTGCGCTGACTCATCGCTGTCCCTCCTTCTTCGTGCACCATCTATATGTAGTCGGGGCGCGTTTCTCTACAAGGGCAAGATATGGGGGTAGGCGCAGGCAATGCCTGCGCCCACCCTCGTATGTTGTCCCTGCCCCTCACCAGAAATGCACCCATGTACCTCTTAATCGCGGCGGTATAATGTCTTTCGCTTTGCAGCCGCGAAGCGCATCGGCCTCACAGGCGCGAATCTCGAACATTCCGTCAGCTCCGGCCAACGATGCCACATCCGTGAGTAGGTCCACGCGACCGATGGGCGGCTGAATCGCAAACCAAAGGAGGCTGAACACCCATGTCAGACAAAATCGAATTGCGCGCGGAGATCCGCGCTGCCGTCGGCAGCGGCGTCAACGCGCTGCGACGCTCGGGCAAAGTGCCCGCCATCGTCTATGGACGCAACGTAGCGAACATTCCCATTCAACTCGACGCGCGCGAGGTGACCAACACGTTGCGCAAAGCCGGCCGCAACACGCTCATCACCCTCCACATCGCCGGAAAGGACGCGCCGCAGATGGTGCTCACCCGCGAAGTGCAGCGCGATCCGATCCGCCGCACTATCCGGCATATTGACTTCTACGCGGTCTCGCTGACCGAGAAGATCACCGCCAGCATCCGCGTGATGCTCGAAGGCGAACCCGAGGATGTGAAGAGCGGCATCGGCGTGCTGTTGCAGGAGCGCGACACCCTGGAGATCGAATGCTTGCCGAGCGATCTGATCGAAGCCGTGACGATTGACGTGAGCAAAATGAAAGTGGATGACGTAGTGCGCGTCAAAGATGTCATCGTGCCGCCGGGGATCGCCCTGCTCGACGATCCGGAAGATGAAGTCGTCCGCGTCACGCGCTTCGTGGAAGCCAAGGAGGAAGAGGCTACGGCCGAACCCGCCGAGGTCGAAGTGATCGAGAAGGGCAAGAAGGAAGAAGCCGAAGGCGAGGAAGAATAACCGAACAACAGAAGGGACAGGATCGCGCGCCGGTTGGCGTCGCCGATCAAAATCAACGGTTGGGCGCGCGTAGCTCACGCGCGCCCCTTTTCTTTGCTCAACCGGTTACACTCTGCGGACATGAACGCGCATTTGGGCCGAACCTGGCGCGACGCCGCGCTTCTCGTTGCCGGCGCCCTAGTCGTCGGGACAATCGTTTTTGCTGCCGGCCAGCCACAGCAGCCGGCTCCAGCGCCGCTTCAGTCGCCGCTGCAATCGCCGATCGCCACGCCAACTACGCCTCCTGAAGCAACGCCCATCGCCCCCACCACGGCAACGCCGTTGTTCACGCCCACGGTTGAACGCACGCCGTTGTTTTTGCCTACGCCGTCCGGCACGCCCGACATGCGCAGCACATCCGAATCGGTCATCGCCACGCTCACGGCGCAGGCGATACCGCCGACGGTTCCTGTTGTCACGCGGCGCCCCATCGGCGCCGGCCCCAGACAGGCTGCGCCGGCGACGCGCACGCCTCCCCCGCCCGCGAATCCTTCCGGCATTACGCTGCTGTCGCTCTCCGACAAGGTGTATGCTGGTGGAGCAGTTGCGTTGACGATTCGCACACAGCCCAGCGCAGTGTGTCATTTGCAGATCGCGCGGATGCAGGCCGACGGCAGCCAGCGCATTGCGCCGATCCCCGCAGGCGCATCGCGCCGGGCCGGCAGCGATGGCATCGTTGCCTGGATCTGGGCCGTGGATGCCAACGAACCGATCGGGCCGGCGACGTTGCTCGTCAACTGCGACGCGATAGGCGCTGTGCAGTACCAGATCGAGGTGACGAAGTGAAAATCGGCGAACGATGGGCGGCTGCGGATGGGCAAGCCGGCGCATTCAACGCCAAGGGCGCAACCCTCGACGTGCGCCGAATCCGCGCCGACTTCCCTATCTTGGCGCAATCGGTCAACGGGAAGCGCGTCGTCTTCCTGGATAGCGCCGCTTCTTCACAAAAGCCGATCCAGGTGCTCCAGGCAATGGACGAGGTGTATCGTTGCGCATACGCCAATGTGCATCGCGGCGTGTATGCCTTCAGCGAGGCAGCCACTGCGCGATACGATGAAGCCCGCGAGAAAGTCGCGCGCTTCATCGGCGCGCCGTCGGCGGAGCAAATTGTCTTCACCCGCAACGCGACCGAGGCGCTGAATTTGCTGGCCTACTCGTACGGGCGGCACTTCCTACGTCCCGGCGATGAAATCCTCGTCACCGAACTGGAGCATCACGCCAACTTCGTGCCGTGGCAGGTGCTGGCGCAGGAACGAGGCCTCACGCTGAAGTTCATCCCCATCACGCCCGAAGGACAACTCGACCTACGCACGCTGGACGAGCTGCTCACGCCGCGCACGAAGCTGGTGAGCTTCGCCCACGTGTCCAACGTGCTGGGCACGATCACCGATCCGCGCCCGATCATTCAGCGCGCGCACGCCATCGGCGCTAAGGTGATCGTGGACGCTTCACAATCGGCGCCGCACATGCCGGTGAACGTCAGCGACATGGACTGCGACTTTCTGGCGTTCTCCGGGCATAAGATGCTCGGCCCAACCGGCATCGGCGCGCTCTACGGCAAGCGCGATCTGTTGGAAGCCATGCCGCCTTTCCTCACCGGCGGCGACATGATCAGCGCGGTTGGGTTCGACGGGTCGCGCTGGAACGAGGTGCCGCTCAAGTTCGAGGCCGGCACGCCGGCCTTCGTCGAGGCAATCGGCCTAGGGGCCGCTGTGGACTACCTGAGCGCGCTAGGCATGGAGGCCATCCGCGCCCACGAGCGTGAGATCACGGCCTACGCGCTCGAACGCCTCAGCGAAGTGCCCGGCGCGAAGATCGTCGGGCCGACCGATCCGGAGATCCGCGGCGGCGTGGTGACGTTCACGCTGGATCGCGTACACCCCCATGACCTGGCGTCGCTGCTCGACCGCGACGGCGTCGCCATCCGCGCCGGCCATCACTGCGCCCAACCGCTGCACATTCGGCTCGGCTTGAGCGCCACCGCCCGCGCCAGCTTCTACATTTACAATGAGCTATGCGAAGTAGACGCCTTGATCGAGGCGATTTATAAGGCCAAAGCCGCGCTCAAGCGATGAGCGCTCGCGATATGCAAGACCTGTACCGCGAACACATCCTCGACCATTACGAGAACCCACGCCACCACGGGGTGATCGAGCATGCGGACATCTCGCACGAGGAGAGCAACCCCCTGTGCGGCGATCGAATTCGCATTGACGTGAAGCTCGACGGCGAAGGCGAGCGCTATCGCATCGCCGACGCCGCCTTCACAGGCGACGGATGCATCATCAGCCAGGCAGCCGCCTCGATGCTGCTCGAAGATGTCGTGGGCAAGCCGCTGGATGAGGTCGCTCAAATGGAGCCGCAACACGTGCTCGACCTGGTGGGGGTGCCGCTGACCGCAGCGCGTGTCAAGTGCGCGCTGCTTGGCTTGAAGGTGCTGAAGACCGGCATCAAGTTGTGGAAGCTGCAACGCGCCTGATCGTCGGATGCTTCCCACCGAGCGCCCGGCGTTGGACGCTCGCTCATTGACGCCCCATGCGCTGCCTTATCATCTCCGACATTCACGCCAACCTCGCCGCCTTTGAAGCTGTGTTGCAGGATGCAGCGAAGCGGCGCCTGCGATTCGACATCGTCTGGTGCCTGGGAGACATCGTGGGCTATGGCCCCGACCCGAACGAGTGCATTGACCTGCTGCGCAGCTTGCTGCACGTTTGCCTGGCCGGCAATCACGACTGGGCCGTGCTGGGCAAGCTCGGCGTCGAGACCTTTCATGAGAGCGCCGCCTTCGTCGTGAAATGGACTCAGGCGCACCTGACCCGCGAGAACTTGAACTACCTGCGCGCACGCCCAGAGCAAGATGTGGAAGGCGACTACCTTCTTGCGCACGCCAGCCCGCGCGAGCCGATTTGGGAATATGTGCTCGACGTGAGCGTCGCGGAGGAGAACTTCGGCTACATGCCGACGGCGCATGCGCTGATCGGCCACACGCACGTGCCGGCTATCTTCGTCAAAGATAGCGGCACGCTCGCTGTTCACGCTATCACGCCGACGCCAAACATCCCGCTCGCGCTCAAGCCGAACTGCAACTACATCATCAATCCGGGCAGCGTGGGACAGCCGCGCGACGGCGATCCACGCGCAGCCTACGCGCTGCTCGATACCGAAAAGCTGACTTGGACACCCTATCGCGTCGAGTATTCCATCAAGCGCACCCAGGAGAAGATGCGCGCCGCCGGCTTCCCCGACCGGCTGATCGAACGGCTGAGCCACGGCCGATGAGCGCGATATGCCCAAAGTTCGCCTGGATGTCCTGATGGTGTCGCGGGGCCTGGCCGAGAGTCGCGACTGGGCGCAACGCCTGATCCGCGCCGGCGAGGTGCGCGTCAATGGCCAAGTGGTGGATCAGCCGGCCAGGCGCTTCGATGAAGATGTAGCGATCACCGTCGCGCAAGCGCCGCGCTACGTGTCGCGCGGCGGCTACAAACTAGAAGCGGCGCTCGACCACTTTCACATCGCGCCGTCCGGCTGGGTGTGCGCCGATGTAGGCAGCAGCACCGGCGGCTTTACCGATTGCCTGCTGCAGCATGGCGCGGCGCGCGTGTATGCCGTGGACGTGGGGAGCAATCAGTTGCACTGGCGACTGCGCCGCGACCCGCGCATCGTCGTCATGGAAGGCGTCAACGCCCGCTACCTGGACGCACTGCCCGAACCGATTGCCTTGGCGACTGTGGACGTGTCGTTCATCTCGCTCACGTTGATCTTGTCCAAGGTGTTCGGCTGGATCGCGCCGACGGCGAGAGCGACGGGCGGCGTCATCGCGCTCATCAAGCCGCAGTTCGAGGCCGGCCGCGCGCGCGTGGGCAAGGGCGGCATCGTGCGCGACCCGCAAGTGCACCACGACGTCGTCGCGCGCATCACGGCGTTCTGCGCGCAGCGGGGCTGGCCGGCGCGCGGCGTGATCGAATCGCCCATCCTCGGCGCAGACGGCAACAAAGAGTTCCTCGCCTGGTTTGCGGCAGATTGATACAATCGGCGCAAATCAACCCCAAGATTCGGAGTTACCATGGCACTGACCGCAGAAGAAGTCATCCGCCTTAACAAGGAATACACCCTGTTTGAATGGAACATGCAGGGCGGCTTCACGCCGATGCCGATTGACCACGCCAAGGGCGTATATTTTTGGACGACCGACGGCAAGCGCTACATTGACTTCAATTCGCAGTTGATGAGCGTGAACATCGGCCACGGCGACGAGCGCGTCATCCGTGCCATCCAGGAGCAGGCCGCCAAGCTGACCTACGCCAACCCCTACGCCGCCACCGAAGCGCGCGGCCGGCTAGGCCAAATGCTGGCCGAGATCACCCCCGGCAACCTGAAGAAGTCGTTTTTCACGCTGGGCGGCAGCGAGGCCAACGAGAACGCGATCAAGATCGCGCGCATGGTGAGCGGCAAGCACAAGATCCTGGCGCGTTATCGCTCCTATCACGGCGGCACCTATGGTTCGATGACGCTCACCGGCGACCCGCGCCGCTGGGCCAGCGAGCCCGGCATCCCCGGCGTGGTGCGCATCCCCGACCCCTACTACTACCGTTGTCGGCTGGACATCTCCGAAGACGAGTTCATGGCCGAGTGCCTGAATCAGACCGAAGACATCATCAAGTTTGAGGGGCCGCACACCATCGCCGCCGTCCTCGTCGAGACCATCACCGGCACGAACGGCATCATCATCCCGACCAAGGCTTATTACCAGGGCCTGCGCCAGTTGTGCGACAAATACGGCATCTTTCTCATCCTAGACGAAGTGATGTGCGGCTTCGGGCGCACCGGCAAGTGGTTCGCCTGCGAGCACTACGACATCGCCCCAGATATCATGACCATGGCCAAGGGGTTGACCAGCAGCTACGCGCCGCTCGGCAACTGCATCGTGTCGGAAGAGATCGGCGCGTATTTTGAGGATCATGTGCTATGGGCCGGCTTGACCTACGGCGGCCACGCCTTGAGCTGCGCTGCGGCCATCGCCTGCATCAACGTCTACAAAGAAGATAACTTGATCGAACGCGCAGCGGAAATGGGCAAATTCCTGGCCGAAGAAGAAGACAAGCTCAAGGCCAAACATCCCTCAGTCGGCGACGTGCGCCACATCGGCCTGTTCAGCATCTTCGAGCTGGTGAAGAACCGTCAGACGAAAGAGCCGATGGCGCCTTATAACGCCAAGGGCGACGAGATGCACGTGATGAACTTGATCAAGAAGTTCTTCAACGATAACGGCCTGTTCACCTTCGTTCGCTGGAACAACTTCTTCGTGAACCCGCCCCTGTGCATCACCAAAGAAGAGCTGTGCGAAGGGCTGGAGATCGTAGATCGCGCGCTGGACATCGCCGACGATTTCGTCGAAGCGTAACCATCTAAGCCGCGATGCCGGCGCTGCCGAGGCGATCGCGCCGAACTTGCTCTGGGCCTGCCGCGCGGCACGTCGGCGGATGCCTGCGATGAGGTCGGCGCGTTGCTCAACGCCGCCGAGACACGTCTTCGCGCGGCAAGCAAACGCGCCACGCGCACATGTGCGCGTGGCGCAGCCGGTCGGAATACGTCTATGCAGAGATGGGCCGGCTATTGCTCCGGCGCTTCCAGTCCGGGCAAGCCAAAACCGCCGAGCTTCGGCATCTGGCGGCGATCCTCATCCTTGCCGAAGTGGATGACCTCGCCGGCTTCGTTGATCGCCTCGACCGCCAAGCCCAGCGACTGCAATTCCTTCACCAACACCTTAAATGACGCCGGGATGCCGGGTTCCTCAATCGGCTCGCCTTTGACGATGGCCTCATAGGTCTTCACGCGGCCTTGCACATCGTCAGACTTGACCGTGAGCATTTCCTGAAGCGTGTGAGCTGCGCCATAGGCCTCCAGCGCCCACACTTCCATCTCGCCGAAGCGCTGGCCGCCGAACTGCGCCTTGCCGCCGAGCGGTTGTTGCGTCACCAGCGAGTATGGGCCGGTCGAGCGGGCGTGCACTTTGTCCTCAACCAGGTGCGCCAGCTTGAGCATGTGCAGGTAACCGACGGTCACCGGTTTGTCGAAAGGCTCGCCGGTCTTGCCGTCGAACAGCCGCATCTTGCCCAGCGTCGGCAACGGTTCACCGATCTCCAAGCTCACCTCGCTGGCGCGCTCGCGCAGTTTCTCGTCGCTCAGGTTGCCCGCCTTGCGGCCCTTCGACTCGAGCCATAGCCGCAAGCAGGCGTTCACTGCTCTGCGGTCGGCTTCTTCGCGCTCTTGGTGCGAGCGTGGGTCATTTTCATAGACCAGCAAGGCTTGCGGGTCGTATCCCCTCTCCTTCAGCCATTCGTTGAGCACGATGCGGCGCGCGTATGTCTCGTCGAGCGCGGCGCGGTCGAGGTCATAGTCGCTGTCGGCCAGCCATTCGGCGATGTAGGCCATGCGCGCGTCGTGGTCGTCGCGCAGCATCTGAGTGTCCACGTTGTTCTCGCGCAATGCCGTCCATGCGCGCTCGGTAATCTCGCGGTAAGCCTGATCAATCATCCAGGCGCGGCACAGTTCAGCCTCAATCTCCGCCTCCGAAGCGCCGTCAAAGACCGGCGAGATGGCGCGGAAGCCCAAGCGATTAGCCGCCCAGCCGAGGTGGGTCTCTAGAATTTGGCCGATGTTCATGCGGCCGGGCACGCCCAGCGGGTTCAGGATGATGTCCACCGGCGTGCCGTCTTCGAGGAACGGCATGTCCTCGATGGGGACGACCCGCGAGACCACGCCCTTGTTGCCATGGCGGCCGGCCATCTTGTCGCCCTGGGTGAGTTTGCGGCGCTGGGCCACACTCACGCGCACCATCTGGTTTACGCCGGCGGGCAAGTCGCGGTGGTCATCGCGGTTAAACACTTTCACTTCCACGACTTTGCCATGCTCGCCGTTGGGCAGGCGCAGCGACGTGTCTTTCACCTCACGGCTCTTCTCGCCGAAGATCGCGCGCAGCAGCTTTTCTTCCGGCGAAAGCTCCTTCTCGCCCTTCGGCGTGATCTTGCCGACCAGGATGTCGTTCTGGTTCACTTCTGCGCCGATGCGAATGATGCCGTTCTCGTCGAGGTCTTTGAGCGCTTCCTCGCCGACGTTCGGGATGTCGCGTGTAATCTCCTCCGGCCCTAGCTTGGTCTCGCGCGATTCGGTCTCAAACTTTTCGATGTGGATTGAGGTGAACAAGTCCTCGCGCACGAGGCGTTCGCTCACCAGGATCGCGTCCTCGTAGTTGCCGCCCTCCCAGCTCAGGAAGGCCACCAGCACGTTCTGGCCGAGCGCCAGCTCGCCGTTCTGGGTGCTGGATGAGTCGGCGATGACCTGGCCTCTCTTGATGCGCTGTCCCTTCACCACAATGGGGTGCTGGTCAATGCACGTGCTCTGGTTGCTGCGGTTGTATTTGCGCAACGGATACGTGCGGCGTCCCTTGCTGCTTTGCACCACGATTTGTCGCCCGGTGACGCTGATAACTTCGCCATCCTCTGCTGCGACGACGACCTGGCCGCTATCCATGGCCGCCTGCGACTCCATGCCGGTGCCGACGAGCGGCACGTGGGGCTTGAGCAGCGGCACGGCCTGGCGCTGCATGTTCGAGCCCATCAAGGCGCGCGAGGCTTCGTCGTGCTCGACGAAGGGGATGAGCGCCGCGCTGATGCCGACGATCTGCTTGGGCGAGATGTCCATATAGTCCACCTGATTCGGGTCGGCGAACATGAACTTCTGATATCGCCGCACCGAGATGCGGTTATCCAGGAACTCGCCCTTCTCGTTCAGCCGGGCGCTGGCTTGCGCGATGGTGAACTTATCCTCCGTGTCAGCCGACATATAAACCGTCTCGTCGGTGACATACGGCCGAACGGGAATCTCCGCGATCGTCTTGTAGCGCTGCAGCTTGACTGCCAGCTCGCGGTCAATCCGCGTATTGGCTTTGGCGATGACCTCACCTTTGCTGTCCAGGACATCCTCGCGCAGCGTGCGGCCTTCGGTCTCAGCCGCCACGTTGGGCGCGGTGTTCTTCACCTTGCGGTAGGGCGTCTCCAGGAATCCATAGGCGTTCACGCGCGCATAGGTCGCCAGGCGGCCGATCAGGCCGATGTTCGGGCCTTCGGGCGTTTCGATTGGGCAGATGCGGCCGTAGTGGCTGTGATGCACATCGCGCACGTCAAAGCCGGCGCGCTCGCGGCGCAGGCCGCCCGGCCCAAGCGCCGACAAGGTGCGCTTGCTGGTCAGCTCGCTCAGCGGGTTGGTCTGCTCCATGAACTGGGAAAGCTGCGACGAGCCGAAGAACTCGCGCACCGCGGCGACTACCGGCCGAATGTTGATCAGGTTGACCGGCGAGGGCGAGTCGTTGTCCGGCATGGACATGCGCTCCTTCACCATGCGCTCCATCCGGCGCAGCCCGACGCGCAACTTGTTCTGGATCAGCTCGCCGTTGGTCTTTACGCGGCGATTGCCAAGGTGGTCCACGTCGTCCACGGGCAACACGCCGTTGTTGATCTGGATCATGTGCCGCAGCAGCTCGACGATGTCGCGCTTGGTGATGGTGCGGTGCGTGCGCGGGATGATGCCTTCGCCGTTCAAACGCTGGTTGAGCTTGTAGCGCCCCACTCGCTCCAGGTCATAGCGTCGCTGGTCGAAGAGCTGTTGTTGCATGAACTCGCGGGCGTTGTCCAACGTGGGCGGGTCGCCGGGACGAACGCGCTTGAAGAATTCGATCAGCGCCTCTTGCGCAATCGGTCGCGAGGGCTTATAGGCCCATTCCGGCTCCTGCTTGAAAGTCGCCTCGATATACCGATGGTCGGGGTTGTTGTCCACATCGGCGAACAACGCGCGGATCTCCTCGTCGGTGCCGCTGGTCAAGATGTCCTTGGTGATGCCGTCATCCACTGCGGCCAGCGCGCGCAGCAGGATGGTGACCGGGATGGTGCGCTTGCGGTTGAACTTGAGGACGATGTAATCGCTCTTGCGCGTCTCGAATTCCATCCAAGCGCCGCGGTCGGGAATGAGCTTTGCCTGGCCGAGCGGCCGACCGCTGTTCGGGTCTTCTTCGGCGCTGAAGTACACACCGGGCGAGCGGATGAGCTGCGAGACGACCACGCGTTCGGTGCCGTTGATGATGAACGTGCCGTTCTCGGTCATCAACGGGAACTCGCCAAAGTAGATCGTGTCTACCTTGTGCTCGTCGGTCTTGCGATTGTGCAATGCAACTTTGGCATACAACGGCGCGCCGTAGGTCAAGTCGCGCTCGACACATTCCTCGATGCTGACTTTCGGCTCCTCGAACCAGTAAGTCAAGCCATATTCCCTCGCCTGCTTGTAGTTGCCGGGGAAGTAAAGGGCCATCTCGCCGTTGAAGCTCTCGATGGGCGAGATTTCTTCGAAGAGTTCACGCAGCAGTTCGTCCTGGAATAACTTGAACGACTGGATCTGCACTTCGATCAGCTTGGGAAGGAGTTGGATGTTGGCCGCGCGGGCGTATGACTTCGTCGCTCCGTTCTGATACATCGCCATCAATCTACCATCCTTATATGTTGCTCAAGGGTGACTGAACCTGCGTCCGAACGCGGATGCGTTTTACGTTGCATAGGGCGGTTTTGAGAGACGAATTTAAGGCGACCGGGCAATCCCTAGTCGCCTATGTCTCTGAACTCCCTTTTCGTGACGTGATTATACAGGATTTTCCCTCCTTGAGGGGCTGGGCGGTATCCTAAAAGTTGTGCCAAATGGGGAGTCCGGTATCCTAATGCTGACGAAAATCAGTTCATAGCCGAGGATGCCCATGACTCCCAACGAGAAGGATATGCGACTCCAGCTCGACCGTCCAGCGATGCAGAACCTGTTCCGGGAAGTTGTCCATGAGCGCATGCTGGCCGCCATTCGCATGGTGTTCGTGAATGTGCTCGAAGAAGAAGTCACCGCCTTTTTGGGCGCTGATCGCTATCAGCGCGCTCCCGGCCGGCAAAGCCGACGCTGCGGATACTACACCCGCGATCTGACTACCAGCGTGGGGCAGGTGAAGACCTGCCCGCGCCGCGCACCCGCAACGGCTTCAAATCCCCGACTGTTCGAGCGCTATCAGCGCCGCATGGCGGAGACGAAACCAAACGCGCCGCATACGCCAAACCCGCTCCGCCTGCTCGACCCACTCCGCGATGCCATGCGCCGCCTCCATCATACGCCTACAGCACCGAGAAGTCTTACGTCCAGTGGGTCACTCGCTTCATCCTCTTTCACCACAAACGCCATCCCAAAGAGATGGGGGAACCAGAGGTGATCGCCTGGCTCACCCACCTGGCCAAAGAACGCGACGTCGCCGCGTCAACCCAGAATCAGGCCCTCAGCGCGGTATTGTTTTTGTATCGCCACGTGTTGCAGCGCCCGCTCAACCTCAGCATCGAGGACGGCGTGTGGGCGCAGAAGCCGGCCCGTTTGCCCACGTTGCCGCAGGCGCGAACATGAATGCTCGCCCCGAAAGCGCAGGACGAGACAGCGCTTCGAACTTCGGCCGATGCGCTGATGTTCGCCGGCCTCGCCCTCACACTACAGCGCTTTGGCCCGACACACCGCACAATGTGGTGAGGTCGCTGTAGGGTAACATTTCGGCCCATGCGATCGTTGCTGTCATGGTTGAAGCAGCCGCAGGCGGCTACGGCGGCGTGCATCGCCCTGCTCATGCTGCTGCCGATGGCGCTGTTCTTTCCAGTAACCGTCGGTGGCTATACGTTGCTCCCCGCAGATAACTTGTTTGCCTGGCAACCGTTCAAATCCGCGGCTGCGTCGCTCGGCGTCGGCGTCCCTCAGAACGAGCTGCTCTCCGACCTGATCCTAGAAAACTACCCCTGGAAGCGCTTCATCATTAAGTCGCTTACCGAGGGTGAGTTGCCGCTGTGGAACCCCTACCTCTTCGCCGGCGTGCCGTTCCTGGCGGCGGGCCAGCACTCGGCGATGTATCCGTTCAGCCTGTTGTACTACGCGCTGCCGTTGGAGAAAGCCTATGGTTGGTTCACCGTGCTGCAGCTTGGGCTGGCCGGCGTCTTCGCCTTCATCTTCATGCAGACGCTCGGCGTCCGACGTTACGGCGCGCTCTTCGCCGGCGTGGCTTATCAGTTGAGCGGCTTCTTCGTGGTCTCGGTGGTTTTCCAGATGATCATCGCCGGCGCGGCGTGGTTGCCGCTGATTTTGGCCATGTGCGAGCGCGTGATCCGGCAGTCGCCTGGGCTGGGCAACCGGCCGTCGTCCATGCCCTGGGTGGTGATCGGCGCGCTGGCCCTGGCCATGGTCGTCCTGGCCGGCCACGTCGAAATCCTGGCCTACACGCTCATCGTGACGGCGCTGTTCTGCCTGTGGCGCGTGAGCACGGTGATCGGCTTCGGCAACCTGCGCGTGGACGGGCCGTATCTGGCCGGCCGGCTGGCCTGGCTGGTCGCCATGGGCGTCGCCGGCCTCCTCATCGGCGCGGTGCAGTTGATCCCGTTGCTGGAGTTGGTGACGCGCAACTTCCGCCAGGGCAGCGCCTCGCTGCAGGAGGTGATGGGCTACGCCTTCCCATGGCGCTATGTCGTGCAGTGGTTGGGGCCGGATTTCTTCGGCAACCCGGCGCACCACACCTACTTCGACCTGTTCACGTTCAGCCGGCAGGCGGTGAACACGCCCAGCGGCAACACGGCTTGGGGCATCAAGAACTATGTCGAAGGCGCAGCTTACGTGGGCCTGATCACGCTCATCCTCGCCGGCGTGGCCATCGCCGGCCGCATCCGCGCTGCATCGGGCCGCCGCGCGGCTGCCGGCCGACAATCGAAGTTCCCGACCTGGTTTTTCGTTGCGCTCGGCGCGCTCTCGCTGTTGTTCATCTTCGGCACGCCGGCCTATGCCATCCTGTTCTTCGGCGTGCCGGGCTTCAGCCAGTTGCACTCGCCCTTCCGCTGGATCTTCCCGCTCACCCTGTCGCTGGCCGCGCTGGCCGGCGCCGGCCTCGACTCATTAGCGACGGAGCCGAAAGGCCCGCCGGCCATCGGCGGGTATCGGCCTCAGCTCACACCGGCCAGGCAAAACCCGATCGCGCGGGCGCACTGGATCGCAAGCGGGGTCGCGGTGGCGCTGGGCGCGCTGGCGATCGCGTCGGTGGTGGTCGCGCGGCTGGCCTGGCCGGTCTTCCGGCCATTCTTCGAGGGCATTGTGAGGGGCTCCGCTGCGCAGCAGGGGTTCACCGACGGCGAGATGTTCTTTAGCTACCAGGCGCTCAATGTCGCTCGCCTGGGGCTGTTGCTGGTCGCCGCCGGCGCGGTCTGGTGGTTGTTGCTCAGGCATCATGCGCAGCCGGCCGAGGGCGCCCACTTTGGAGCGAAGCTGGTGCGCGCAGCGCCGGCGCTGGCCATTGCGCTGCTGGCCGCCGACTTGAACTGGGCATGGGCCGGTTTCAACCCGGCGGTGGATCCCCGGCTGCTGCAATTCACGCCGCCGGCCATCCAGGCGCTCAAGGCCGATACGTCGCTCTGGCGGCTGACGGCCTACGAGCCGCGCGCCGGTAAGCCGCTCAACGCCAATTCGGCCTGGCTGTTCGATCTTCAAGACATCCGCGGCTACGACTCGATCATCCCCAAACAGTACACCGACTTCATGCGGGCCATCGAGCCGCAGGGCGAGTTGCTCTACAACCGCATCGCGCCGATCAAGAACGCGCAGAGCTTGGAGTCGCCGCTGCTCGACCTGCTCGGCGTGAAGTACGTGGTGACGGAAGAGGAGATCACAACGCCCGGCTTCTCGCTTTTTTACGATGACGGCGCGACGCGCATCTACCAGAACGAGCGGGCGATGCCGCGCGCGTTTACCCTGCCGGTCAGCGCCACCGTCGCTGCCGATGACTTCGCCCAGGCCATCCGGCGCTACGACCCGCGCAGGTTCGTCTTGGTGGAGTCCGACGTGGTTCGCGCGGTGCAGTCGGCGGCGGCTGCCGATGCGCCGCCG
>JBKBID010000029.1:0-32460 GCA_046299515.1 Thermoflexales bacterium | reverse complement strand
CGCTTTCGACCGCCGCGAAGATCGGCTCAGGTTTCATCACCATGCCGCCGCCTCCGCCGTAGGCCATGTCGTCGGTGATCTTGTGTTTGCCGGCGGCGTAGTCGCGGATGTTGTGGATGTGAACCTCGATCAAACCGGCATCTATCGCGCGCTTGATGATGCTTGCGTCAAACGGCCCGGTGAACATGCTGGGGAAGAGGGTAAACACGTCGAAGCGCATGGTCTGCCCCCGAATCATCCACTCGCGATTTGCAACTTGCAAGCCGCCAAGCTCGGATTCGCGTTCACTAGCGCCCCTCGTTCAGCGCGCGCACTGCTTTCAAGTCGCCCACGATGTAATAGCGCTCGCCGGGCCGTATTGCGCGGCTACGCTCGGGGCGCATCTGGATGCCGTCGCCAGACCATGCGCCGATGACGGCGCATTTCAGCTCGTCTTCGAGCGCTTCAAGCGTCTTGCCGATGAAAGGCGAAGTGGGCTCGAAGGTGACCGTGCTGACGTTGAGCAACTGGCCTTCTAGCTTAAACGAGTAATCCACGCGGGCGCGCGTGGCGGCTGTCGCAAAGGCCGGGGCGGCCAGCGCCGAGACGCTGAACACGGTCTTGATGTTGAACCCCTTGGATACTTTCTCGGCCAGTTTGGCGTCGAACATGCGCAGCACGACCTTGATGTTGGGATTCAATTCGCGCGCGTCGAGGCCGATATCGAGGTTGGTCAGCTCGTCGCTGGTGCATGCGACGATGGCCGAGGCGCGTTCGACGCCGGCCTCGATCAACGTTTGCTTGCGGCGCGCGTCGCCGATGATGACCGGCACCCCGACGCGCTGCAGATGATCGAGCCACTCTTCGTCTGTGCGCTGGTTGATGCCTACGACGGTCTCCCCGAAGTCCAAAAGCTCGCTGATGACGCGATAGCCGACGCGGCCGATGCCGCACACGACGATGTGCCCGCTGAGCATGGATACCACCGCTACTTGTCGCTCCTTTGGATCGCCGATGAGTTGAATCACGCGCGCGGCGCCGCCGGCCAAGGCGACCAGGCCGCCGAGCAGGATTGCGCCAGAGGCCAGTTGCAACAACAGCGGTTCGGGGAGGTCATCCGGCCCGGCCTGCAGCGTGATGAGGTTGAGCACATATAACAACGACCGCAGCGGATTCGCGTGCGCCCCGGTCAGCCAGAAGAGCAGCGTGCCGCCGGTAAGCACGGTCGCCAGTATCAGCAACGGCCAGCGCGTTTTGTAAAGCGCGGCGCGGACGATGCGCGCTGCCGCTTTGAATTGCCAGAAGCGCGGAAGGCTGGGCAGGCGGCCGCTGGCGGCCCACTGCGGCCTGGTGTTCACTTCTTCGCCGATGCGCTTGACCTCCCTTTGGACTGCTGCGGCTTGGGCTTGTTGGCTTCCTGCTCCATGCGGGCCAGGCGTTGCATGTAATCCAGCGGATGGCTGATGGCAGCGGGAATGATGCGGATTTCCACGCCGGGTGCGACCTCGATGCGCGCCAAATCCTCCTCACGGTTCAGGTAGGTGAGCTTGCCGATCACGCCGCCGACCGTGACGATTTGCTCGCCGATCTTCAGCTCTTCGATGACCTTCTCCTGATTCTTGCGGGCGCGATTTTGGGGCATGACGACGATGACCCATACCAGGATGAACACAAATGCAATCGTGATCGCCAATACAACAGTCGCCAGGGTCAAGTCCATGACGGCGATTATAGCGAGCGGAGTGCCCAATGCTTCGGCGGTGGGGATACGTTGTCGCGCCCGAGCACATATAATCGCCCTGCCATGCAGTTCACCGGACGTTGCTGGGTCTACGGCGATGACGTGAACACCGATGTCATCTTTCCGGGCAAGTACACGTATACCCTCACCGACGTCAACCAGTTCGCTGCGCATGCGCTGGAAGACCTCGACCCCGACTTCGCCAAGCAGGCGCAGCCGGGCGACATCATCGTCGGCGGCAAGAATTTCGGCTGCGGCTCGTCGCGCGAACAGGCCGCGGTGTGCCTGAAGATGTGCGGCGTGCCGGTCATCATTGCCAAGTCATTCGCGCGCATCTTCTTCCGCAACTGCATCAACAACGGCGTGCTGCCCATCGTCTGCCCCCAGGCCGTAGAAGCGATCCGCAAGGGCGACATCATCACGGTGGATTTGGCCCAAAGCGTTATTCGGGTGAGCAATGCCCGTGACGACGCCGAAACCTTCTCCTTCCCGCCGTTGAGCGCGTCGGTCATGGCGATCATCGAAGCCGGCGGGCTGATCCCCATGCTGCGCCGCAAACTGGGCACCGAGCACTTGCCAATGCCGGAGATCAAGTTCGCTGCGGAGTGACGCTGCTCCTGGGTTACATCGGCCTGGGCCTGCGGCCTTCGTTGAACCCCAATGATTTCTTCATCACGAGCTGGGGGCGACTCTTCCTCGACGCCTATTCGATCATCGGCAGTCAGCCGGGCTTTCTGCTTTCGGTGGCTGCTGTCGTCTCGGCGCTGGTGATCTCGTTTACTTTCCTGGGAGACGGCCTGCGCGATGCCCTTGACCCACGCATGAAGAAATGAGGCCGGCCAGCGCGATCAGCGCCAGCCACAGCGCCGCGCCGGCGGCGCTGACGATGAAGCCCAGGCGGACGCTCTGCGGCTCGTAGCTGAACGTCACTTCTTGCGCGCCGGCGGGCAACGCGACGGCGCGGAAGAGCGTATCAACGCACGCGATCGGCGTCTCGACGCCATCCACGCGCGCGACCCAGCCGGGGAAGCACGCATCGCGCAGGATCAGTCGCTTGTTCGAGCGGGACAGCAAATCCTGCGGCGTCGCATTGGAGAATCGGACACGCACGAACTCTGGCCGCTCCTCGACGATCTCCCCACCTACCTGTCTGATGTCAATCGGCGCGCCGGCTGCATCCTGCACAGCGACGCGCGGCGCGCGCCGCAGGTTCTCATAGATCTTCACGTCGCCAGAGTGGATCAGGCGCATCGCATGGTCGCCGGCTACCATCTGCGAGAGGAATGTCCCATCGGTCTGGTCAATGCTGGTGAGGCCGCGCAGCGTGACGCGCGCGTTAGCAAGGACACGGAAGGCGACGGACTGCGGCGTCTTGCGCCCGGCCCACGTCAGGCGCGCGCCGAAGTAAGGCGTGAGCGGTTCGACAGCGCGAATCTCAAAGGCCTGCGCATCGCCATCGGAGAAGCGCACCTCGGCAGTGGCGATGACTTCGCCGGCCTGCGCGCCCTCGGCGCTCAAGACAAGCCCCAGCGCGGTAGATGAGAATTCGCGCAGCGGGATTTCGACCGCAGCCGGCATGAGCGGCGCGCTGAACAGCAGGTCGTAATACACGCCGTCTATGAACACGTCCTGGGTTTTGTCGGCGATGAGGTAGCGCACGGCCATCCGCTCTAACCACTGATTGGCCGGCGGGCCGGCCAGAAACTCGCGCAGCCGGCCGTCTACCGCGCCGGTGGGCGTCGCCGCGAATTGGCGCACGAACTCGGCGTAGCGCCGCGTCGGCAATAGCCCGCCGTCGTAACCATCCACGCTGGGCAGCCGGTAATACAACGACAGGTTGGGCGACATGATCTCCTTGTGCTTAGCCGCAATCAGCCGGTCGTATGTTTCATCTGCGTTCAACGACGCGCCGAAGAGCAGCTCTTGTTCGGCTTTGTCGCCGGGGTCGAAGAAGAGCGAGGAGAGCGCCAGGATGCGCCCCGCGCGCATCGCGCCTAGCTCCGACTCGGCCAGCAGGTGCGCCGTCGCCGGACGCAGCGAGGTGAGCGCTTGCCGATCCGCCGCGCGCGCGTAGGGCTGGAACTGCGACGCGACCAGCAATTCGAGGACGAGCGCAATAATGACGAACAGCGGCGCAGTCGGCGGTCGGGAATTGGCGGTTGGGGCATGGTTGCGGCGCGCCAGCCGCCAGTGCCCGATGACGGCCGCAGTCGTTATTCCGATTGCCGCAGCCCACCCCAGCATCATGCCGCGCCCGGGCAGCGCGCGATACTCCGGCTCCGGCGACAAGCGCGCGCCGACCAGCAGGCCGGCGCCCCACGCCCCCACGAGCAACAGCCAGGCAATCAGCCAGTCGCGCGCCTGCGCCGCGGTCAGGCCGCGTTGTAGGCGTTGCACGCCGAAACCGACGAGCATCGCAGCCCCCAGCGCAAACACGATCAGCCAACGGGCCTGGGCGCGAAATAGGTTAAAGCCGGGCATGAAGCGGTACAACACGCCGAACGCGGGCGTGGCCACTCCCAGAGCCAGGACGACGCCGGCTATTACCAGCACGCAGGGGATGAGGCCAGATGACGGTTGTGGCGCGGACTGCCGTCCCCGCACCCCCAACCCGCCCAGCAGCGCCAACGCCAGCCCACTTGCGCCCAGGTAGGCGACATACTCCGCGAACAACGGGTCGCCGTAAGTTGGCATCAGCGCGCGCGCAACTACCCACGGCCGCCAAGAGAACGAACCGGCTTCGTTGAACGGCAAGCCGCCCGCGCGCGCCGACTCGCGCGAAAGCTCAAGGGTGGGCAGCAGTTGCGCGCCGCACATGGCTGCGGCAAGCGCGCCCCCGGCCACGGCGACCAACAGCGGCGCAGCCGCGCGAAGCGTCGTCTGCGAGTCGGACGGCCGGTTGTTCCGCAGCGCAACCAGCGTCAGCAGCAGCGCGGTCAGCCCCAGCGCCGCCAGGCTGATGTAGAGCGATTGCGTATGCCCGGCCAGCACTTGGAGCGACACTACCGCCGCTAATCCGACCACCGACCGCATGATGCCGGCCGGCTCGCTTTGCTGCGCCGACGCGATGACGATGAGCGCGCCGAGCGGCAGCCATGCCAACGCCTGCAGTTGGTTCAGGTGCTCGACCTGCGCGCCGAGATAGCCGCCTAGGCCGAACGTGACTGCGCCGGCGAACGCTGCCAATCGGTCGAGCGCGAACCCGCGACGGGCTAGCGCGTAAGCGCCGAGCGCGGCGATGGCCAGGTGCAGCGCGATATTCCACGAAACCGCGCGCTCGGTCGGCAGCCAGGCCGTGAGCACGTTGAAGGGGTAAAAGAAGCCGACCTGCGGGTTGGCGAGAAACGGCGCGCCCATGAAGGTGTAGGGGTTCCACAGCGGCAGGCGCAACTCGCGGACGGCCTGCGCCGCGTAGTCGCGCAATGGATAGAAATAGAGCAGCAAGTCGCCGCGCGCGATGATGCGGTCGCCCAGCGTGAGCTTCCAGGTCGCGGCGAGCGTGAGCAGGATGAGGAGGCAGGGATACAGGAAGGCAAGGAAGTAGTGATGACGCCTGGCCGCCTTGTCCCCCCGTCGCTCTGTCTGCTCAGCCGCGTTCACGCTTCGAGGATGTCGAGCAGCCGGTCAATCTCTTCGCGCGTGTTGTAGTGGGTGAGGCCGATGCGCACCATGCCGCCGTCGGCTTCGACGCCCAGCCGCTCGGTAAGGTTGATGGCGTAGTAGTTGCCGTCCCACACGCAGATGCCGTGTTGGGCCAGGCGTTCTGCGGTCGCGCGCGGATGCTCATCTTTGTAGCGGATGGCAATGGTGGGCACGCGCTGATCCATGCGTGCGCGCTCGCGAATGCCGAAGAAGCGCACGCCAGGGATCGCCGTCACGCGCTCGATCAGGTATCCGGCCAGCTCAGTCTCGTAGGCGCGCACGGCGCGCATCGCGCGGTGAATCTCGGCGGCGCGCGAGCTGCGCAGGTTCGCGCTCGACGCCGGCGCCGCGTCGGCCTGCGCGGCCAGCCATTCCAGATACTCGATCACACCCAGCAACCCGGCCTGATTCTCGTGGCTTTGCGTGCCGGTCTCGAACTTGTGGGGCGGCCGGTCATCGGCAGGGCGCACTTTGTAGGCCGGCAGCCGGTCGAGCAGATCATATTTGCCATAGAGGATGCCCTGGTGCGGCCCCCAGAACTTGTAGGTCGAGCAGGCCAGGAAGTCGGCGCCTAGGTCGCGCACGTCAATCGGCAGGTGCGGCGCAGCAGCGACGGCGTCCACGAAGACCAGCGCGCCGACTTCGCGCGCCATGCCGGCGATCTGCTTGATGGGGTTGATCGTGCCGACGGCGTTGCTCACATAGCCCACGGCTACCAGCCGCGTGCGCGCGTTCAGGTAGCGCGCGAAGTCCTCCACGACCAACGTGCAATCTTCAGGATTGACGTCTACCACATGCACGCGCGCGCCGCGCTCTTCGGCCATCAATCGCCAGGGGGAGAAATTGGCATCGTGGTCGAGCCGGGTGAGGATGATCTCGTCGCCTTCGCGCAGCGCGCGGCCGATGCTGCGGCTCAGCGCAAAAGTCAGGCTGGTCATGTTCTGGCCGAAGACGATCTCCTCCTTGCGCTCGGCGTTGAGTAAGTCGGCGGCGGCTTCGTGCGCGGCCTCGATGAGCGCGTCGCTCTCTTGGGCGGTGATGAACGCGCCATGCGTGTTGGCGTTGTGGCGCGTGAGGTACTCGACCATGTAGTCCAGGCAGCGCCGCGTGACCTGCGTGCCGCCGGGCGCGTCGAAGAACACGAGCGGCCGGCCGGCGTGTTCGCGCGCCAGCGCGGGGAATTCGCTGCGGATTGCGGAAGGGTTGAACATCTTTTTACTTTCTGCCGAAGTCTGCCGGGTTCTCGCCCCATTCTTCGGTGCGCCACTTCAGCACAGCGTTGCAATACTCGTGCTCGTCCAGCCAGCGCTCGGCTTGCGCAATGCGCTCGAATAGCGCCGTGTTGCGCGGTGTGCGCGCCAGCGCCGTTTGGCAGCGCGCCTGGGCGACCCATATGATGGCGTTGTTCGAGTCGGTATAGATCGGCGCGTAGCTGCCGCGCGCCTTCAACCAGCTCAGCGCCTGCACAACGGCGAGAAATTCGCCGACGTTGTTTGTCGCGTCTTCAAACGGCCCTTCACAGAACATCTCGCGGCCGGTGGCGATCTCGACGCAGCGATATTCCATCACCTTCGAGCGGGCGTTCCAGGCGGCATCCACGGCGTAGCCGCTGCGCGCTTTGGCCGGCAGCGCAACCGCCTCACGCGCAAAGCTGCCGGCCGCGAACGCGGCTTCGGCCTGAGCGCGGTTGGGAAAGGCGCGATAACGCGCGCCGGCAAAGCCCTCCACTTGCGCTCGCGCCTGCGCCCAGTCGTCGTACACGCCCGGCACGCGGCCCTGCCACACCACATAGAACTTAGCCATCGCGCGTCGGTCAGATGCTTGGCGCAGAACGCCCTTCCTAGCGCAGCAGCTCAGGAATATCCGTCGGCAACTCGGCCATGCGGATGCCGGCGGCCTTCATCGCGGCGATCTTGCTCTCTGCCGTGCCCATGCCGCCCTCGATGATCGCGCCGGCGTGGCCCATGCGTTTGCCAGGCGGCGCCGAGCGTCCGGCGATGAAGCCGGCCATCGGCTTCTTGACGTGCTCCTTGATCCAGGCAGCCGTAGTCTCCTCGTCGCTGCCGCCGATCTCGCCGATCATCACGATTTTCTCCGTCTCCGGGTCCTCGTTGAACATTCGAATCACTTCGAGGAAGCCCAGGCCGCGCACTGGGTCGCCGCCGATGCCCACGATGGTGCTCTGGCCCATGCCGGCTTGTGTCAGCGCATTCACGGCCTCATAGGTGAGGGTGCCGCTGCGCGACACCACGCCCACGTTGCCGGGTGTGGCGATGTTGCCCGGGATGATGCCGATCTTGGCCTGGCCAGGCGTGAGCAAGCCGGGGCAGTTCGGACCTAGCAGCAGCGACTGCTTCGTGTCCAGGTAAGCGCGCACGCGGATCATGTCAATGACCGGGATGCCCTCGGTGATGCACACAATCAGCTTGATGCCGGCGTCAGCGGCTTCCATGATGGCGTCGGGCGCAAAGCGCGCCGGCACGTAAATCACGCTGGCATTGGCGCCCACTTCGCGCACGGCCTGGCCGACGGTGTCGAAGACGGGCACGCCATAGTCTGTCACCATGCCGCCTTTGCCGGGCGTGACGCCGCCGACCACGATTGGGCTATAGGCATGCATCTGGCGCGCGTGAAAGTCGCCTTCTCGGCCGGTGATGCCTTGCACGATCAGGCGCGTGTTCTTATCTGCGAGGATAGACATGAAGAACCCCTTTGTTGCGAGGTGTTGAAAGCGCTATGTGCGTCAACTGGTAACCGGCAGCGATTATAGCGACCGGCGTGAGATAGGCGACTTGACCTTTACCGACAAACAAACAAGGGGCGACATCGCTTGTAGATGCCGCCCCCTACAAATTCGGGCTGAGCGCGGACAGCGCTACCGGATAATGCCCGCCCGGCGCATCCATTCGACGCGCTGCTGGATGTAGTCGAGCGCAATGTGCTCGGCCTTGGCCAGCGCGTGCCAGTCGGGCAGCCCCAATGGCGCCGTCTTGATCGCTTCCAGAATGGTCTTCTCTAACTTGGTCAGTTTGATCACAGTGTGACCCTCCCTGTGATAAGGATGTATAAGCTCAAATTACAAAGTAGCAGCCAGTAAGCAAATCAAAATTATACAAGCGCATAGAATCGGACGCAAGTTTTTATGGATGGGTTTGAAGTGCGGGCGCAGGTCAAGGGCGGGAACTCCAAATCGGGCAGAGCCGATTGGGATTCCCATCGCGGCGCTCAGCGCAGGAAGGGTTGTGGAGCGCCTGCCAGTGCATCCTGGATCCGAATCTTGTGGGCGAGCAGCACCGGCTCCGGCAGCGCGTCCGGCGGATAGAAGCCGATGTCCACGCTCTCGGATGAGATGGCCAGTTGTCCACCAATGATCTCGCACTCAAAGCACATATTGCAAATTTGCACTACCTCGCCGCTGGGATAACGGGCCACTAGAAACTGCGTCGGGTCGGAGTAGATGCCGATCAACCGCTTGACCCGCACGCGCAGGCCGGTCTCTTCCCATACCTCGCGCACGCACGTTTGGGTGATGCTCTCACCGACGTCTTGTCGTCCCCCCGGCATCGCCCAGTGGCGATTATCCTGGCGCAATTGCAACAGCAAATGTCCCCGCTCGTTCAAGATGAAGGCCGAAGCGCTGCACTGGATGCGGTCGGGCAGCCGATCCACTGGCGCGCCGGTCCAGTCGCAGAGGAGCATCGAGGATTGTGTCATGAAAGCTGATGATACGCGATCGGTCAACGCCCGTGTCTGTCACATGAGCAGTTGGCAAGTTGCTCATGCCATCTGTTACCCTAAAAGCTGTGGTGTAAACTCTGGCTGAGGCTTTGAATGTGCAAGGCCCTCGTGTGCAGATAAAAACGCTCTGCCGTGTGGGATGAAGATTCGCCGGCGTGTGGAGCGATGGGCTTATCTGCGCCTGGCAGCGAATAGGATGGCGGGGCGATTGGACTGGCAGTGGACGACCGACCTGAAACAGGAATCGGCAGCGCAAGTGGCGCAGGGATGGCAGGAGAAGGTGGGCGCGGCGTTGATATGAGACAGAGCGCCGAGCCATCGCATGCGAATCGCCCGCGCCATCGCCGGTAACACGCTCACCTGCACTGCTAGCGGCGACCCAGTGACGGTTGGGCGACCACTGGCGACTGCGCCGTTCGCCTACAGTGTCATGCCGAACGTAACTAGCGCGCTGACCAACCCAGGGAGCGGCGGCGTATGCCGCGCTGCCCCTTAGCGCTATCGCCAAGAGCAACAAGAGCAACAACGATTGCGCGGGTAGCGTAACGGTTAACCCGTATTGGTTGACCTACCCCTGGTCTTGCGGCTAATGGCGCCGGCTGTGCCGCCAGAACGAACGCCGACCTTGCTGTTATAATCGTTGCGGGTTCAAGGCCAATGCCGTTCACCATCTCTGACTTCCACGATCTTGTTGAGTTGCTGGAACAGCAGCCAGGCTGGCGCGCCGAAATACGCCGCCTGGTGCTGACAGACGATATTCTCCGGCTGCCCCAAACAGTGGAAGAGCTGGCCGCTGCTCAGCAGCGCACCGAGCAGCGCCTGGAAGAGCTGGCCGCTGCTCAGCAGCGCACCGAGCAGCGCCTGGAAGAGCTGGCCGCTACTGTGGATCAGTTCATCCGTAGCACCGAAGAGCGCTTTCGCCAAGTCGAGAAGGCGCTGGCCGACTTGTCCGCCGCCCAGCAGCGCACCGATCAGCGACTGGAAGAGCTGGCTGCCGCCCAGCAGCGCACGAGCGAACAGGTCACCCGCCTGCAGAACTTGATTGGGGTGACCGTGGAAGAAGAAGCCGCCGCTGTGCTGCGCGTCGTGCTGGAAGAGAAAGGTTACCGCATCCTGGCCGAGGCGCTGTATCTGCGGCTGAACGGAGACGTGGATGTGGCCCATCACGTGGAAGACCCGCAGGGGCGGCGCTTGTGGGCCGTGCTGGAAGCCAAGACACGTCTGGGCTGGCAGGCCGTGGAAGCCTGGGCCAATCGAATGCGCTCGGAAGGATTTCGCGCGGCGCTGCGCCGGGCTGGGGTGGAAGGGCCGTTCCTGGTCTATGTCTATGGGATGCGGGCAGACCTGAGCGCGCGCAAAGCTGCGGAGAAGTTCGGCGTGGGGCTGTTGAGCAGCCAAGGGGAGATCGTATTGCCCGGCGGCGAACTCGAAGCGTAGAGCGCGACCACCGGCGCCTTCAGCGTCACCCCTACGGCGACCGGCGCGCTGACCAACCTGGCCTCCGGCTAACGTGACAGTCTCGCCCATACCTGCCTCTGCGCCTTCGCCAGATGTGTGGCGCGAGATTCATCATGCGCCACGCAACAACACCCTCGGCCAAGGTAAAGGCGGCGGGGTGAAGTTGATAGAGCAGCCCGCCTATGCGCCGAAGCCGAATCCGGCCGAGCGGGCGATTGAGTAGCTTCGGCGGCGGGTGGAAGGCAGAAAGCGGCGACCGAGCGAGAGCTGAAGCGATTGGCATCTTTTGGACAGACTATTGCGTTAGGTTGAAGGTGTGCTTTCGCTGGACAGGCAGAACCGATACCGTGAACGCTACCGCGCCATGCGCCCCGGCTGGCGCGCGAGCGGAGAGGTCTACGAGTCGCGCATCCGCCGGTATGCGACCGGCGACGCAGTCGTGCTCGACCTGGGCTGCGGCGCGGGCGGCGTGATGGAACTGCTGGGCGCGCAGGTGAAGATGCTGGCCGGCGTAGACCGCCATCGGCCCTCGCTGCTCTGCAACCGCGTGCGCGCTATGCATCGCGTCCTGAGCGACGTGGACGCGATCCCCTTTCGGGCGGCAGCGTTTGATCTGGTGGTGTGCTCGTGGGTGATCGAGCACATCGCCCGGCCGGACCGCCTGTTCGCTGAGGTGAGTCGGGTGCTCAAGCCGGCCGGCCATTTCGTCTTCCTGACGCCCAACGCGGCCAACCCTGTCACCCGGCTCAACCGGCTGACGCCAAAGCTGGCGCAGGCGCCGCTCGTGCGCATACTCTACGGGCGCGCCCAAGCGGACACCTTTCCTGTGACCTATCGGGCGAACACGCTGCGCGCGCTGCGCAAGTTGGCCGGCGAGGTCGGCCTGCGTGTCTGCGCGTTGGAGACGATTCACGATCCCACGTATCTTGCCTTTGGCGAGGTTGCGTTCCGCTTGAGCGCGTTCGTCGAGCGATTCATCGCCGACGAGCGCGCCGTGCACATCGTCGGGGATTTCGCCAAGACGTAGCGCACACCGCGTATGCCTCCGCAGTTCATCTCGGTCGGCCCGTTTGCGCTCAACCTCTACACCGCGCTCATCGCGGCGGCAGCGCTGGCGACCTCCGCCTGGGCCTTGCGCCAAACCCGCGATGGGCGCGTCGTCGTCGGCATACTTGTTGTTGCCCTCTCTGCCTTGACCTTTGGCCGCGCCGGCTACGTCGCGTTGCACTGGGAGTACTTCCGCGAACGCACAGACGAGATGCTCTCATTGGCCGGCTTGTCGGAACATGGGGCGGTCTGGGGCGGCGCAATCGGGCTGCTCCTGGCGCTGCGCGCCGCGCGCTTCGCGCCTCCGGCGCTTGTCCGGCAGTGGCTGCCGCCCGCGCTTTCGCTCGTCGGCATCGCCGCGTCCGTCGGTTGCATTCCGAACGGCTGCGCCTACGGCCGCGAGGTGTTCTGGCAGACGGATGGGGAGCACTCGCTGGCGTGGCTGCTGCGCGCCGACTGGCCGGACGCCTATTCGATGAGTAACCCGCGCTGGCCGACGCAGGCGTTTATGGCGTCCTGGCTGGCCGCAGCGGGCGTGAGCTGGGCTGTTTGGACGGGACTACGGGCGAGCGGCAGGGGCTGCCGATCGGTCTTGCCTGCCGTCGGCTTCGCCATCTTGTGCTTTGCCGCTGGCGACTTTCTGCTCCAGTTCTTGCGCGGCGACCTGGCGCAGATGTGGGCCGGCCTGCGCATCTACCAGTGGCTGGACTTAGGGCTGTTGGCATCCGCCGCTGCAATTTCCGCGCTTTCCATAACTCGCGCCCGCTGAGCCACCGCTTGCGTCTCGCCGAGTTCGGGTACACTCTTTTCACTACATCCTAACAACGCGGTTGTGCTTTTGCCCTATTTCGCGGCAGTCCGATCACGGCTATCTCGGAAGGGGATATCGCCATGCGACGCACGCGCGAGTTGCTGTTCCAAACCGATACGCTCAAGCTTGAGCTGCTCAACACGCCGATCAACCAGCTCGACTTGAAGTTCGAGGGCACGATCTTTGCTCAGGCTATCCCGGTGGTGAAGGAGGAGCTGCGCCGGGCCGGAGTTCGCAAGCTTGAGCCGGTCTTCTACATCTCGACCGGCTATGGTTGCATCGCCGGCCAGCCGATCATCTCGCTGGGCTTTTACGACTTTCACCCGCTGATCAAGGAGCTGAACGAGGAGTTTCGCGGCTGGCGCTACAGCGACGCCGACATTTTCGACTTGCTGCGCCACGAGTGCGGACATGCCTTCTGCTATGCCTACAAGCTCTACCGGCGTAGGGACTTTCGCGAGTTGTTCAACGTGCGCGGTCACTTCTTCAACACTTATCCGGAGAAGGACGAGTATCGCTACAACCCGTGGAGCCGCAGCTACGTCAACCCCAACGGCGATTACTATGCGCAGAAGCATCCAGACGAGGACTTCGCCGAGACGTTCACCGTGTGGCTCACGCCGCGCTCGAATTGGCAGCGGGTGTACCGCCATTACCCGACGGCGTTAAAGAAACTGCGCTTCGCCGACCGGGTGGTTAAGGAGCTGGGCGGCTGTCCGCCGCTGGTCGAGGTGGACGAGGGCTGGATGATCGAACCCTACACAGAAGTCAAGCTGACCGTGGCCCAGTTCATGAAGGCCAAACCTAATCGCTACTATCACAAGGCGACCGGCTATGTGGACCCCGACCTGAAGGAGATGTTTCGTCCGCAGCCACAACGCTGCACACGTCGCGAATTGTTTAGCCGGTTCATGCGCGCCGAGGCCTTCATCAAGGCGCACAAGCAACTATTAATCTCACGCACCGCTTACTGGGTCGGCGTAGATTCGACGGTGGTTTTTGACCTGCTCGACAAGTTGATCGTGCGCGCCAAAGCGCTCAACCTGTGGGTCGAGAAGGCGCAGGAGGAGAAGAAGCTGATCGAGTTGACGACCTACGTCGCCGCCCTGTGCACGCGCTACAAGAACACCGGCCAGTATCTCGCTTGAACACCGACAGCCATGGCGACGATCCTCATCACCGGCGGCACCGGACTGATTGGCCGACACGCGGCAAAACTGCTGTGCGCGCGCGGCCACGCCGTGCGCATCCTTTCGCGCCGCGCCCGGCCAGATGTGCCCTTGTTGCGCGGGTTGCCTATTGACTACGTGCAGGGCGACGTGCGCAACCCCGCCTCGCTGGCGCCGGCGTTTGCGGGATGCGACGCGGTGGTGCTCTCTCACCAGTTCCAGAACTTTCCGGTCGAGAACCCAAAGCGCAACGAGACGTTTGACGCCGTGGATCGCGCCGGCACGGAGCACTGCGTGGCTGCTGCGCAACAAGCCGGTGCGCGCCGCCTGGTTTACATCAGCGGCATTGCCCTTGGCAACCCTAACCCGCCTCACCCCGGCATACGGGCCAAGCTGGCGGCCGAGCGGGCTGTCCTCGAGAGCGGCATCCCGTCCGTCGCGCTGCGCGCGAACGTGGTCTATGCTGAGGATGACAAATACTTCTCTCGGCTGGCGCGCGCCGCGCAATGGTCGCCGTTCGCGCCCATCCCCGGCGCCGGCGCCGCGCGCTGCGCACCCGTGCATGTGGACGACGTGGCGCGGGCAGTTGCGCATGCCGTCGAATGTCCCACGGTCGGCGGCGTGGTCAACGTGTGCGGGCCGGACGAGGTGACCTGGAAGGAACTCCTGTTGGCCGTGGCGCAGAGCGGCGTCGCGGGGCGGCGCAGAATACCGTTGCACATTCCGCAGCCCTTGCTCTTGCTCGCCGGCTGGATCGGCGAACGCCTGCCGACGCCGCCGCTTTCGCGCGACGCCGTGATCTTTGCCACGCAGTTCGATCAGTCGTGCCGCGACGGCGCAGGCTGCGCCGAGGCATTCGGCTTTCAACCCATCGGGCTGCGCGAGGGCCTGCGCATGACCTTTGCCGAGCGCGGGTGATGCAGCCTGCCTTCGGCGCGCCGTTTGCGCCCGTCTGATGCGCGCGGCGCGCAACCGCAGCGCGCTGCGCTATCGGCAGTCGCTTGGCTCGGCCAGCACATAGCCGCCGCGCACCGTCGCGCCGATCACCAGCGCTGCGCTCACCAGCACGATGTTCTTGATAATGTATTGGCCCTCCAGCGTCGGCGCGATCGGGAAGGCCGTCCACGTTTCGCCAGGGAAGATCACCAGCGGCGTGAGCGTGCCCAGCATCTGCGCCAACAAAAGCAGGATGGTGACGCGCATGAACTTGCCGCTGAGCATCCCCAGGCCAATCAGGCATTCCCAGATGGCCAGCGCCGGCACGCTGACCGCCGGCGGCGCCAGCCCAAAAGTGAGCGCGCCGATCGTGCGCGCGGCCAGGTCTTGCGCCGGGCTAAGGCCGGGAACCAGCTTGATCGCACCAAACCAGAGAAACACGACGCCGAGGCCGATGCGCAGCAAGGTGATGCCGTGCCGAGCCATCCAGCGCGTGATGCGTCGGTCAACCTGATCGAAGTTCTGTCGCAGTAACGTGATCGGTTTGTCTGTTAGCATGGATTTATCACCCCTGAACGCTGGCGAAAATCGTCTCACATTCGCGTTCAAACGTCATGGTCATTCCGCGTAGGTCTGACCTGACTTTACTCACCTGGGTTGACGCATAGTTGACGCATAATGGAAATTGCCCTAGGGGTAGGCGTAGGCATTGCCTTCGCCTACCCCTACCCCGATGGTTTACCCCTTCGGAGAAACATAGCCTGGTTCATGACGGTATAATTTGAGCACAATTTAACTACGCGAACGGGGAGTCCGCGGACGCGGGCTGAGAGGGCGCCCAATCCGGCGCCGACCCTTGAACCTGATCTGGGTAATGCCAGCGGAGGGAAACGCGAAGCGCCATCGGCTATCACAACATCCCCACTGGCATCCCCAGTGGGGATTTGCTTTTACCGATGCGCATCGTAATCATCGCAAACGGCGACCCGCCGGGACGAGACGAAGTGGCGCGCTGGCTGGGGGGAGAGGCCATGCTCATCTGCGCCGACGGCGGCGCACGCACCGCGCTGACCTTGGGGCTGACGCCGGCGCACGTCATCGGCGACTTCGACTCGCTCGACGAAGCCGCGCTCGCCGAGCTAACGCAGCGCGGCGCGCAATTGCACCGTCACCCGACGCGCAAGGACGAAACCGACCTGGAGCTTGCGCTGCTGTTCGCCGCCCGCGCCCTGCGCGATGCCGAGTCGCCAGAGGTCGTCGTCCTCGGCGCGCGCGGCGGACGGGTGGACCACGAGCTGGCCAACATGTTGCTGCTGGCCATGCCCGCGCTCAAGCGGGCGAACGTGTCGCTGGCGCACGGATGTGAGCGCATCTTCCTGATAGACGCGCGCGATCAGCCGGCGAAGTTGACCCTGCGCGGCAGCGCCGGCGACACCGTCTCGCTGCTGCCCTTCGGCGGCGACGCCCACGGCATCCGCACTACCGGGCTGGAATATCCGCTGCGCGATGAGTCGTTGTTCGTCGGCCCGGCCCGCGGCGTGAGCAACGTCCTGCTCGGCGAGGAAGCGACCGTCTCCCTGCGACAAGGGATGCTGCTATGCGTGATCATCCATCACGCCCTAACAACTGATGACCGAACAAACCAATCTGCGAGGTGATAAGAAGATGAAAAGATTAATCCTCTCCCTGACGACGGCGACGCTGCTGGCAGCCTGCGCCGTGCAAGCGCCGCCGCCCCGACCCGCAGCGCAGCCGCAGTTGGCTGCGCCGCGCACGCTGACGATCATGACCCACGACAGCTTCGGCGCAAGCGAAGACGTGATCGCCGAATTCGAGCAGGCCAACAACGCCAAGGTTGTCATCCTCAAGTCCGGCGACGCCGGCTCGACGTTGAACAAGGCCATCCTGAGCAAGGATGCGCCGCTGGCGGACGTGATCTATGGCGTGGACAACACCTTCCTCGGCCGCGCGCTGGCCGCCGGCATCGTCGAGCCGTATAACTCCCCGGCGCTGGCCGACATCCCCGACCGCTTCAAGCTCGACCCGCAGAATCGGATGCTGCCGGTGGATTACGGCCACGTGATCATCAACTACGACAAGGCCTACTTGCAAGAGAAGGGACTGGCGCCGCCCACTTCGCTGCGCGAGCTGACCGAGCCGCAGTGGAAGGGCAAGCTGGTAGTGCAAAACCCGGCCACGTCGTCGCCCGGCCTGGCCTTCCTGCTGGCGACGATCGCCGCCTTCCCCGAAGGCAGCGCATACGACTGGAAGCAGTTTTGGCGCGACCTGCGGGCCAACGACGTGCACGTCAGCCCTGACTGGAGCGACGCCTACTACTCCCAGTTCAGCGGCAGCAGCGGCAAAGGGCCGCGCCCGCTTGTCGTCTCCTACGCCACCAGCCCGGCCGCCGAAGTCTTCTTCAGCGAGGGCAAGCTGGAAGAGCCGCCCACCGGCAACCTGGAGGGCACGGCCTTCGAGCAGATCGAGTTCGTCGGCATCCTGAAGGGCACGAAGAACCGCGACCTGGCCGAGAAGTGGGTGGACTTCATGCTGAGCAAGCGCTTTCAGGAGGACATCCCGCTGCAGATGTTCGTCTATCCGGTCGCGCGGGCGGCCAAGTGGCCGGAGGTGTTCGTGAAGTTCGGCCAGCCGCCGGCGCAAGCCTTCGTCCTGACGCCTGAACAGATCGATCAGGGCCGCGAGCAGTGGATCGAGGCGTGGACGCAGCTCGTCCTCAAGTGAGTGATGGGCGAAGGGGGCGATCGGCGATTTTGCGCGCCCGGCCTCAATCGGCGATCGCTCCCTTCCTCATCGCTGCGCCGGCGCTGGTCTTCCTCGCCGTCTTCTTCGCCTGGCCGCTGGTCGAGATCGCGCGCGTGTCGTTTACCCCCAGCGAAATCAGCCGGGGCGCGACGCCGCTGACGGTGCTGCGCGACCCGGCGCACCTGCGCGTGCTGGGGTTCAGCGCAGGACAGGCGGCGCTCTCCACCGCGCTCACGCTGCTGGCCGGCGTCCCGATTGCCCTGGCCTTCGCCCGCTATCGCTTCGCCGGCCAGCGCCTGTGGCGCGCGCTGGCTATGGCGCCGTTCGTCATGCCCACCGTGGTCGTCGCGGCGGCGTTTAGCGCGCTGCTCGGCCCGCGCGGCGCGCTAAACGCCGCGCTGCAGGCAGCGTTCGGCCTCGAGCAGCCGCCCATACAGGTGATGGGCACGCTGCCGATGATCCTGCTCGCGCATGTGTTCTACAACGTCGCCGTGGTGCTCCGGCTGGTGGGTGGTTTCCTTGCCGCCTTTGATCCGAGCATCGAGGAAGCCGCCGCCGGGCTGGGCGCGAACCGCTGGCAGACCTTTCGCCATGTCACGTTGCCCATGGCCATGCCGTCGGTCGGCGCTGCGGCGGCGCTGACCTTCCTGTTCACCTTCACCAGCTTCGGCGTGGTGCTGATCCTGGGCGGCGCGCGCTTCGCCACGCTGGAGGTGGAGATCTACCGGCAGACCGCGCAATTGTTGCGCCTGGACGTGGCCACGTCGTTGGCCATCGTGCAGATGGCCGTCACGCTGCGGGTGGGTTGGGCTTCGGCGCGCCTGGAGGCGCGCGCCGGCGCGCCGCTGGCCGCGCGCCCGGCCGATGACATCCGCCGGCCGGCCGACAGTCCGGCGGCGCGCGCGCTCGTCGCCGGCAGCCTGGCATTCATCGTCCTCGTCTTGGGCCTGCCGCTGGCAACGCTGGCCTGGCGTTCGCTAGACCTATCGGGAGGCGACCCGCTGCGCTACTATGCTGCGCTGAGCGAGAACCCGCGCGGGTCGCTGTTCTTCGTCCCGCCGCAGACGGCGATCCGCAACTCCCTGCTCTTCGCCGGCATTGCGGCGACGCTGGCGATGCTGCTAGGCGTGCCGCTGAGCTACGCCATCGCGCAGGGCAACCGCTCGGCGGCCGGCGGCGCAGCGCGCCTGGCGCAGTTGCTCGATGCGCTGCTGCTGCTGCCGCTGGGCGCCAGCGCCGTGACGCTGGGGTTGGGCTTCCTGGTGGCCTTCGATCAGCCGCCGCTTGAACTGCGCACGTCGGTCGCGTTGTTGCCGCTGGCGCACACGCTCATCGCGTTGCCGTTCGTCGCGCGCGCGTTGACGCCGGCCATCCGCGCGCTCGACCCGCGCCTGCGCGAGGCGGCGCGCGGCCTGGGTGCCGGCCCGTTGCAGGCGCTGCGCTATGTGGACCTGCCGCTGCTGGCGCCGCCGTTCGTCGCCGCGATGGTCTTCGCGTTCACCGTCTCGCTGGGCGAGTTCGGCGCCTCGCTGCTCATCGCGCGCCCGGAATATCCCACCATGCCCATGGTGATCTATCGCTTCCTCGGGCAACCCGGCGCGCTGAACTACGGCCAGGCGCTGGCGATGAGCACGCTGCTGATGCTCGTCACGCTGGCCAGCGTGATCGCCATCGAGCGCGTCAACGAGCAGGCCCTATCGGCGCGCAAGGCGTGAGCAGAGGGAATAGGGTAGGCGAAGGCAGCGCCTTCGCCTACCCCGGCCTGTAACCTGCAAACTGTCCCATGCAACCTCAAGAGTGCCTTCGCCCACCCAGCAGGAAGTTTTTATAATTCTGGCCTGACATGGACGAGCCGATTCGACTGCCCAACCGCGAGCGCGAAGTCGAAACCGATGTCATCGCCGACGAGATGGTGTGGGTCGAGCCGCCGTGGCGCGTGCTGATCCACAACGACGACGTGACGACGTTCGAGTTCGTGGAGCGCATGTTGCAGACGATCTTCAAGCTCTCCCGCGAGATCGCCGAGCACATCGCTTGGCTCACGCACACGGAGGGGATCGCGCTGGTGTGCGTGCGGCCGCGCAGCGAGGCGGAGCGGCTGGTCGGCCAGGCCATCTTCGCCGCGCGGTTGGAGGGCTTCCCGCTTATGCTGACCTGCGAGCCGGACGAGTAGTCGGCGCAGCCCGTTCGTCCGCCCGCCGGCGGCGGGTTTGAATCGGCGCGCGCCTTATCACGTCCCGCAAGCCAAGTCCGACGCGCGGCTCAAGTCGCCTCTCCTACTAAGCTGTGGCGCAGCAGGGCTTCAAATTCGCTGAGCACCATCGCCGTCGCGCCCCATACCTTATGCGCGCCGAATTGGTAGTGAGGCGTCATCTTCAGCGCCCCGCCCAGGCTGGCCAGCGGACGCGGCTCCGCGCCCTGTCGCGTTGGATCGAGCAGGTCGTGCAGCGGCACTTCGATGACCTCGGCCACCTCGTTCGCGTTCGGGCGAAAGTCCGGCCGCGCCGGCGCGTAGGCGACGGCCGGATAGACGATGAAGTTGCTCGGCGGCACGTACAAGGCCGTGAGCGCCCCCAGCAACTCGGCCTCATCGAGCGTAATGCCTAACTCTTCGCGCCCTTCGCGCAGCGCAGTGGCCACAAAGTCGGCGTCGCCCAGTTCGCGTCGGCCGCCCGGCAGCGAGATTTGCCCGCCGTGATTCCCCAGGCGATCCGCGCGCCGCGTCAGCACAAAGTGCAGCGCGCCGTCGCGCGGGTAGAGCAGCAGCAGCACGCCGGCCTGACGCGGCGCGACCTCGGGCGCCGCGAGGGGGGCGCGACCCGGCGGCGCCATGCGCGACTGCGCTGCCCATCCGGGCAGCGGCTGTCGCATTGCGCGGCGCACTACGTCCAGGTTCAGCAGACTCATCGGCGCCCCTATTATCCGTCGGCGTCGCAGTATCGCGGTATATAGTTGCGCCATGTCCGATGCTCGTAACCTTCCAACGCCGCCTCGGTGGGACCTCTCCAACATCTTCCCCGCCCTCGAATCCGACGAACTGCGGTCGGCCGTCGCGCAATGCGCGTCGCAGCTCGACGCGCTGGAACGCTACCTCGCCGACCACGGCATCGCTCGGCAAGCGCCGCGCGCCGATGACGACGCAACCCGCGCCGCGCTGGATGGCTACCTCGAACGCGCCAACGCCCTCGTCGCCTTGTATCGCACCATCGCCGGCTATCTCCATGCGCGCGTCGCCACCGACTCGTTCGACCAGGCGGCGCGGCGGATGCTGAGCGAGATCGAGCCGCTCGGCGTGCGGCTGCGTCAGATAGATGTGCGCTTCAGCGGCTGGGTAGGCGCCATCGCCGACGCCCTGCCGCGCCTCACCGCGCAGCCTGGGCCGGCGCAGGCGCACGCCTTCTACCTGCGCGAGACCGCCGAACAGAGCCGCTACCTGATGAGCGAGGCCGAGGAGTCGCTGGCCGCCGAGCTGAACCTGAGCGGCGCCAACGCCTGGAGCAAGTTGCAGGGCACGATCACCTCGCAGTTGACGGTGGACTTCGCGCGGGACGGCAAGGCGGAGAAGCTGCCGATGCCGGCGCTGATCAACCTGATGCAGCACGACCCCGACCCCGACGTGCGCCAACGCGCCTATTATGCTGAGCTGGCCGCCTGGGAGACGGTCAAGGAGCCGCTCGCCGCGGCGATGAACGGCGTCAAGGGGGCCGCGATCACCCTCGACAAGCGGCGCGGGCGGCGCGACCCGCTGCACGCCGCGCTCGATCATGCCCGCATTGACCGTGAGACGCTGGACGCGATGATGGGCGCGATGCAGGACGCCTTCCCGATGTTCCGCCGGTATCTGCGCGCCAAGGCGAAGCGGCTGGGCCACGCCGGCGGGTTGCCCTGGTGGGACCTGATGGCGCCCCTGGGCCGGCACGAACGCCGATACGCCTGGGACGAAGCGCGCGCGTTTATCCTGGCGCACTTCGCCGGCTTCAGCCCTCGGCTGGAGCAGTTGGCGCGGCGCGCCTTCGATGCATGTTGGATAGATGCAGAACAGCGGCCGGGCAAGCGCGCCGGCGCGTTTTGTATGGGCGTGCCGCTGGTCAAAGAATCGCGCATCCTGTGCAACTACGATGGCTCGCTCGATCAGGTCTTCACCATCGCCCACGAGCTGGGCCACGCCTTTCACAACGAATGCCTCTACGCCGCCGGCAAGACTGCGCTGCAATCCATCACCCCCATGACGCTGGCCGAGACCGCCTCCATCCTGTGCGAGACCATCATCACCGACGCGGCGCTGGCCGAGACGCAGTCGGCCGACGAAGCGCTGGCCATCCTCGAAACCGACCTGATCGGCAAGACGCAGGTGATCGTGGACATCACCTCGCGCTACCTGTTCGAGCTAGAGGTCTTCCGACGCCGCGCGAAGGCGGAGCTATCGGCGGATGAGCTGAGCGAGCTGATGCTGCGCTTCCAGAAGGAGACCTACGGCGACGGGCTGGACGAGCGCTACTTGCACAAGTTCATGTGGACGTGGAAGCCGCACTACTACTTCGCCGGCCTGTCGTTCTACAACTTCCCCTACGCCTTCGGCCTGCTGTTCGGGTTGGGGCTATACGCCATCTACAAGCAGCGCGGCCCGGCGTTCGCGCCGGAATACGAGGCGCTGCTGGCGAGCACCGGCGAGGAGACCGCGGCCGACCTCGCCGCGCGCTTCGGCATTGACCTGCGCGACCGCGCCTTCTGGGAGGGCAGCCTGCGCGTGATCGGCGAGCGCATCGAGCGCTATCTCAGCCTGTAAGCGCTGCATCCGCCCGCCGCGCGTCGCCCGGCATGAGAGGCGAATGAGAGCCGGCTCCCATCGCCCCAGCGGGCAAAACGCCTGTGTAAAATAGCACAAATCTCAGCAAATCTTAGCATTCGGTGAGAGGATTGGCATCGCTATGGAACAACGGGCAAGTGTGCTGAAGCGTCCCCTGTGGACCACGCGCGAGTTGCTGACGGCGATGGTGATCGCCGTGGTGTTCGGCATCGCCGTCGTCTCGTCCACCTATCTCTACGCGGCTGTGCTCGGCCTGGGCATCTTCGCCCGCTCGGCCGCGACCGGGCTGTTCTTCCTGCCGGCCGCGTTTGCGGCTTACGTGCTGCGCAAGCCGGGCGCGGTGTTGCTGGTGTGCGTCGTGAGCGGCCTGGTGGCCATCCCGTTTACCCCCTACGGCTTGCTCGTGCTGGGCATTGGTGGGCTGACCGGCGCCATCGGCGAGCTGGCGACCTGGATCGTGACGCGCTACCGTCACTTTGGGTTGCCGCGCCTGGCGGCGGCGGGCGCGCTGGCCGGCCTGATCGAGTTCGGCTCGGTGCTGGCCAGCAGCCTGCGCAGCACACCGCTCACGCCGGCGTTGGTGGCGCTGGCGACGGCGCTCTCGGTGGCCGCGTTCGTCGCGGCGACGCTGGCCGGCTACGCGCTCGCCAACGCGGTGCAGCGCACCGGCGTGCTGGCCAATACGGCCCTGGGCCGCGAACGCATGGAGGCGCAATGACGCGCGCGACGCCCGATTCCCCCGCCGTCCCGCCCGCGCCGGCCGAATGCCCCGTACTGCCGCCGGAGGCGCAGGTGCGCGCCGGCGACCGGCTGTTCGGCGGCTCTTTGGCGTTCGTGGCGCTGCGTTGCACGCTGCGCTACATCGTGCTGCCGTTCCTGCTGCCGCTGGTCGGCCTGGCCAGCGCGCTCTCCGCGGCCATCGCGCTGGTGATAGACGCCGTGGCGCTGACCACCATCGCGCTGAACGTGCGCCGGCTGTGGCGCACCAATTGGCGCTGGCGCTACCTGGGGCTGGCCGTGGGCATGACGGTGATCATCGGCATCCTCGCCTGGCGCGACCTGCAGATCATCTTTGGGCGCTGAGCGACGATGATCGCGCTGGAGCATCTCACCGTGCGCTACGTCGGGCGCAAACAGCCGGCGCTCGCCGACCTTTCGCTGACGCTTCACCCCGGCGAGACCGCGCTGCTGCTCGGACCCAGCGGCTGCGGCAAGAGCACGCTGGCGCTCACGCTCAACGGGTTGATCCCGCACAGCCAAGATGTGGCGACGTTCGCCGGCCGCGTGATGGTCAACGGCCGCGACACGCGCGCCGCGCCGCCGGCGTCGTTGGCTCAGCAGGTGGGCATCGTCTTCCAGGACCCTGAGGCGCAATGCGTGATGTGGGATGTGGCCGGCGAAGTCGCCTTCGGGCCGGAGAACCTGTGCCTTCCGCCGGACGAGATCCGTCGGCGCGTGAACGAGGCGTTGGCGGCGGTGGGCATGTCCGGCTGGGAGGGCGCCTCGGCCTGGCAGCTCAGCGGCGGCCAGAAACAGCGCGTGGCCTTGGCGTCCTTGCTGGCCCTGCGCCCGCGCGTCCTCGTCTTCGACGAACCCACCGCTCACCTCGACCCGCAAGGCGTGCGCGAGGTGTTCGCGGCGATCGCCGCGCTCAAGCGGCGCGGCGACCACACCCTTCTCCTGATCGAGCACCGGCTGGACGAGCTGATGCCGCTGATTGACCGCGTGATCGTGCTCGGCGCGCAGGGCGAACTTGTCGCCGAGGGCGCGCCGGACGCGGTGTTCAACGCGCACTTCGACGACTTGCGCGCGCTGGGCGTGTGGCTGCCCCAGGTCACCCTGCTCGGCGCGCGGCTAGGCCTGCGGCCGCTGCCGGTGACGCTGGAGCAGGCCGAGGCGGCGCTGCGCGCCCGCGTCGGCCCGGCCTTTCACCCCACGGGCAACGGCCATCGGCCCGACCTTTGCGCGGCGAACGGGCCGGCCGCCATCGAAGCGCGCGCGCTCAGCTATCGCTACGGCGCGCGCGAGGCGCTGCGGGAGGTGAGCTTTGTCGCGCCGGAGGGCAGCCTGTGGGCGGTGGTCGGCTCCAACGGGGCCGGCAAGAGCACGCTGGCGCGCCTGCTGGCCGGCCTGCTGCCGCTGCAAGGAGGAACGGTGACCATCCGCGGCCGCGACGCCCGCCGCATGGGCGCGCGCGACTGGTCGCGCGCCGTGGGCCTGGTGTTTCAAAACCCGGAGCATCAGTTCGTCGCCGCCACGGTGCGCGACGAGCTGCGCCTGAGCGCGCGCGCCGCCGGACTGGACGCCGGGCAGGGCGAGCGGCGGGTGGATGAATTGTTGGAACGCTTCGGTCTGACGCGCTACGCCAACGCCAATCCCTTCACCCTGAGCCATGGCGAGAAGCGCCGACTGAGCGTGGCCACGCTGCTCATCACCGACCAGCCCATCTTGCTCTTCGATGAACCCACCTTCGGCCAAGACCAGCAGAACGCCCAGGCGATTCAGGCGCTGCTGGCGTCGCTGCATGCCGAGGGGCGCACCGTTGGCGTGATCACCCACGACATGGCGCTGGCGGCGCGCGCCCAGCGCGTTTTGGTGATGCATCAGGGGCGCGTGTTGGCCCAGGGCGCGCCCGAATCCATCTTCGCCGACGCCGACGTGTTGCGCCGCGCGCAACTCGCCCTGCCGCCGATCGGCGAACTGGGGCTGCGCCTGGGGCTGCGCCCGCTCCCGCTGACCATCGAGGCGTTTGCCGAGTTGGCCCGGATCCCCGCCTATGCTTGAGCGGCGCAACCCGCTGAGCAAGATCGTCGCCGTAGCGCCGCTCATGGTCATCGCGGCGCTGGCCGGCGACGCCTATTTGCCGCTGGCGCTGACCGGCCTGGCGCTGCTCACCCTGCTGATCGGCGGCGTCGCGCCGAAGCGCATCCTAGGCGCGCTCATCCCGTTGGCGCCGGTGGCGCTGGGCTTCCTGATGCTATATCCCCTGATCGTCCGGCGCGAGCTGGTGATGCACACGCCGGTGGTCGCGCGCATCGGCGACCTGGTGATCTACGCCGGCGCGCTGCGCCTGGGGGTGGTCGCCATGGCGCGCGTCCTGGCGCTGGTGAGCCTTTCGCTGATCTTCAGCCTGACCACCCAGGTGGATGACTTTGTGCGCGCGCTGGTGCAACAGGCGCGCGTGCCATATCGCGTGGGCTATGCGGCGCTGGCGGCGTTGCGCTTCGCGCCGCTGCTGCGCGACGAGCTGGCGCAGATTCGCGCCGCCCACCGCGTGCGCGGCCTGGCTCGCTCGGGCGTGATGGGCGAGCTGGCGCAGGCGCGCCGCGCGCTGGTGCCGCTGCTGGCCTCGGCCATTCGCCGCGCTGAGCGCGCTGCGCTGGCCATGGACGGGCGCGCTTTCGGCGCCTATCCGCAGCGCACCTACCTGCGGCGCGTCACGCTCAATTGGGCCGACTTCGGCCTGGCGCTGCTGCTGTGGGCCGCCGCTGCCGCGATCCTCCTAGCGCTCTGGGCGCTGGGATGGCTTGGGCCGCTCAGCTTTGTGCAGCGGGTGTGAGCGCTCGTTGGCGCGGCTGCTTCTCGCAAAAGCGGCGCCGGCGCATACAATTCCACGCAATCCATCTCGCTGTCTACGCCTGTTGAACCTGTTCCCATGTTGCGCGATGCCTTCTCCCCCGGCAGCATCGTTCGCTGTCGCAATCGCGATTGGGTGCTGCTGCCCGCCGAGACCGACGAGGTTTGGGCGCTGCGCCCGTTGGCCGGCGCCGACGAGGACGTGGTGCGCGTCCACCGCGGCTTGGCAGACCGCCTCGGCTACACGCTGCCATCCGAGCGCGTGCAACCGAGCGCCTTCCCCTTGCCGAGGGCCGACACCGTGGCCGACGCCGCCGCCGCGCATCTGCTCTGGCAGGCCGCGCGATTGACCCTGCGCGAGGGCGCGACGCCGTTTCGCTCGCTCGGCCGCATCTCCATCCGCCCGCGCGCGTATCAGTTCGTGCCGCTGATGATGGCGCTGCGACTCGATCCGGTGCGCCTGTTTATCGCCGACGACGTGGGCGTGGGCAAGACCATCGAGGCGCTGCTGGTAGCGCGCGAGCTGCTCGACCGCGGCGAGATCCGCCAGGTGTGCGTGCTGACGCCGCCCGCCCTGTGCGAGCAGTGGGCGCGCGAGATGGCCGAGAAGTTCAACCTAGAGCCGGTCATCATCCGCTCCGGGACGGTGAGCCAACTCGAACGGCGCGTGCCCGCCGGCAGCAGCATCTACGCGCACTTCCCGTATCAGGTGGTCAGCATTGACTTCGCGAAGACCGAGCGCAACCGCCACCAGTTTCTGCAGTTCTGCCCCGAGTTCGTGATCGTGGATGAGGCGCACGGCACAGCGGCCTCGCTCGAACGCGGCCACCAGGAGCGGCACGCGCTGGTCTCGGCGGTCGCCGCTAACCCGAACCGCCACCTGATCCTGCTGACCGCCACCCCGCACTCCGGCAAGGAGGACGCCTTCCGCTCGCTGTTGGGGTTGCTGCGGCCGGAGTTTGCCGATTGGGATCTCGCCGATCTCAACGAGCCGCAGCGCGACGCGCTCGCCAAGCACTTTGTGCAACGCACCCGCGCCGACATCGCGCAGGCCTGGGAGACGACGACGCCGTTCCCGCAGCGCGAGGCGCTGGACGCGACCTACGACTTGTCGCCGGCCTATCGCGAGCTGTTTGAGCGCGCCTACGACTTCTGCGCCGAGATCGTGCAGACCGGCCGGCAGCTCGACGAGCGCCGGCGCCGCGTCCGCTACTGGGGAGCGCTGGCGCTGTTGCGCTGCGTGATGTCCAGCCCGGCGGCGGCCGTCGCGACGCTGGTCCAGCGGGCGCGGCGCGAATGGCAAGCAGGCGACGACGAGACGGCGGCGGACTTTTCGCCCTTCGTCTTTGAGCCGGCCGACGCGCGGGCCGAGGATGAGACGCCAACGCCGCCGGTTGAGGCTGCCAAGGCGATCTTGCCCGACGCCGACCGCCGCCGCCTGTCGCAACTGGCGCAGATGGCGGAGCGGCTGCGCGGTTCGGAGGCCGACGCAAAGCTACAACAGGCGACGACGATCGCGCGCGACCTGCTGCGCGAGGGCTTCGCGCCCATCCTCTGGTGTCGCTACATCGCCACGGCCGAGTACGTCGCCGAGCGCCTGCGCGCGCACTTGCCCGACGCGCAAGTCGTGTGCGTCACCGGCCGCATGTCCGACGACGAGCGCGAAGCGAAGATCGCCGAGATCGCCCCCGACCGGCCGCGCGTGCTGGTCGCCACCGATTGCCTCTCCGAGGGCGTGAACCTTCAGGCGCTGTTTAACGCGGTCATCCACTACGACTTGCCGTGGAACCCCAACCGCCTGGAGCAGCGCGAGGGCCGCGTGGATCGCTTCGGCCAGCCGGCTCAGCGCGTGAAGGTGGTGCGCTTCTTCGGCAGGAATAACCCGGTGGACGGCGCGGTGATCCGCGTGTTGCTCGAAAAGGCGCGGCTGATCCGCCAGACGTTGGGCGTCCATGTGCCCGTCCCCGAGACGGGGGAGAGCGTCTTGCAGGCGGTGCTCGAGGCGTTGTTTTTGCGCAAGCCGCAGGCCGGCGACCAGCTCCCGTTGGACCTTGGCCTGCCCGAAGTGGACGCCTTGCATCGCCGCTGGGAGCAAGACGTTGAGCGCGAGCGCGTCAACCGCACGCGCTTCGCGCAGCGCGCCCTGAAGCCCGAGGTGGTGCAGCGCGAATTGGAGGCGACCGACGCCGTGCTCGGCGACCCGGCCGCCGTGCAGTCGTTCGTGCTGGCCGCGGCGCAGCGCATCGGCCTGCCGATCGCGAAGCAGGCCGATGTCTGGCGCGTCTCGCTCGACCCAGCCGCGCTGGCGACTGTGCCGGAAGCGATCCGCCTCTCGCTGCCGCCCCTTGCGGCGCGCCGGTGGTGGCCTATCTCGTTTGTCTCCCCCACGCCGGCCGGCGCCGAATATGTGGGGCGCAACCATCGCTTTGTGGCGGCGCTGGCGCGCTACCTGCTGGAGGCGGCCATCGCCGGCCAAGGCGCGGGGATCGTCGCGCGCTGCGGCGCGATCCGCACCCGCGCCGTCGCCGAGCTGACCGCGCTGGCGCTGTTGCGCGTGCGCTATCTGCTGCGCCAACCCGACCGCGCGCCGTTGCTGGCCGAGGAGGTGCGGGTGGTCGGCTGGCAGGGCGGCAATGGGCGACCGCTGCGCTGGCTTGCCGACGACGAGGCGCTGCGTCTGTTGGCAGAGGGCAAACCCGACGCGAACCTACCGCTCGCCGAGAAGCAGGAGCTGGTGCGGTGGGCGCTTGGGGAGGCGAATGGCGGATGGCAGAGGGCGAATGGTGAATGGTGGGAGGGGGTGGAGGCGCGCATCCGGCTGCGCGCCCAGGCGCTGGCCGAGAGCCACAAGCGCGTCCGGCAGACCATCGCCGCCCGCGTGCGCGGCCTGGACATTCAGCCTCACCTGCCGCCCGACCTGCTCGGCGTGGTGGTCTTGCAGCCGCCGGTGAGCGGGTGAACGCCCGCGCTACCTAAGACTGTCTAAGCCTCTGTGCAGCGCGCCTGTTCATTCAGAGGCGTCTGCATCTCCGTTCGTCGCCATGTAGCCTCGTCGCGGCGCTTCCAGCAAGCGCATCTGCGTCAAAACATCACACTGCCGAAGCACATGATCGGGGATCGGCAGCCTTTCCAGCAGACGCGGCTCAACTTTGATCGCCCCATCGCCATAGGACTTGCCGATCTGCGACAAGTTGGCTGCCGTGTCTGGATGACTGAGAATCTTCCACAATTGATCCAGGTGTCTCTCTCCTCTACCGTAGCGGGGATAGACACACAGGAACCCTGTTAACGGGACGACCTGGGCAACGTTGCGGATGAACCTGGAATGACGGCGGCCTAAGTAAGCGAACAGAAACGGCGGCGGCACACGGACTTCCATCTTGTACCAGGGCTTGCGCTGGGCGATCAGCGGTCGCTGTGGCAAGCCTGCATTCTCACCTTCCCCCAAGTAGCGCCTCACAGCTTCTGGGAGAGCTTGCTTGTCCTCGCCGCCAAGCGACAAGAGCAACGTAGGCCGCCCTTTGCGCTGAAGCATGGCGAGAGTTTCGAGGGTGATCTGATCTCCCGGAATATCGCGCGTCCTTCCGACAGCTCGAACCAAGTATGCGTCGGGGATTTGAAGCTCTCTCGCTCGCTCAACCGTCATGAAGAAGAAATCATTCGCGCCTGTCGCGATCCCGCGCATCACCTTGACGAAATCGCCCAGCACGTATCTGCCGCTCGGCCGGTCAAGCGGCTCCCGCGAAAGCCCGGTGGCGAGCGCTTCCGCGAGGTCTCGCGCGATCACGAGCAAATCTTGGTTAGCTGCGTCTCTCAATCCCGACCTCACCCAGGTCTTCAACGCATCAGTAGCCGGACGGCGACATTTGACCCACAGCAACTGAGGCCGAGGGCGCGCCTTGCGGATGAAGAAGATAAGGGGATTCGTGTCAACGTTGGGGAACGGCGTGGCTTCTGGAGCAAAGGTGATGACCGCGTCCAGCGCAAAATTGCTCGCGATCCATGCCCACAAATCAGGCGCAAACCTGCCCTCACAGGTGTCGGCCGGCATGATGAACGCCAAGCGGCCGTCCTTCGCCAGCAGCGACAACGCGCGGAGCAAGAAATACACGTGCAAGCCCGCCCGCCCATCGAGCGGCTTCCCGACGATCTGAACTGCTAACCGCCTGAGCTGCGCTTTGCGCTCTGGGTCAAGGCGATGATGTCGAATGTAAGGGGGGTTGGCGACGATCGCTTGAAACGTCGCCATAGGCGGTTGGAGGACGAAATCGCCGAGCGCCACAGCAGCAATATCCTGCGGCTCCAGGCCATGCGCTAGCGCTGCGGATAAGGCATTCGGATCTATCTCCATGCCCGAAAGACGAACGGTGAACCCTCTCTCGCGGGCCAGTGCTTTAGCGGCGCGAAAGAATGCCCCTGCTCCGACTGCAGGATCGAACAACATCTCCCCTCTGCCGGCCAGGGCATATTCGACCATCGCCTCGGCGACCCAGTCAGGCGTCCAGAATTGCCCCTTCTCTCTTAACAGTTCTCTGGCTTCCCACGACGAAGGAAGCCTATGAACGCTGCTTCTTGGCATTCGCTGCTTCTCGCAAAATGGCTAATGCTTCCGCCTCCAGTTCCATCTGACCACCTTCAAAGTGCACGTAGGGCAGGATGTGCCCATCATACAGAGTGGGCACGCGATAGATAATCGAGGCCACAGCGCTACACGTGCCTTGCTCGCGCATTCAACTGTGACGCCATGACCGACTTCCCTGCCGTCCGCATCGAAGGCGGCCTGTTCGGGCCGGACCTCCTCGAACGCCTCCTCGCCGGCGAACTGCCTGGCCAACATCCCACCGCCTTCGGCCTTTCCGGCCGCCAGGGCCTGACCGACGAGATCGCCGCGGCCTTCGCCGACGCTCGCGCGCACTGGGAGGCCTTCCGCCGGCAGCTCGACCGCCTGCCCGAGGGCGATATGGCTACCTCGGCGACCCGCGACGCCTGGGCGCTCCCGTTCTTCAGCCTGCTGGGCTACGAGTTGCGCTACAACCCGCGCGCCTATGACCTCGACGGCGTGAGCTTCGCCATCTCGCACCGCGCCGGCGACCCCGACGACGCCCCGCCGGTGCACATCGTGGGCGCGCGCCAGCCCATGGGCCGCGTCGCCGTCGGCGGCCGCCCGCGCCTGTCGCCCCACGCCCTCATGCAGGAGTTCCTCAACCGCACCGAGCACCTCTGGGGCATTGTCACCAACGGCGAGACGCTGCGCCTGTTGCGCAACAGCGCCGCCATCCGCCGCCAAGCCTACGTGGAGTTCGACCTGCGCCAAATCTTCGAGGAGCAGCGCTTCCAAGAATTCGCCGCGCTGTACCGGCTGCTCCACCGCACGCGCCTGCCGCAGACCGTCGCCGACGCGCGCGACTGCCTGCTGGAGCGCTACTATCAGGACGGCCTGACCCAGGGCGACCGCGTCCGCGAGCGGCTGCGCGATGGCGTCGAGCAGGCCATCCAGCGCCTGGCCAACGGCTTCCTCGCCCATCCGGCGAACGCCAACTTGCGAGATCGGCTGATGGGCGGCGCGACCGACGGCCGGCCGCTCACGCCCCATGCGCTTTACCAGCAACTCCTGCGCTTGGTCTATCGCTTCCTCTTCCTGCTGGTCTCGGAGGAGCGCGGCTTGATCAGCCCCAACCGGCTCTACCGCGAGGACTACAGCATCAGCCGGCTGCGGCGCTACCTGGACCGCCGCCGAGGCGAGGACGACGCCGACGACCTCTGGCGCAGCTTGCAGGCGCTTTGGATCATCTTGAGCGACCAAGATATGGCCAACATGCTCGGCGCCGCCCCGCTCAACGGCCAACTCTTTGAGTCGCTCGATCTGGACACCTGCGCGATCGCCAACCGTGACCTGCTGGACGCCTTCTGGCACCTGGCCTACTACCAAGACGCGCCGAGCAGCGCGCCGCGCCGGGTGAACTACGCCGCGCTCGATGTGGAAGAGCTGGGGTCGGTGTACGAAAGCCTGCTCGATTACCACCCGCAGATCGTCGCCGACGGCGCCGCGCTTCGCTTTGAACTGGCCGCCGGCTCCGAGCGCAAGGCGACCGGCTCCTACTACACGCCGCCGGAACTGGTCAACGCGCTGATCCGCTCGGCGCTGGAGCCGGTGATCGCCGAACGGCTGCAATGGGCAAAGCAGATGAGCAGCGCGGGCGGCGAAAGGGGCGAAGGGGGAATGGTAAGGAGCGAATTTGGAGCACAGCCTCAACGCGAAACGGGGGAGTCAACCGCGCGCCGCTCCCCCTCCCATTCACCATCCGCCGCCTCCCATTCGCCCAACTACGCGCACTTCGCAGAGCACGCCCTGCTCTCCATCCGCGTGCTCGACCCGGCCTGCGGCTCCGGGCACTTCCTGCTTGCGGCGGCGCGGCGGCTGGGCAAAGAGCTGGCCCGCATCCGCACCGGCGAGGACGAACCCGCCCCCGAGCAGGTGCGCCTCGCGATCCGCGATGTGGTGGCCCACTGCATCTACGGCGTGGACAAAAATCCGCTGGCAGTCGAGCTGGCGCGGGTGGCGCTGTGGCTGGAGAGCCACGCCGAGGGCAAGCCGCTCACCTTCCTCGACCACCGCATCCAGTGCGGCGACTCGCTGGTGGGCCTCACCGACCTCGCCGTGCTGGAGGACGGCATCCCCGACGAGGCGTTCGCGCCGGTCAGCGACGACGACAAGCAGATCGCCGGCGGGCTGAAGCGGCAAAACCGCGCCGAAGCGCAGGGGCAGACCACGCTGTTCAGCGCCTTCGACGCC
>JBKBID010000028.1:0-32715 GCA_046299515.1 Thermoflexales bacterium | reverse complement strand
CCTCCTTGATCTCAACCCCACGCCTCCGAAAGTAACGGCTAATCTTAAAGCCGCAATCGCTGCAGCCCACGCTTCAGAGCTGACCCGATAGGGCATGGAAAGCGTAAGTTCCAGTTGTTGTTCTGCTTCGATAGCCTGCCGAGACCCAGCCCTGGGGCCCTCTTTATGTGGCAGTATCTTTTTCTGTTGGCTTCGCAACCTGTCACCAATCAGTCTCAAACGAATATGGACTGGGGAACCGAACTCCGTGCTGCCAAAGACACTGCTTTCGAGTTGGTTTAAAGACTGAAGATTTTGGTCTCCGATTACCCCACCCAGCGCTGCCCGCAGCCAATACCGCATCGCCCCGCGAAATGGCGGCGGGCGCAACTCCGGCGCGCCGCGCGGGTTCGCCCCGCCCAGAAACAGCGGCGTCACGGTCTCTAGCGTCACGGTCAAGCTCAACGTCTCGCTCATGGCCTCTCCTTGTCCGCAAGTGAACGCGATCTTACCCACGATGCGATGAAACGACATCGGGGAAATCTACTATTTGCGATAGGAGTTTTCTACTATTCGCGCTCGGTCATGGCAACTCCTTGGCGGCCAGGTGGCCGGCGAACTCGGCGATCAGGGCTGCGCGGCTGCCGCCGGCTGCGCCGCGCCACTCGCCGAACTTGCGATAGATCTTCGTCAGGTGGTTGGCGATGGTCTGCTCGCTCAGGTGAAGGCGCTGCGCTAGGGCAGCGTTGTCCAGCCCCTCGCGCACCATTAGCTCGCACACGCGCCGCTCGGCCGGGGTGAGATAGCGCTCCAAAAACTCGCGCCGGCGACGGGCCAGGTCGGCCTGCGCCAACTGGCGTTGGCGTCGGATGGCCTCCCAGGGGTCGTCGGTCGCCTCGAGGATGACGGCGGCTGAAGCATCCGACCAGCGCAGCACCGGCACCGGCACTAGTTCGACGCGCTCGTCTGGCTCAACGTGCAAGCGCTTCTCTTCCTCGCTGACGCGATCTGCCGACAGCATGTGCCAGACGCGATCTTCGTCGCGGAAGACCAACTGCGCCGCTACCATCGCATACACCGCCATCGTCTTGCGGCCGCTGGTGATGCTTAGGTGAATGGTCTGGCCGGCCTGGCGGGCAGTGCGCAGCACGCGGTAAAGCGTCTGAAGCAGTGCGCCAATGTCTGCTTCAGAGCGGATATCGGTGACCCGGCCGGCCGGGCCGAGCAGCGGGATGCGGTGGTAGCGCAGGTGGGGGTAGACATCAGCAGCGAACTCGGCGTCCAGGCGCGCGATGGCCGGCTGGATTGCCTCGCCGCTGGTGTGGATGACGGCGACTTCCCGGATCGGATAGCCGCGCTGCAGCAGCGCGTCGAGCACACGCGTGATGCCCTGTGGCTCGGTGCTAAGAGTGGCGACCAGGATGTGAGACATGACCTTATCTGGCGCAGGCGCTGATCAACCCGGGGCGCTCCGGTTCGTCGCGCCCTACGCCACCAGCAGCGCGTACTCCATCGAGTCGGCCAGCGCCTGCCACGACGCATCCACGATGTTGGATGAGCAGCCGACCGTCGTCCAGGTGCGGTGGCCGTTGGTCGAGTCAATCGTCACGCGGGTGGTGGCGCCGGTGGCCTTGTCGCTGTCAATGATGCGCACCTTGTAGTCCACCAGGCGCATCCTCTTCAGCTTGGGGTAGTGCGGCAACAGCGCTTTGCGCGTGGCCAGGTCGAGCGCGTTGACCGGCCCATCGCCTTCGGCGGCGGTGTGGGTGATCTCGTCATCCACCTTGATCTTGACGGTGGCCTCGGCCAGCACGCCGCGCCCTTCGCGGTGCTCGACGACCACCATATAGTCGAGCAACTCGAACAGCTTGACGTAGCCGGGCTGGGCGCGACGCAGCATCAACTCCACGCTGGCGTCGGCGCCCTCGAAGAAGAACCCGCGATTTTCCATCTCTTTGACGCGTTGTAGCACATGTCTCACCTCGGCGCCGTCGGGGTTTAAGCCAAACTCCTTCGCCTTGTAGGCGATGTTGCCCCGGCCGCTCAGTTCGCTCACCAGCACGCGCTTCTGGTTGCCCACGCGCGCTGGGTCAACGTGCTGGTAGCTCTCCTCCACTTTGAGGATAGCGGCGACGTGGATGCCGCCTTTGTGCGCAAAGGCCGCCTGGCCGACGTAGGGATGGCGGATGTCGAGGGTGAGGTTGGCGATCTCGAAGACGTAGCGCGCCAGTTCGGTCAGGCCGCGCAGTTGCTCGTCGCTCACGCAATCGTCGTTCATCTTCAGCTTCAAGTTGGCCAGCGTGGTCACCAGGTCGCAGTTGCCCACCCGCTCGCCGATGCCGTTGATGGTGCCCTGCACCTGCGCGCAGCCGGCGCGCACCGCGGCCAGCGCGTTGGCCACCGCCACGCCGGCGTCGTTGTGGGTGTGAATCCCAAAGCGCGCCGACGGCGCGGCAGGGCCTTCACCCTGCAGCGCCTGGATGGTGAAGCGGGTGATCTCCTCGACCTCCCAGGGCATGCTGCCGCCGTTGGTGTCGCACAACACCAGCCAGTCGGCGCCGGCGTCGCGCGCGGCGCGCAGCGTGGCCAGCGCATAGTCCTTATCCAGCTTGAAGCCGTCGAAGAAATGCTCGGCGTCATGCATCACCTCTTTGCCGCGCGCCTTGAAGAAAGCCACGCTGTCGCCGATCATCCTCAGGTTTTCCTCCAGCGTCGTCTCCAGCACGTGCGTCACATGCAGGGGGCTGGTCTTGGCGACCAGCGTAACCACCGGCGTGTCGGCGTCGAGCAACATGCGAATCTGCGGGTCTTGCTCGACGTTGGCGTTGGCCTTGCGCGTGCTGCCGAAGGCCGCCAGCCGCGCATGTTTGAAGTCCAACGCCTTCGCCCGCGCGAAGAACTCGGCGTCCTTTGGGTTGCTGCCGGGCCAGCCCCCCTCGATGTAGTGCATGCCGAATTCGTCCAGCCGCCGCGCAATGCGCAACTTGTCCTCGACGGATAAGTTAACGCCCTCGCCCTGTGTGCCGTCTCGCAACGTCGTGTCGTAAAGCATCGTCGTCATAGGTCAGCCTCTCTCGTTTATTCGATTCTGTTGTGAGCACAAATTGAAATGAACAGAGCCTTCCGGGTTGCGGAAGGCTCTGTGATTCACCTACGCGATCTATGCGCTGACGCGATCAGCCCGCCTGCCTCGACCCGAGTTCACGATTCGCGCTCCGAATAATCGAAACGCGAATCGAAATAATGGCGATAGTCTGCAGAGCGGTCGCGCACATTGTTCCGCTGAAAAGTCTAACCCTCTGAGAGAAGTTGTCAACTCCGTTCAAGACTTCTTCTCCTTCTTGGCTTTCTGCTCTTTCCGCCTCTCGGACATGCGTTCGGCGGCGCTGGCGCCGACCGCCAGCAGCAACCCGACCAGGATGGCGAACAGCGCGTAGGTCAGCGGCACATTCTGCGCGGCGGCCTCGCCGAAGATGATGCCGACCAGCAACAAGATCATGCCCGACAAGCCGAGCAATAGGCCGAAGAGTCGCAGGAAGACCATGCCGATATGCCCCCTCTGTATCAGTGATCCTTTGCGCTGTCTGCGGCGAGCATCGCCTCCAGCGCGGCAAAGTTGCGCCGGAAGCGTTCCGGGTTGCGCTTCAGGCTCTCGCGCTCTACGCGGGGCATGATGTTATCGAAAGCCTGGCGCAGCATGGCCATTTCGATCTGGCCGGATTGCAACAGCGCCAGCACATCTTGAAAGTCGCCTTCGCGCCCGCGTTCGATCTTGCTGAGCGCTGTGCTGTAGAGGTCGAAGTGAAACACATCCACTTGTCCAAAGCGGCCGACGTGCTTGGCGCGCTCCTTCCAACCCGACGGCAGCGGGATGAAGTCGCCGGGCGAGGCTTGCTCAACGTTGATCTGCAGCTCATCCTTCAGTCGGCGCACCACTTGGGCGAACTCGGCTTCATGTTCGTCGTCCACTTCGTAGTGGATGTCAATATCAAGCGACTGATCGCGCAGCCCTTCGTACACCAACGTCGTGCCGCCGACGAGATACACCCGCGCCGGGTGGCGAAACTCGATGCCGAGCTTCACCAGGAAGTAATGTACGCGCAGGCGGTCTATCGGCGGTCGCATGTCAGATCACCCAAGCCTTTCATCGCTCACCCCCCATTGCCGCTTTGTGAACCGAGTTTGGGGAGTCGGATGCCGCAGGGGGCGAATCCAGGGTGAGCAGGTGAGCATCGGGCACGGCGCATGGCTGCTCGCACAGCAGATCCACCACCTGCTCGTAGGACGACCAGTCGTTATAGGCGCTGCGCTCGGTGAGGGCGCGCAGGCCCAGCTCGCCGAACATCGCGTCGGCCGGCGGCAGCCCCATCTCGCGCGCGAAGCGCTCCGGAATCAGCGGCGCCTCGCCGAAGTGCATCCTGAGCCGCGTGCGCCACATGCGCTGCAGATACATCGCGGCGAGATATTGCTTTCGCATCTCGGCGCGCGCCGCGTCGTCGAGCGCGACCGGCGCCTGACCCTGGATGAGGGCGGCGGCGCGCTCGGCCAACGCGGGGTGCGCCAGCAGCAGGGCCGCCAATGCAAAGCGCAGGCGCGCATCTGGGGATGCCGCCAAGCCGGCGAGCAGTTCGTCGTCGTCGAGCGGACGCTCATCGCCGCGCGGCGTGGGCGCAAGATAGCATAGGCCGCGCGCGTGCAAGGCGGCGACCAGCTCCTCGCGGCTGGCGGGTGGATGCGTCATAGCGTGCATGCCGTCGTCGCAGACGCGATTATCCACCCAACGCCGCACGGGTTACTGCTTGGGGCGGCTTTCACTTGCGATGGGCCGCCTCGAAGGCCAGGATTTGGTCGGTCATGCGCAACACGTAGCCGATCTCGTCCACGCCGTTCAGCAGGCACGCCTTGCTGAAGGCGTCAATCGGGAAGCCGACAACGCGCCCATCGGGCAGGGTGAGCGTTTGCGCGGCGAGGTCAATCGTCACCTCGAAGTCGGGGTCCTCTTCGCACAAGCTGAAGAGTTGGCCGTGCGTGGGCTTGTCCACGATCACCGGCAGCAGGCGGTTCTTCAGCGCGTTGTTGCGAAAGATGTCGGCGAACGAGGTGCTGATCACCGCGCGGAAGCCGTAGCCGGTCAACGCCCAGGGCGCATGCTCGCGCGACGAGCCGCACCCGAAGTTGTCGCCGGCCAACAGCACCTGGCGGCCCTTCATCTCTGGGCGATTCAACACGAAGTCGGGTTTGGGCTTCCCGTCGGCGTCATAGCGCCAGTCGGCGAACAGGTTGTCGCCCAGGCCGGCCTTGTCGGTCACTTTCAGAAAGCGCGCCGGGATGATCTGGTCGGTGTCCACGTTGTCCACCGGCAGCGGGACGATCTTGCTGGTCAGCGTTGTAAAGCGGGTCATGACGGTGAGTTGCTGGTTACGGGTTGAGGGTTGAGAGTTGAGAATTGAGAATTGAGAATTGAGAATTGAGAATTGAGCGTTGGGAGTGGGATGCACTGCGGCGCGATGCGTTTCAGGAAGTCTGCGTCGGTCTGGTGATAGTCCAGCACATCCACGCGAAATGGCAGATCGGAGTCTTCAAAGTCCGCGCAGAGGGCCGCGAAGCGATAAGGGTCAATCGGGCCGGCCTCGCGCAGCAGCAGGTCGAGGTCGGAGTGTGACTTGGCGTGGTCGCCTGCGCGCGAGCCAAAGACATAGGCCTGTGCGTTGGGCGCATGGCGGCGCAGGATTTCGAGGACGATGGTCAGGTATTCCGGCTCAAGATGTGGCATCGTCATCGCAATCTCTCCTCCGAATGTGCGAGCAAGAATTGCGCGTCGTCTAGAAACTGCGGGACGATCTCGAACACCTGCATCGCGGTCGGCTCGCTGTATACGTGGCCGGTCAAGTTGCGCCGTTGCAGGTAGGGCAGCCATGCCTGGGCGTCGCGCAGTAGCCCTTGCTCGTAACCGAGTCGAAAGAGCTGCCGATTCGTCATCCGATCCACCTGCTCTAGGCCGTATTCCTCGAGGTGCCGTTTGAGCGTCTTCCACGCAACCTCGAACGTAAACTCGAAGCGCTGGATGACCGCATCGCGCAGCATGGCCTGAATTTCGGGGGCGGTGTGATTCGCCAGTTCGCGCCGATAGATCGCCAACGCCTCATCCAGCGCGCCGACGGTGCGCCGCAAGTTGCTCAGGGCCACTGCCATATAAGGCGGTTACTGCATCAGCGTCCGCGCGTCGGTGATGACGCCGGTGATGGCGCTGGCGGCGGCGGTCAGCGGCGAGGCGAGGAAGGTGCGCCCGCCTTTGCCCTGGCGGCCCTCGAAGTTGCGGTTGCTGGTGCTGATGGCGTACTGGCCGGGTTCGAGCTGGTCGCCGTTCATGGCGATGCACATGCTGCAGCCCGGCTCGCGCCACTCCGCGCCGGCGGCCAGGAAGATCTCGTGTAGCCCTTCGCGCTCGGCTTGCTTCTTCACCTGGGCGCTGCCGGGCACCACCATGACGCGCAAGCCCTCCTTCACCTTGCGCCCCTTCAATAGCCGGGCCGCTTCGCGCAGGTCGCTGATGCGCGAGTTGGTGCAACTGCCGATGAACACTACATCTACCGGGTGGCCTAACAACGGCTGGTTGGGCCGCAGGCCCATATAGGCCAGCGCCTTCTGCAGCGCCGCTTTGTGCGCCGGATCGCCGACCTGGTCGGGGTCGGGCACGCGGCCGGTGATCGGCATCCCCATGCCGGGGTTGGTGCCGTAGGTGATCATCGGTTCGAGCGCGCCGGCGTCGAGCGAGATCTCGGCGTCGTAGGCGGCGCCCTCGTCGGTGGGGAGGGTGCGCCAGTAGGCCAGCGCACGATCCCAATCGGCGCCCTTCGGGGCAAACTCGCGGCCGGCCATCCACTCAAAGGTGGTGTCGTCGGGAGCGATCATGCCGGCGCGGCTGCCGCCCTCGATGCTCATATTGCAGATGGTCATCCGCTCCTCCATCGAGAGCCGGCGGATGGCTGCGCCGGTGTACTCGAACACATAGCCGGTGCCTGCGCCCACGCCATACTTGGCGATGATGCCCAGGATGATGTCCTTGGCCGTGACGCCGGGCTTGAGCGCGCCGTCAATGCGCACGTTCATCGTCTTGGGTTTGCGCTGCAACAGGCACTGGGTGGCCAGCACCATCTCCACCTCGCTGGTGCCAATGCCAAAGCCGAGCGCGCCGAAGGCGCCGTGGGTCGCGGTATGGCTGTCGCCGCATACGATGGTCATGCCCGGCTGGGTCAGCCCCAGCTCCGGGCCGATCACGTGCACGATGCCCTGCTTGTCGGCGCCGGTCTTGATGCCGTAGAGCGTGATGCCGTTCTCGGCGGCGTTGCGCTCCATCATCTCGATCTGCTTGCGCGCCATCTCGTCCACGATCGGCAGGCTGCGGTCGTGCGTGGGAATGCCGTGATCGAGCGTGGCGAAGGTGCGGTCGGGCCGGCGCACCTTCAAGCCGCGACGCCGCAAGCCCTCGAAGGCCTGCGGCGAGGTCACCTCGTGCACCAGGTGCAGATCAATGTAGAGGACAGCCGGGCTGTCCGGCTCCTGCGCCACGACGTGCGCATCCCAAATCTTCTCAAAGAGCGTTCGAGGTCGGTCGTTCATAGCCGGTCAGGATTCTACGAGATTGGATTGTGCTACAGAAGATGAGGGGGCTGACAGGCGCGCCCGGTAGGCGCGCGCGGCTGCTTCCACCCCCAACCGGGGGCTGCTCAAGACCGGGCAGGGCAGCTCGGCGCACAACGGCTCGGCGACGGCCATGCTGGCCTGCGCCAGCACGATCACGTCGAACCGGTCGCGCGCACAGGCTTCGGCCAAGCGGTCGGCGATCTCGCGGGCGTAGCCGGCCTGGTCGCCGCGCTCGATCAACGACCACGCCGATGGGATGAACAGCGCGAGGGTCTCGACCGGTCTGCCCGCTTGCCGCGCGACTTCCTGGATCAGCGCCTGGGTCGGCGCCAACGTGCTCTGTAGGGTGGCCGCGATGGCGATGCGACGGCCGAGCGACACGGCGCGCTCGGCCATCGGGCGATCCACGCGCATCACGCGCTCGCCGGCTTGCTCGGCCAGCCCGCCGATAGAAGAGCAGGTGCACAGCACGAATGACTGAGGGTCGGCGAGCGAGGCCAGGGCGGCGCGAACGCGCGCGATCGCCGCCGGCGTCACGGCGCCGGCAGCGCGCACCTCGCGCAGGATCGCCTCATCCACGATGTGTCGCGCCGGAATGTCCGGCGCGAGTTGCTTGAGCAGCGCATCGAATAGCGCGACGTTGGACGCGGCGGTGTGGAAGAGGGTGAGCATGTGACTTTGCGACGGCCGACAAAACTCCACAACGCTCTCTTCAGGGCCAGCGATCATGGCTGCTTCAACGCCCCGTGAGAGTCATATCGCTCGCCTTCAGCTCAGCATAGGACTCGTAGCTCACGCTCAGCCCTGGCCCGACCGCATACCGGAAGAACGCCGCTGCCGCGGGTACGTCGCGGACGATCAGAATCAAGATGCTCCAGTTTCATACGATCAAACCTCAGCGTCAACGAACATGCTGATTCGTGCGAACACCTCATGAGCCGTTCTCAGCGCTTCTATCGCTTGTTCTCGTTCGGGGTCAAACTCTGGGTCGTAACGAACTTCGACGGCAAACGGTGCCATGTCGTCGAGCGCGTCCTGAAAGTCCTTGAGACTTGAGCAGTCCACGCGCGTGACTACGTGGGTCGGACATATAAGACCTTTCCTTCACGCAGCGCTGTTGTGATGAAGTGCGCCTTTACGGCGCGCCATTGTTCGACTTCTTCCGGTGTCCACCACACGATTTCCTTGGGCACCCCAAGACCGGATAGTGCGCGATATACGGGTGGAGTGCGTCGCCGGCGTTTCTTGTCTGATGGCGCGATGATGAGGATATCGTAGTCACTATCCGGCTTGGCGTCTCCACGGGCGCGCGAACCAAAGAGAATCACCTTTTGAGGATGGAACTGCTCGACAACGATTTGGGTGAGCCTGTCTAGAGTGTCTTTCTCGTTCATGGCCTGTAATTCAGACACTACTTCCCTCACATTTTAAGGCTCGCGCCATGGATGAGAGGCTTCAGCCGACTTTCGGCGCGTTGTTGAGTCGGCTAAAGCCTCCCAACCAGAAATGCAGGGGAATCACACCGTCTCCTTCATTGTCTCCGGTGTGCCCTTCGCGCGCCGCAGACCTCGGTTCACCGCAGCTAGGTACGCCTTGCCGCTGGCGACGAGCGTGTCGGTGTCGGCGCTGCGCCCGCTGAAGATGTACTTCCTGCCCTCGCCGTCGCTCATCTCGACGCGGATGGTGACGTTGGCGATGGCGTCAATCCCCTCGGTCACGGCGTGCACGTGGAACTCCACGAGCTTGGCGTTGGCGCCGGTGATGCGATTGATGCAATTGCACACAGCGTTGACCGGCCCGTTGCCGAGCGCGGCGTCTTCGCGCGGCTCGCCATCTTGGTCAATCAGCCGCACGCTGGCGACCGGCGTGTTGCCCGTGCCGGTGGCGACGTGTAGCTCGTCCAGCTTGAACAAGTCGTTGCCCAGGCTCTCGAACTGATCGGTGAGCAGCGCCTCGATGTCGGCGTCGCTGACCACCTTCTTCTTGTCGCACAGCGCCTTGAACCGCTCAAAGGCCTTGTCCAGCTCGTCACGGCTGAGGTCGTAGCCCATCTGCCGCAGCCGGTCGGCGAAGGCATGTCGGCCGCTGTGCTTGCCCAACACCAGGTTGGTGCTGTTCCAGCCCACGTCCTCCGGCCGCATGATCTCGTAGGTCAGCGGATTCTTCAACATGCCGTCCTGGTGAATGCCGGCCTCATGGGCGAATGCGTTGGCCCCGACGATGGCCTTGTTCGGCTGCACTGGGATCGACGTCAGGCTGCTCACCATCTTGCTGGTGCGCACCAACTGCGTGGTGTCTATGTTCGTGTAGAGCGCGCCGAAGAACTGCGGGCGGGTCTTCAGCGCCATCACCACTTCCTCCAGGCTGGTGTTGCCGGCGCGTTCCCCGATGCCGTTGATGGTGACCTCGGCCTGCCGCGCGCCGGCTTTGATGCCGGCCAGCGTGTTCGCAGTGGCCATGCCCAGGTCGTTGTGGCAATGCACGCTGACGATGACCTTGCCTTCCTTGACGCCGGGCACGTTGTTCACGATGCCCTCGATGAGCTGGCCGTATTCCTGCGGCGTGCAGTAGCCCACGGTATCCGGGATGTTCAGCGTGGTTGCGCCGGCCTGCACGGCGACGCTCAGCACCTGCCAGAGGAACTCCGGGTCGCTGCGGCCGGCATCCTCCGGCGAGAACTCCACATCGTCGCAGAAGCCCTTGGCGTACGAGACGAACTCGCCCACCTGCTCGATGCAGTCGTTGCGGCTGATCTTGAGCTTGTACTTCAAGTGAATGTCGCTGGTGGCTAAGAAGGTGTGAATGCGCGGCCGCTTGGCCCATTGCACGGCGCTCCACGCCTGCTCGATGTCCTTCTTGGCGCAGCGGGCGAGGCTGGCGATCACAGGCGGTTGATCGAGCTGGCCGACCTCCTGAGCGATTCGGCTGACCGCCTCGAAGTCGCCGGGCGAGGCGACCGCAAAGCCGGCCTCGATGATGTCTACGCCTAGCCGGGCGAGCTGGCGCGCGATCTCCAGCTTCTCGGCCAGGTTCAGCGTTGCGCCGGGCGATTGCTCGCCGTCGCGCAGGGTGGTGTCGAAGATCAATACACGGTTTGGGTCGTTCATGGCTTATCCTCTTCCTATCGCGTATGCGTAGTGGCTGCTCAAGTTTTCACGCGCGCTTCTTGCGCAACAATCCGGCCGCCCTCGATGACCATGCGATGGGTGATGCAGGGCAGGCAATCGTCCTCATGATGGGTGACCAGGATGATGCCGGCGTCGCGCGATGCCGCTTCCAAGATGTCCGCGAGTTCGGCGCGAAACTTTTGGTCTAACCCGTCGAACACCTCGTCCAGGATGAGCAGGCGCGGCGCGTTCACCAGCGCGCGCGCCACCAGCACCTTGCGCGCTTGCCCGTAGCTCATCTCCAGGATGCTGCGCTGGGCCAACGGCTTCAGGTCGAGCCACGCGATGACCTCTCGAAGCCGCCTGCGCTGGGCTTGCGTCAGCGGCTGCAGCCAGCCGACGCTGGCGAAGAAGCCCGACGCGATGACTTGCTCTGCGGTCAGGTCGGCGGCGTAGCGCGCTTGGAACTCGTGCGAGACGTAGCCGATGCGCTTCTTGATCTCCCACACGTTGTCGAAGCCGTTGCGCCCGAAGCGCTCGATCCGGCCGCCGCGCGCCGGCCACAGCTCGCCCAGGATCAGCCGCAGCAGCGTGCTCTTGCCGACGCCGTTGTCGCCGGCGATCATCCAGTGCTCGCCCTCGTTCATCCGCCAGTTCACGTCGCGCAGCACAATCGTCGTCCCGTCGTCCGATGCGATGTCGGCGTGGGTGATGTTGATCAAAGCCGGTTGGGCGTCGCGGGAGCGAAAGTCGGCGATTGCGCGAAATCGCGGCGGTGCGGTGCGCCGGCGATCCGCCGTCTCGCTGCGCCGCGTCTGCGCGACGATCCGGCCTTGCTTTAACTCCATCACGTGGGTGATGGCCGGGATCAGCTCGTCGCGCCGATGGGTGGTCATCAGAATCTGCGCGCCCCGCTCGGCGATGCCTTGGATCATGTCGAGCAAAGCGCCGCGCGAGCGCGCATCGAGGCCGACGCCTACTTCGTCGAGGATGAGCACATCCGGCCTGGCGACGATCGCGCGCGCGATGAGCGCCTTGCGCAACTGCCCCTGCGATAGCGTGTCGAAAGGCGCATCGGCCAGGGCCTCGATGCCGACTTCGCGCATGGCTTGCGCGACGCGCGCCGCTTCATCCGGCGTGGGCTTGCGCGTCGCCAGCTCGCTGTCGAGCAGGCCGGTGAACACGACCTCGCGCGCCGTGATGCGCGGGCGGAAGTCATCGCCGTATCTGCGCGTGTGCGCGCGCAGGTAGCGCTGTTGTTGCTCGGCGCTGACGATGGCGATGCGCTGCTTCACGCCGATGGGCGATTGGGTTGGTTGGCCGTCGAAGGCGTAGATGCGCAACCCGCCGTCCACCGGCGCCGGCCAGATCTCGCCGCGCAACAGGCGCAGGAAGGTGGTCTTGCCGGCGCCGTTGGGGCCGAGCACGGCCCAGTTCTCGCCGCGCCGCAGCGACCATGTGAGGTCGTGGAGCACGCGCGCGCCGTTCAGCGCGACGTTCACGCACTCAAGTCGGATCAGCTCATCCCCGGCGTCGCGCGGCAAAGCGAGATGGCGCTCGGCCGACGGGGAGACGGGATGTCCCGACCGCTCCCGCAGCGATTGGGTGAACGTCGTTCCCATCTCCCGTCTTCTCCTCCTCTCGCTCAGGTCACGCCCCGCCTTCGCCGGGCTTGACCTCGCGCGGGTTGAGCCACGGCATCATCCGGCGCAGCTTCAGCCCGACCTTCTCGATCGGGTGATTGATGTCGCGCCGGCGATATTCGTTGAAGCGCTTGCGGCCGGTCTGGTTCTCCTTGATCCATTCGCGGGCGAACTTGCCGGACTGGATGTCGGCCAGGATCTTCTTCATCTCGGCGCGCGTGCGGTCGTTGATGATGCGCGGGCCGCTGATGTAATCGCCCCATTCGGCGGTGTCGCTCACGCTGTAGCGCATGAAGTTCAAGCCGCCGCGATACATGAGGTCCACGATCAGCTTGAGTTCGTGCAAGCACTCGAAGTAGGCCATCTCCGGCGCATAGCCGGCCTCGGTCAACGTCTCGAAGGCCGCCTTGATCAGGTGCGAGACGCCGCCGCACAAGACGACTTGTTCGCCGAACAGGTCGGTTTCGGTCTCTTCCTTGAACGTGGTGCGGATGACGCCGGCGCGCGTGCCGCCGATCGCCTTGGCGTAGGCCAGCGCATTTTGCAGCGCGCGCGTCCCACCTTGATGCACGGCGACCAGGCAAGGGGTGCCGCCGCCGTCCTGGTAGGTGCCTCGCACGGTGTGCCCGGGCGCCTTGGGCGCGACCATGCTTACGTCCACGTATTTAGGCGGGACGATCTGCCCAAAGTGGATGTTGAAGCCGTGGGCGAACATCAGCGTCTTGCCTTTCGCCAGGTGCGGCTCGATGTGTTCTCGGTAGATTTGCGCAGCCGGCACATCAGGCACCAGCATCATGATGAAGTCGGCGGCCTGCGCCGCTTCGCTCACGTTCATCACGCGCAGGCCGGCGTTTTGCGCCTTCTCGCGGCTCTTGCTCGTCTCCGGCAGGCCGACGACCACGTTCACGCCGCTGTCCTTCAGGTTGAGCGCGTGGGCGTGCCCCTGGCTGCCGAAGCCGATGACGGCGATCGTCTTGTCTTTGAGGAGTTCGAGATTTGCGTCGTTGTCGTAGTAAACCTTAGCCATGGTGAGTTGTCGCGTCGTTGAGTGTTCGGTTGTGAGGGGGACGTTCAACCCCTGGTCATTGCAATGCGGCCGGTGCGGATGACTTCCAGGATGCCATAGTCCTGCAGCACGTTGAGGATCGAGTCCACCTTTTGCTCCTCGCCGGTGACCTCGATCATGACGGATTCCTTCGCCACGTCCACGATGCGGCTTTGGAACATGTCGGCGATCTGCTTGATCTCGCCGCGGTGCTGGGCGTCGCTCACCCGCACCTTGATGAGGGCCAGCTCGCGCACCACGGTGGGCAGGTTGGTCACGTCCTGCACGTCAATCACGTTGACCAGCTTATAGAGGTTGCGCTCCACCAGCGCGGCATTGGTTCGGCTGGCGTCAATCACGATGGTCATGCGCGAGACGGTCGGGTCTTCGGTCGTGCCGACGGCCAGGCTCTCGATGTTGAAGTTGCGCCGGCGCATCAAGCTGGCCACCCGGTTGAGCACGCCGGGTTTGTTCTCCACCAACGCCACCAGCGTGTGCTTGGTGGGGTTCTTGCGGGCTTCGATTCGGTCAATCAGCATGGTTCTCCTGTCGAATGGCTATTGCGCTTTCTCCTTCATGAATTGCATCCCGCCGCCGAGCGCCGCGGGCTGGATCGGGCGTCGGGTCATCTCGTTCAGCGACTTGCCGGGCTGGATCATGGGGAACACGTTGGTCTCCTTCTCCACGACGAACTCGATCAACACCGGCCCGTTGTGTTCACGGGCGCGGCGGATGACTTCGCGCGCCTCTTTCATGTTCGCTGCGCGCATGCCGCACATGCCGTAGGCTTGCGCCAGCTTCACAAAGTCCGGCGTCCACATCTCCACGGCGGAGTAACGGTGATTGTGCATCAGCTCCTGCCATTGGCGCACCATGCCGAGGAAGTTGTTGTTGATGATGGCGATTTTGATGTTGAGGTTCTCTTGCATCACGGTGGCCAGCTCAGGAATGCTCATCTGGAAGCCGCCGTCGCCGGCGATGGCCCATACCTCTTCGTCCGGCCGGCCGAATTTCGTGCCGATCGCCGCCGGCAGCGCAAAGCCCATCGTGCCTAGCCCGCCGCTGGTGATCAACTGATTCTTGCGCGTGTGCTGGAAGTACTGGGTCTCCCACATCTGATGCTGGCCGACGTCGGTGCAGATGGTGCATTCGCCCTTCGTCTCTTCCCAGATCGCGCGCATCACGTGCGGGGCCAGCAGCATATCCTCCGGCAGCTCGACGTTGAGCACGTCGTGCGCCTTGGTGTCGGCGCGCCACTCGTTGATCTGCTCCATCCAGGCCGGGTAGCTGCGCTTCTCGATCAGCGGCGTCAGCTCGCGCAGCACGTCCTTGACGCTGCCGACGATGCCCACGTCGGCCGGCACGTTCTTGTTGATCTCGGCGGCGTCAATGTCCACGTGAATCACGCGGGCGTTCTTGGCGTAGGTCTTGAGGTTGCCGGTCACGCGGTCGTCGAATCGCATGCCCAGGGCGATCAACAGATCGGCGTTGGCGATGGCCTGGTTGACATACGCTTCGCCGTGCATGCCCATCATGCGCAGGTTCAGCGGATGGTCCTCGCTCAACACGCCGATGCCGAGCAGCGTGGTGGCCACCGGAATGCCGGATTTCTCCACGAACTCGCGGAACTCCTCATGGGCGTTGCCGTGCTTGATGCCCTGGCCGGCCAGGATGACCGGTCGGCGCGCGTGGTCAATCAGCTCCTTGGCGCGCTGCAACAGCGCTGGTATGTCCTGGCGCCCATGGGGTTTGATGGCGCGGTAGCCGCGCATCTGCACGCTGGTGATCGGCTCGTAGTCCACCATCTTCTGCTGGGCGTCCTTGCAGATGTCCACCAGCACCGGGCCGGGCCGGCCGCTGCGCGCGATGTAGAACGCCTCGGCCATCACCTGCGGCAGCTCGTTCACATCCATTACCAGGTAGTTGTGCTTGGTGATCGGCAGCGTGACGCCGGTCACGTCGGTTTCCTGGAAGGCGTCCGAGCCGACCAGGTGCGAGGCGACCTGGCCGGTAATGGCGACCACCGCCGACGAATCCATCATGGCGTTGGCCAGGCCGGTGACCAGATTCGTCGCGCCGGGGCCGGATGTGGCCATGCACACGCCCACTTTGCCCGTGGCGCGGAAGTAGGCGTCCGCAGCGAGCGCCGCGTTCTCCTCGTGGCGGACGAGGACGTGATGCACGCGGTCCTGATAGTCCACCAGGGCGTCGTAGGTGGGCAAAATCGCGCCGCCCGGGTAACCGAATACCACGTTCGTGCCTTGTCGGATGATCGTTTCCCAAATCACTTGTGCGCCGGTCAGTTTCATGTTCATCTCCTCTTAAATTCAGCCTATGGCCTTCCTACGCAACGATGCGCAGGTCAACAAAAAAGCCCTCCGTTTAGGAGGGCTTTTTACGCTATGGATATGCGCTAGGCTCGCATAGTCGCCATCCTAAACGGGTTTTGCTCCAGGCCGCTAAGGACGAGGAGCGCGCTAATAACCAGGACGACGACGAGCAAGCTGCTCATATTCAACGCCGCCTTTATACCCGCTTGCCTGCCGACCTGTCAACGACTACAATGGCTGCCTGTCAGATAGGTCTATGCCGGAGACGCCCATCGCGCATCACGCGCCATCATCGGCGCTGCCCGCCCGGCTTGCCGATCACATCTTGTCCGAGCTGATTCAGCGCGGCGCAGGCCCGGGCGCATTTTTGCCTTCGGAGGGTGAACTGGCCGGCCGCTTCCAGGTCAGCCGGCCGGTCGTCCGCGAGGCGATTAAGCAATTGGAAGGGCAGGGGCTGGTCGAAGTGATCAACGGGCGCGGCGCGCGCGTCCGTCCGCTGGGCGAGCGGCAGTTGCGCACCTACTTCACCCACGCGATCGCGCTGCAGCGCGTGCCCTTTCGCGAGCTAATGGAAGCGCGCAAGCCGATCGAGATTCAGAGCGCGCGCTTGGCAGCCCAGCGGCGCACGCCCGATCAGCTCGACGCGCTGCAGGACATCATCCGGCGCATGCGGCGCAACATCGGCAACGCCGACGTTTACGTGGACCTCGATCACGACCTGCATGCGCTGATCGCCGATGCGTCGGGCAACCTCATCATCGCGCATGTGGTGCGCTCCTTGCGCGGCGCGCTCAATGACCTGACCCATGAGACGCTCTATCGTCGGCGCAACCGGCAGCAACTGGAGCGGGTGCACGCGCTGCATGAGTCCATCGTCACCGAGATCGGCTATCGCAATCCCGACGGCGCCGGCCACGCCATGGATGTGCACTTCAGCGAGGCGTTGTCTTTTTTGATCCAGCGTCAGGAAGGGGGGTGGGCGCGAACGGCGCGCAGTGCGTGAGTCGAATAGCTCTGCATGCCTACAAGGCTCTGCGCCGAGAAACGCTTCTGTAACTCATGTCCAACAAGCAATCCAGGCGCGCTGCTGCACGCCTGGATTGCGAAGACAAGAATGGATGCAGTTGCCTGCGCGTTATGCGGATGCGCGCGCGGCAGCCTGGGTCAGGGCGCGTTTGGCCAGCACTTTAGCCAGATGGATGCGATAGTCACCGCTGGCGAAGCGGTCGCCGATCGGGTCGCTGATCCCATCGGCGGCCAGCGCAGCCGCGGCGGCGATGTTTTCGGCCGTCGGCGCCTTGCCGGTCAGCGCGGCTTCGGCGGCCGCGGCGCGCACCGGGTTGGGCGTGGCCCCGCCGATCACCAGGCTCACCTTGCTGCAAACGCCGCCGGCGACCGTGACGACGGCCGAAGCGCCGACCACGATATAACCGGAGGCGGGATGCTGCATGTCGGCGTACGCGCCGCCTGTGCCTTTGCCGTAGCCGTTCACCGTCACCTCGGTGACGATCTCATCAGGAGCGAGGGCGGTGGTGAACAGGTCGGTCCAGAAGCCGGCCAGGTCAATCGCGCGTGAGCCGTTGGGCCCGACGGCCGTGACGCTGCCGCCCAGGGCGAGCAGGTTCGGCGGGTAGTCGGCGGCCGGATCGGCGTGGACGATGGCGCCGCCGATGGTGCCCCGATTGCGCACCATCTGATCGCCGATCTTGCTCGCGGCCTCGGCCAGCAGCGGGCAGTGCGCTTTCACGTCGGCGGAAGCGGCGATCGCGGCATGGGTGGTCATCGCGCCGATGCGCAACTTGCCGCCTTCGACGCGAATGCCGCTCAGCCCGGGGATGCGGCCGATGTCAATCAGCGCGCTGGGCTGTGCGAGGCGATACTTCATGGCCGGGATGAGCGAGTGCCCGCCGGCCAAGACCTTGGCGTTCTCCTTCGTGCTCAGCAGTTGCACGGCCTCGGCGACTGTCGCCGGCCGATAGTAGTCGAAGTTCGCTGCGAACATGGGTCTCCTTCGGAGGAATTGAGAATTGAGAATTGAGAATTGAGAATTGAGATAAGGTTAGGCTTCCCTGTTGCCTCTTGACTTGCGGACGATAGTTGTCAGGATCGCGATGATTTCATTCGCCTCTTGCGTCAACGGCTTGAGCTGATCGGCAGAAACTTGATTCGTTGCTGCAAGTAGCCTGAGCCAAAAATGCGTCTCTCGCGCTTCCTTGAGCGCGATGCTGCACTTTGAGATGAAATCTGCGCGACTCTGACCAGCATCCGCCTCTTCCAGATTCGCGCCGATGGAAGTGCCCGAATCGAGTAACTGATTGCCAATTCGCCGCGCCGTCTCGCTTTTCTTGCACAGATATTCATGCAGCCTCACAATCCGGCACGCAAACTCAAACGCCCGGTCCTGAATTCGTTGCGGCGAATGGCTCGGCTCGTCCATCGGCTTTTCTCAATTCCTCATTCTCAATTCTTCATTCTCAATTCTTCATTCTCAATTCCTCATTCTCAATTCTTCATTCTCAATTCCTCATTCTCAATTCCTCACTCAATTTTTGCGCATAGCGGCCCACACCCGTTGCGGCGTGAGCGGCATATCCAGGTGTTTCACTCCCAGATGCGACAAAGCGTCCACAACCGCGTTGACGACCGCGGGCGTCGAGGCGATCGTGCCGGCTTCGCCCGCGCCTTTGATGCCGAGCGGGTTCACCGGCGTCGGCGTCACCGTGCGGTCCTGGATGATCTTCGGCATCAAGCTGGCTTTCGGTATGGCATATTCGGTCAGCGTGCCGGTCAGCAATTGGCCGTTTTCGTCGTAGACCGCGCCCTCGGTGAGCGCCTGGCCGACGCCCTGCACGATGCCGCCGTGCAACTGGCCGTCCACGATCATGGGATTGATCACATTGCCCACGTCATCCACGGCGACGTACTTGAGGATCTGCACCGCGCCGGTCTCAGGGTCAACCTCGACCATGCACACATGGGTGCCGAAGGGGAAGGTGCAGCCGGGCGGGTCGTAGTAGGCCGTGTCGTCCAGGAACGGCTCCATGCCCCTGGGCAAGCTGTAGCCGATGGCAGCAGCGGCGGCAATCTCCTGGATGGTCTTGGCCTTGTCCGGCGAGCCTTTGACGAACAGTTTGCCGTTCTCGTACACGATGTCCTCTTCGGCTGCCTCCAGCAGGTGCGCGGCCAGTTTGCGCGCCTTCTCTTTGATGCGCTGGAGGGAGTTGTAGACGGCGACCGTGCCGACGGCGGCGCTGCGGCTGCCGTAGGTGCCATAGCCGAACGGTGTGCCGAGGGTGTCGCTGTGCTGCACGATCACGTCATCCACGCTTACGCCCAGCTCTTCGGCGACGACCTGGGCGACGGTGGTCTCGTGACCCTGGCCATGGTTCTGTGAGCCGGTGGTGACGACGACTTTGCCGGTGAGGTGCACGCGCACGTTGGCGCTCTCCCACAGGCCGGCGCCCCAGCCCTGGCCGGGCAGGCCGATCCATGCCGACGGGGCTATGCCGCAGATCTCGATATATGACGACAAGCCGACGCCCAGCAACCGGCCCTGCTTGCGCGCCTCGGCCTGCTGCTTGCGAAACTCGGCATAGCCGGCCAGCTCGAGCGCGCGATCGAGCGCCGGCTCGTAGTTGCCGCTGTCGTACTTGAGACCGCACAGGATGTCGTCGGCCGGCGCGTAGGGGAATTCCTCTGGCCGGATGAAGTTGCGGCGTCGCACTTCCGCCGGATCGATGCCGGTGGCCTGCGCGACGAGGTCCATTGCTCGCTCGACCACGTAGGTCGCTTCGGGCCGGCCGGCCCCGCGATAGGCGTCCACCATGCCGGTGTTGGTATAGACGCCCCACACCTTGCAGTAAATGTGCGGGATGTGATAGGCGCCGCTGAGCAGCCGACCGTAGAGCGTGGTGGGGATGCCGGGCGCGACGGTGCTGAGCACGCCGCCCAGGTTGGCGTAGGTGTGCACCCGCAGCGCGGTCACCGTGCCGTCCTTCTTCGCGGCGACTTCGAGTTCGGTGATGTGGTCGCGGCCATGCGTGGTGGCGCGGTAGTTCTCGGAGCGCGTCTCCTGCCATTTGACCGGCCGGCCGATCTTCTTGGCCAGCGCCGCCACCAGCGGGTACTCCGGATATAGGAAGATCTTTGCGCCGAAGCCGCCGCCCACCTGGGGGGAGATCACGCGCATCTTGGTCTCGGGAATGCCGAACACGAACGCGGTCATCAACAGCCGGTGCACATGCGGCGCCTGTGAGGTGATCCATACCGTGTATTCATCGGTGTAGGGCAGGTACATGGCCGCGCAGCCGCGCGTCTCCATCGGCGTGGGGATCAGGCGCTGGTTGATGAGCGGCTGCTTGATCACGACCTCCGCCTCGGCGAAGGCTTGCTCGACCGCAGCCGCGTTGCCGCACTCCCACTCCATCACGATGTTGTTGGGGGCGTTCTCATGGATCTGCGGCGCGCCAGGCTCGGTAGCTTTCTTGGCGTCCACGACGACCGGCAACGGTTCCCAGTCCACCTCGATCAGCGCCAGCGCGTCCTCGGCGATGTAGCGACTCTCGGCCACCACGCACGCCACGCCCGCGCCGGTGAACGTCACCTTCTCCGGCTCCAGCACGCGCGGGGTGTTGACGTTGTTCTTCACGCCGCCGGCTTGCCAGGCGCATGGCATCGGGTTGATGTCCATGAAGTCCTTGCCGGTGAATACGCCGATCACGCCGGGCAACGCGGCAGCCTTCGAGGTGTCTATGCTTTTGATGCGCGCGTGGGCGTAGGGGCTGCGCAGGATCGCCACGTAGGCCATGTTGGGCAACTGGATGTCATCCAGGAACTTGGCCTCGCCGGTGATCAATCGCGGGTCTTCCTTTCTTTTGATCGCCTGTCCAATGACCTTTGCCATCTCAACCTCCTTTCTCAATTCTCAATTCTCAATTCTCAATTCTCAGTTCTCAATTTCTCCGCTGCCGCTTGCACCGCCGCGACGATGTTTTGGTAGCCGGTGCAGCGGCATAGGTTGCCGTCTAAGCCGTGGCGGATCTCCTCCTCGGTCGGGTTGGGGTTACGGTTGAGCAGATCGGCGCTGGCCATGATCATGCCGGGTGTGCAGAAGCCACATTGCAGGCCGTGCTTGTCCCAGAACGCTTGTTGCAGCGGGTGCAATGCGCCGTCAGCTAATCCTTCAATAGTGGTGACGCGGCAACCGTCGGCCTGCACCGCCAACACGGTACAACTCTTGACCGCCTGGCCGTCCAGGTGGACAGTGCAGGCGCCGCACTGGCTGCTGTCGCACCCGATGTTTGTGCCGGTCAGGCCCAGCTCGTCGCGCAGAAAGTGCACGAGCAACAGACGCGGCTCGACCGAGCGCGTGTGCGTCATGCCATTGACGGTGATGGTGACTTCTTGTTTCATACAACCTCCCTTATACGCAGTGGACTAATCAGCAAACCCCGGCCGGGGCATCGGCCAGGGTTTCTTACAACCGGCAGCAGAGGTGGGGGTGAGATGCATCGAGCGCGCTGCGCACATCAAGGTCGCAGTGTGTCATTGCGGTCACGGGTGGGAATGTATGCGAGGCGCAGAAGATTGTCAAATTGATTGATCGGGTCAGACGGAGCGACCACGAGGACTTTGCTGAGCGCTCGGTCGTTGAGCCGCGCGAAGCCCGCGCACTGATATATTCGCCGCGTGCTCCCATTTTGGCTAAGCTGGCTCAGTCCGCAGGATGCGGCGCAGGCGTTGGGCGTTGCGCTGATCGCCGTCGGCGTCGTCGGCGTGTTCATCCCTGTGCTTCCCGGCCCGTTGATGATTTGGATCGGCGCGCTGGTGTGGGCCTCGGGCGATGGGTTCCAGCGCATCGGCTGGCCGGCGTTGCTCGCGATGGGGCTGATCGTGATCGCCGCCTGGGGCAGCAACCTGGCGATGACGGCCTACTTCACCCGCCGCAGCAGCGCGTCGTGGAAGACGGTCGCCGGCGCCATCGTCGGCGGCGTCGCCGGCGGCGCGCTGCTGACGTTCGGCATACCGCTGATCGGCTCGGTGATCGGCGCCGTGGTGGGCGGCGTGTTGGGCGTGCTGATCGTTGAACTGCTGCGCCAGCGCCGGCTGTGCCCGGCGCTGCGTTCCGGCGGACAGTATCTGGTCGGCTGCGTCTTCGGTCAGATGGTCGAACTCTTGTTCGCCTTGATGATGCTCCTGACCTTCATCTGGCAGGCAACGCGCTAGCCCAATCCGCAACGTGCTAACTTGCCAACGTGTAACGCGCAACGCGCTTCACACATTGAACAGGAAGTGCATGATGTCGCCGTCGCGCACGACATACTCCTTGCCTTCCGAACGCAATTTCCCGGCGGCGCGAATCGCGGCCTCGGTTTTGTAGGTTCGCAGGTCGTCCAGCGTATACACCTCGGCGCGGATGAAGCCGCGCTCGAAGTCGGAGTGAATGACGCCGGCGGCCTGCGGCGCTTTCGCGCCGATGGGGATCGTCCAGGCGCGGATTTCCTTCGGCCCGGCGGTGAAGAACGACTGCAAGCCGAGCAGCTTGTAGGTCGCGCGCGCCAGCCGATTCAGCCCGGATTCTTCGAGTCCTAGGCCGGCCAGGAACTCGCGCCGCTCTTCCTCGCGTTCCAACGCGGCGATCTCCGCTTCGATGGCGCCGGAGATGACGACCATCTCTCCGCCGTGCGCCGCGACCCAGTCCCGCAACCGCGCCACATGGGGATTCGATGCGCCGGTCGGGTCGCGCTCATCTACGTTGGCCACGTAGAGCACCGGCTTGGCGGTGATGAAGCCGAGCGATTTGGCCAGCCGTTGCGCGGCGATGTCCATGCCGGCCAGCGCCAGGCGCGAGGGCTTGCCCTCTTTCAGCAGCGCTACCATCGGCTCGAGCACGGCGACCCGCTGGATCGCCTCTGGATCGCGCTGCGCCGCGGCGCGCTTGTTTTTCTCCAGTTGTCGCTCGGCGCTCTCTAAATCGGCCAGCACGAGTTCTAGCTCAATGATCTCCACGTCGCGCACCGCATCTACCGATCCATCCACATGCACGACGTCGGGGTTCTCGAAGCAACGCACGATGTGCAAGATGGCATCCACAGCCCGAATGTGGCTGAGGAACTGGTTGCCCAGCCCCTCCCCTTGCGACGCGCCTTTCACCAGGCCGGCGATATCCACGACCTCGATCGTGGCCGGCACGATGCGCTCCGTCTTGATGTATTGCGCGATCTCGTCCAGCCGTGGGTCGGGCACGGGCACGATGCCGGTGTTCGGCTCAATCGTGGCGAAGGGGTAGTTCGCGGCCAGCGCGCCGGCCGCGGTCAAAGCGTTAAAAATCGTGGACTTGCCGACGTTTGGCAAACCCACGATGCCGGTTGAGAGTCCCATGATGCTTCAAGCGCAAGAATAGCACACCGGCCCACGGCTCGGTAGAATCTCGGCGAGATGGGCAAGCTGCAGCAGGAAGTGGGCATCCTCAACGAGGGCGATGCGTTGCGCGCCTTAATTGCAGAGTGTGAAAAGGCGCTCGTCGCGGTTACGCCGGAGAACGTCCGCGCGTTGTTGACCAATGTTGCCCAGGCGCATCGGCTGCTCGACGGTCTGCGCGCGTCCGGCGCAGATATGCGCGCCGAAGAAGCGCGCCTGCAGTCGGTGGAAGAGCGCCTGACCAAACAAGCGCAGCCGATCGTCGCTGCGGCCGGTGGGGAGCAGGCGTTCGCCGCCCTGCGGCGCGCCATCGCCCCCGATCTGCAGGCGCCGTGGTGGGCGCTGGAGGAAGTCGTGGCAGCCAATCGTCGCCGGCGGCTCAAGCGGCTCGCCGTCAGCCTGGCTATCGTCGCAGTGATCGGCGTGGTCGGCTTTCTGCTGCGCGACGTGCTCTTTCCGCCCAACCCGGTGGGCGACGCGCTATTCGCGGCCCAGGCTGCGCTGCGCGAGGGCGATACGGCGCGCGCGTTGCAGGCGATCGAGCGCGGCCTGGAAGCCGCGCCGTCCAACCCGACCTTGCTTGTGTGGAAGGGCGCGCTGCTCGAGCGACAAAACGACCCGGCCGGAGCGGCTGCGTTCGAGTCCGCCCGCGCCATCCTGGGCGAGCAGGACTTTCTGGTCGAGAGAGCGCAAGCCTATCTCTTGCTGGGCGAGAGCGACCGGGTGATCGCCGACATGACGCGCCTGATTGCGACCGAGCCTGACCCCGCCGAGGCCTACTTCATCCGCGCTACGGCGTACGAGAACACCAACCAGCTCTGGCAAGCGATCCGGGACCTGGAGGCGGCCGCCGAGATCGCGCAGCGCACCGGCAACGATACGCTATTCGCAACGGCGCGCGTGCGCATGGGCGTGCTGATGCAGAGCGTCGGCGCGATCGCGCCCACGGCGACGCCGTGATGGCTCACGCGTTCAGGAATGCGTCAATCGCGTCGAAGAGCGCCTGCATATCCGACTCGGCGACGTCGGCCATGTGCGCAATGCGAAAAGTCTTGCCCTTTAAGCTGCCGTAGCCGTCGGATATGTGCATGCCGCGCTGGGCCAGGAACTTGTTCAGCGCGCTCACATCTATGCCGCGCGTGTTCGCCACGCAGGTGACCGTGTCCGACTCGTAGCCGCGTTCGGCGAACAGCCCAAACCGCGCAACGGCCCACGCGCGGGTGAGCTGCGCCAGGCGGGCGTGTCGCGCAAAGCGGTTCTCCAGCCCCTCGGCCAGCATGTCGTCCAGTTGCCGGTCCAGCGCGAACATCAGCGAGATGGCCGGCGTGGCGGGCGTGTGATTCTTCTGCAAGAACTTCTCCAGCTCGACGAAGTCGAAGTAGTAGCCGCGATGCTTGACCGTCTTGGCTTTGGCCAGCGCGCGATCGCTCACCGCAGCAAACGCCAGGCCGGGCGGCAGCCCAAAGCACTTCTGCGACGAGGTCAACAGCACGTCCAGGCCCAGGCCGTCGAAGTCAATCTTCACCCCGCCGAGCGAGCTGACGGCGTCCACCAGGATCAGCGTGTCAGGGGATAGCGCTTTAACTACGGCCGCGATCTCGGCCAGTGGGTTCATCACGCCGCAACTGGTTTCGTTGTGCACGATGGCGATGGCTTCAAACGGCTTTTTGCCTGGGTCGGCGGCGCGGGCCAGCAGCGCCTCGCGCACCTGCTCCGGCTTGATCGCCTTGCCCTCTTCGACGCGCAGCCAGGTAGTCGCTTTGCCGTTGCGCTCAAACACGTCGGCCCAGCGTTCGCTGAATGCGCCGCACACCGTCGCCAGCACGCCGGCGTCCGGGTCGTCGCTCACGCAGTTGCGCGCTGCGGCCTCCCACAGCCCTGTGCCGGATGAAGTGCTGAGGAAGACGCGGCTGCGCGTGAAGAACACCTGGCGCAGCTTAGCCTGAATGCGCGCGAACAGCGCCTCGAACGCCGCGCCGCGATGGCCGATCATCCATTGCGTTTGCGCGTCGAGGATCGCTCGGCGCACTTCGACCGGGCCGGGAATGAATAGCTTGATGTGATCGTTCATGTCGCTGCAAGCATAGCAGCCTTCCTCATTCCACAGTCACGCTCTTGGCCAGGTTGCGCGGTTGATCCACGTCGCAGCCCAGGCGCGTAGCCATCTCGTAGGCCAGGCGCTGCATGGGGACTGCGGTGAGCGCCGGCGTCAGCAGTTCCGGCGCCGCCGGCACGTTGATCACATAGTCCGCCTTCTGCCGGATGAAGTCGTCCCCTTCGGTGGCGATGGCGATGACGATGCCGCCGCGCGCCTTTACCTGCTCGATCTGCGAGATCATCTTCTCGTACACGCCGTCCCGCACGGCGACGCACACAACGGGCATGGTCTCGTCAATCAGGGCGATAGGGCCGTGCTTCATCTCGCCTGCCGGGTAGCCCTCGGCGTGGATGTAGCTGATCTCCTTCAGCTTGAGCGCGCCTTCCAGCGCGATGGGGTAGTTGATCCCGCGTCCCAGGAAGAGGAAGTGCCGGCGGTCGTGGAAGCGGTTGGCCAGCGCCTCGTAGATCGGATCGGGCTTGAGCGTCTGGCCGATCAGGCCGGGCAGATGGGCGAGGTCGCGCGCCAAAGAAAATGGGTCGGCGTTCGCGCGTTCAAACGTTTGAACGTTGGCGCGTTGGGCCAGCGCGCAGGCCAGCAGATACTGGTCTACGATGGAGGTGAGGAACGTCTTGGTGCTGCACACGCCGATCTCCGGCCCGGCGCGCATGTGGATGACGCCCTCGGCCATGCGCTCAGCCTGCGAGCCGATCGCGTTGACGATGGCCCATACGCGCGCGCCGCGCGCCTTGCCCAGGCTCATCGCCGCCAGCGTATCGGCGGTCTCGCCGGATTGGGTGATGCCCAACACGGCTAGGCCCGGCTCGATGATCGGATCGCGATAGCGATACTCGCTGCCGTAGTCCACCTCGACGGGCACGCGCGCGATGCGCTCGATGAGGAATTTGCCGATCAGCCCGGCATGTTTGGATGTGCCGCAGGCGACGGTGTGGATGCGCGCCGGCACCCCTTCTGCGCGGCCTGCGCCCAGCTCCAGGCTCTCCAGCGCGACTTCGCCGGTCTCGAAGTTGACCCGCCCGCGCAGCGTGTCGGTCACGGCGCGGGCCTGCTCGAAGATTTCCTTCTGCATGAAGTGGCGATACTCGCCCTTCTCGGCGCTGACCGGGTCCCAGGCGATCGCATGGCGTTGCTTGTTCACCGGCGCGCCGTCCAAGCGGTACACGCTGACCCGGCCGGCCTGGGCGATGGCCACCTCGCCGTCTTCCAGGAAGATCACGTCGCGGGTGTAATCCAGGATGCCGGGGACGTCGGAAGCTACGAAAGTCTCGTCGGGGTTGAGGCCGATGACGATGCCGCCGGCGTTGCCCAGCCGCGCGGCGATCAGCTCGTCCGGCTGCTGCGCGCTCATCATGACGACGGCGTTCGAGCCTTGCAGCCTGGCGATGGCAGCAAAAGCGGCGCGCGCGAAGGGCATGCCGGCCTTCATGTAGAGGTCCACCAGGTGAGGGATCACCTCGGTGTCCGTCTCGCTGCGGAAGCGCACGCCTTCTGCCAGCAGCTCGCCTTTCAGCTCGATGAAGTTCTCGATGATGCCGTTCTGGATGACGGCGATCGTGCCGGCGTCGTTCAGGTGAGGGTGCGCGTTGTGTTCCGTCACGCCGCCGTGCGTGGCCCAGCGCGTGTGGCCGATGCCTATTGAAGGCGGCGGGCCGTCTTCTCCCTGCCGCAACCGCGATTCCAAATTCGACAATTTGCCCACGGCGCGGGTGACGCGAATGCCGTTGTCGCCGAGGATGGCGATGCCGGCCGAGTCATAGCCGCGATACTCCAAGCGCCTCAGGCCGTTGAGGATGACCGAAGTCGCGTTTCGTGGGCCGATGTAACCGATGATGCCGCACATAGCTGTTGATGATAGTCGCCGGATGAGCGCATGTACGCAATAAGGCGAGAAGCAGTCCGCTGCTTCTCGCCTTGCGCGCTATGCCGGCTCGGATTCTGCCGTTCGCCTAGCGCCCCATCACCGCTTTTAGCGCGGCGCACGCCGGACACGAGCCATCCGGCCGGAAGATCGAATAGCCGGCTTGGGGGTCTTCGGCGTCGTACTGCCGGCGATCCATGTTCCAGATGATCATCAGGCGCACCTTGCCGCTCTCGCGCGAGAGCTGCGCGGCGCGCGCCAGCCATTGCGCCTGTTGCGCCAGCGTAATGTTATTGCCCCACTGGAAGTTCGGCGCGACGATGGGGCCGATGCCTTCCGGCGTGACGTAGCCCAGTTCGGTCCAGCAGACCGGCACCTTGCCGCCGAAGGCGTTGTAGGTGACGTTCAACGTGCCCCAGAAATACCATTGATGGTGGTCGTTGGCGACCGGCGCGCCGCTGGTCTGGTCTGGGCCGACCATCGTGCCGTTGTGGTGCGCGCCGATGCAATCCATCCACTGCGCCGCGCCGGTTGCGGCCAGGCGCTGCAGGAAGGGCGCGTCGTCGCAGCCGGCGTTGGTGCAGTTGCCCCCGAAGTAGCCGGTGGGAGCCATCGCCGCGCTGATCACAAGGGCGTTGGGGTTGGCCGCCTTGATCGCAATGTAGGCTTCGCGGAGCATGTTGGCGTAGTTCTCCGGGTTGACTTGCCCATTGCCGGGCCCGCCGTACTCGCGGTCGAGGTTCGGCTCGTTCCACACCTCGATGCCGTCTGCGCCCTGTTGCACCAGCGTGGCCAGGTAGGCGGCGAATTCCTTGTGGTAGTTAGGATCGGCAGCGCGCGCGCGTTCGCCGACGGCGCCGATCAACACCTTGAGGCCGTTGGCCTTTGCGGCGGCGATGCGCCCAGGGATATCCGTGTCCTGCGTCTGGAACTTCACCCAGGTCATGCCGATGTCGCGCATCTGCGGAAAGACGTTGGTGCTGCCCATGTGCCCGCCTAGTTCAAATGTCCAGTTGCCGCGCGGGGCGGCCGGCGCGGGCGCAGGCGCTGAAGCCACAGGCATCGCTGCGCCGCCAAATGAGGTGTACTGCGCAAAGATATAGGCGATGTTATTGTTGTAAGTGATTTGCAGCCACTTGCCGTCGGCGGTTTTGGCCGTCGCCTGCACCCTGTCGCCGCGCTTGAGTCGCCCGATGATCTGACCGCTCAGGCTCGGCGCGCTGCGCACGTTTAGGAACTCGGAGATCACGGTGACGTTGCCGTTGCCGGCTGCCGGCGCGGGCGCCGCCGGGGCAGGCGCAGCGCCAGGAGTCGCGCAACTACCCCCGGGGACGGCGAACTGCGCGAAGACGAAGCCGGAGCGTCCGTTGAAGTTGATGCGATACCAAGCGCCGTCAATCGTCTTGGCGTCGGCGATCACTTTCTGGCCGCAGGTGAGTTGTCCGATGATGCTGTCGCCGGTGCTGGGTGCGCTCCGGACGTTGAGCCTGGGCGACACCACGACTAATTCGACTCCTTGGGATTGAGCGCGGGCGCCATGTGCGCCGCCGATGACAAGCGCGGCCACGAGGGCCAGGATGACCTTTCGATTCTTCATCTTTATGGCTTGCATAGCACAGACTTACCTCAATTGTAACGCCTTGCGCTGTATGGCTTTGATCGGCGCGTTGCGCTGAAGGCTACAAGTACTTCTCGATTGCCCAGCCGCCTTCTCGAACAGTTGGCAACTGTACTGCATCGGCCTGCGGCATGAAAATAAGTCTATTCTTCCCCGTCAGCGCGTCCACTACGTCGCCCATACAATCGGCCAACGCAACAGGTCTGTTGAGGGCGCGGGCGATGTCTGTGGGCGACACGTCATCGAGCGCAATGCCGTCGGGGTGGTCGAACATGATGCGCGGAAGGATAATTAACTCTCCCGCTGCGCCGGTGAGTTGGCCGATTACGTCCTCGCCGCACAACAGGCCGGCGACGGTGATCGTTTCGCCCAGGCGCCGGTTCTTCACCGGCACAACGCGCAGCGGAACGCCGGTGATTTGCGTAAACGCGCGCGCGGTCTTGGTTAGAACCGGCGCGAACAGGGCGCCCGTGACCAGCGTCGCTTCGCGGAATTGCGAGTCAAAAGTTGGAAGCCGAGAGCCGGACGCGGCTAATTCCGCGCGCCGCACGCGCCTCCATTCGTCGAGGAAATCGCGCACCATGCCTAAGCCGTTTTCTTGGAGCGCGAGGCCGTCGTAGGCGCGCTTGGGCGGCACATGGCGGCCGGCGACCAGATACCATTCGTCGGTCGCATATACGAAGCGGACGCCGAACGCTTGGCGAAACTCGGCCTGCCAGGACTCGACGCGTCTGAGCATGTCGGCCGCTTCCGCCCGCGTGTGCGGGCGGTAGCCGTATTTGTGATGCTTGGTCAAGCCGACCGGCACCACGCTCACCGACATCACGTGGGGGTGGAGCGTCGCCAGTTGGCGCACGCTTTCTTCTAGTCGTTCGCCGTCGTTCAGCCCCGGCGTGACGACGATCTGGGTATGCGTGGAGATGCCGTGATCGGCCAGCCAGCGCAGTTGTGCCATGATGTCCGGCGCGGTGGGATTGCGCAGGCACCTGCGCCGCGTCTCCAGGTCGGTGGCATGCACGCTCACGTAGAGCGGCGTTAGCCGTTGTTCGGCAATGCGCGCCCAGTCCTCGGCGCTCAGGTTGGTCAGCGTGACGAAGTGGCCGAACAAGAAGGAATAGCGATAGTCGTCGTCTTTGATGTAAAGCGCGCGGCGCATGCGCGGCGCGTTTTGCAACACGAAGCAAAACGGGCACAAGTTATTGCAGCGCCGGATGTCAATGTCGAAGGTGGGGTGCTGGAAGGTGACGCCCAAGGATTGGCCGAAGTCGCGCTGCGCGGCGACCTCGCGTTCTACGCCGTCGCGCGCGAAGCGGAAGACCACATGATCCTCCGCGCCGTAGAACTGCGCATCAATCACATCGCGCAGCCGGTGGCCGTTGATGGCGAGCAAGTCATCGCCGGCGCGCAATCCGGCGCAATCGGCCAGGCTTCCAGGTTCGACAGATTCGATGATCCCCATCGTCGCTCGGATTCGGCGCGTTACACGTCGGCATAGACGCCGCGCATGGGCGCCGGCAAGATCGCGGCCAGTCGGCGCATCGCGTAGTCGGTCAGCTCCCGCAGCCGCTCGCGCGACAGTTTCCCATTGCCGGAATCGAGCTTGAACGGCTCGCCCAGGGTGATTGTAACTTCCGCCCGGCGCAGCTTTTTGAGCGCAGGTAGGATCTCCGGCGTGCCGACGATGCCGGTTGGCACGACCCAGGCGCCGGTATGCGCCGCCAGGAAGGCCAGGCCCTCTTGCGCGTGGATCAATGCGCCGGTTTTGCTGCGCGTGCCCTCCGGCGAGATAAGCACCGCGCCGCCCGCGCTCAGCACTTCGGTCGCCGATTTGATCGCTTGCAGGTCAACCGCGCCGCGATGCACCGGGATTGCGCCGTAGGGTGCCACCAACCAGCGCACCCGCCAATCCTCGAAGGCTTCGACTTTGGCCATCGGTGTGATCGGCCGGCCTAGCGCTGCCAGCACCACAAACGGGTCGGCCCAGTTGATATGGTTGATCATCACGATCACACCGCCGGTTTTCGGCATGTGTTCGGGGTGGATGACGCGATGCCGCATGCCGAGCACATACCAGGCGCGCAGCCAGCCGTTGTAGAAGCCGCGCAGCGGCGCGCGCTTGTTCCATTTCCAGCGCCGGGTGAACGTGGATTGTTTGCCGGGCGCGCGCGTCGTGGATTGCGTCATCGGTCGTTCTCGGACGCGCCGGTGACGACGGCGGGCTGCGCCCGCACGCCCGCGCGGGCAGCGTTCTGTTCGGCCACCAGCGCGAGCACATGGGCGAGCGTCTCTTCGGCGTCCATGTGTGTGCAATCAACGATGAAGGCGTCCTGCGCCGGGCGGAGCGGCGAGGTCGCCCGCGAAATGTCGAGTTCGTCGCGCTGCTTCATGCTGGTCAGCACATCGGCATAGCGGCTCGGCGCGCCGCGACTTTCTAACTCGCGATGGCGCCGCCAGGCGCGCGCCTCTACGCTGGCATCCAGGTAGATCTTCAGGTCGGCGTCCGGCATGACAACCGTGCCGATGTCGCGGCCGACCATCACCACGTTGCCGTCGCGCGCGACGCGCCGCTGCTGGGCGACCATCGCCCGGCGCACGCGCGGAAAGGCCGACACAATGGACACGGCGGCGTCTACGTCCGGCCTCCGGATGGCCCAGGTCACGTCCTGGCCGTCCAGGCGAACGGTGTATTGACGGCCGTCGTCCACGCGCGGCGGCAAGACCTCAATCAATACGCTTTCGGCGAGCTGCGACACGGCGTCTTCGTCATCCGGCGCGATCCCGCGCTGCAAAGCCGCCAGCGTCACCGCGCGATACATCACGCCGGTGTCGAAATATAGAAACCCCAGATGCCTGGCCAGTCCGAGGCCGATGGTGCTCTTGCCCGCGCCGGCCGGGCCATCAATCGCAATCGTGCGGATCGGGCGGTTGAGTGAATCTGCCATCGGTGTTGCGTCGCTCCAGCGCTGCCACCTCACCATCGGTCAGCCTGCGCCATTTACCCGATTCTAAATCACCCAGCGTCACGCATCCGACGCGCACCCGAATTAGTTGGATCACCGGATGGCCGAGCAGCCCGGCGACTCGGCGGATTTGTCGCTTGCGCCCCTCGCGCATGACGACGCGCAGCCAGACGCCGCCCGTTGCCTCTGGGGGAACGCGGGGTTGAGGGCGCAGCACCTGCACGTCGGCGGGCGCCGTTGGCGCGGTCTCGCCCGGCAGCAGCACGCCGGAGCGCCACCGTTGCAGCGCCGTTTCGCTCGGCCGACCGGCTACCAGCACGTGATATTCTTTCTCGTGCTCGAATTTCGGGTGGGTCAGCCGGTAGGCGAATTCCCCATCATTGGTGAGCAGGATCAGGCCGCTGCTGTCCTTATCTAACCGACCTACGGCAAACAGCCGCTGTGGGACGCGGACGAGGTCAAAGACCGTTTTGTTGCGTGGGTTGCTGCGGTCGGAAGCGTAGCCGACCGGTTTATGCAAGGCGATGTATACCTTCTCCTCCGGCAGGGCGATGGGTTTGCCGTCTACCCGCACGTCGTCGCCGGGTGAGGCGGTTGCGCCGAGCTGAGCGACCTGGCCGTTGACCGTCACCCGTCCGGCGACGATCAGCGCTTCGCACTTGCGCCGCGCGCCGAAGCCCGACTGAGCGAGCAACTTTTGCAGGCGCATGGTCAGGGTTAGGCTGCTTAGCGGTCAACGTCCGGGAGCGGCTGGACGAAGGGTTGAGAGTCGGCGCTTGGCGAGGCATCTGCCGCCTCCTGCGTAGCGCGTGGGATCGGCAGGGTGTCCAGCTTGTCAACGGGCGGCAGCTCGTGCACGCCGCGTAGCCCGAAATAGTTGAGGAAATCGAACGACACGCCATAACGCATAGGATGTCCCACCGTGTCGGCGCGGCCCAACTCTTGCACCAGGTTGCGGGCAAGCAGCGTGTTGATTACGCCGTCGCAGTTCAC
>JBKBID010000027.1:0-32784 GCA_046299515.1 Thermoflexales bacterium | reverse complement strand
ATCAAATCGCGGCTGACCGAGAAGGGCGAGCACGGCGCGACCACGATGCGCAGCATCGCGTAGCGCGCCGGGTCGTGATACGCCTCAATCAGGCGCTGTGTGTCTTTTAGGATGTCGTCTTCGTCCTCGACCAAACTATCAGGTGGCAGGCCGCCCTTGCTCTCGCCCACGCTCATCGCGCCGCGGCTGGCGTGAAAGCGCATGCCTACCTCGCGCGCGGCTTCGATGCTGTCGTCCAGCCGGCAGCCGTTGGGGAAGATGTAAAGGTGGTCGCTGGTGGTGGTGCAGCCTGAGAGCAGCAGCTCGCTCATCGCCGTCTGCGTCGAGACGCGGATCATCTCCGGCGTCAGGCGCGCCCAGATCGGGTAGAGCGCGCGCAGCCAGCCGAACAGCTCGGCGTTTTGCGCCGCCGGCACGGCGCGGGTCAGGCTCTGGTACATGTGGTGGTGCGTGTTGATCAAGCCGGGCAAGACGATGTGCCCGCGCAAGTCGAGCACCTCGTCGGCGGTCTCCGGCAGCGCAGCGGTCGGCCCGACCGCGACGATGCGGTTGTCCTCGACGTAGAGCCCCGCGTCAGGGATTTCGCGACGGCCGGCGTCCATCGTCACCAGCCAGTCTGCGTGCTTGATAAGGAGCGTGTGCGTCATCGGCGGGATGTTACCGTGAAGGGCCCAGAGTGGCAAAATCGGGCTTGTCCAAGTTTTGCATTTACTTTGTATCACCTTTGTGATAGACTACAGGCAAGCGGGGAGCGCATAGCAGCACAGTGTGGCAACTGGGTTGTGAGTTGTGAATAGATGAGCATTGGTTTGGTGTGAATGTGTGTGGGTGAGTTTGGCAACGTCGCAGCACATCGCCCCCGCTCTTTGAGAAAAAGACGCGCGCCGTTCGGGATGTCTGACTTGAGATGTCCGGAACGGCGCGCGGTTACCTTGCCGCGCTTGACGGCAGCAAACGACACTGTGCAAGGGGCTGCCCGGCGCAGGTTACTTTAACGGGTCTCAGTCGCCTTACCTCGTCTCGCCCTAACCTTCGTCACGGGGTCATAGATGACGAAAAACGCCATCCCCGCCAGAGCGATCCAGCCCATCCAATCGCCTAGAAAGACGGCAGGCGCGTCGCCCGTCCCCAGGGGCGCATCGGCCAGCACGAACTGACCGTTGCGGTCGCCGCCGGGCGTAATCGCCGAAGCGAGGATGCGGCCGTAGGGGTCAATGATGACCGAATCGTTGCCGCTGTTATCGGCCTTAGCCAGGCTTACCCGATTCTCAACAGCGCGGAACACGAGGTGAGTGTAGTGCTTGGCAGCGATTTCGGGCCAGTCGTGCGAAGGCACCAAAATCAATTGCGCGCCGTTGCGCGTGATGCGGCGGGCAGTGTTGGTGAAATCGAGGTCGTAGCAAATGATCGTGCCGAGTCGCCCCAGGGGTGTGTCGTAGACCGGATACGTGCCGCGCGTCGGGCTGGTCTCGCCGGCGAAGACGACCGGATGATCCTTGCCGAAGGCGCCCAGGAACTGCCCCTCGGGCGAGAGCACGGTGGCTTCATTCCGCATGATGTCGTCGGTGACGGGGGCGATGTAGCCCAGGGCCAGATAGGCGTTGCTCTCGGCGGCCAACTGACGAAACTCGGCGGTGCGGGCGACCTGCGGGTCGCCCTCGATGGCGATTTCGGGCCAGACGATGATGCGGGCGCCGGCCTGCGCCGCCTGGCGGGTGAGCTCGCTGAACTTGTCCACTGCGCCCCACGGGGGCATCCCCGCGTCGTAGTGCAGCGCAGCGACGCGGACGGTGGGCGTCGTCGGCGTGCGGAAGAGGGCCAGGCTGAGGGCAATCCATAGGGTCAGCGCAACAGTCACGCCGGCGATCCAGTTGCGCACCGAATGGCCGGCGAGGGCCGGGATGTGCGGGTCGAGCTGCCAGCGCCGGTCGAAGAGATAGAGCGCCCCCAGGCCGATGGCGTAATTCACCGCCATGATGAGCAGGCCGAGGCCGAAGATGCTGAAGACGCTGATCGGTTGGATCAGCCACGGCTGGCCGTGGAGCGTGTTGGCGACAAAGCCCCAGGTGCCCATGATGGGGATGAAGCCGCGGATCATCTCAAACCCTACCCAGTTCAGCGCGCCCTGGAGGATGAACCAGCGGTAGCCGGTGCGCTCGTGAAAGGCGCGCACGCCGCTATCGGTCAGGTAACTGATGCCGGCGATGAGCAGCGGCAGCCAGGTGATGTAGAGGCCGCTGCCGGCGAAGATGGGCGTCAGGTAGCCGCCCAGCCAGCCGCCAATGGTGATGGCGGACGCCAGGCTGGAAATCTTGGGCGGCAGCACGCGAAACTGGGCCGCCATCATCGGCACAAACCCTATCCAAATGAGCGGCCAGAGGTTGTATGGCGGAAAGGAGAGGATGAGCAAAACGGCGCTGATCCCCGCCAGCAATACGCCAATGCCGACGCGTCCCCAGACGCTCTTCAGATGCAGGTTCATGCCACATGCCTCCAAACGACAACGCCTGGGGTCTTGACCAAAGCGCTGTTGTTGCCGGTGACACGCTCGCACGGCGAGCGCCCCTATCTATGGCAGATTGTACGAGCGCAAATTAAGCGCATGTTTGCGGCGTCCGCCACCAAACCGGCAGAGGGGCAACGACTCTTCCCCGTCCGGCTTGAAGAGCGCTGATCGAGGCGAAGCTGTCGGGGAGCTGCTGCGCCCCCGTCAGGTCCATCTTACAGTTCGCCGCGCCACTTGCGCGCGCCTTCGCACTGGCAGGCTTTAACCTTTTTGCCGCTGTCGCAGAACGGGCAGATGTCGTTGCGGCCCAGCTTGCGCGAGGTCGCCGGCTTAGGTTTGCCGTTGCCGGCGTCTGCCGCTGCGCTGCCGCCGCCGGCCCTCAGTGCGCTCCGTTCGATCGCGCGTTCCACCGGTGAACGCGCGCCCACCGGCAGGGCTGCCGCGCGCTGCGCCTGGGGGTGTTGCTGGCGTTGGGGGCGCGGCGCCTGGACGTTGAACTGCACGTTGAAGATGCGGTGCGCCACCTGCTCGCGGATGCTGGCCAGCATCTCCTCGTACATGCGGCTGGCCTCGGTGCGGAACTCCACCAGCGGGTTGCGCTGGGCAAAGGCGCGCAGGCCGATGCCCTCGCGCAGCTCGTCGAGATCGGTCAGGTGCTTCACCCAGTGTTGATCGACCGTCTGGATCAACACGGCGCGATCGCGGAACAGCCGGACGCCGTCGAAGAAGCCTTGAGCGACGGCGGGTTGATGCTGCGCCGGAATCTCGTTGAGGGGGAGTGGCTCGATGGCGGCGAACGCCTCGGGGGAGCCGTCGAAGTGCTGCTCGACCCAGCGATGGATGCAGCGCATCATCGGATCGCGGCCCAGGCGCATCTGCTCCAGCGTGACGCCGGCCAGCGTCATTTGCGTCTGCAAGACTTTGGCGAACTCGCCCAGGCCGGCGTCGTAGCGCTGTTCGGCCTGGCCGACGAGGAAGTCCACGATCTCGTCGCGCGTGCCTTTGGCCCACCGAGCCGGGTCAAAATCTTTGGGGAGCGGCACGATCGCGCGGGCCTGGTTGAGCAGCCCTTGAAGGTCCCAGTTCTCGGGCAGGTCGCCGACAGTATGTTCTTTGACGATCTCCTCCAGCTCCTCCGCGACCAGGTCCATGACGTTTTCTTTCAGGTCGTCCTTCTCCAGGATGGTGCGGCGCTGGCGATAGATCACTTCGCGCTGGCGGTTGATGACGTCGTCGTATTGCACGACGTGCTTGCGGATGTCGAAGTTGTAGCCTTCGACCTTCTCCTGCGCCTGTTCGATGCTCTTGGAGAGGATGCCATACTCCAGCGGCACGTCCTCCTCCATCTTTAAGCGCTCCATCAAGCTCTTGACGCGCTCGCCGCCGAAGCGTCGCATCAGCTCGTCGTCCAGCGAGACGTAGAAGCGGGTGCTGCCGGGGTCGCCCTGGCGCGCGCAGCGGCCGCGCAACTGGTTGTCAATGCGGCGCGCTTCGTGGCGCTCGGTGCCGATGACGTGCAGGCCGCCGAGGGCGAGGACTTTCTTCTTATCCTCCTCGGTCTCGCGGGTCGCTTCCGCCAGCGCGGCCTGCCACTCTTCCGGCGTGATCTGCGTCAGGTCTTTGCCGGCCTTGCGCAGCTTCTCGCGGGCGATGCCCTCGGGGTTGCCGCCGAGCAGGATGTCCACGCCGCGTCCGGCCATGTTGGTGGCAATGGTCACAGCGCCGCTGCGGCCGGCCTGCGCGATCACCGTCGCTTCCTTCTCGTGCTGCTTGGCGTTGAGCACCTGGTGCGGGATGCCGCGCCGATCGAGCATGCGGCTGAGGTATTCGCTGGTCTCGATGGCGATTGTGCCGACCAGCACCGGCCGGCCGGTCTTGTGCGTCTCGACGATCTCGTTCACCACGGCTCTGAATTTGGCTTCGGCGTTCTTGAAGACGAGGTCAGGATAGTCCAGGCGCTTGTAATACTTGCGGTCGGTCTTCGGATCAATGTATACGGTGACCGGCGAGCCGTCCACGAATTTGTCCTGCTTCTCGATCAGCTTCTTCTGCATGGCCTGGTATTCGATGTGGGTGGGCAGCGGCACGACTTCGAGGTTGTAGATCTTGAAGAACTCCTCGGCCTCGGTCATGGCCGTGCCGGTCATACCGGCCAGCTTGTCGTACATCTTGAAGAAGTTTTGGAAGGTGATCGTGGCGTAAGTGAAGCTTTCGCGCTGAACCTTCACGCCTTCCTTTGCCTCGATGGCCTGGTGCAAGCCCTCGCTGAACCGTCGGCCGTACATCAGGCGGCCGGTGAACTCGTCCACGATGATGATCTCGCCTTTGTCGCTGACCACGTAGTCGCGGTCGCGTTCGTAGATCACGTGGGCGCGCAGCGCGTTATCGAGATAGGGCGTCATCTCGGCATGCTCAGGGGAGTACAGGTTGTCTATGCCCAGCCATTTCTCGATCTTGCTGATGCCTTGCTCGGTGAGGGTGACGTTCTTGCTCTTGGCCTCGACGATGTAGTCGCCGTCGGGGTTCTTGAAGTCGTTGTGCTTGCTTGGCTCCAGCCGGCGCACCAGCTCGGCGAAGCGCTTGTATAAGCCGGATGGCTCGTCGGCCGGCCCGCTGATGATGAGCGGGGTGCGCGCTTCGTCAATGAGCAGGTTATCCACCTCGTCAATCACGGCGAAGTAGAGCAATGGCTGGCCGTCTTCGTCCACGCGCTGGACGCACTCGGCCAGGTCGGTGGTCATGTTGTCGCGTAGGTAGTCGAAGCCGAACTCGTTGTTGGTGCCGTAGGTGATGTCGCACTCGTAGGCTTGCTTGCGCGTGATCGGCCGCAGGTTCAGGAAGCGGTCGTCGGTGGACGGGTAAGTCGGGTCGAATTCGTAGGTCGCATCGTCGGGGCGGCCGTCGCCGGCGCTTTGGATGATGCCGGTGCGCAGGCCGAGGAAGTGATACACCCGGCCCATCCACTGGGCGTCGCGCTTGGCCAGATAGTCGTTTTGCGTGACCAGGTGCACGCCTTTGCCCAGCAGGGCGTTGAGGTAGAGCGGCAGCGTAGCGACCAGCGTCTTGCCCTCGCCGGTGCGCATTTCGGCGATTTTGCCCTGATGCAACAGCGCCCCGCCGACGAGCTGCACGTCGTAGTGGCGCATGTTGTTCACCCTTCGGCTGGCCTCGCGCACCGCTGCGAACGCCTCCGGCATCAGGTCGTCGAGCGTCTCCCCGTCGGCCAGGCGGGCCTTGAATTCGTCGGTCTTGGCGCGCAGCTCGGCGTCGGTCAGCTTCATCATCTCCGGCTCCAGCGCATTGCAGCGCTCGACCATCGGGCCGAGGCGCGCCAGGGCCTTTTCACTGTCGCTGCCGACAAGTCTCGTCAGAAGGTTTTTGAACATGGTTGAGCAATCAGAATCAGACTCGCCGAGTTCTGGGAATGGGCGTCTGCACAAAAACTATGGTAACCGGTTGCGATTATAAGGGGATAAGTTGTGTCCAGGGATTGCTCGATGCCCTGTTTTCAGCCTTCAGGCAATGCGAATCTGGCTCATGGCTGCGTTTCAGAAATAATTTTGTCTTTGCCGCCGTCGTCATGCCCACCGGTTCGGCCGACGATGAGCAGCCATCCCCCAATTTGGGCTAAATGTTGATCCCGCGTTCGCGGAGCATCGCCCGCACAGCTTCGCCATGCGCCGGCTGCACCAGCGCCAGCGGCTTCGCACTGCCTTCGATGGGGGTCAAGTATGGGCCTATTTCGCGGTCGTTGAGCAGGTTATTTAGCACGGCGTGGTTGGATACTTCGAGCAGCATCGCCGGTTGCAGGTCGGCCTTGCCGAAGAAGCTGGCCCATGCGCGGATTTTCTCCTCCAACCCGACCGGCAGCGGCCCGGCGTGCAATTTGGCTAGCGTAGCCAGCAGTTGATCGATCGCGGCGCCGGCGCTCATCGCTGCGCGCACGCTGTCGGCCGTGATGCGCGCGGCATGGTCTTCCTCTCCGGCCGGCGACAGTTCGGCGAATTGGGCCAATTGGCCCAGGGCATATATGCTCGGCGCAGGTTGGGTGAACGTGACCTCGCCTTCGTCGCTTACGCGTAGGGCGTTCTCGTCCGCCGGATCGCCGGCCGGCTGTAGCAGCGGCGCCCAGCCTGCTTCGCGCAGCGCTGCCGTAACTTCGGCGATGTCGCGCCTCTTGATCAGCCGGAAGCGCGGGCCGATGACCTGCGGCTCAAACGGCGCCAGCGCGTCGGTTAGCGCTTGTTCTGCTTCAGCGTCTGCGAACTGCACCACGCAGGCGTTGCGATGGAAGGTGATGCGCCGGTGCGCTGCTTCCCACTCCTCCAGCGAGCGACGCACGTTGGCCGGGATCGGCCCGCCCTGGTGCGCCTCGAGGAAGGCGATGACGCGCGCGGCGTCCCATCCGCTCTGCTGGCCGCGATACAGCGATTCGCGCGTGAGCTGATAGGTGATGACGCGCTCGCCGCCCTGCGATTCGGCAAAGTAGTCGAGGTCGCTCAGCACGACGTCGCTGATCGGCTCGAGCGCCAGCACGGCGAAGTTCGGCTGCACAATGAGCTTGCCGCCGCTCTCGACAAACGTCGGCGGGTCGCCCCCGCCGATCAGCCATGCGCCCGCCTGGGTGAGGCGGAACGCTTCCGGCGCGACGTTTTCGCCGCCGGCTTGCCGGGCATCGCTTGGGTATCCTAGCTCAACCAGACCCATCCACCACAGCGGGCCGGTCAACACGTTCACGATGAATCCGCCCTCGACCAGGTCCCAGCTGTTTGTCTCAAGACCGAACACGCCGAAAGTGAGCCTATAGGGATTGTTCGCCTCGTAGTAAGGTGAGGCAAATAAACCGTTCGAGCTGCTGCCGCGATGCCGATGCTCGAACAAGAAGGCGTAGTCGTTGCGCTTGACGTAGGCGATCAGTTCGGCCAGCGCGATCCAATCGTCGGGTTGCCGATTAGCTTGCGCCAAACGACCGATCGCCCGCAGCAGCGAGAGGCGGGCTTTGCCGAGTGCTGTTGACGCTTCTCGGCTTGCATATACGCCGCTGACTTGGAGCGGCAAGCGCAGCAGCTCGTTCCACGCATCGCTATCGCGCCAGGTTTCAAATGTCCACTTCACCCGCTGGGCCATCGGCATGCCAAGCAACCGGCCGTTCGGATTCGCAGTGATGAGGCGGCCCTGGTTGGCCTCGCTCAGCTCGTTCATCGCCTGCAACAGTCGGCGCATGAAACACATTCGCCCGTGGTCGCGTTCGTCAGCCGGCGCCGCTATGTTCAGCGCTGTGGCCAGCGCCTTGAGATAGGTCTTATAGACCCAGCCCTGTTGCGTCAGCGGGATGCCGTTGGCCTTGCGCACATGGCGCCAATAGCGGCCTAGGTCACGTTGGAAGTCAGCGGCGCCGGAACTGAGCGCTATGAATTGAGAGACGCTCATTGCCCTTCCCGAATGCTCGTGTTCGCTTCTGGCTTGCTCCTGCTTCATGCTTACTTCACCCTTGGCGTGTAGCCTTTCTTGCGCAGCTCCTCGAGCAATTCGTAAAGCCCTTCCTCATGGAGGACGAAAGTGCGCGGCGACAGTTGATAGACCACGTGCTTCATCAGGCTGGTGCCGGCGGCCAGCTCTCTGGCGGCGAAGTCGTCGGCCAGCTCCAGCACGTTGAGCGACTGATACACGCGCACGCGCCCATGCCGTCGCGCGATCAGCTTAAATTCGTTACTAACCGTGCGGCTGAGCGTCGCCTTGGCGCGCTTGAACTGCGCCGCGACGTCGGCGAACGACAACCCCTCCGACAGTGCGCGCTCGATGCTGGCTGTGGTGAACGTGTAGGTGAACGGCGCGTTGCCATGTTCGGCGCAGCGGCGCACCACGCCCACCAACGCGGCCCGATCCGGCGCCGGCGGCGCGCGTAGCGTCCGCTCGTCCAGCCACTCGATCGGCTCGATCGGTCGCGACTTGCGAGTAATGCTGACCGGCGGCGCATCCTCTCGCCCTTCGATTAACCACTCGCCAAGCGGCGTGACTTTGAAAGCGTCCAGCCGTCCTGCCGGCGTCAGGTGGGCCTCGACTGCCCCGAACCAGGTGAGTGAGTCTCGGATGATGTGCTCGAGGATGGCGCCGAGGGTGAGGCGCCATTCTTCCCAGACTTTCAAGTTCATGCGGCTGCCTTTAGCAGCGTGAGCAAACCACCAATTCGCTTTTGTCGTAAATGTCCAAGTGCATTCTGGCTGAAACTCAAAAAGCTGTGCCTGCAAGGCGTCCCAGCGGACCCATCGGTCGGGCGGTAGGCCGCGCAGCACACGCACCACGTAGCGCCGCAGCGCGCACCACTCGGCGGCCAGCAGGCTGGGGGTCAGGGCGCGCGCGCCGATCGCGCGCATGACGCGGAAGGTTTGCTCGGGCTTCAGGTCGCCGATGGCGCTGCGCACCTCTAGGCCGTCCATGATTTGCTCGCTCCAGGCCATCCAAGCGCGCCGAAGTTGTTGCTGATCGCTCATTATTAGCCACTCTTCAAGCGCGTCGTTGCGCACGCGCAACGCGTCGCCCGTCGCTTGTGTCGTGGGCGCGTTGGGATTGGGCGCCTGGATGAGTTGCAGGGCGCACGCAATGGCGAACAGGAACTCGATCTGCGGCGCGGGCAGGCCGGTTTGATTCTCCAGAGTGGTCAGTGATTCTGCCGCTAAGGAGCCGAGCATCGGCACGCTGATGCCGGTTTGTGGATCTGGCGCCCAGTTTGGCCGAGAGCGCAGCACGCGCTCGGCTTCTTCGGCGTCGTGCTCCCAGCCGCGCAGCCAGTTCAAGCGCGCGGCTTGCGGATGGGGCGGCAGTTGCGCGCGCAGGGCAGCGCCGCCGCGCGCGATGGCGTCCAGGAACGCCTGGAAGTGCTCCAGAAAGTTGGCAGTGGATGAAAGCCCTTCGGCCTCGCGCGCCATCGCCTCCGCCGGCGTAGGCCAGCGCATCACAGGCGCCCGGCGCATGGGCAGCCATTGATAATACGCATCGTACGCGCTGCTCGGAAAGGGCGCATGCGTTGGGAAGAGCAGGGCGCGTCGGCGCAATGACTCGAGCATCTCGGTCAATCGGCGGTCGGTATAGGGCCAGTTTCCTGGGCTCTCGGCCGACTGCGCCCATAGGTCGGCAATCGCGCTATGCGCGACGGGCACCTCAGGGTCGCGCGCGGTGAGCAGCCGACGCGCGAAGTTCTGTTGCTCGTCGCTTAGCCCTTCCAGCAGCGCATCGGGCGATTCGGCGATGCGGGCGATGCGCTCGTGCAGCGCCGCGACGACTTGTTCGACCAGCCCTATGCGCGAGTTCCCCCTGGGTGTCGCGCCTAGCCAGCGCGCCAGTTCGCGCAATTGGGCGCTGCGGAACTCGGCTTCGATCACCGGCGCGAGCCAGATCGCGCCGGTGCGAAAGGGCATCGCGACGGGCCATGCCATCGCCGATGTCACAGCGTTGGTCGCCGGTTGAGCCTTTCTCATCGCGATCAATCCGAGGCTACGCTGGGGGGCTTGAGTGCGCCGTTGGCGCGCCGGACGGGCGCTGCGTTCATGGCCATCAGCGCCGGCGTGAAGCCGGGCACTTCTTCTTCGTAGAGGATGTCGTAGTGGTAGCCCTGCTCGGTGAGGAAGAGCTGGCGCTTGGCGGCGTATTCCTGGTCGAGCGTATCGCGCGTGACGATGGTGTAGAAGTGCGCCAACAGGCCGTTCTGCTTTGGCCGTAGCACGCGCCCCAAGCGCTGCGCCTCTTCCTGCCGGCTGCCGAACATGCCGCTCACTTGGATTAGCACGTTCGCGTCGGGCAGGTCAATTGAGAAATTGCCGACTTTCGACAGCACCAGGCGGCGGATCTGCCCCTCGCGGAATTGCTGAAAGAGCTTCTCGCGCTGGCGCACCGGCGTTTCGCCGGTGATCAACGGCGCATCGAGCCGCTGGGCGATCTGCTCCAACTGCGGGATGTACTGGCCGATGATCAGCACGTCGTCGTCCTTGTGTTTGGCCATCAGCATCGAGACGATCTGTAACTTGCGCGGGTTGGCCGCGGCGAAGTGATATTTCTGATCATGTCCGGTGACGGCGTATTCCATGCGATCTTCGTCGGCCAGCGAGACGCGGATTTCATGGCACTCGGCAGTGGCGATCCAGCCTTGGCGCTCCAGGTCTTTCCACGGCACGTCATACTTCTTCGGCCCAACCAGCGAGAACACATCGCCTTCCATGCCGTCCTCGCGCACCAGCGTAGCAGTCAAGCCCAGTCGGCGGCGCGCCTGAATCTCCGCAGTCATGCGGAAGACCGGCGCCGGCAGCAGGTGCACCTCATCGTAAATGATCAGCCCCCAGTCCATGCTGTTGAACAACGCCATGTGCGGGTATTCGCTGATCTTGGGCGGCCTGCGCTTTTGAGGAGCTTGGGATTGGGGATCGGGAGCCGGCGGGGCGCTGTCGCTTCCGTCCGTCGCTAATTGGTTGCTGACCTTGGATCCTTTGCGCGGGTGATAGGTCAACACCTGATAGGTGCAGATCGTCACCGGCCGCACGTCCTTCTTGAGCCCGCTGTACTCGCCGATTTGATCTTCGGTGAGCGTGGTTTTATCGAGGATCTCACGCATCCATTGGCGGACGGCGACGGTGTTGGGCGTGAGGATGAGGGTGGCGCACTGCGCCTTATGCATGGCAGCGATGCCGACGATAGTCTTCCCGGCGCCGCAAGGCAGCACCACCACGCCGCTGCCGCCGGCCGCGCTGCCCTGCGCCCAATACACCTCGGCGGCGTCGGCCTGGTAGTGTCGCAGCGCGAACGGCTGGCCGGAGCGCGTCACTGAACGCAGGTCGAAGCGCAGCGGCGCGCCGTCTGTGTAGCCGGCCAGGTCTTCGGCCGGATAGCCGATCTGCAGCAGGACGCGTTTGACGTGGCCGCGTTGCGCCGGGTCTATCTCGAAGATGGACTGGCTCAGGCGGCCCTTCACCAGCGGCGCAAACGACCGGTGGCGCGCCAGCTCCTCGCCCAGCGCGGCATCGTCGGCAACCACCAGCATGCGCCCCCCTTCGAGCGTAAGCTTGATCCGCCCATAACGGCCGACGGCATCGCGGATGTCTACCTTGATGTTCTCTGGAAGGGGATATTTCGAGTATCGCTCCAGGTCGGCTAGGATTACATCAGCGGTCAGGCCGGCGGCAGCCGCGTTCCAGAGCGACAGCGACGAGATGCGGTAGGTGTGCACATACTCCGGGCTTTTCTCAAGCTCGGCGAAGCGCGCCAGCGCGTCGCGCGCCTCGGTGTAGTACGGATTGTCCACCTCCAGCAGCACCGAGCGGTCGCTTTGTACAATGAGCGGATTCTCCGGCTTATAGCTGTGCATCGAATAGCTGATTAGAACACAATTAGCGGCGGAAATCCAGCGCCGATCCGGTGGATAAACTGTCGCCTCGCTTTCAAACTATGCTTACGATGAAGCATACACTGACTTGGATCGTTGGCCCGACCGACGATCCGCATCGCATCCCGTCGAAGTTCGTTCCCGCGACTGTGCCCGGCGCCGTCCAGCTCGACTGGGCGCGCGCGCATGGCTGGCCGCAGACTGAATACGACCCCGACCTGAGCAAGTACGCCTGGATGGAGGACGCCTTTTGGCTGTATCGCGCTGCGCTTGACCGGTTGCCGCCGGCCGGCCAACGCCTGTTCTTCGTGTGCCGGGGCGTGGATTACCGCTGCGAGGTGCGGCTGGAAGGGCGCGCGCTGTATGCGCAGGAGGGAATGTTCACGCCGATCGAGCTGGACATTACCGACTCGGCGCGCATTGGCGCGACGCTAGAAGTGCTGGTCTTTCCCGCGCCGAAGAGCCACGCTGCGCCGGCCGACCGCACGCAGGCCAATCAAAGCTGTAAGCCGGCCGTGGCCTATGGCTGGGACTTTCATCCTCGCCTGATCCCTCTGGGCATCTGGGACGACGCCTATCTGGAAGCGCGGCCGGCGACGCACATCCGCGCTGCCGAGCTGACGTATGCGCTGAGCGATGACTTGAGCCGCGCCGACCTTGCGCTCGACGTTGCGCTCAGCCGGGCGCCCGATGCCGGCATGCGTCTGCGCTGGCGGATCATCGCGCCGAATGGCGAGGTCGCGCACGAGCAACTGGTGACGCCCGACGCGGAGACGATCCGGCTTCGGCACGAAGCGCATCGGCCGGCGCTGTGGTGGCCGCACGATCACGGCGATCAGCCGCTTTACACTTCGTTGATCGAACTCCAGGCCGCCGATGGCGAGGCGATTGACCGCCGGCAGGATCGCTTCGGCTTTCGACGCGTTCGCCTGGTGACGCATCCGACGCAGTGGCAGGAGATCGCGCCCTATGGCTTCCCCAAAGGTCGCCACACTTCGCCGATCACCCTGGAAGTCAACGGGCGGCGCATCTTTGCGCGGGGCGCGAACTGGGTGACCCCTTCGCTCTTCCCCGGCGCGCTGACCGAGGCGCACTACCGCGAGCAGTTGGCGCTGGTGAAAGCCGCGCATATGAACATCGTGCGTTGCTGGGGCGGCGCAAATGTCCAGAAAGAAGCCTTCTTCGACCTGTGCGACGAACTCGGCGTCATGGTCTGGCAGGAATTCCCGCTGGCGTGCAACCGCTATGAGGGCACGCCGGCTTATCTGCGCGTGCTTGACCAAGAGTCGCGCGCGATCATCCGCCGCGTCCGGCGGCATCCATCGCTGGCGCTGTGGTGCGGCGGCAACGAGCTGTTCAACGACTGGTCGCGCATGACCGACCAGGACCTGGCGCTGCGCTTGCTCGACCGCAACTGCTACGACCTCGATCCCCATACGCCGTTCTTGATGACCTCGCCCGCGATGGGCATGGCGCATGGCGGTTACTTCTTTCGCAATCCCAGGGGCGTCGAGGTGTATCGGTATTTTGCCGAATCGCGCGCGACGGCCTACACCGAGTTCGGCGTGCCGGCGCCGGCCGACGCCGAGCTGCTGCGGCAAATTATCCCTGCGGAGGAGCTTTGGCCGCCGCGCCCTGGCACGCAGTGGGAGACGCGCCATGCCTTTCGCGCCTGGATGCCGGACTCGTGGCTTGACCTGCCCACGCTCGAAGACTACTTCGGCCCAATCGCCGACCTGGAATCGCTTGTCGCCTGCGCGCAATGGCTGCAGAGCGAAGGGCTGAAAGCGATCTACGAAGAGGCGCGCCGGCAGAAACCCACCTGCGCTATGGCGCTGTGTTGGGTGCTGAACGAGCCGTGGCCGACCGCTGCCAACAACAGCTTAATCTCCTGGCCGACGCGCCCAAAGCCCGCGCTGCGCGCCGTGGCCGAGGCGTGCCGGCCGGTGCTGGCCAGCGCACGCATCCCCAAGTTCAGTTGGCGCGCCGGCGAAAACTTTAGCGTTCAGCTCTTCATGCTCAACGACTCGCCTGAACCGCTGGGGCCGGGGCATGTGGACGTTTGGTTGGAGACAGAGACGGGCAGACTGACGATGGGAGAGTGGCGGTTCGAGGTTGGAGCGGCGAATGAGAACATCGCCGGACCGACGCTGGAAATTGTCTTGCCGGCGATAGAGGCGGCGCGTTTCACGCTGAGATTGGATGTGGCCGGCAGGCCGGAGTGGAGTTCGCGTTACGACCTACTCTTTCGCCGAACGTGAGCTGAACGGGATGACGCAGTGAAGTTCGACATTCGGCGCTTCCAGACCGTCCCATCCACGATGGACCTCTGCCGCGCTTACGCGGAGCAGGGCGCAGGCGAGGGGCTTGTCGTCTTGGCCGACGAGCAGACCGCCGGCCGAGGGCGAGCCGGCCGCGCGTGGTATTCCCCTCCCGGCCGGTCGCTCTACCTCTCCATCCTGTTGAGGCCCGACCTTCACCCGCGCCAGATCGGTTGGCTGACCATGATCGGCGCGCTTGCCGTCTGTGAGATCGCCAAGGAGACGGCGAACGCGCAGGCGGCCGATCCCCGTTCGCGCGCGTCCGCGCTTCCCGCGTCGCTTCCACCGAGCCAGGCGCAGGGCTGGGAGGCGCTTCAATTCAGACTGAAGTGGCCCAACGATGTGCTGCTGAACGGCAGAAAGGTGGCCGGCGTGTTGGTGGAATCGTCGCTCATCGGCAATCGCCTCGACTACGCCGTGCTGGGCATTGGGTTGAACGTGAACACCCTTTTCGATGACGCGCCGGAGGAGGTCAGGCGGCGCGCCACCAGCCTGCGCGAGGCGCTGGGGCATGAGGTGGATCGCGACGTCGTCCTCAGGCGGTTGTTGGCTGCGTTCGGCGCGCGCTACGCCATGCTGCCCGCCTCGCCGCTGGCCGACTATGCGCGCCGCCTCGACACGCTCGGTCGGCGCGTCCGGCTGCAAGTCGGCGATGAGGTCGTGGAGGGTGACGCCGCGCGCGTGGAAGACGACGGCGCCTTGGTAGTGATGACGGATGGCGGCGAACGCACCGTCACCTTCGGCGAAGTCATGAGCTTGTAGGCGCACGGCTTCATCGCCTCCGCCGCCTGGCTGCGCAGGGTATACTTGCGCCCGTTGAGTAACTGTTCGCCGATTGGCAGAATTAACCCCGGAGGATTAACGTAGATGACTCGGTCGGATTCGACTTCGACTTTCAATCTGGAAGACCTCGCTGCGTCGCTGAAGGCGCAGATTGAAAACTTCACCCCGACGCTCCAAGCCGTGGACGTTGGCACTGTGAAGGAAGTGGGCGACGGCATCGCTCGATGCACCGGCCTCACGAACGTGCAGGCGCAGGAGTTGGTGGAATTCACCAAGAACGGCACACTGGGACTCGCTTTCAACCTGGAGCCTGATGAGGTCGGCGTCATCATCCTGGGCGATTACACCGACATCGAAGAGGGCGACACCGTGCGCTCCACCGGCCGCGTCATCTCGGTGCCGGTTGGCGATGCGCTGATCGGCCGTGTGGTGGACCCGCTGGGCCGCCCCCTGGATGGCAAAGGCCCGATCAACACTAACAAATTCCGCCCGCTGGAGCGCATCGCGCCCGGCGTGATCAAGCGCGCCAACGTGGATACGCCGCTGCAAACCGGCGTCAAGGCGATTGACGCGCTCATCCCGATTGGCCGCGGCCAGCGCGAGCTGATCATCGGCGACCGCAGCACCGGCAAGACGGCCGTCTGCATTGACACGATCATCAACCAGAAAGGCAAGGGCGTTGTCTGCATCTACGTGGCCATCGGCCAGAAGTTGGCGCAGGTGGCGCGCGTGGTCAGCACGCTGGAGCAATACGGCGCGATGGACTACACCATCGTCGTCGTCGCTTCGGCGGCCGATTCGGCCACGCTGCAGTACATCGCGCCCTATGCCGGCTGCGCCATGGGCGAAGAGATCATGGAGAACGGCGTGACCATCGGCGGCCAGTTCATCAACGACGCGCTTTGCGTGTACGACGACCTGACCAAGCACGCCTACGCATATCGCCAGGTCTCGCTGTTGTTGCGCCGCCCGCCGGCTCGCGAAGCCTATCCCGGCGACATTTTCTATCTGCACTCGCGCCTGCTCGAACGCGCCGCCCGCCTGGCTTATCAATGGGTGATCCGCGAGGCCGACGACAGCGATGATTGGGGCGACGGCCACAGCGCCAACGGCAAGATGTACGACGGCGCCATCGGCGAGGAGACGGCTAAGCACGACATGAAGGCGCTGGCCGCCGAGACCGGCAAGAAATACAAGCTGGTCAAGAACCCGCGCACCGGCGGCTCGCTGACCGCGCTGCCCATCATCGAAACGCAGCTCGGCGACGTATCGGCCTACATTCCCACCAACGTGATCTCGATCACCGATGGCCAGCTCTTCCTGGAGACCGACCTGTTCAACGCCGGCATTCGCCCGGCCATCAACGTCGGCATCAGCGTCAGCCGGGTGGGGGGCGACGCACAAACCCGCGCCATGAAGCAGGTGGCCAGCCGCCTTAAGCTCGACCTGGCGCAGTTCCGCGAGCTACAGGCGTTTGCCACGTTTGGCAGCGACGTGGACAAGACCACCCTGCAACTGCTGGAGCGCGGCCGACGCATGACGGAACTGCTTAAGCAGAAGCAGTATGAGCCGCGCCCGCTGTGGGCGCAAGTGGTGGCGATCTTCGCCGGCACGAATGGCTACCTCGACAAGATCCCGGTCAACCGCATCCAGGATTGGGAGCAACAGTTCATCAAGTACATCGAGATGAGCTACCCGGACCTGGTGAACGGCATCATGACGGAGAAGCGCATCAGCGACGAGAATATCGCCAAGCTGCGCAGCGCAATTGAGGCGTTCAACCGCACCTTCAACTAAGAGCCAACTGGACTCTGGACTCTGGACTCTGGACTCTGGGCTCTGGACTCTGGACTCTGGACTCTGGATTCTTGACTCTCAGCTCTTAGCGCTCACACATCAACGATGGCTACAGCACGAGAAATCAAGCGGCGCATTCGCAGCGTCAAGAACGTCCGGCAGATCACCAAAGCGCTGGAGAGCGTGGCGGCCGGCCGCGTGCGGCGCGCGCAACAGATGGTCGAAGCGACGCGCCCGTATTCGCAGCGCGCGCGCGATTTGCTCGCCAGCGTCGCGTCGCTGGCCGGCGGCGAGACGAAGCACCCGCTGCTCACCAATCGCGAACAGGTCAACAGCGCCGCCATCATCTTGATCTCCGGCGACCGCGGTCTGGCCGGCGCATTCAACAGCAACGTCTCTCGCGCGGCGTTCAACTTTGCGCGCGACTATGGCAAGCCGGTGCGCTACATCACCATCGGCAAGAAGGGGCGCGACTTTATCTACCGGCGCGGCGGCAAGATCGCCGCGGACTTCTCCGGCATGCCGGCGCGCCCAACCCTCCTGGACACGACGCCCGCGACGCGCGCTGCGATTGACGACTTCCTCAGCGGCGCCGTGGACGAGGTGTATCTGATCTACACCGAGTTCATCAGCGCCACCCAGCAGAAGCCGGTCATCAAACGGCTTTTGCCCCTGGCGCCAGAAGCGATCACGCCAGATCAAGCGCACAGCGGGCCGCGCCCGGCCTATGAATTCGAGCCGGGGCCGGCGGAGATCCTGAATACGCTCCTCCCGCGCCTGACCGAGATGCAGGTGTATCAGGCGGTGCTCGAATCGCTGGCCAGCTTTTACACCGCTCAGCGCATCGCCATGCGCAACGCCACCGACAATGCGTCGGACTTGATCGTGACCTATACGCTCAGTTACAACAAGGCGCGCCAGGCCGGCATCACCAATGAACTGCTCGACATCGCCGGCGGCGCCGAGGCGCTGCGCCAGGCCATGCAGGAGGCAGCCAAAGCCTTAGGGATGCCCGCCGGCGGCGCTCTGTGAGCAGACCTGGAACGGGATCATCCGGCCTGCCGTTGACCCCGTGCAAGGGCCGTCGTGCTGGCATAAGCCGCCGGCCCAGCGGATCGCGCTACGGTTGCCGCCTGCGCACCTGCGCATCATGGATCTTGTGCAAGCCGCACCTACAACGGACAAGTCGGCAAAATTAGTTGACCTCGCGGCGCGAGTCGCGCGCGATGCTCCGCTTGTCGTCGCAGTTGCCCTCTTCCTGGCCTTCTCACTGCGCCAACTGCATCTGCCCGGCTTCTATTACGACGAGGCGCTCGACCTGGCGCCGATGCTGGACGTGATGCAGGGCCGACAGCCGGAATTGCTGCGCGGCATCGGCGTCGGCCGTTTCCCGGTCATGTTGCTCGACTACATGGGGAGCCTGGGCGGATACCTGACCTTGCCCTTCATGGGGCTATTTGGGCCGGGCTATGTGGCGGCGCGCGCGCAGCCCATCTTCTTCTCCTGCGTCACCATCGCGCTGGCCTGGTTGCTGGCGCGCCGGTGGTTTGGCTACGGCGTCGCCGGCTTGGCTGCGTTGCTGCTGGCAGTCAATCCCTCCTTCATTTGGTTCAGTCGGCAGGGCATCAGCGTGACGAGCGTGATGACGGTGTTCTCGCTTGGCTCGCTCTTGTTGCTCGACGAGGCGATCCGCAGGGAGAGTCGGGGGCCGAGCGGCGAGAACCGCGGGCCGAGCGCGACGCGGCGCGGCGCGTTTTCGTGTTCTTGGTTGCCGGCGTTGAGCGCCGGCGCGCTGATCGGCCTGGGACTATGGGCCAAGTTGTTGTTCCTGCGCTGGGCCATCGTGCTGATGGTCATCGGCGCGGTGATGTTGTTCACGCGCAGCCGCGCGGCGCGTCGCATACAAAGCCAGCGGGAACACCTGGCCGCGCTTGCGCCGGCGCTGGGGTGGGCGGCGGTCGGCGCGCTGCTCGGCGCGTCTCCGCTGATCTACTACAACCTGGTCGGCCTGATCCGCGATGGGCAGCCGTGGACGGTCACGCTCCTGCTCGACTCGCTCGCGCGGCCGACGCAGCAATTCGGCGTGAACAACCTGGATTTCTTCCACAACATCCGGAAAGCGATTGACGACGCGCGCGTGTTCGTGGACGGCAGCTACTTCTGGTACAACGGCGTGCCGTTCGGCAACGTCTACGCCATGCCGGCGTTGATCCTCAGCGCGGTCGTCGGCGCTATTTTGGCCGTTGTGCGTGGGCGCGGCTTGGGCGACTTGCCGCCGGAGGGACAGGGCAAGCGCGATGAGTCGCGCCGATTCTTCGCGGCGCTGGCGAGCATCGCCGCCCTGGTCGTGTTGGGCGCGTTCACCGTCTCCGGCTTGTGGTCCACTCACCAGTTCATCATGCTGCCCCTGCCGCAGTGGGTGGTGGCTTGCGCGGCCGTGTGGCTGGCGGAGGGCGCCGCTCGGCTTGTGCCACGTGGCCTGTGGGATGCGTCACGCCATGCGACGCGCAACTTTTTTGCCGCGATGTTTGCCTGCGCGCTGGTGGCGCTGCCTTTCAGCCGCGATGTGTGGGTCAATGAGCAGCACCACGCGACCCTGGCGCGCACCGGCGGCGCGGGGCGCTTCTCCGACGCGATCTACAAATTGGCCGATTGGCTGGAAGCCAATGCGGTGCATCAGCCGGTCGCGCTGGATTGGGGCATCGAGAAGAACTTGCGCGTGCTGACGGCAGACCGCGTGCGGCCGGTAGAGATCTTCGGCTTCTCCGAGCAGGCCGACGAGGGCTTTCGACAGCGCGCCGCCCAGATGTTGCAGGACCCCAACCGACGCTACATTGTGCTGTGGGAGCGATTTGCCGTTTATAATCGCCGCCAAGATTTCACCGAAATCGCGAATCGGATGGGCCGGCAGGTCGTCGAAACCTTCATCGCGCATGAGCGGAGCGGCCTGCCCGTGTATGTGGTGCTAGAAGCCAGATAACGAGACGCGATTGAATATCAAGCGGAGCAAAGAGCATGTCGAAACAGAATGGAAGCGGCAACGGAACGGTCGTCGGCAAGGTGATTGCCATTCGCGGCGGCGTGGTGGATGTCCAGTTCCCGCCGGAGCATCTTCCTGAGATTTACGACGCCCTCGAAATCGAGCGCCCTGAAGGGCGGTTGGTGCTAGAGGTGCAACAGCACCTGGGTAATGATGTGGTGCGCACCGTGGCGATGGATACAACCGACGGTTTGCGTCGCGGCGAGACGGCGCGCGCGTTAGGCGGGCCGATCAGCGTGCCTGTCGGCCCGGCCACGCTTGGGCGCATCTTCAACGTGCTGGGCGACCCGATTGACGGCCGGCCCGCGCCGCAGACCGAGCTGAAATACCCGATCCATCGCCCCCCGCCTTCGTTCGATGAGCAGAAAGGCTCGGTCGAGATGCTGGAAACCGGCATCAAAGTGATCGACCTGATCGCCCCCTTCACCAAAGGTGGCAAGACCGGCATCTTCGGCGGCGCCGGGGTGGGCAAGACGGTGACCATCCAGGAGTTGATCAACTCCATCGCCAAGTTCCACAACGGCTACTCGGTGTTCGCCGGCGTGGGCGAGCGCACCCGCGAGGGCACGCAGCTCTACAAGGAAATGAACGAGGCCGGCGTGATTGACTCGCTGGTGATGGTGTTTGGCCAGATGAACGAGCCAGCCGGCGTGCGCCTGCGCGTGGCCCTCACCGGCCTGACCATGGCCGAGTACTTCCGCGACGAGGGCCGCGACGTGCTGCTGTTCATTGACAACATCTTCCGATTCGTGATGAGCGGCTCGGAAGTATCGGCGCTGCTGGGCCGCATGCCTTCAGCCGTGGGTTACCAGCCCACGCTGGCGACCGAGATGGGCCAGTTGCAAGAGCGCATCACGTCCACCAAGCGCGGCTCGATCACCTCGATGCAAGCGGTCTACGTGCCCGCCGACGACTATTCCGACCCGGCGCCGGTGGCCACTTTCGCCCATCTGGACGCGACGGTTAACCTGGAGCGCTCGATTGCCGAGAAGGGCATCTTCCCGGCCGTGGATCCGCTGGCCAGCACCAGCCGCATCCTCGATCCGAACATCGTCGGCCCCGACCACTACCGCGTGGCGCGCGAGGTGCAGCGCACGCTGCAGCGCTACAAAGACTTGCAGGACATCATCGCGATCCTCGGCGTGGACGAGCTGAGCGAAGACGACAAAATCCTGGTCGCCCGCGCGCGCAAGATCGAGCGCTTCTTCAGCCAGCCGATGTTCGTGGCCAAGGCCTTCACCGGCCGCGATGGGCGCTACGTGAAGATCAAGGACACCGTGGACGGCTTTGACCGCATTCTGAAGGGCGAGCTAGACGAGGTGCCGGAGAGCTTCTTCCTGATGAAGGGCAAGATTGATGAGGTGTGGGAGGAATACGAGAAGGCCCGCGCCGAACAGAACTGAGCAAGCCGCATTGAGGATTGAGATGAGCCGCCGCCGGCCCCGCGGCCTTCTCAATCCTCAATGCTCAATCCGCCTATGCCGTTGCATCTAGAAATCGTCACAAGCGAGCGCACCGTATTCAGCGGCGATGTGGATATGGTGACCGTCCCCGGCGCCGGCGGTGTGATGGGCGTATTGCCGCATCACGCGCCGGTGCTCTCTACGCTGAAGCCGGGCGAGCTGCGCGTCAAAATCGGCGACGAAGTGCAGGAGTTCGCCATCGGCGGCGGTTTCGTGGATATCCACAATAACCGCGTGATCATCCTGGCCGACAGCGCCGAGCGCGCCGATGAGATTGACATCGCCCGCGCCGAAGCCGCCCGCGCACGCGCTGAAGAGTTGCTGAAGAACCCGCCGCCGAACAAGGAAGACTTGTTCAAGCTCGAGGCGGCGCTGCGCCGGAGCACGGTGCGCTTAAACGTGGCCATGCGTCGGCGCACCCATCGCGGCGAGTCGCACAACTGACGCCGAGCGCATTGCCGTGCGCCCTGTGCGAGGCGTCGGCGAGCTCGCCGGCGCGCTGCAAGATTCACGAAACGTCAGACCGTCATGAGCATCCTTCGGGCAGAGATCGGCATAGACCTCGGCACCGTCAACGTGTTGGTGTATGTGCGAGGCAAGGGCATTGTGATCCAAGAGCCCTCTGTCGTCGCTATTCTCTCGCGCGAGGAGACGGTTGTGGAAGTCGGCGAAGAGGCGCGCCAGATGTACGGCCGCACGCCGGACGAGATCGAAGTCGCCCGGCCGCTGCGCGATGGCGTGATCGCCGACTACCAGGTGACCCAGCGGATGCTCCAGCATTTCGTCAACAAAGCGAAGGGCTTCAGCCTCTTCCCGCCGCGCGTGGTCATCGGCGTGCCCTATGGCGTGACCAGCGTCGAACGCCGCGCGGTGCGCGAGGCGGCTATTGAGGCCGGCGCCGGCGAGGTCTTTCCAATCCGCGAGCCGTTGGCCGCTGCATACGGCGCAGGCTTGCCGGTGGATACTGCGACGGGGAATTTGGTTGTAGATATCGGCGGCGGCACTGCCGAGGCTGCGGTCGTCTCGATGAACGGCATCGTCGTCGCTAACTCTGTGCGCGTCGGCGGCCTTAAACTCGACGCTGCTATTCAGAACTTCGTCCGCCGCAAGTACAACCTGGCCATCGGCGAACCGACCGCAGAAGAGATCAAGATCAACATCGGCAGCGCGCTCCCGCTGGAAGAGGAGATGTATATGCAGGTGCAGGGGCGCGATCAGGTCACCGGCCTACCGCGCACGATCGAGCTTTCGACCAACGAGGTCGTTGAGGCGCTACAGGAGCCGCTGGCCCAAATCTCCGCATGCGTGAAGTCGGTGCTGGAGCGCACGCCGCCCGAGCTGGCGTCCGACATCATTGACCGGGGCATGGCGCTGACCGGCGGCACGGCCCTGTTGCACAAGCTTGATGAATTCCTCACCCGCGAGACCGGCATCCCGGCCTATGTCGCCGATGCGCCGATCGCCTGCGTGGCCCTCGGCACAGGCCGCGCGCTCGAAAACATTGACGTGCTTAAGCGCACCGAATTCATCTGACCAACCGCAGAGGCGAGCGGCGGCTTGAGCGATTGCCATGGACGACCCCTCTCGACTGCTCATCCCCAATCCGCGCGCTCCCATCGTCCTGGCCTCGGCCTCGCCTCGCCGACGAGAGTTGCTCCGCATGCTAGGGGTGGCCTTCCAGGTGTGTCCGGCGGATGTGGATGAGACGCCGCTGCCGGGCGAGACGCCGCTCGAGACCCAGCGCCGCATCACCCGCGAGAAGGCCCGCGCGGCGCAGGAGCGACTGGCGCTTGGCGCTTGCGCGGCCCAGGCTGAGCGGCCGTCCGTCGGACGCGCCACGAGCGACCCGCCGCAGCTGGCCTCTCAGCCGCAACCTTCGTCTGCCGACGCCATCATCATCGCCTGTGACACCACCGTGTTGCTAGACGGCGAGATGTTGAACAAACCGTCCGACGCCGACGAAGCGCGCATGATGCTGCGCCGCCTGCGCGGGCGCGTCCACCGGGTTCAGTCGGCCATTGTGATACGCTGGAGCAGTCATGAACGCCTTGACATCGTTTCGTCGCAAGTCGAAATGCGCAATTACCGCGATGACGAGATCGAGGCCTACATCGCCACCGGCGATCCGTTCGACAAGGCCGGCGGTTATGCTGCGCAGCATCCCTCCTTCCAGCCCATTGCACAGATTCGCGGCTGCCCGCTCAACGTCGTCGGCCTGTCTCTGTGTCACACGCGCGCTTTATTGCCGCACTTGCCTGATCCGGCGCCGGCCTGTGCGGCGTTTACCGGCGTGCCGTGCCCCCGCGTGTTAGACGATCCGCGCCACGTCGTCTCGCGCTTGGCGTCGCCGCACAGCTCGGCGTAGCGCTCCTCAACTTCGGTATAATCCGCGGGCTTCGTTTCTGGACTTTTGCCAAAGGGTGGGCGTCTGCCGCACGCCTTCGGTAAGTTTGAATGACTGAGCAAGAGGAGTAGCACGAGATGCCAAAGCGAACATATCAACCGAAGAAGCGCCGCCGCGTGCGCGTGCACGGCTTCCGGGCGCGCATGTCAACCAAGAGCGGCCGCAAGGTGCTCGCTGCGCGCCGCGCGAAAGGGCGCAAAGTGTTGACCGTGTCGGCGAACAACCACGTCAAGAAAGTGGATTGGAACGCGGTGTATTCCCCCGCTAAGAGCAAGCGCGGCACAGAGGGCAGCAAGTAACCCGCAAGTAACCTGTTGGAGCGGCTGGCGAGGAAGGAGGACTTCGAGCGGGTGCGTCGCGAGGGCGTGCGGTGGCGCGGCAAATACTGCGTGTTGAACGTCGCCCGCGCGCCGGCGCAGGCCGATGAGTCCCACGTGTCACGGACGCGGGTCGGCTACATCACCGCGCGGTCAGTTGGCGGCGCCGTGAAGCGCAACCGCGCGCGCCGGTTGTTGCGAGAAGCGATGCGCCATCTGTCCGATTCAATCGCTCCCGGCTGGGATATTGTGCTGGTCGCGCAACCGTCCATCATCGCCGAGTCGGCGCGCATGCAGCAGGTGCAAGAGGAGCTACTGTGGCTGCTGAACAAAGCTCAACTGATACGAACGACGCCTACCGCGAAGTGACGCTGGAGGCTTACTCGCAACGCGCGCGCGTCAAGCAGGCGCTGCTCGACCGGCTGATGATCGGGGCGATTCGTTTTTACCAGCTTGCGATCTCTCCGGCGCTCCCGCCATCGTGCCGCTTCTATCCTACATGCAGCGAATACACGCTGCAGGCCATTGCCAAGTATGGCGCTTTGAAAGGGCTATGGCTCGGCGTCAGACGCATTGCGCGCTGCCATCCCTTCCATCCTGGCGGATACGATCCGGTTCCCTGAGCATCTGAACCGAACATGAAAAGCAAACTGCGCAACTTGCTGTTTGTCGCGGCCGCAGCCCTGGCGCTGAGCGCTTGTGGCGGCCAAATCTCGCCCACCTCCTTTCCCGGCCTCACGCTTGACGGAGCGGATGCCTACTTGGCCAGCAACTTACATGTATATAAGTTCGATTCGGCCACCGGCGCGCAAAAGTGGATGTTCCCGGCGACCGAAGGGAATGATAGCGCGCGCCCTGGCCCGTTCGCCGGCCCGCCGTTGAAATTCGGCAACGCCATCATCGTAGGTGAGACGGTCGGCTTGAACGGCCGCGCCAGCCATCGCCTCTACGCGCTCTCCGCCGACAATGGCGCGGAGCTGTGGCGTTTCTCCGGCGGTCAGCGCGAATACACCGACGGCGCCAGCACCGACGGCAAGCTGATCTTTGCGCCGAACGGCGACAACACACTCTACGCGCTCGACCCAGCGCAGCTCGACGGCGGCGAGCCGAAGCTGGCGTGGAAGTTCACCGCGCAGGATAAGCTGTGGGTGCGCCCGCTGGTGGCGAACGGCAAAGTCTTCCAGCCGTCGCTCGACCACAATCTGTATGCGCTCGACGCGGCCACCGGCAAGCTGCTGTGGACTTTCAGCGCCGGCGCTTCGATCGCCTCGCACCCGGCCATGGCTGACGGCGTGTTGTACTTCGGCTCATTCGACCAGCACATGTACGCTGTGGATGCCGAGACCGGCGCGCAGGTCTGGCGCTCGCCAGAGCGGCTAGGCGGCTGGGTCTGGTGCGATCCGCTGCTCGACGGCGACGAGATTTTTGTCGGCGATGTGAAGGGCGGGGTGTACGCCATTGACCGGCGCAACGGCAACGTGATCTGGCGGTCACAGGTGGGCGGCGCGATCCGCGCTCAGCCGGTCATCGTCGGCGACAAGCTCTACGTTGTGTCGAGCGACACTTACCTCTACAGTTTCGACCGCCGGCCCGGCGCCGATGCCAACAGCGCATCCCCTGTGCGCGTGCTGGAGAATGGCCTGGTGCGGCGGTTGCTCTCCACGCCGGCTTACGCGAATGGCACGTTGCTCGTGCCGCTCTTCGACGGCGATATTAAGTTGACGGCAGTTGACCTGGAAAGCCGCCAAAAGAAGTTCGAGTTTCCCTTGGCGACTAAGCCATAGCGCTGCAGCCGCGCCTCATCGGTCATCTATGCCATACACCCCGATCGTCGGCACACTGGGCTACGTCCTTTCGCCGGATCGGCAATTCGTGCTGATGATTCACCGAAACGCGCGCCCTGATGATCAGGCCTTCGGCAAATATAACGGCCTGGGCGGCAAAATGGAGCGCGATGAAGATGTCGCAGCGTGCATGAGGCGCGAGATCCGCGAAGAGGCCGGCATCGAGGTCGCTGCGATGCAGTTGCGCGGCAGCATCAGTTGGCCCGGTTTTGGCCCAAACGGCGAAGACTGGCTCGGCTTCGTCTTTTTGATCAGTGAGTTTGCCGGCGAGCCGGTTGCGCGCAATCACGAAGGCGCGCTGGTGTGGACGCCGCTCCGGCGCTTGCTGGACGCCTGTTCGGACGACCCACAGACGCGCAACCAGGCTGCGCTCCCCATGTGGCCGGGCGACCGGCACTTCCTGCCGCTCGTCTTCGACGACGACCCTCGCCCTTTCCACGGCGTGATGCCCTACGAAAACGGGCAGCCCGTGAGCTGGCGTTACACGCGCCTTTGAGACCGAGCGCATTCGCCCCTCTCATTTGGGCGCGCACGCGCTATGCGGGGCGCAGCACCCTGGCGACGTGCGCCGCGAATGCATCTACGTCTTCGGCTGAGGTATCCCATGCGCACATCCAGCGCACAATTGCACGTTCTTCATCCAAGTCGGCCCATTCGTAGAAGAAACTGTGCTCGCGCAGGGCAGCCAGTTGGCGCCTGGGCGCGATGGCGAATACCGCGTTCGCCTGCACGGGATAGGCCGATCTCGACCACATCGCGCAAGCGGTCGGCCAGCCGGCGCGCCATGGCGTTGGCGTTGGCGAGTTCCCCCACCCCGCGCCGCTCAAGCGCTAGCGGCGGCATGGAGTAGCACCATCCGCCAAGGAGGCCAAGCAAGAGGATGGCGAATGCAGCGGGCGATAACCAGCCGAGTGCCGTAGCCATGGCACCTGCGAGGAGCGCGCAAGGGGCGGCGCGCAAGGCAAACGCCGGCGCAACCAAACCGGAAGGCAGCACGCCACTCCCGCCGGAGAACCATGTGCGCTGGCTCAGGGCGCCGGTGTCGCGGTCAGCATATTCATCGGCGAAGTGCGCGCAAAGGTTAGCCGCCAGCGGCACGACCAAGCTGACGGCTGCCGATGACCATCGCGCCTCTCCCGGTAGCATGTGCGCCCATGAGCGCGCCCAGCGCGTAGACCAGCATGCCTGCGGCCAGCATCTTAGGACCTGTTGCAGCGCGGCGGCGACTTCGTCGTGGATGCACAGGGGCGCATTGCGCTCAGCCACGTCGGCGTGGATCAGGCCGACCGGCCGCCGGTGGAGCGCGTGATTGCTGTGCGATCCGGGCGCAGCCTCTGATGCACAATGCGCCGACCGAGGACGGTGGGTTAGCGGGACGCGCGCGCCTAATGCTGATGCCCGGTCTGGCCGAATTGATGAGCCGTGCAGGATTCGAACCTGCGACACGAGGATTAAAAGTCCCCTGCTCTGCCAGGCTGAGCTAACGGCCCCGACGCCAATCATACCGCGAGTTCGCCGGGTCTGGAAGAGCGTTATTGCGCTTGCGTCGCCCGCGTGTGCCGCTCGGCCAGCCGGGCCAACACGTCGCGCAGCGCCACGCCGCGCTCATTCAACAACACGAGCAGGTGGAAGAGCAGATCGGCGCTTTCTTCGATCAGCCGGTCTTCATCCTGTGCGACGCCGGCCAACGCCGTTTCTAGTCCCTCTTCACCCACTTTTTGGGCGATCTTCAGGCGGCCTTGCGCAAACAGCCGCGCCGTGTAGCTTTCTTCTGGCGCGGCGACGCGGCGCGACTGCACGATCTCGGCCAGTTCATCGAGAAAACCGGCCGGCGGGGGTTGGAGCACGTTGCCGTTCACGTCCTGCCAGAAGCAGCTCTCGCGGCCGGTGTGGCACGTCGGGCCGGCCGGCTCGGCGCGGACGAGCAGGCAATCGGCGTCACAATCGGCGCGCACTTCGCGCACGCGCAGCACGTTGCCGCTGGTTTCGCCCTTGTGCCACAGCGTTTGCCGGCTGCGCGACCAGAACCACACCTCGCCGGTGTTCAACGTGCGCCGCAGCGCCTCCTCGTTCATCCAGCCCAGCATCAGCACGCGGCCGGTCAAGCCATCCTGAACGATGGCGGGGATCAAGCCGAGGGCGTCGAATTTCAGTTGAAACACGTTTCGCTGCGCCATGGGCCAAGCTGGCCGCGTCGCAACCTCGCGCGGGATTATAGCGGCGCAGTCATCCATCCTAAGCGCCGTCTTCCTCCTCGCTGTGGGCATCGCTTGCGCCGAACTTGGGCAGGATGAGCCGCGTCGGTTCGTCGTTGTAGAGGCCGGGCACGATCAGCCAGAAGGCCTGGCGACACTGAAACAGCCGCAACGGTAACACTTCCTCCGGCAGGTGAAGCTGCTCGTGTTCTTCCCAGTCGTCCAGCGCGCCGACGTGCAGCACGGCGCAGGGCGGGCACAGCTCGCCTGGCTTGCCTCGCGCGGGGTTGTATTCCTGGTCTGTCGGGTCGAGCGGGCGCGGCCTTGGCATGTGCTTGTCTTGCGCGAAGGGGCAAGGCTTGCCGCCGAGTTTGGCCGGCAACAGGCCGGAGCAGATCAGCGAATCGGAATACAACATGCCGTCGGCGGAGATGAAAAGCGCGCGCGGGTTGAAGTCGGGATTGGTCATGGCACTCCTCGGCTCTTTCGTTACCGTGTTTTCAACATTATACACGGTATCGGCACTGCGTCAACTGCTGTTGCGCGCGAAGGGGTGCGATCCGGCCAGGTCAGCAACCCGGCGGATGGGGCGATGCGTTGCGCAGCGCGCAGATCGGCGCGGGGATGCCTACAAATCGGCGCCGTAGCGGAAGCCGGCGCGCTCGGCCACGAGGGTGAGATGTTTGGAAGTTGCGCGCGTGGGCGCATAGGCGCCGGTCTCCCACTCGCTGACCGTTTGTTGGCGCACGCCCAGCACGCGCGCGAACTGGGCCTGGCTCATGTTCATGTGCTCGCGCAGCGCCTTGATCAGGCCGGCGTTCCAGAGGATCGTGTCGCCGTCGCGTTCCACGACGTAGCGGCTGGCCAGTTTGGCCGGGACGGCGAACACGACCTGTCTGCGCTGCAGATCCACCGCCGCCACTTTGTAACCGGCGTCCAGCCAGGCCTTCGCCTGTGGGGAGGCGCTCCGGCGGTTGCTCCACCACCCGCGCTCGATGCGCGCGCCTTCCGGCAGAGGCTTGCCTAGAATCTTCTCAATTTGCGCGAAGGTCAAGGTGACCTCATCCTGATCGCGCTCGTGCAGGTATGCGAACAGGGGGTAGTACTTGCTGCCGGGCTTGCTCATGCTTCATCGAACGTCATTCGTTCTGCTGCGCTGCAGTGCTGCCGAACGCGTTCTACTAACGACATAGAGATTAGACCAGGCTGGCTTAAAGTCAAACTCACAGGCGCACAGGCACGCCTCGACCGGCCAAATAGCGTTTCACCTCGCCTATGCTAAAAGTTTTGTAGTGGAAGACCGAAGCGGCCAGCACTGCGCTGGCGCCGGCCTGGATCGCCTCGTAGAAGTGTTCGAGCTTGCCGGCCCCGCCGGAGGCGATGACCGGGATGTTCACGGCGTCGCAAATTGCGCGCAACAGCGGCAGGTCGTAGCCGTCCTGTGTGCCGTCGGCGTCCATGCTGGTTAGCAGGATTTCGCCGGCGCCGCGCCGTTCGGCCTCCTGCGCCCATGCGACAGCGTCCAGGTCGGTCGGCACGCGGCCGCCGTTCAGATACACCTTCCAACCGTCGCCATCGCGTCGGGCGTCTATGGCCACCACCACGCACTGCGCCCCGAAGCGCCACGCCGCCTCGTTGATCAAATCGGGGTTGCGCACGGCAGCGCTGTTGATCGAGCATTTGTCGGCGCCGGCCAGCAGCAGCGTGCGGAAGTCGTCGGCCGAGCGGATGCCGCCGCCGATGGTGAAGGGGATGAACACCTCGTCCGCCACGCGGCGCGCCATCTCGACGGTCGTGCCGCGTCCTTCGTGCGAGGCCATGATGTCGAGGAAGACCAGTTCGTCGGCGCGCTCGTCGTTGTAAATGCCGGCTTGCTCCACCGGGTCGCCTGCGTCGCGCAGGTTGACGAAGTTCACCCCCTTGACCACCCGCCCGTTGGCTACGTCGAAACATGGGATGATGCGCTTGGCCAGCATACCGGCTCACCCTTCTGCGACGATCATTTGCAATGCTTCCCTGAGCGACAATGCGCCCTCGTAGAGCGCGCGCCCGACGATCACGCCTGATACGCCGCGCGACGCGTATTGCAGCAACTCATGGATGTCGTCCCGGTTGCGCACCCCGCCGGAGGCGATGACTTGGAGGCCGGTCAACTGCGCCAGGGCTGCCGTCAGCTCGGCCGCAACGCCGGCCATCATGCCGTCGCGTCCGACTTCCGTGTAGAGGGCGTGAATGACCCCCATCTCTCGCATGAGCGAACCCAGCTCAATCGCCGTCATCTGTGTGGCATGTTGCCAGCCGCGCGTGACGATGATGCCATCGCGTGAGTCCAGGCCGACGACAACGCGCTCCGGCCCGAACCGAGCGAGCGCGTCGGCCACGAGCTTCGGGTTCTCCACAGCAGCGGTGCCCAGCACCACGCGGTCGGCGCCGACGTCGAAGGCGGCCTGCACATCGTTGATGTCCCGCAAGCCGCCGCCGAACTGGAGCTTTGCGCTCACGCTGCGTCGCACGTCCTGCAACGCGCGGCGATTGGCGCGCCCTGCGGTCTGATCGCCGAGCGCGCCGTCCAGGTTGACCACGTGCAGCCAGGTCGCCCCCTCGCTCGCCCAGCGCGCCGCGACGGCCGATGGGTCATCCGAATACGTGATCTGCTGCGACGGGTCGCCCCGCAACAGGCGCACGACGCGCCCGTCGCGCAGGTCAATGGCCGGATAGATCGTGAACATGCTTGCTCCTCCCATGGACATCGCCGATCGTTGCGTCGTGCGCCGGCCACGCCACGAAATTCCTCAACAGGCGCAAGCCGACGTCCTGGCTCTTCTCCGGGTGGAACTGGATGCCCCAAACGTTGCCCCGCGCGACCACCGACGGAAACAGGTAGCCGTAGTCGGTGGCCGCCAGCACATGCGCCGGATCGGCAACTTGCGGGTGGTAAGAGTGGACGAAGTAAGCGTAATCGCCATCGCGTATGCCGGCCAGCAGCGGATGGTCGGGCTGTTTCAGCCACAACTGATTCCAGCCGATGTGCGGGATTTTGAGCCGGAGTTCGCCCTCGGCGTTTGCGGTGTTGTTTTGCGTCGAGAAGCGGAAGCGGACAACGCGGCCGGGGAGCAAGCCGAGCCCTTCCCACTCGCCCATCTCCTCGCCGACCTCGAACAGCAGTTGCATGCCGACGCAGATGCCGAGCAGTGGCTTGCCGGCCAGCGCCAGCGCGCGCAGCGGTTCAAACAGGCCGCGCGCCTTCAGGCCGCGTTGGCAATCGGCGAATGCGCCCACGCCGGGCAGCACCAATTTGTCGGCGCGCTCCAGTTCGCGCCGGTCGTCGGTCAGCGTAAGTTCGGCGCCGACGTGTTCCAGCGCTTTGCACACATTGCGCAGGTTGCCTGCGCCGTAGTCAATTACTGCGATCATGGATGTCCTCGGATGCGCTGGGTCGCGCGCCCTATCGCGTCAGGCGGAAGACGAGTTCGCCCGCGAACTCGATGCGCTCGACGCGCCAGGGCCGGTCGGCGACCATCGCCGCGAAGCGCGCCGCGTAATGCTCGCGCATGCCGACGTTCCGGCCGCCCACCGTCCGCGTAGGGAACGAGACGACGATGCAGCGCGCGTTGATTGTATCCAGGATGGCTGCGCCGGCGGCTTTGTCGAGCTGTTCCAGGCAGGGGAGCGCCTTGAGCAACAGGGCGACGTCGGCTGCGTCGGTGGGGCAGTCGGCGATCACGTCGCGGGCCTCGGCCTTGCCTGCTACGCCGAGCGCCGCCAGAGTCGCCTGCAGAAAGTCTGCCAGGTCCTCGTAGATGTCTACGGCATGGTATGTCGCGCCGGCGGCCAGCGGCATCCACGGCAGGCTCAGCGGGTTCAAGCCGCAGGCCAGGTCGAGCACCGAGCGCGCCGGGCCAACATCGGCAAGCACGCGCGCATAGAACGCATCCAGGATGGGGAGTCGCTCGCGCGTTGAGGCGTGGTGGTTCATGATGGATCGCAACACGGCGCGCCGCGCGGCGTCGTCCGGCGCTTGGATGATCTGACGCAGCCATGCGTCGTAGGGCGGGCGCGCGTCGGCGAGATACAGGCCGGCGGCCTGGTGCAGCGCCTTCTTGGTCGCTTTGATGGCGTCTTGGAGCGTCGCGCGCTTGCGCAGCTCCGCAGCGCCGATGCGCCGCACGAGCGCTGCGCCGATCGCGCTGTATTTGCGGCCGGCGCGCACTTGCGCGACCAGCTCATCCAGCCGGGCATCCTCGCGCGTCATGTCAGCTCGCGCAGACGCGCCATCAACTGCGTCATGAAGCGCAGGTTGTGCAGCGTCGCCAATCGCAAGTATGCCGCATCTTTGACCTTGAAGAGGTGATGCAGGTAGCCGCGCGAGTAGCGCCGGCAGGTCGGGCAGTCGCAGTACTCGCAGACCGGCGCGCTCGACTTGATGTGCTTATCGTCGCCGATGTAGAGGTAGGACCACCACCGACCCTCGAAGCGCGTCTCATGAGGCGGCTGGTTGAAGGTCAACAGTCGGCCGCGTCGGGCGTCGCGCGTGGGCAGGGTGCAGTCGAACAAGTCGTAGCCCATGCGCGCGCAGGCGATGACGCTATCGGGATGGCCAATGCCCAGGGCGTGCATGGGCAGCGCGCGCGGGACGAGCGCGCGCGTATAAGCGACGATGTCATGCAGGAGTGCGCCTTCGCCGTCCAGCGGCCATCCGCCGTAGCCGAAGCCGTCGAAGCCGATCTCCAGCAGCGCCTCGGCG
>JBKBID010000026.1:0-33213 GCA_046299515.1 Thermoflexales bacterium | reverse complement strand
GGTTGGTGCCGGCGTGGTCACGCGCCATGGGCTCAAGCCCCTGGATCAGCTGGACCTTTGAAGTCCGCTGGGGTGGGCGAACGATGCCCCTCCGCCCACCCAGGATAGTGCCTTCGCCCGGTCTGGGGGCAGCGCCTCACCGACTCCCTCCGCTTTATTGGCCTGGGGCTATCAGCGCTATGGCAGCCTTCACCTGCGGATCGTCCTCCAACGCATAGCGCCACCATTCAACATTCACCAGCCGGTCAGGCTGCACGCCCTGCCCCTCCAGGAAACGGCCGTTCGGATCACGGTAATGCTTTACCGCCGCCCACAACACCGAGCCATCGGGCAAACGTAGCGCCTGCAGCATTTCGACGTTACCCGGCGTTGGCATCCCCACCACACGCGCCCGGCCGCTCGCCTGCATGACCGCAACGAAGATGTCGCCGGAGCTGTTCGTCCCCGGGCCGGCTAACACTACTACCGGCACGCCATCTAGCGCGCGAATCGTCCTGCCGCGCGGAATCGTGTAAGCGTCCTCCTCGCCCGATCGGCTGACGTAGCTGCCGGCTGGGCCGCCGTCAATGAGCAAGGCGAGCACATCCACCATTTGCCCGATGATGCCGCCGTCGTTTGCGCGCATATCTACGATCAAGCCGTTCAGCCGACCATCGCGCAGCAAGCGCAACAGCGCCTCACGCACGCGCATTGACGCAGTAAACGAAAGGAAGTCATAGATCGCTAGATAGCCGATGTCGCCAGGCAGGCGGTGGACAACTACCGGCGGCGGGATGAGCGAGGTCGAATAGGTCTCGCGCTCGATGGGCGCCTCGCGCGGCGCGCCGTTGGGCGGCTGCACCGTGACGCGCACGACGCCCGCGCGGCCATAGAGCAGATGCGCGCGGTCCTCCCGATCCAGGCGGACGCCCTCAATCGCCACAATGCGATCACCAGGCTTGAGCACCGTTTCAGCCTTCGAGTTAGGGATGACCTGCAACACCAGCAGGCTATGGTCCGGCATTCGGCGCAAGCTGGCCGCCAGGCCGGTGACCGAGGCCGTGCCGCTGCCCAGGCAATAGCTCTGCAGCGCGCCGGCCTGTTGCGGCGGCAGGAAGGTCGAGTGCCCGTCGTTCAGCCGGCTGACCATCTCCACCATCAGGCTATAGAACTCCGGCAGGGTCTGCGCCGCGCGCACCTTCGGCTCATACTCCGCGCGGATAGCCTGCCAGTCCAAGCCGTTGAACCCGGGATCGGCGTAGTGATCGTGGATAAACTGCCACGTGCGCATAAACACCTGCCGGGCGCGGTCGAGCTTGAACGGCTGCAGCGGAGCAGCGAAGGGCGACGACGACTGCGCCCATGCCATGCTGCTAGGCGCTATCAAGCCGGTGAGCGCAAGGATGAGGGACAGAAACGCCTTGATGCAAGCGTAAGTCATGGTCAGTTCTGAGTTGTGGTTTAGTGATTTACATGTAAGCGCCAACCAGGACGGGCGCCAACAAAGGCTGTATGTTAGCGGATCATCTGAAATCCGGCATCTCAGTATGCGCACCTTCCACCTTGGTAATGGCGCAGAAGTCCCCTAGGGCGCGGGCCGGCGTTTCGCCGCCAACCACGATGCGCCTGGCCGTCAAAATGGCCGGAGTGTGAAGAGGGAGAGGAACAGGATGAACGCGCCGATGAAGGCGACGTTGCGCCGCAGGTCGAGCGGCGTGATGTCGTTCAGCGGCTGAGCATGGTTGAGGCCGCTGAACAGCGCAAAGGCCATCCAGATCAGCCATGTCGGCGATGCTGTCAGGCCGAGCACAGCCATGACCGCGACCGTTGCCAGGCCAACCCGGCGCGCCCATTGGCGACCCAACGCAGCATAGGCGATGTGGCCGCCGTCGAGCTGGCCGACCGGCAACAGGTTGAGCGCGGTGATCACCAGGCCAAAGCGGGCCGCCAGCAGCACTGGGTTCATAATGATGCCGTAGTCCATGGCTTCTGGCCGGAACAGCGCGATCAACAGGGTGATCAGATAGGAGCGCGTCGGCGGCGGGGGATCGTTGGCCAGCGTCGCCACAGCCAGGCCAATTACAAACAGCGGCACGGCGACCAGCAAGCCGGCAATCGGCCCGCCGATGCCGACGTCGAACAGCGCCCGCCGGTCCTCCACCGCGCCGCGCATTTGGATGAATGCGCCAAACGTGCCAAGCGTGCCCGGCAGCGGCACCGGGATGAAATAGGGCAGCGTGACCGGCACGCCATGCCGTCGGGCCTGCACATAGTGCCCGAACTCATGCACAGCCAGGATGGCCAGCAGGGTGAGCGAGAACGGAACACCACTCGCCAGAATCGAGTACAAGGACAGGCCGCCGCCCAGCGTGAGCGCTGCCGCAAACATGCCGCCAAAAAGCGTGGTCGTGAGCACCGTCGCCAGAAACAGCAGCAAATTCACCCATGGCCGCTGGGTCAGCAGCGCTTGCAGGCTCCCTTTGAGCGCCATCACCTCCTGGCGCTCGCGCGAGTCGCTCTCGCGCAGCAACGGCACGTACCCTAGATCGGCGAAACGCGCCTTGAGCCGGTCGAACGCTTCCTGCGCGCCGATGCGCAGCCGGCCCTTGAAGGCAACGGCCTGACCGGCGGCCAGCTCCTGCGACTCTTCGATGGCCATGACCTCGGCCACGCGCGCGCGCAGCAGCATCAGCGCTTCGTTGCCGTCGGGCAAGCGATCTGGCATCGCGCCGGCAACATAGATTTTGGGATCACTCATCTATAGGCAACTTTAGCCTAGGGAGATGAGAAGGGGGTAAACGGGGCTTCGCCCGCCCGAGCGCGCTTCACGCTGCGCACGCGGCCAGGCCGGCGCGCAGCACGGCCTCTTGCTGTTTAAGGTTACGCCCAATAAACTGGATGAAGCGCTGACCGCCGGCGGCCTCAGCGGGCAGCCGCTCTAGCCCAAACCGGCGCGGCACAAAGTTGAACAGCGATAGGCCGCCATCGCCGGCCAACTGCACGAAGCCTTTGGCGCGATATACATCGCGCACCGCCTCGCTGCGCAGGAAGTCCGCCAGCTTGTTCTCGTCGAGCAACTCAGGGGCCGGCAGCGTCACGCTTTCAATTTCATCGTGGCGCAGATGGTCGTGGTCATGGTCGTGCGCATGGCCGTCGGTCGGCGCGGCGAAGTCGCGCGCGGCGTATGCGGCGTGCGCGCCGAACAGCACGCGCGGCGGCGCATCGGCGTAGCGGGTCGGAATGATGGCGCACTTGCGATTGAAGCGACGCACCTGCGCCTCGACCTGCGCCAGTTGCTCGGGCGTCACCAGATCGCGCTTATTGAGCAACACAAAGTCGGCCATATACACCTGCGTCTCCACCGCCGTCGAGTAGCGCATGTACTCGAGGAAGCGCTCGGCGTCTATCACAGAGATGACCGAATCCAGCCGCAGACGCGGATGATGGAGGCCATGTAGCACGGCCCGTGGGTTAGTCACCCCGCTGCTCTCGACCACGACCATATCAGGCTGATGCGCCTCAATAATTTGGCGCAGGGTCGCCTCGAACTCGTCGCGGATGGTGCAGCAGATGCAGCCAGACGAGAGCCGCGCTACGACGCCGGCTTCACCCACTTCTTGCGCGAGCAGTTGACCGTCTACGTCCACGTCGGCCAGGTCGTTGACGATGAAGGCGATGCGCCGGCCGACGGCAAAGTCGCTGCGAATCAGATTTCTCAGCAACGTGGTTTTGCCCGCGCCGAGGAAGCCGGTCACCACAACGTAGGCAATGCGATGCGCCATCCCTCTCCTCATCCACCCGAAAACGACTTCGGCCAGTTGCGGCGCACCCACTCAAGCGCACGTTGCAGCTTGTCGTCGCCGGCCGCCTCAACTGCGCTGACGCGACAGGCGTCGAACAGCTTGTGCAAGGCCTCGCCGTCCACGCCGCCGTAGCTGCCGATGACCACGATTTGCGTGCGCGGCTTTTGCGTCTGCCATGGCTCGCCGATGGTCAAGGTGGCGCGCCGGCCGACCACTTGCATCAGCGCTTTGCGATCAGGGACTTCTTTCAAATACACGATGCCCTTTGCGCGGTAGATCGTCGTCGGCAGCGCATCTACGGCATCGCACAGCGCTTCATACACCAGCGGCTCATCAGTCTTGTAGTGCCAGGTGTTGAACACCAGCGTGTGATCGTGATGGTGGTCGTGGTCGTGGTCATGCGCGTGGTCGTGCTCGCCTTCGCCGCCGCGCGCATGAACCTCGTGGGTGTGTATGTCGCGCTGCTCACGTCGGGCCAGCTTCTCGATAGCAAACTCGCCGACGCCGAGCAGCAATTCCAGCGGCGCCTGGCCATAGGCCGTCTCTAGGATGCGCGCATGCGGCGTCACTTCGTAAATCCAGTCTTTCACCTGCTGCAACTGCTCCGGCGTCACCAAGTCCACCTTGTTCAACACGATGATGTCGGCGGCGCTCACTTGATCTATGGCCAGCATGGCATCATCCTCGCGGAGGTCACGAATCTGCTCGGCATCTACCACCGTGATGATGCTATCCACCCGCACATAGGGACGCAGGGCAGGCAGGAAGAACGATTGCGCTACGGCATACGGGTCGGAGACGCCGCTGGTTTCGATGAGGATATATTCCGGCGGCGGTTCGCGCTCAAGCAGGTTGAGGACAGCGCGCACTAAATCATCGCGGATGGTGCAGCAGATGCAGCCGTTCGCCAAGCTGACGGTTTCCCCTTCGACGCCTACGATCAGTTCAGCGTCAATGTTGACCGCGCCGAAATCATTCACCAACACGGCCACGCGCAAGCCGTGGTCGCCTTTCAAGATGCGGTTGAGAAGCGTCGTCTTGCCGGCGCCGAGAAATCCGGTCAGGATCGTGATAGGGATAGGTTTGAACTTCTTACTCATGGATTCTTTGTCTGCTCCTTCGTCGCAGGCTTAGGACGACGGGGGGCGCAGCATGGGCAACCCGGTGGGTGAGCCGGTTTGCGCACGGTCGGATCTTTCTCCTTGCGCCCTAGGCTGACGAAGAAGTTGGTTACGCCACGCATGCACAGGCTGCCGCACACCGGACAGCGCAGCGGATCATCGGCCTTGACGGCGGGGCGCAGCTCTTCAACTTCCAGCCCACAGTTGGGACAAGCATACACGTAGATCGGCATTGGTAACGGTTGAATCGGGCTTACCCACAGGCGCACGCAGCGCCACAGCAAGAAAAGTCGTCTAAGAACATGTTAGCCTGGCGATATATCGCCAACGGCGTCACATCTAGCCCTAACCGCGCGCCAAGCAGCACGACGCGGCTCATCACCAGCCTGGGAATGGGTCGGCGAGGAGCCGCCACGCCTGAGGGCCGGCGGCCATCTCCTCATCGGTGAGCAGGCAGGAATCCATCACCGCTTGCACCAACTCGCGCTTGAGATCGGCGCCGATGAAGACGATCTCCTGGCGACGGTCGCCGAAGGGTTCTTGCCAGTGCGATTCGACTTCGGCGCGAGCATGGTCCGGCCACTGCTCGCGCGGCGTCGCCGCATACCACCGGCCGGCATACGCGATGCGCAGCAGCGCGCCGGCCTGTGACCACAAGCCGGCCTCATCCATGCGCGAGGCCAACCAGAAGAAGCCCTTCGAGCGGAGCACGTTTGTGCTGCTCCAATCGGCGTTCACCACTTCCCACAGTCGCTGAGGGTGAAAGGGCCGCCGCGCGCGATAGACCAGGCTGCTCACCCCGTACTCCTCCGTCTCAGGCACGTGTTCGCCGCGCAGCTCCTTCAGCCAACCCGGCGCCTGGGCAGCCTTCTCAAGGCTGAACAGGCCGGTGTTCAGCACGGCTTCCAACGGCACGCGGCCATGCGCAGCGCGCACAATGCGCGCATCGGGATTCAGCCGACGCAGGATGCCCTCCAACCTGTCCAGCTCCGACTCGCTAACAAGGTCTATTTTGTTGATGACGATGACGTTCGCGAACTCGACCTGTTCTACCAACAAATCGGTGATGGTGCGTTCATCCTCCTCGCCGGCGGCCAAGCCCCGCGCGCGCAGGTCCTCCGCCTCGGTGAAGTCGCGCAGGAAGTTGTACGCATCCACCACCGTCACCATCGTGTCCAGCCGGGCCACATCGGAGAGCGAGAAGCTGCGCCCCTGACCATCCTCCAGCTCAAAGGTGAAGGTTTCGGCGACCGGCAGCGGCTCGGAGATGCCGGTGGACTCAATCAGCAGGTAGTCAAAGCGGCCTTCGCGCGCCAGCCTCGCCACTTCCACCAACAAGTCCTCGCGCAGGGTGCAGCAGATGCAGCCGTTGGTCATCTCCACCAGCTTCTCTTCCACCCGGCTGAGCTGCGCGCCATCGCGCACAAGCTGCGCGTCAATGTTGACCTCGCTCATGTCGTTGACAATGACGGCGACGCGCCGACCTTCGCGGTTGTTCAACACGTGATTCAGCAGCGTGGTTTTGCCGGCGCCGAGGAAGCCGGAGAGCACCGTCACCGGCAAAGGAGATTGAGCGGTTGGAGTAGCATCCATCATTCGTCACACCCCGGCAAAGAGCTTGTTGATTAACAGGCCGACAGCCATCGTGTAGGCCGCATACCAGACCACCACCTTCAGCGCGTTGCGCCGCGAGAGCAACTGATTGAGCATCGTCACCTCAGGGATAGAGGCGACTGTGGTAGCCATCATGACGCTCACCAACGTGCCCAGCGGCACGAAGCTGCTCACGGCCGCCAGGATCGGCGCCATCGCCGCTGCGTTGACATCGAGCGGCAAGCCGGCCAGCGTGGCGACAATCGGCCCCCACCACTGAAACTGCGCCCGCTGCAACACTTGGACGACCGTGAGGTTAAAGTTCACCAGCAGGCCGGCCAACGCGCCGCTGATCAACACCGGCACAAACAGGCGTCTGCACAGGGCCAACGCCTCTTCAAAGGCGCGCTCAATGACGCTGTTGGCGAACGAGGCTTGATGCGAACAGGCATTCTGCTTGATCGCAATGAAGTGTTGAGGGTTCAACCCCAACAGCGGCGAGAGGTAGGCCGTGGCGATTGAGGCCAGCACGCCAGCAACCACGTAAACCACCCCACCCCAAAGCCCGCCAAAGATGAACATGAAGATGATGGCAAACTCGTTCAGCGCCGGGCTGGCGAACAAGAAGGCGGCGGATGCCCGCCGACTGGCGCCGCCGGCGACCAGACCCGCATACAGGTTGGTGACCGTGCAAGAACACACCGGCGTGAACATGCCGAGCGCAGTGCCGCCCAATACACCGAACAAGTCATCGCGCCCCAGCGTCTTCTCGATGCGCCGGACGCCCGCCTTCAGCCGCAGCAACGTCATCCCAAACGTCGTCAAGAAGAGCAGAACGGGCAGCTTGACCCACTCGTAAATCGTGTAGGCGGCGGTGTATCGAAGGGAGAGCGGCCCAAGCGGGGTTGGCAGCGACACATCCGGCGCCCAGCCGGTCAACGCAGCGCCAACCGCCTTGCCGACATCGGCGACCGGCTTTTCAATGACCGGCACCGCTTGATTCCACGGCTTGCCGGCGAGCAACGCCGAAACGAATTGGCCTGCGGCATGCGCCAGCATGAAACCGAGCATGGCGAGGGCGGCATAGGCCAGATAGCGACGCCATGCAGCATAGTTGGATAGCGTGAGCTTGTTTACCATTTTGAATCACTGTGTTTTGTCATGCGTCAGAGGCGCGCTGCTTGCGGCTTAATTGCTCGCGCGCCGTGCGCAGCCCCCAAGCTGCCAAGAAGCAAACGATGCACATCAGCACGATCGTCGCCCCGGAGGAGACATCCAAGTGATAGGAGGCCAGCAAACCAACCAGCGTGGCTACGATGGCGATTGCGGAGGCTACAGCCATCATCGGCACTAAGCGGCGCGTCAACATCGCCGCTGCCGCCGCCGGCACAATCAGCAGCGCGCTGGTCAACACCACGCCCACGGCCTGGATCGCGCCGACCACGGCCAGCGCCATCAGCACCAGCAGCACGTCGCGCAACCGGTCGGCGCTTAGGCCGATGACCTGCGCGTGCGTCGGATCAAACGAGGTCAGCTCCAGCTCCTTGTGCAGCAGGATGAGCATGACGAGGACGACCAGCGCGATGAGCGCAAACAAGCGCAACTGCGCATCGGTCACCCCAACGATGTAACCAAAGAGCATGTGGGTGAAGTCGCGGAAGCTGCGCACGCTGCTCATCAGCAAGATGCCCAGCGCGAACATGCCGGTGAACAAGATGCCGATGGCGGTGTCCTCGCGCACCTCGCGGCGGCGGGAGAGCCAGCCGATGCCGAGCGCCGTAACGACGCCGGCCAGGATCGCGCCGACGGTCATATTCCAGCGGTTCAGGTAAGCGATCACCAGGCCCGGCAGGACGGTGTGCGCCAGCGCGTCGCCGATGAACGCCATGCGCCGCAGCACCACATAGGCGCCAAGGGATGCGCACGTCAGGCTTACCAAAACCCCGGCCAGCGCTGCTGTGCGCATGAAGGTGTATTGAAACGGCGCCAGAAACCAATCGAGGACGTTCATACCGACACTGCTACGCGGTGGTTGTCGAGCAACTCGTGATGGATGCGCTTGCCGACCGTGCCGACGCCGCGCGCCACAACCTGCCCATCCACCAGAAACAGCGCATCGTCGAAGTCGGCTTGCAGGCGGTCGAGATCATGAGTGGCGACGATCACCGTCTTGCCTTGGCGCTGCAAGTCGCGCAGCACAGACGACACCACCTCGCGCGTTGCAGCATCCACTGCGTTGAGCGGCTCGTCGAGCAACAGCAAGTCCGCCTCCTGCGCCAGCGCGCGGGCCAACAAGGCGCGCTGTTGCTGGCCGCCGGATAGTTCGCCGATTTGGCGTTCGGCTAAGTCGAACAGGTGCAGCTTTGCCAGCGCCTCGTCAGCCCGCCGCCAATCCGCGCGCGTCGGCCAGCGCAGCCAGCCCAGATGGGGATAGCGGCCGGTGAGCACCAGCCGACGCACGCTGATCGGGAAGCTCCAATCCAACTCGCCGCGCTGCGCCAGGTAAGCGACGCGATGACGGAAAGCGCCGACCGGCGCGCCGAAGACGCGCAGGCTGCCTGCGGCGACGGGCAGCAGGCCGGCGATGGCTTTCAGCAAGGTGGACTTGCCGGCGCCGTTCGGGCCGACCAGCGCCACGCGCGCGCCGCGAGGCGTTACCAAGTCCAGGCCGTCCAAGGCTGGCCGCGGCGCCCCTGGGTAACGCACCGTCACGCCATGCGCCGCCAACGCCGGCGCGTCGGTTGGCGGCTGCTCACTGCAACGTCCGCCGTAGGGCAAGCAAAAGCGCATCGTTCGCTTCGGTCACTGCGTCAATGCGTCGCGGATGGCGCGCGCGTTGTAGCGCATCATGTCAATGTAGGTCGCGCCTGGTTCGCCCGGCGTGCTCAGCGCATCGGTGAAGAGCGACGGGCCTACGCGGATGCCGGCTTCGCGCGCCAGGCGCTCCACCGCTTGGGGATTGGTGACGTTCTCCAGGAAGACCACATCCACGCCCTCCGCTTTGACGGCCTCAGCGAGATTGGCGAAGTCTTGCGCAGAAGGCTCGCTCGCCATCGCCGACATAGTGCCCAACACCGCGCCGATCATTTCAAACCCGTAGCGGTCGGCGAAGTAGCCCAACGCCTCGTGCGAGGTCACCAACTTGCGCCGCGTTTCGGGGATTTGCTCGATCAGGCTGACGATCTCCGCATCGAGCGCTTCAAGCTGAGCGATGTAGGCTTCAGCGTTGGCGGCGTAGAAGTCGGCATTCGCGGGGTCTGCCTCGCTCAGCGCGCGAGCGATGTTGCGCACCATCTGTATGGCGTTGCGCACGTCCTGCCACACGTGCGGGTCAAATTCGCCGTGCTCATGGTCGTGCTCGCCCGCCTTTTCTTCATCGTGGCCGTGGCCTTCTTCCTTGTTGCCTTCTTTGCTGGCCGCATCGTGCTCATGGCCGTGCTCATCCTCGCCGTGCGCCTCTCCGAACGCGCGCGGGTCTATTCCCTCACTCAACACCACACGTTTAGCGCGCGAGCCGGCGGCCTCATAGAGGCGATCCAGCCAAGACTCGAACATCAAGCCGTTCTCGAAGACCAGTTGCGCTTCGGCCAGCTTGGCGGTGTCCGAGGGCGTCGGCTCGTAGTCATGGGAGTCGGTGCCTGGGCCGACCAGGGTGACCAGTTCCACTTTATCGCCGGCCACGTTCTGCACAAAGTCGGCGATGATGCTGAACGTCGCCAGCACCTTGAGCTTCGATGATGCGACAACGGAAGTGGGAGCAGTGGGCATGGGCATCGGCGTCGCTGCAGATGCTTCAGACGCTGGCGACTCCGCCGGCGCCGTAGGAGCGGGCTGGGATTGTGGCGCGGCGCATCCCGCCATCATGAGCGCTATCGCTGCAAGCAGCGAACCTGCTTGCCACACAGAGCGGCTTTTCATTTCTGGGCAACCTCCTCTAAGTCAACGGTCTCTCTCTTATTGAGAATGATTCTCATCAAGCGCGGAGAGTATACCAGATGCGAGTCGGCTAAAATCGTGGGTATGCGCAAGCGCACACGCGACATTCAGAAAGCCCTCAGCGAGTCGGGCTATCGCATCACACAGCCCCGTCGGGCGGTGATCGAGGCCATCATGCGCGCTCGACATTCACTCAGCCCTGAGGAAATCCTAGCGCGCGCGCGCAAGATAGAACCGAGCGTCGGCCTAGCCACGGTATATCGAACGCTGGATGTATTGCACGCAGAAGGTTACCTCGAGCGTGTGCGCATCGGCAACAAGGGCTACACACTGGCATGTGAGGAGAAGGCGTTGCACTTCCATCTCATCTGTGAGCGCTGTCGGACGGTAACCGAGCTGCAGTCCGATTGCTTCGCCGATGCGCTATTGGCGCAACTGCGCGCTGCCGGTTTCAAATCGCGAAAGAATGCCGTTGAGATCGTCGGCCTGTGCGCCAGATGTCAATCGTCGGAATGAAGTACGATTGTCGGCGCTATGGCTGAACTCCATGCTGTCTTCGGCGCATCCGGCGCGTTAGGCGCGGCAGTGGTCCACCACCTGACAGAAGCGGAGGGACTGCCGGTCCGCGCTATCGCGCGCGATCCGGCCAAGGCCGCCGAGATGCTGCCGGATGGCGTCGAAATCCTCGCCTGCGACGCAACAGACCCTGAGGGCGTAATCGCGGCCTGCAAGGGCGCGAGCGTGATCTACAACTGCATCTACGCAGGTGATAAGTTAGAGCTGATCACGCGCAACCTGCTCGCCGGCGCACAAGCCGCCGGCGCCCGGCTGGTGTATCCAAGCAACGGCTTGGTGTATGGCCCGCTGCAACACATACCGGCCAAGGAGGACCACCCGCTGGCCGCAAACAGCCGCCTTGGATTGATGCGCAGGGTCGCCGAATCATTGGTGATGGAAGCACACGCCCGAGGCGAAACGCCCGCCGTGATCGCGCGCCTGGCCACGTTCTATGGCGCGCACGTGCACGGCACATTCATGAGCATGATCTTCGAGGCGGCCTATCAGGGGCACAAAGCGATGTGGTTCGGCCGGCTCGATGCGCCGCATGATTTGCTCTACTTGCCCGACGCCGCAGCCGCATGCGTTCTGTTGGCGCTCAACGACGCGGCCTACGGCCAGACCTGGCACGTGCCCGGCGCCGGCCCGCTCACCGGCGAGGAGTTCATCCGGCGCGTCTTCAAGGCGTACGGCAAAACGCCGAAGATCGGCGCGCGAGGGCGCACCTTCTTTCGATTGGCCGGCCTGGTCGCGCCGCGTATCAACGACGTAGCCGAAGTGCTCTACCAATTTGAGCGGCCGTTCGTCCTGGACGGCGCAAAGTTCGCCGCTGCGTACCCCGACTTCGAGTACACGCCGCACGATGTGGCTATTCAGGACACGGTGAACTGGTATCGGGCGTATTTCAACGCCGGCGAGTGAGACTCAGCTCAGCATGGGCTGGGCGCGCATGACGAGCTGCAGCGTCATGCCCCATGGATCGCGCAGGAAGCACAATTTGTCCCCGGCCGGCGTCGTCGTCACCTCGCCCTCGGCCGTCGCGCCGGCGGCGATCAGCCGCGCCCGCGTCGCCTCGATGTCATCCACGGCAAAGGCGATGTGAAAGGCCACGGGATGCAGACGCGCGAAGTCGGCCTCACCCACCGGTTGCTGGTAGAACTCAAACATCATGTTGCGTGCTCGGTCGGCCAGAAAGGTCATGTAGGGCGGCTCGTTCGTCGCGCGCATCACCACGAGGTCGAGGTTGCGGACATACCAGGCAACAACCTGCCGCGCGTCGCTCACGTTGATCGCGATGTGCTCAAATCGAATGCTCATGGGCTTGCCTTTGAAGCGTTTCGCGCAAGTCAGTATACTTGCGATGCGAGCGTCGCGCATTCCGTATCCCATGACAAACGCCGCCCGACGCATCTCATGACCAACCGCATCCTGCGCTGGGGACTGCTCAGCACGGCCCGCATCAACCGATCGCTGATTCCGCCGCTGCGCGCGTCGCCGCGCAATCGGCTGGTCGGCGTCGCCAGCCGCGATCCGGCCAAAGCCGAAGCCTACGCGCGAGAATGGGACATCGAGCGCGCTTTCGGCAGTTACGAGGCCATGCTGGCAAGCCCGGACATTGACGTTGTTTACATCTCCCTGCCCAACAGCCTGCACGCCGAATGGACGATCAAGGCGCTGCGCGCCGGCAAGCACGTGCTATGCGAGAAGCCCCTCGCTACGCGCGTCGAGGACGTGGACGCCATCGCGGCGGCGGCGGCAGAAGCCGGCCGGGTCGTCGCCGAAGCATTCATGTACCGCCACCATCCACAAACGCTCCAGGTGAAATCGCTAATCGAGCGCGGCGCGATCGGCGAGGTGCGCCTGGCGCGCGGCGCGTTTACTTTCACCTTGACCGACCGCGCCAACATCCGGGTGAACGCCGACCTGGACGGCGGCAGCATCTGGGATGTGGGCTGCTACCCGGTCAGCTATGCGCGCACGATGATCGGCGCCGAGCCGGTGGAAGCGTTCGGCATGCAGTTCACCGGCCCCAGCGGCGTGGATGAAACGTTTATCGGGACATTGCGCTTTGGCGAAGACGTCTACGCGCAGTTCGACTGCGGCTTTCGCGCCCCCTTCCGCACGCACATGGAAATCGTCGGCAGCGAAGGATTGATAGTGATTCCACGCCCGTTTAAGCCCACGGCACACGAGACGATCTACATCGGCAAGGCCAGCGACCAGCTCGAATCGCTCACCATCGAAGGCCCGGATTTGCTCTATCTCGGCGAAGTGGAGGACATGGCGGATGCCATCTTGGACGGCGCAGCGCCGCGCATCAGCTTGCCGGATAGCCGGGCTAACATTGCGGCGATCCTCGCCCTGCTGCGCTCGGCGCGAGAGGGCAGGCCGGTCGCAGTCTAGGTCGAGGCCAGCAATCACCCCAGGATGAAGCTATGAGCAAGATGATCGAATACGAAGACGCCAGCGAAGAAGTGCGCGCGGTATACGACGACATCCGCGCCACGCGCAAGACCGAATACATCAACAACTTCTGGAAGGCGCTCGCGCAACACCCCCCTACGCTGCGACGCACCTGGCAAATGGTGAAAGAGGTCATGACCGGCCCGGGCGAGCTTGACCCGCTGACCCGCGAGCTGATCTACGTGGCCGTGAGCGTGACAAACGGCTGCGAGTATTGCATCGCCTCGCACACCGCCGCCGCGCGCGCAAAGGGTATGACCGATGCGATGTTCGGAGAGCTGATGGCCATCGTCGGCGCGGCCAACATGACCAATCGGCTGGCCAACGGCTTTCAGGTCGAGGTAGACGAGATCTTCAAGCGCTGACGACTAGCGGGACAGCCATCCGCCATCCACCACCAACGTGTGGCCATGCACGTAGCTGGAGGCCGCGCTGGCCAGGAAGATCACCGCGCCGACCAGCTCATCCGGCTCGCCCAGCCGTCCGGCAGGGATGCGGCTCAGGATGGCCGGCCCGCGCTCTGGGTCTTTCATCAGCGGGGCGACCATCTCGGTGTTCATGTAGCCGGGCGCGATGGCGTTGACGTTCACCCCGCGGCTCGCCCATTCGTTGGCGAGCGCGCGGACCAGCCCCACCATCGCATGCTTGGCGGCGCTATAGGCCGGCACAGTGATGCCTCCCTGAAAGCCGAGCACGCTGCTGACGAAGATGATCTTGCCGGAGCCGCGCGGGAGCATGTAGCGCGCGGCCTGCTGGCACAGGTCCATGCCCGCGACGACGTGCAATTGATAGATCTCCTGGAATGCGTCCAGCGGGTAATCGGCAGCCGGTTGGCGGTGCTGCTGGCCGGCGCAATGCACGAGCGCATCAATCGCCCCCAGCGCCGCCACAGCGCGATCCACCAGGCCGGCGCGCGCGTCCGCAGCCATCAGGTCACAGGGGAGGAAGCGCAACGTTTCAACCGGCGGCGCAGTGCGAGCCGCAACGGCCACCTTTGCCCCAGCGGACAACAGCCCCCGGGCGATGGCCAGCCCCAACCCACGCGAGCCGCCTGTGACTAAAACTGCTTTGCCTTCAACGCTGAACAAATCGGTCATGGCGCTCCGGCGCTCAACATGGCAAACGGATCGAAGCGTCGTCGGCGCGGTCGCGGCCCAGGGCCATCCTCGCCTGTGGGCTGAGCCGTCACAACCTGCTGCGCCGAACCATCTACTTCTTCGATCTCGAACTGCAAGCTATACAGCTTGTAGTACAAGCCGCGCGCGGCCATTAGCGCATCATGCGTGCCCAGCTCCACCAATCGGCCCTTATCCAACACGGCGATGCGATGCGCCACCTGCACGGTGCTCAGACGATGCGCGATGATGATCGTGGTGCGGCCTTGCATCAGCCGCCCCAGCGCTTCTTGCACCAGACCTTCACTTTCGCTGTCCAACGACGAAGTGGCCTCGTCGAGCAGCAAGATGCGCGGGTTCTTCAAAATGGCGCGGGCGATGGCGATGCGCTGGCGCTGGCCGCCGCTCAGCTTTATCCCACGCTCGCCGACGAGCGTATCGTATCCTCTGGGCAGCGCAAGGATGAAATCGTGGGCGTTGGCCGCCTGAGCTGCAGCGATCATCGCTTCCTCGTCGGCGTTCAAGTCGCCGTATAGGATGTTCTCGCGCACGGTGCCGCTGAACAGCATTGTGTCCTGCGGCACAATGGCGATGGTCGAACGAAGGCTCGCCACCTTCAACCGGCGCAGGTCAACGCCATCCAGCAACACCGCGCCTTTGGTCGGGTCGTAGAAGCGCGGGATCAGGTTGAACAAGGTGGATTTGCCCGCGCCGCTGGGGCCGACGAGCGCCAGAATCTCACCGGGCGCAATATCGAGCGAGACATCGCTCACCACCTCGCGATCGTCCTCATAGGCAAAGGAGACGCGGTCAAAGGTGATCTGCCCCCGCACGACGCCGACCTCACGCGCGTCCGGCGCATCGCGCACCTCAGGCTGCGTGTCAAGAATCTCGAAGAGCCGGCGCGTTGCCCCCATCGCCTCCTGAAACTGCGCGAAGATGCTCGCCAGCCCAGAGATGCCGCCGGCGATCACTGCGCCGTAGAGCAGAAAGGCCACCAAGTCGCCGGCGCGCAGCCGCCCGGCGCTCACCTCTTGCGAGCCAAACCACAACACGCCGACCAGCGCAAAGAAGAACATCAACCCGATCAGCGGGCCGAATGTCGCGCGAATGCGCGAGAGCCTAAGCGAGGCCCGAAAGACTTCCTGCGACGCCTGGTTGAAACGCTGCACCTCATACGGCTCGCGGCCGAAGGCCTTGACCACGCGCACGCCGCTGATGGCTTCCTCGGCAATCGCGTTGGCTTCGGCCAGACGATCCTGCGCCTTCGTGGCCAGCGGGCGCAATGAGCGGCTGTAGAGCCGCGCGATGATCGTCGCCAGCGGGAAGATTAACAGCACGATGCCCGTCAGCCGCCAGTTGATGGTGACGACGAGCGCTGCCGAGCCCACCACCGTCAGGATGCTGCTGAGCAAAGTTGCAACGTTGTTCACCAGCGCCACGCGCACGACGGTGACATCCGACGACAAGCGCGAGGTCAACTCGCCCGTGCGCCGGTTGGCGAAGAACCCCAGCCCCAGATGCTGCAGATGGGCGTAGACGCTCTGGCGCAAATCGCGCGTGACCGATTCACCGGCTTCGGCGATCAAAAACTGGCTGCCGATATCCACGGCCGCGCGCGTGACGAAGACGGCAATGAGGATGCCGATGATCTGCCCAACGCTCAGCCCAACGGGGACGCCGGTCACCGCGTTGACCAATTGGCCGCTCACCAGGGGGAAGGCCAGGTTCAACGCCGTGCTGATGACAAAAAGGATGGCAGCGATGATGATCGCGGCGCGATAGGGTTTGACGTAGCGCATCAGCCGCCACGTGATGTTGCTTGATTTGAACAATGTGACCTCCTTACTTCCCAGGCGCGCAACCGCGCTTCATTGCGGCAATCCTCCGGGGCAATGCGCCCTGCATCCTACGCAGCGCTCAGCGCCCTCCGCACGCGGCTAGGCCGGCCTCCACGTTGGCGCGGATCTCCTGATCCCCCGGAGCAAGTTCGAGCGACTTAGCCCACATCGCGCGGGCGTTATCACACTCCTGAATCCAACGATAGGCGAAGCCGTAGTATAGGTAGTCTATCGCGCTCAGCGATGCGCCGGACTGCTGCGTGATGGTGAGCGCGCGCGTGTAATCTTCGACCGCGCCGAAGTAGTTGCGCACCTGAAAGTTGAGCAGGGCGCGTTCGGTCAACGCGCGCAGCCGCGTCGGCTCCAATTCGATCGCCTTGTCCAGCGCCTCGCGCGCTTTCTGGCGCTCGCCGATGAACCGATACACCATCCCCAATTGCTGATACGCCTCCGCGTGTTGAGGATCCATCTCGATGATGCGCTGAAAGGTTTTGATCGCATCGGCCGTCCGGCCGGTAACATAAAAGATACGTCCGATGGCGCTCAACACGTGGGGCATGTTTGGATCGCGTTCCAGCGCCCGCTCGTAGTGATAACGCGCCGTATCATATCGGCCGAAGACATCGTACACATAGCCGAGGTTGCGCAGCGCGTCGGGGTTATTCGGCTCCAGGTCCACGGCCATCTGCGCGGCAGAGAGCGCCGCGTTAAAGTCGCCGCTGTCGGCCAACGCTTCGGCCAAATAAGCGTGGCCGGTGGCATAGTTCGGATCGGCGGCGACGACGGCCTGGCACTCGGCCACTGCTTCAGCGATGCGCTTCTGCCAATCTAGCGCCATGCACAGCACCGCGCGCGAAGGCAAGTGGCCAGGATCAATCTCTAGCGCTTTGCGAACCCGTTGCTCGGCCTTCTCCGGCTGGCCGATGAACACCATCAGGCGAGCGACGCGGCGATGAAGGTCGGGATCGTTAGGGCGGCGGCGACTGGCGCGGTCATAGGCGTCAATCGCCGCGCGATAGTCGCCTCGCGCAGCTGCCTCCTCGGCGACGCGAATAAAAGATTCCACGCTGCGCGTAGGCGTAGGGGTCAGCGCAGGCGTTGGGGTTCGCGCGTTCCGGCCGAGCTGAATCCCGTTATCAAGCCGGACTTGCACCAGCAAGTAGCCGCCGGCGACGAGGATGGCGATAGTCCAAAACACCAGCCAGGCGCAACCACTGCCGTTGCGCCGGCGGGTGGGCTGCACATATCTTCGGTCGCGTAACCGCACGGCGTGATATTAGCACGCGCGCGACCGGCATGACGCACCAAGGGGCGTCGAGCGACGCCCCTTGATCAGCGCTTTCTGTTGATCAAACTTTCTCCGGCTCGTAGAGCATGCCTTCCAGCAAACGCTCTACAGCCATCGTATGGCTATCTACGCCGTGGTTCTTGAAGTACTCGGAGTTGCAACTCCACTGTCCATGATCGTAGGTGACGAGATACTCTCCGTTATCTCCGCGCACCATCACCTGGAATGTCAAGAATTGGAATCGGTCGCGCTCCTGAGCATAACGATGCGCTTTTTCGACCTTGCCGATCAAGCTTGAATCTGTCATTTGCTTTACCTCCTGTGACTGAAGACAAACAACAAGGCACGCCACACAGTCGCGCGCGTGCCTTGTTCTCGTCTTGTTGGATTTACCGGTGACGACAGCGAAGGCGCTTCCCTGGTCACTTTCGCTTGCATCGCTTTGGATTGTATTAAAACGCCGAGCGATGTCAACTCGCACAGAACTTAGCTTCTGAGGTTGCGGACAGCGGGATCAAAGAGCTGCCGGGAGAACGCCCGCCGTGCTGGAGCGGGGCCACTGCGCTTGCGCCGATGCATACAATGCTCTCATGACTTGCGAAGCGCCCGAGCTGATCGCCATCATCGGGCCGACGGCGGCGGGCAAGTCGGCCTATGCGATAGCGCTTGCCCCGCAGGTGGACGGCGAAATCATCTCTGCCGATTCGCGCCACATCTACCGGCGAATGGACATCGGCACAAACAAACCGACGCCGGACGAGCAGCGACGCGTTCGCCATCACTTGCTTGATCTGCGCGACCCGCATGAGCGTTTCTCGCTCGGCGAATATGTCGAGCTGGCGCACGCTGTAATCGCGGACATCCACGCGCGCGGCAAGACGCCGTTGCTGGTCGGCGGCACCGGCCAATACGTCCGCGCGATCCTGCGCGGGTGGCGCGTGCCTCCCGTGCCCCCCTGCGACGATCTGCGGGAGAAATGGCTGCGCTACGCCCAGGCGCACGGCGCGGCGGCGCTGTTCGCCGAGTTGACCGCGCGCGATCCTGACGCTGCCCGAACGATTGACCCGCGCAACATTCGACGCGTCGTGCGCGCGCTCGAAGTCATCGAGGTCTCCGGCCGGCGCTGGAGCGAACTGCAGAAGCGTGAAGCGCCCCGATGGCGCACCCGGGTGATCTACGTCAATCTGCCGCGCGATGCGCTTTACGCGCGGGCCGACGCACGCCTCGCGCGCATGATCGAGCGTGGATGGCTGACCGAGACCGAGGCGCTGCTCGACTTCCTCAGCCGGCATGGGTTCGATGCCGATGCAGCGTTGCAGCTACCGTCCATGTCCGCGCTCGGCTATCGAGAAATGGCGCTCGTCGCCATGGGACGCATGACGCTCGACGAGGCCATCATCGCGATCAAGCGCGCCACGCGCCGCTTCATCCGCGCGCAGGACGTCTGGTTTCGACAGGAAGCAGCGCAGGCTGCATCCACCGGCAGCGTCGCGCAAATCACGCCTCCGCCGTAGCGCATGAAGTCAAAATGATGAAGTCTTAACACGCCGCCGCGTAGAATCCCCGTCTATGACGGACATCCTGATGCGGCGGCTGCACTGGGAAGGCTGCTTCAATGTGCGCGACCTAGGCGGACTGCGCACCCGTGACGGCCGGTCCACGCGCCGGGGGGCGCTCGTGCGCATGGACAATCCCGGCCACCTCACCGACGCCGGCGTCCGCGCGCTGCTGGATTACGGCGTGAATACGGTCATTGACCTGCGCTATCCCACGGAGACTACCCGTTACCCTCATCTGGCCGAAGCGCTTAATTCCGCGCGCGACCGGGTGACCATTCGGCACATCCCGCTGCTCGACGAGGAAAACCGCACCGAAGAAGACATCCTGTTCGCCCGCTCACGCGACGAATGGCACACCTATGTGCTCGACCGACGCGGCGAGACGATCGCCGAGGTCATGCGCGCCATCGCCTATGCCGCTCCCGGCGCTGTGGTTTTTCACTGCACGGCGGGCAAAGATCGCACCGGCATTATCTCTGCGCTGTTGCTCGACCTTCTGTGCGTGGCGCGCGAGGACATCGCGCAGGATTACGCAGTGAGCGAGGAGTGGCTACGCCCGCGCACCCAACAATGGCTGGAGCCGCTCGACGAGGCCCAACGCGCCTTCGCCCTCAGCCTAATGCGCACCGCGCCGGAGTATGTGCAGTTCGCGCTGCGCTACGTGGATGAACGCTACGGCGGCACACGCGCCTATCTCCAAAGCATCGGTATGTCACCAGATGACCTGGCTGCCTTGCGCGAGCGTTTGATCGAGTGACGATCGGCAAGTCTTCAGCAGCTCGAACGCTTAAAATCCCAACGCTTCGTAGCCGGTCATCTGAGCGCGCAGTCCGAACGCCGAGGTGAGCAGCAATACTGCGGCGTAGAGCAGGACTGCCCCACGGTCATCGCGTCCGCGCGTAAACGCGAACACCGCCGGCGCGCTGATGATGACAAGTGCGCCGTACAGGTAGTGTACGAAGCGCACGTTCACGCCCAGCCCCATGCTAATCAACACTAAGCCGATGGCCATTTGCGCCAAGCCGAGGATGGGGCTGAGCACAATTGCGCCGAGATAGTTGCCATCCAAGCTATCGCCGCGAAAGAATTTGATCATGCCCCATAGGCCGAGGATGGCGTTGAAGAGAATCACTGCCGTCGCCAGATTGGCGTGAATTTGTATAAGCCCCATGTGTTGGGGATTATAGGCAGGGCGCCTTACCCGGCGATGAAACACGCGCCAGTGACGCCTGCGTCCCAACCGGTAGGCAGTGCACCCCGGCGACCCGAAAGAAGCGCTACCGACAATGGTAAAATAACGGCATCAATTCAGCTTGCGCGGTTTATCTGCGCCTTTGAGCGGATCCGCGCGTTTCACGAAAGGAGTTCAAACACAAGTGGCTCTCAGCAAAGGTGAGAAAGCCGCCATCATCGAACAGTTTGCGGCCAATCCCAACGACACCGGCTCATCTGAGGTTCAAATCGCGCTGCTCACACGGCGGATCAACCAATTGAATGAGCATCTGAAGGTGCACAAGCACGATGAAAGTTCGCGTCACGGTCTGCTGGTCCTCGTCGGCAAGCGGCGCGCGCACCTGAAGTATCTGGCAGCCAAGGATCCAGCCCGCTATCGCGACCTTTTGGTTAAGCTCGGATTGAGGAAGTAAGTCAAGATCGGTCGTAGAGGCACATAGGTTGTGCCTCTACAAGAAAGTCAGGGCGAGAGGGTAGCGGGCGTAGATGTTAGAGGCCAGCTTCGGAAGGCGCTAAAGGTCAGGGCAGTCTGAATTTCAGGCTTCTCACTTCCGCGGTTGACCTCTAACCTCTAACCGCTCCCCTCCCTCCCGCATTCAGACGATTAGGCGTTGGCTTGCGGTGCGTTCACAGCATCCTGCCCGCGCAGATCGTCCGTTTCTACTAGGAGAGAATTTCAAGATGTCTACAGATGTAACCCGCATCGTTGAAGCGCCGATGCCGGTCAATCACGTCTACACTGCGCGAATCGGCGAGAGGGAAATCCGCATAGAGACGGGCCGACTAGCCCGTCAGGCAGGTGGAGCGGTGACGGCGCGCATGGGCGACACCATGGTGCTTGCCACTGCCACCATGTCCAAATCCGTGCGGCAGGGAATTGATTTCTTCCCGCTCAGCGTGGAGTATGAGGAGCGGCTCTACGCCGCTGGACGCATCCCCGGCAGCTACTTCCGCCGCGAAGGCCGGCCGCCGGAGGCGGCAATCCTGGTTGCGCGGCTGGTAGATCGGCCGCTGCGCCCACTGTTCCCCGACGACCTGCGCAACGATGTGCAGATCATCGTGACCGCGCTGTCGCATGACCAGATCAACGATATTGATGTGCTCGCCGTAAACGCCGCCAGCGCCGCGCTGATGGTAAGCGACGTGCCGTTCGATAATCCGGTCGGCGCTGTACGCATCGGCCTGATTAACGGCGAGCTGATCATCAACCCGACCATCCCGGAGATGCAATACAGCGACCTGGACCTGCGCGTGGCCGGCACGAAGGAAGCCATTGTCATGGTGGAGTGCGGCGCGAACGAAGTAGATGAGGCGACCATGGTGCGCGCGCTCAAACTGGCGCACGACGCGATCCAGGAGTTCATCGCGGTGCAGCACACCATGCGCCAGGAAGTCGGCAAGCCCAAGGCCAACTACCCCAAGTTCGGACGCGACGAAGCCTTCAACCAGCGCGTGCGCGAGGCGTTGGGCAACCGCGTCCAAGAGGCGATTGACCAAGAGCTGGAGAAAGCCGAGCGTCAGGCCATCCTCGACGCGATCGAAGGCGAGGTGCTGGCCCAGATGCAGTCCATCGGCGATGTGAACGCCGATGAGCTGCACCAAGTGGTGAAAGATGTCACCAGCGAAGCCGTGCGCACGCGCATCCTGCGCGACGGCATTCGGCCCGACGGGCGAACGCTGAAGGAGATCCGGCCGGTCTGGGTAGAAGTCGGCGATCATCTTAGCCCCCGCGCACACGGCGCCGGCTTGTTCACCCGCGGCGAAACGCAGATCCTCTCGATCGTCACGCTGGGCAGCAAAGCCGACGCCCAACCACTGGACGGCCTCTACCCCCAGGAAGAGAAGCGCTACATGCACCATTACAACTTCCCGCCCTTCTCGACGGGCGAGGCGAAGGTGCTGCGCGGCAGCAGCCGGCGCGAGATCGGCCACAGCGCGCTGGCCGAGCGCGCGCTTCTGCCGGTCATTCCTGACGAAAACGAGTTCCCATACACGCTGCGCGTGGTGAGCGAGGTGTTGTCGTCGAACGGCTCGACCTCGATGGGCAGCGTGTGCGGCAGCACCCTGGCGCTGATGGACGCCGGCGTGCCAATCCGGGCGCCGGTTGCCGGCATCGCCATGGGCCTGATCACTGCGCCGGGGGGCATCTCCGAAGGGTATGCCATCCTCAGCGACATCCAAGGGCTGGAAGACCACATTGGCGACATGGATTTCAAAGTCGCTGGGACTCGGAAGGGCATCACCGCGCTGCAGATGGACATCAAGATCGCCGGCCTGACAACCGAAGTGCTCGAACAAGCGCTGGCGCAGGCGCGCGAAGGACGCCTGGCCATCCTCGAGCGCATGTTGGCGGTCATCTCCGAGCCGCGCCCAACCCTGAAGCCGCACGCGCCGCGCATGCTGGTCATCAACATTGATCCAGAGAAGCTGGGCACGGTCATCGGGCCGGGCGGCAAGACGGTGCGCTCGATCCAGGATCAGACCGGCGCCAAGATTGACATTGAGGACGACGGGCGAGTCTTCATCTCATCCCCCGACGGCGCCGGCGCTGAGAAGGCGCGCGAGATGATCGAGAGTATGACGGGCTCGGTCACCCTGGGCGGCATCTACACCGGCAAAGTGGTGCGCATCACCGAATTCGGCGCGTTCGTCGAGATCATGCCGAAGACCGATGGCATGGTGCATGTGTCGCAACTCAGCGATCACCCGGTGCGCAACGTGGCCGATGAAGTGAAAGTCGGCCAGGAAGTGACGGTGATGGTGATCGGCAACGATAACGGCAAAATTCGCCTCAGCCGCAGGGCAGTGCTAGAAGGCATGACGCTGGAAGAGGCGCAGGAAGCCGACCGCGCCGGCGGACGCGGCGGCCCGCGTCGCGACGGCGGAGGACGGAACAACCAGGGCAGCGGACGCGAACGCGAACGGCGTCCTCCCTTGCGTCGCAGCGGGCCGGATCGCCAACGCGGGTAGCTCGAACGCCAATCCTCATCACGATGATTCCTAGCGGGTGGGCGCAGGCAGTGCCTACGCCCACCCGCATCTACTGATTGGGTATCATTTGCGCCTTGAATGGACGCAAACCACCTGATCCGCATGCGCGAGCGACGACGGCGCGCGCGCCGCGCCGGACCGATGCAGCGCGCGCTGCAGATCGCCGCGCCGGCGCTAATCGGACTCCTGGCGATTGCGATTGCCATCCCCGCGATAGGCGCGCTGGCCGCCAGTGCGGTCTATGCCTCATTCACCCGCGACCTGCCCGACCCCACACAGATTAAGAGGGTCGAGGAAGATTTCCAGACCACGAAGATCTACGACCGCAAGGGGGCGCTGCTCTACGAGATCATTGACCCAACCGGCGGCGACCGACAGTGGACCGAGCTGAACGCTATCTCGCCCTACCTGCTGTGCGCCACAGTAGCCATCGAGGACAAAACGTTCTACGACAACCAAGGATTCGACTTGCGCGGCATCGCGCGCGCGTTCGTCGCCAATCTGCAAGGCGGCGCAACACAGGGCGGATCGGGCATCACCCAGCAACTCGTCAAGTCGGTGATTTTGCCACCGGAGGAACGCGCAGGCCCAGGACGCACCACCGCCGTCAAGATCAAAGAAGTGCTCCTGGCCGCCGAAATTACCCGGCGCTATTCCAAGAACGACATCCTGGAGTGGTATCTAAACACCAACTTCTACGGCAACTTAGCCTACGGCATCGAAGCCGCCTCGCGCGTGTATTTCAACAAGCGCGCGAAGGACTTGACGTTGGCCGAGGCCGCGATGCTGGCGCCCATTCCCCAGTTCCCCAAGCAAAACCCTTTCGATAACCCGAATGAAGCCAAGTTCCGACAAGCGCTGGTGCTGGACTTGATGGTGGAACGTAGCCAGATGGGCGTGCCGGGTTGCAACGTCACGCAGAAAGAGGCTGCGGAAGCCAAGCTACAACCGCTGCGATACGCGAACCGGACGCAGCGCTTCAACATCCAGGCGCCGCACTTCTCGGTTTACGCCAAAGACAAGGCGATTGAGTTGCTCGGCGATCATCTGGGCATCGGTGCAGAAGCGGCGCGTCAGCTCGTTGAACGCGGCGGGTTGAAGATTTACACCACGCTCGATCTCGACGTGGACAACCAGGTGCGGGCGTTGGCTAATCGGCACGTGGCGACGCTACAGGCGCAAGGCCGGAACGTGAACAACGCTGCTGTCGTCGTGATCCAGCAGGACACCGGCGAAATCCTGTCCATGGTCGGCAGTCTGGATTACTTCAACGACGCGATAGACGGCAAGTTCAACGTCGCCACCGGCCTGCGCCAGCCCGGCTCGGCTTTCAAGCCAATCACCTACCTGGAACTGTTGCGGCAGGGCGCTTCGCCGGCTACGTTGTTCTGGGATGTGCGCACGGCGTTCGACGTTGGCGGCATCGAACCTTACATTCCGGAGAACTATGACCGCAAGTTCCATGGGCCGGTGCTGATGCGCCAAGCCTTGGCGCGCTCCTACAACATCCCCGCGGTGGACGCGCTCAACCGCGCCGGCATTGGCAGCGTGATTCGGCTCGCGCACCGCCTCGGCATCACCGACCTCGACCGCGGCCTCAGTTTCTATGGCCTGGCGCTCACGCTGGGCGGCGGCGAAGTCAAGCTGCTGGACATGACCTACGCCTACGCTACCATCGCCAACGGCGGTTCGATGATCGGTGCGCCGCGTCCGGCCTCGCAGAAGAAATTCGGACACCGCGACCTCGATCCGGTCGCCATCTTGCGCGTCGAGGACAGCAAGGGTAGAACGCTCTACGAATACCGCCCGGCAATTAACCCGAACCTGCTGGGTCCAGACAGCGAGCGACTGACTTATCTGCTCACGAGCATCATGTCGGATCCACAAGCGCGCGCTGCGGCGTTTGGCTATCCTTCGGTGCTGGACTTGTCCGGGCCGCGCCCGGCCGCCGTGAAGACCGGCACGACCAATGACTATCGCGACAATTGGACGGTGGGCTTCACTACGGATTTCACCGTCGGTGTGTGGGTGGGCAACACCGACAACAGCCCGATGAACCGAGGCGTGACCGGCCTCACCGGCGCCGCACCCATCTGGCACGACGTGATGGAATACCTGCATGTGGGCCGAGAGATTCGCAATTTCCCGCGCCCAGACGGGTTGATCGCGCAGCCGGTCTGCCAGATAGACGGCCTAGCGCCCAACGGCGTTTGCCCAACCGTCATGGAGCTGTTCATCCCCGGCACGGAGCCAAAAGAGCAGAGCACGATGGTGCAGCTCTTCCCAATTAACATCGAGACCGGCAAGCTGGCTTTGCCGGGCACGCCGCCGGAGCTGGTGGAGGCGCGCCCGATGTACGTCTTCCCCCCGCAGGCGCAGGATTGGTATGCCTCGCTGAGCGACGAGGAGAAAGCCAGGATTCCGCAAGCGCCCACCGATTTCGACACGCGCTTCGGCGGCCTGGTTACTTCCGGCGACGTTGCGATCAGCTACCCGGCCAACAACGGCTACATCAGCGCTGCGCCTACGCCGGCTTCTGATCCAAATGCGACGACAGACCCCAATAATCCGCCGCCGCCTTTGCCCTCGGGCATCGTGCAGATCCGCGGCAACGCGCGCGGCGGCAACTGGGTGTCGTATCGCGTCTCATTCGCGCCGGGCTGGTCGCCTGCGCCGGAGCAGTGGATCCAGATCGGGCCTGATCATGCAGAACAGGTGAGCGACGGCGTGCTGGAGAACTGGGACATCACGGCGCTGCCGGCCGGGCCATACTCCCTCAAGGTCACACGCTTCGAGAGCGATGGCAACATCGTAGAAGCCGTGACGCAGGTGACGATTGACAACTCGCCGCCCCAGATCACGCTCGTGCAACCACGCCCCAACGAGTCCTTCAACAGCGAAGATGACGAGTGGGTCACCGTCACCGCTGACGTGCAGGACGATTACTCGATCAGGAAGGTGGAGTTCTTCGCCAAAGGCGAGCCATTCGCGACGCGAACCGTCGCGCCGTTTACCGCCAAATGGACTATTCGCGACAGCGGGCCTTTCGAGTTCTACGCAGTCGCCTATGACGCTGCCGGCAACCGGGCCGAGAGCGCGCGCGTAAGCGTGAATGTGAGCGTCAAGCGCTGACCGGCATAACCTGAACCTCTCCTATGTATTCAAAAATCCTGAACGCCCCGCGCGTGTGGTACCGTTGGGCGCGCCGTCCGGCCAAGGGTCTGCTTCAACTCACGCGCTACAAGGAATACGTTTTGTTCGTCACCGTCACTACGCTGCTGGGCGCCAAGCTAGGCGGCGGAACGTTCGACCTTCGTTTACTCATCGTCCTCGCCGCGAATATCTTGGTGGTGGGCTTCGCCTTCATGTACAACGACGTGGAGGACGCGCCGGACGACGCGCTGGATGCGAAGAAGGCGCAACGCAACCCGATCAGCGCCGGGATGATCTCGCCGCGCATCGGCAGGGTGGCCTGCCTCATCGTCAGCGCGCTTGTGCTCGGTCTGTATGCCATGCTGGGCGGAATGACTTTCCTGCTGGGCGCGTTATGTCTGGCATTGGCGTTCCTGTATTCTTGGCGAGTAGCGCGCTTGAAGGCTGTGCCGGTGGCCGACCTACTCTCGCACGGCCTATCGCTAGCCGGGCTGCAGTTCCTGTGCGCTTATTTTGCTTTTGACCAGGGCAAGCCCTATAGCTGGCTCTTCTTCCTCTTCGTAACGCTGATCTCGGTCTACGGCGAGTTGAACAACGAACTGCGCGACATCGAGGTGGATCGCAAGGCCGGCATCCGCCATACAGCCGACCTGATCGGCGCGCGTTGGACGAAGGCACTGATGGTTGCTTCGCTGGTCTGCGCCGTAGCGCTGCTGGCAATCTTTCTGGCAATGGAAATGATTCCGCGCTGGTTGCCGATCGTGCCGCTCATCGTGGCGCCCATGTTATTCGCCGAGCAACTGTGGAATCTGCTCCGCCGCGAAGCCGACGTCATGGACAACCGCGAGGAAATGCACGATCCGGCTATCCTCGTTGGATTGGTCACTTGCGTCGTCTGGTTCGTAGCGGACAAGATGCCGTATGTGCGATTTTTCTAAGCGTTGTCAGAAAAGGCTACAGACCAACCCAAACCGACTTGACGTTGGTATATAGCTCTAGGACTTCGTGCCCCATTTCTCGACCAAAGCCGCTTTGCTTGTAACCGCCGAACGGCGAGGCCGGATCGAACTGGCTGTAGCAATTCACCCAAACCGTGCCTGCGCGCAGCAACCCCGCCAGCTTGTGCGCCTTGCTCACATCGCGCGTCCACACGCCGGCGGCCAGGCCGTAGGGCGTATTGTTTGCCCGCGCGGCCACCTCCTCGATCGAATCGAAGGGGGTCGCCGCTAGAACCGGCCCGAAGATTTCCTCGCGCATGATGGCCATGTCGTCATGCACATCTTCAAAGAGGGTCGGGGCGAGGAAGTAGCCGCCTTCGGGCACATTCGGCGGATGCGCGCCGCCCACCCGCAAGCGCGCACCTTGTTCCAGGCCGGCAGTCACATACCCCTGCACGCGGGCGAACTGCTCGCGCGACACGAGCGGCCCCATCTCGCTGCCAGGCGTCATCCCCGGCCCAACTTTGATGGCCGCGGCGCGCTCGGCCAACCTGGCCATTACCTCGTCGTAGACCCGGCGCTGCACAAACAGACGCGAGCCGGCGTTGCAACTTTGGCCGGCGTTGCTGAAAATGCCGTAAACTGCGCCAATCGTTGCCTTAGACAAATCGGCGTCGTCGAAGATGATATGCGGGCTTTTGCCGCCCAGCTCCAACGACAAACGCTTCAGGTTGCCGGCCGCGGCGCGCATGATGATTTTGCCCACCTCAGTGCTGCCGGTGAAGGCGATCTTGTCCACGCCGGGATGCGCGGTCAACGCCGCGCCGGCCGTCTCGCCGAAGCCGTTGATGAGCTGCACGACGCCATCGGGGAAGCCCGCTTCTTGCGCCAGCTCGCACACGCGCACCGCCGTCAACGGCGTCTGCTCGGCCGGCTTGAGGATGACGCAGTTGCCGGTTGCCAGCGCCGGCGCCAGCTTCCACGCGATCATGCTCAGCGGGAAGTTCCACGGGATGATCGCGCCGACTACGCCGACCGGCTCGCGCAGCGTGTAATTGAGCCGGTCGGGAATGGAGACCGGTTTGACATCGCCCTCGATCTTGGTCGGCCAGCCGGCGTAGTAGCGGAACATGCGCACGCACGAGGCGACTTCGCCCTCGCTGGCCGCAAGCGGTTTGCCGTTCTCCAGCGTGATGAGTTGGGCGAGCATCTCGCGGTTGGCCTCGAGCAGATCGGCCAACCGGTGCATTAGGCGCTCGCGGTCATGCGGCGTCATACGCCGCCAAGGATGCTGCGCGTTGTCAAAGACCGCACGCGCAGCAGCCACAGCGCGGTTCACGTCCTCGGCGTCGCCTTCGCACACACTGGCGAAGGCGACGCCTGTGGCGGGATCATCTTTATCGAACGTCCGGCCCGCCGCCGCGGCAACCCACCGGCCGGCGATCAGTAAGCGCTTGGGCTGCTCATGCAAGAAAGCGCGCGTATCAGGATGAAGCCGGTCGTCGTAGGGCAACGCGCACATTGCTAAGCACCCTCTCCATCCATCACCGACGGCCCTCAAACACCGGCCGGCTGCAAAAAGCCGGTCTCCTGGCCGACGCGCTCGAAGATTTCGAGCACGGTTTCGATCTGCTCGTCGGTGTGCGTGGCCATGTAACTGGTGCGGAGCAGACTCTTAGACGGCGGCACCGCCGGCGGCAACACCGGGTTGGTATACACGCCGTGGTCGTAGAGCGCTTTCCACATGAAGACGGTGTGCATTTCATTCTTGATGAACACCGGCACGATCGGCGTCACGCTTTGGCCGCAGTCGTAACCTAGGCTGCGCAGCCCGTCGCGCACCTTGGCCGATTGCACATGCACCCGCTGCACGTAGCTCGGATCTTCCTCGATAACGTCCAGACAAGCCAGCACGGTGGCGACGTTAGCCGGCGGCATGGAGGCGCTGAAGATGAGCGAACGGGCATGATGTTGGATGTAATCAATCACGTCGCGGTCGCCGGCGACAACGCCGCCCAGCGAGGCGAACGACTTGCTGAACGTGCCCATGATCACATCCACCTCGTCCACACAATCGAAGTGGAAGTGGGTGCCGCGCCCGCCCTCGCCCATCACGCCCAACCCGTGCGCGTCATCCACGAACAAGCGCGCGCCGTAGCGCTTCGCCAGGGGGATGATCTCAGGCAACGGCGCAAGATCGCCACTCATCGAGTACACGCCATCCACCACGATCAGCTTGGGCGCATCCCCGCATTCCTTCAGCACGCGCTCTAAGTCATCAAGGTCGTTGTGCTTGAAGCGCTTGAACTGGCAGCCGGCCATCTTGATCGCATCCACCAAAGAGGCGTGAATTTCACGGTCGCCTATAACGATGTCGTTCCTATCCATGAGCGCGGTGATCGCGCCCAGGTTTGCCTGGTAACCCGTGCCGAAGATCAGCGCTGCATCCTTGCCCAGGAACCTCGCCAGCCGGCGCTCCAACTCCTTGTGCAGCTCGAGTGTCCCATTCAGGAAGCGGCTGCCGGTACACGACGTGCCGTAACGCTCGATCGCCTCAATCGCCGCCTGACGCACTCTGGGATGAGTGGTCAGGCCGAGATAATTGTTCGAGCCGATCATGATCAGCCGATGGTCACCGATGCGCACCTCGGTGCCTTCGGTCTCCGACAGCGGCTTAAAGTAAGGGTAGATGCCTTGTTCGCGCCCCATGCGGGCGGCGGCAAGCACAGGGTCTTTTTGGATTTTGTCAAACAGGTCAGCCATCGAAATTCAATCCTTGTGATAAGAATGCGGCGTGCGCGCCAAACCCGCGCGATTATACGTTTGCACACAAAGGCCGCACAAGTAAGTGTATCTCTCCTTGCTAAGGAACAAATAAGCGCGCTCGCGACCCTTCCACTGCAAAAGCCCCTCCTCAAGGCGGAGGGGCTTTTGCGCGCATATCTGGAATAGCCTTCTTTGTGAAGGTCATTCCTCTTCGGCTCGCGCCTCGGCCTTGTGATTGGCGATGATTGTCTGGGCGATGTTGGGGGGGACGGGCGCGTAGTGATCGAACTTCATCTCGTAGTAGCCACGACCTTGAGTCAGGCTGCGCAGGTCGGTGGAGTAGCGCTGCATCTCGGCGAGCGGCGCGTCGGCGGTAATCACGGTCTTATTGCCGCGCTGGTCCATGCCGATGATCTGAGCGCGCTTGGTCTTCAGGCTACTCATGACATCGCCGGCGTTGGCCTCGGGCACGACGATGGTGAAGCGATAGATCGGCTCCAGCAGGACCGGGCCGGCTTGCTCGAACGCCTCGCGGAACACGTTGCGCGCGGCAATCTCGAACGCGATGGGCTTCGAGTCCACCGGATGCTCTTTGCCATCCAGCACGATGCACTTGACATCGCTCACCGGATAGCCGGCGACGACGCCGGATTCCATCACCTGCTTGATGCCCTTCTCGATGCTGGCCTGGAACGAGCTGCTGATCGCCCCGCCGAACACGCGCCACTCGAACTCATAGCCGGCGCCCGGCGCGCTTGGCTCGACGGCCATCTCGATCTCGGCGAACTGGCCGGCGCCGCCGGTTTGCTTCTTGTGGCGATAGCGCGACTGACCATGCTTCGTGATCGTCTCGCGATAACTCACTTTGGGAACCGTCGTCTCGACATCCACGCCGAACTTGTTGTGCAAGTGATGGATCGCCACGTCAATGTGCGCCTGTCCCATGCCGAGCAGCAAGGTCTCTTTGGTGCTCGGGTCGCTCACGTGACGCAGGCTGGGGTCTTCCTCACACAGGCGCGCGAGCGCGGTGCTGATCTTAGCGGCATCGTTCTTGGTCTTAGGATGCAAGGCGACGGCAAACAGAGGATTGGGGAACTCGATGGGCGGGAGCCGGACGCAGTGCGCGCGATCGCACAGCGTATCACCGGTCTGTGCGCTGTTCAGCTTGGTCACCGTGCCGATGTCGCCTACGTGCAACAGCGGGACGGGAATCTGCTCTTTGCCACGCTGGACGAACAACGTAGCAATGCGTTCCTCCTCGTTCGTCCGCGCATTGACCAGGCGAGTATCTCCGCCCCGGATCGGCCCTTCGACCACGCGGAAGTAGCTCACCTTGCCCACGAACGGATCGGCGGTGGTCTTGAAGATGTAGAGCACTTGGCCGTGCTGGCCGTCATCAGGGTCGGCGCCCATATCGAACGGCATCGGCGCGTAGCTCACCAGCGAATAGAGCATGGCATGGATGCCAATGCCCAAAGCAGGCGCCGCACAGAACACCGGGACGAACGTGCGCTTGCGGATGGCGCTGCGCAAACCGCGAATGAACTCCTCATCGGTCAGCGCGCCGACCTCGAACCATTTCTCGATCAAGTCATCTTCGCCTTCGGCTGCTGCTTCCATCAAGCGTTCGCGCGCCTTCTCCACCACTGCAATCATATCGGCGGGGACGTCGGCCACTTCACCCTTGGAGCCCTTCAGGTATCGGCGCGTCACCAGGTCAATCACGCCGGCAAATTGCTGCTGGCTGCCGACCGGCAACATCAGCGGCACGATGTCCTGATGGAAGGCGTCGTGCAGTTGCGCCAACACGGCATCGAAGTTGGCATTCTCGCGATCCATGCGGCTGACGAGCACCGCGCGCGGGATCTTTGCTTCATCCACCGCCTGCATGGCCAGCTCGGTGCCCACCTCTACGCCGGACACCGAATCTACGAAGATCAAGCCGAGATCCGCCACGCGGACGGCGCTCTTCACCTCGCCGTAGAAATCGGCGTAGCCCGGCGCGTCAAGCAAATTGATCTTGTGGTCCTTCCACTCGATCGGGACGACGCTCAGGCTGATGGACTGCTTGCGGCGCTTCTCTTCTTCGTCGTAGTCCGAGACGGTCGTGCCATCCTCGACTTTGCCCATGCGCGTCGCGCCGCCGCTGGCAAACAGCATCGCTTCTGCGAACGTCGTCTTGCCGCTCGAACCGTGTCCTAACAATGCGACGTTGCGCAGCTTCTCAGTTCCGTATTCCTTCATGACAAATGAGCCTCCCGACTGCATCGGTGTATTTAGAGAATCTTAATGATAGCGCTCTGGTTCTTGCAAGCAAACGCGCGCAGCGCTGCAAGATGCATGCGGGTCGGCTTGTCAACACGCAGCAGCGGTTTGAATCGCATCCGAAGACCGGTCAACCGGCCAGGCGCAGCTTAACCAGGCGCATAGTGTCTCGCGCCGCATCCTTCGCTAGCCTCATCTAAGACGGCGACTCACCCATACATATCGGGCGAAGGCGCCACGAGGCTAAGGATGGATCTGACGACGACTTACCTGGGATTGAAGCTGGCGCATCCGGTCGTGCCGTCAGCATCGCCGCTCTCGCGCAACCTAGATAGCATCCGCCGGCTGGAGGATGCCGGCGCGCCGGCGATCGTCATGTATTCGCTCTTTGAGGAGCAAATTGAGAACGAGAGCCAGGTGATGCACCACTTTCTGGAGTATGGCGGGGAGAGCTTCGCCGAGGTGTCGCGCTATTTCCCAGACTGGCGCTACTACAACGTCGGCCCGGAGGAATATCTCAAGCTGCTCCAGTCGGCCAAAGCCGCAACCGACATTCCGATCATCGGCAGCCTGAACGGCATGTCCACCGGCGGCTGGATCGAGTATGCGCG
>JBKBID010000025.1:33381-33635 GCA_046299515.1 Thermoflexales bacterium | reverse complement strand
AAGTCCAAAGCAGAGAGATATACAATCGTTTTGCTAATGTAACCTTGTAAAAATCGAAGGGCAGACTGTTAGCGCGATGTAGTTCGCCCAAGCAAGAGGCGCAGTTCTGATCGTTATGGAGTACAAGGACTATTACAAGACGCTCGGCGTAGACCGAAACGCCGATCAGGAGGCGATCAAGAAGGCGTTTCGCAAGCTGGCGCGTCAGTACCACCCGGACGCCAACAAAGGCGACAAAAAGGCCGAAGAGAAGT
>JBKBID010000025.1:0-33371 GCA_046299515.1 Thermoflexales bacterium | reverse complement strand
GTTCAAGGAAATTAACGAGGCCTACGAGGTGCTCAGCGATCCGGAGAAGCGCAAGCTCTACGATCGAATGGGCGCCAGCTACCGCGAGTATCAGCGCGCCGGCGGAAACCCACGCGACTATGACTGGAGCCAGTGGGCAAGCGGCGGCGATTTCCCCTTTGGCTTCGGCCAGGGCGCGCGCCGCGTATACGAGCAGGATATTGACCTGAGCGAGTTTATCCGCCAGATGTTCGGCGGCGGGCAGACGGTCAGCCAGCCGCGCGACTTCCAGCAGGGCGTGGACATCACGCTGGAAGAGGCGTATCACGGCACGACCCGGCTGGTGCAGAAGTCCGGCCAGCCCGACATCGAGGTGAAGATCCCGCCCGGCGTGAAGACCGGCTCGCGCGTGCGCGTGCGCGGGCACGGCGGCAAGAACGCGCGCGGGCAAGCCGGCGACCTATACCTCGTCGTCGAGGTCAAGCCGCACCCGATCTACGAGCGCAAAGACGACGACCTGTACCGCGACATGCCGGTGGACGCCTTCACCGCCATGTTGGGCGGCGAAGCGCAAGTGGACACCCTGGCCGGGCCGATCGTGGTCAAAGTGCCGCCCGGCACATCTTCCGGCAGACTCATCCGCGTGCGCGGGCGCGGCATGCCAAAACTCAACAAGCCCGGAGAATACGGCGACCTGTATCTGCGCGTCTCGATCACCACACCCACCGACCTCACCGACGCTGAGCGGGAGCAACTGGCGAAGATCGCCCGTCGTCGCGCCGGCCGCTAACACACGCAAGCGCCGACGTTGGCCTAACCGACTTGCTTGGCCATGATCACCCGCTCGCGCAACATCGGCTTGAAACCAAGCGCTTTGTAGGCCGGCGCCGAGGCGCGCAAGTGCCCTCCGCTGCCCAGCTCTACGTCAAGCGTGGACGACGCATCGGCCACGGAATCCAACACCGCCTTCAACACCTGCATCTCGCGCGGCGTGTTCCACAACGCCTGATCCAGCCAGAGCGTGACGACGCGGTGCGCCGGCCCGCCGCGCAGATGGGCAACGCCCACCTCGTCCGGCGGGCTGATGAGCAAGTAAAGCTGACCGCCGTTCAGCGGCGCCGTGCTCCATGGGAGCAAGTCGGCCTGGACGAGGTCGCTGCACCAGGCATCCCCTTGGTTCGCCGCCATGCCGACCCAGTAGCGCAACTGCGCATCGGCTTCGCGGCCGGCCAGCGGCTCAACGCGCGCGCGCTCGGCGCGAACGGGGAGCGCATGGCCGAGTTGGCGACGCATGAACTGCGGACGATAGCGCCGGTAGCCGCACGCCAACGCGCAGCGCGTCGCCGGCAGGTTGTCCGATGGCACGGCCATCCACACCCAGCGCAAGCCGGCCTGGCGCGCCATGCCCTCTGCGCTTTCAAGCATGGTGCGCGCCAGGCCGCGCCGCCGCAAATCCGACGCGACGGCCAACAGGCGAATGCGCGCTGCGATATTGCCGCGCTCGACCAACATGAGGCCGGCCGGCTCAAAGTTCAACATACACACGTAGGTCGAGCCGGCGACCGGCAGCACCACACCGGCCAGCGCCTCGCGCCCCAGCGGGCGACGCATCCACTCGCCTAACGACTCATCGAGCGCCCCAACGTCGTCGGCGTTGAGCTGGGCCAGCAAGCGCCTCAACTCCATTATTTTGGCCGGGACGACTTGTGAACCGAGCGTGGGCATACGGATGCCGAATCTATCACAACCCCTGTGGGGTGATAGGCGCCGGACGCATTTCCGGCGAGGCGCGCGCAGCAGAGAGGGACGCGAACGGAGGATGTAGAGGCAAGGGAACGACGAAGCGTCGGACGCCGACCGCCGCGTGATGCGGGCGCTCACGCCCACACGTGAGTTGAGACAGCCCCAAGGCCGAGTAGGCGAAGGCGGCTCCTTCGCCTACTCATTTTGTAAGCTGCAGCCGGCTCAGAACATATTCCACAGATGCTGGTTATAGACCTCGTGGTGATACTGCACCTCGGGGCCTTTGACGATTGTGCCGAGCAGGCGCGGGCAGCGGTCGGCTGCGGCGCGCTTCAGACCTGCATAGCGCGCCTTCACGTCATCGCCCAGCAACACAGAGGTCCACTGCGCGGCGCAGAAGTTGTCAATTGCATCGTAGATGTTGTCCGGCAAGAAGCGTTTGGCCTGGCGCAGGCCCGGCTCATTGCTGATGCTGCCCTCCAGGCCGGTGCGGAAGAGCGAGTACATGACCAGGTAGGGATTCGCATCCGGCCCCACCGAGCGCACCTCGATGCGCGCGCTGCGCTTGTTGCCGATCGGGATGCGCACCATCGCGCCGCGATCCACCGGCGAGGCGATGATCTGGTTAGGCGCCTCGAAGTGCGGGTCAAGCCTGCGGTAGGCGTTCACGCTCGCGTTCAGCAGCAAGCAGATGTCGTTGGCGTGCGTGAGGATGCGATCCACAAACTTCCAGGCGAAGTCGCTCAGGTTCTCCTCGCCGTTCGCGTCCCAGAACAAATTGGTGCCGTTTTGGCTGACCGAGATGTTCGTGTGCATGCCGCTGCCGTTGACGCCGACGATCGGCTTGGGCAGGAAGCTGGCCGTCATGCCGAGGAGCGCCGCCACCTGCCGGCAGATGAGCTTGTAGAGCTGAATGGTATCCGCTGCGGTCACCGCTTCGGTGTAGCTGTAGTTAATCTCGAACTGAGACGGCGCGACCTCGGGGTGATCCTTTTCGTTTTGAAAGCCCATCGCACGCTGCACCTCGGCCACGGTGTCAATGAACTGGCGCAAGGGGTCGCCCGGCAGCGAGTGGTAGTAGCCGCCGGTGTTGGCGAACTCGAATTTGCCCGTTTTGTAGTACTCGCGCTCAGCGTTCAACCCCTTGAACAAGAACCCTTCGATCTCGTTCGCGGCGTTCATGGTGTAGCCCTTCTCCTCGAACATCTTCTGGGCATAGCCTTTGAGGATGCTGCGCGTGTCGGCGACGTATGGCCGGCCGTCGCGCTCCATCACCTCGCCGAAGACGAGCACTTTGCCTGGGCCAAAAACATCGGCCGGCACCCAATAAAAAGCCGACCAGTCAATGCCCAGCCGCAAGTCGGACTCGCGTTGCGCCGTGAAGCCGCGAATGGACGAACCGTCGAAGGTCAGGTTGTCATACGACTTCAACAGGAACTTCTTGTCATAGTCGAGCATGTGCAGCCGGCCTTCGAGGTCGGAGAACAATACGGTGACGGCCTTGATGCGCTTCTCGTCGGTCAGATATTTCAAGCGCGCTTCCTGGAGCTGGTGCATCGGCGTGCGCGCCATGCGCTGAGCCTTGGCTTCCAAGTTCAACTCTTCCAGCTCCGCATATGGGATTCGCAAAAAATCTCTGAGTTCGGTAGTCATGATTGGGTAACGCTCCTTTGGAAAAGTGAGGACGCGACGCTCCTCAGCGGAACGTCACGTCCTGGTGACACCCTATTCAAACAGGCGCAATTATACGAGGCCGGAACATCCCGTCAAGGAACGGTAGAATGCCCGCCGATGAACAGCAGCAATCCACTCGTCGGACGAGATATCGTCAGCATCGCCGACCTCAGCAGCGCGGAAATCCGCGCCGTGCTCGATCAGGCGCGGCGCTTCGAGCAGCAACTCAAAGACGCCCCGATGATCCCGCTGCTAAACGGTCGCATTCTGGCGACCGTTTTTTACGAGCCGAGCACGCGCACGCGCCTATCGTTCGAGAGCGCCATGCACCGGCTGGGCGGCGCCGTCATCAGCGTGGCCGAGGCGAAGACGAGCAGCAGCGCAGCCAAGGGCGAGTCCATCCATGACTCAGGCCGGATGCTGGAGAGCTACGCCGACGTCATCGTGCAGCGCCACCCGGCCGTTGGCTCGGCGCGCGCGTTGGCCGAAGCCGCCGGCGTGCCGGTCATCAACGCCGGCGACGGCACAGGCGAGCATCCGACGCAGGCACTGCTCGATCTATACACCATCGAGCGCGAGAAGGGCACCCTCGATGGGCTGACGGTCGTCATGGTGGGCGACCTGAAGCACGGCCGCACCGTCCACTCGCTGGCGAAGGCCCTGGCCCACTGGAAGACCAAACTCATCCTCTGCGCGCCGAGGGCGCTGGCCATGCCGGGCGACCTGATCGCCTACCTGCGCCGCCAGGGGTTGATCGTGATCGAGACCGAGAACATGAGCGCCGCCCTCGCCCAGGCCGATGTTGTCTACGTCACGCGCATCCAGCAAGAACGCTTCGAGACGGTCGAGGAGTATATGCGCTACAAAGGCGTATACGTGCTCACCGAGCCGGCAGTGCGCGCGGCGAAGCCCGGCATCGTCATTATGCACCCGCTGCCGCGCGTGGACGAAATCAGCGCCGATGTGGACGCCCTGCCGAACGCCGCTTACTTTCGACAGGCGCGCTACGGCGTGTTCGTCCGCATGGCGCTGCTGGCCATGGTGCTGGGCGCTGTATAGCGTTCTCCCGCGCAACGGTCACCCCAAAGCGACGTTACACCGGCAGGCGCATCGGGTTATTGCACTGGTTCGGCAGTTGAATGGCCGGTATCCGGTTCACATCCGAGACATTCAGCGTGAGGTTGACCTTGCCGTTGAAATCTACGCCGGTGCTGGCCGCCAAGTTACCCTTGCCGTCCACCACCATGCGCACGATGTAATCGCCCTGCACGGCGATCCACACCTCGCCGCTCGCAAGTTGCGCCGTCGCCCCGCGCTGCCTGGCGCGCGCGTTGATCGCCTTGACATCGAGCTTGTAGTGCCTGGCCGGGATGCCGTTGACGGTCGCGTTGCCCAGCAGCGTGCCGTAGATTTGGTTGCTGCCGGTCAACTGCGAGAGGAAAGCCTCGGCGGAGAGTCCGCCGCTCAACTGGTCGAGGCCGGCAATCTGCGCGCCGGGCGCAGCGCACACGCGCAGAATCAGCGCCTGCGCAACAACGTAGGTCTTACCGTCCACCAGATACGCGGTCAGCCCGCTAATCGGGAGGCCCTGTAGATAGCGGCCCAATAACACCGGCACTAGGTTGCCGCGGATGCCGATGCTTTGGCGCTTGTTAGCCAGATCGGTGCGCGCCTCGGCGTTGAAGTCGCCTTTGGCGACCCTGCCGGCGCTCTGGCCGTCCAGCTTCATGCTCACCGCCGTCTTGTAAGACTTGATAGAGGCTATGCTGGTGATCGGTCGGATGGCGATGCCGGCCGGCGGCGCGGCGGTCGGCGACGGGCGAGGCGTGGATAGCGCCACCACGCGCGGCGCGGGCGTCGCAGCAGCTCGCAGCGCGACTTGGGCCGATTGCGCGACAAGCGCAGAAGATCGCTCGGCGATGACGGGCTGGAATGCGACAAGGGAGACAAGCGTCGCCGTCGCGACGAGCGACGACGCGCGAATGAGTCTGCGTGATACGTTCATATGCCCTGTAATCTACCAGCTTTATCCCTGCGCTTGCGCGCCGCGCGTCATGCGCTTGCCGGTCGAGAATCCGGCGCTGCCGCCTCGGACAACAGTTGTTCCATACGGTATCCGGCCGCCGTCGCCGCTTCGATCAGCGCCTGCGCCTGGGCGCGCGCACCGTCTGCGCCTTTGAGCGTCGCTGCCGCGCCCAGCGCCGCGACGAGCGACTCGAACGCTTCTTTGTTGAAATAGGTGACGCCGTTATACACATTCACCTGAAGCAAAGCCTGAGCTTCGGGATCGGCAAACAGGGCGCGCAGCGCGGCAATGTGCGGGCTGGCGTTTGGCGCAAGGGCCGCCGCATCCGATACGGGCGGGCGAGCCTGCTCAGGCGGCATGAGCAGGTCGCTGTGCGTCATCATCAGCTTGACCTGCGCCACAGCGCACTGGGCTTGCCGGTCGTCCATGCCGAGGTCGCGCAGGGCGCTTTGCAGTTCCTCGCCCAAGCGCCGGCGGGCGAGCCAGGCGCGGACGGTCTGCGCGGGATCGTCCGTAAGCCGCAGCGTCTCATCCTGGGTCGGGCGCACCGCCTCCGACGGCGTCTGCGCCGCCTCGCCCATTCGGCGCGAGAGCAGCCAGCCGAACGTCGCCGCAAGTGCGGCCTCGTCGTCCGGCAGCCGGCCCTGTATGCGCAATGCCACGAAGCGGCGCGCATCCTCGCGGGCGGCGCGGGCGACCGCGCGACAGGCGTCTGCATCCACGGCGTCGTCGCCGCGCGCGTGGCGCTGAATCGCTTCCAGCGCCGCCTGCATGCGCGCTTCGAGTTCGTCCAGCGCCTGCTCGCGCTCGGCCTCGCCCAGCGTCGCCGCGCTGATGAAACGCTTCATCAAATCGGCGTCCATCAGCCGCCGGTATGCGCGCGCGACCGGCGTCAACCGCACGATCTCCAGCTCTTCCGCGATGCTCGCGACCCAGCGCCCTTGCAGCCGGGCATCTAGCTCGGCGTAAGGATGCGCGGCGTCATCCCGAACTTCATAGATGCGGTCGAAGACGTGATACTCATAGGCGCGCAAAGCCACATACAGGCCGCGCGCGCATAGTTCGCGGCTGCTGCGGATAAACTCAAGCCCGCTGATGGCGTCGTGGAACACGACGAAGTGATCCGCGTCGTCGTGCAGACCCAGCGCCTCGCCCAACGTGGACCGGACGAGCACTTTCTTGTCGGCCTGCTTGACGGCGTAAGCCGCCGATGTGTGAATCCATCCGCGCGTTTCGGCGAACTTGTTGTGGTATATCACCAGCGTCCTCTCGTCGCGGTAAGCGTTCGAGTAGGCGAACACATCTTCGTTCACGCCGCCGTCCGCCGTATAGAAATCGAACAGCCGGAATTGATCCACGCCGGCGAACAAGTAGCGCCTCTTCAACAGCGGGAAGATCTCGCGCTCATGCCGGGCGACCAGCGCCTGGTCGGGCCATTCCCACAGCTTGGGGTAGCGAAACTCCATGCCGTACTTTTCGGTGTAGCCCTCGATCTGGCCATGCCCAAACATCGGCAGGCCGGGCATGGTGCACATCAGCACGCAGACGCCGAAGTATTTGTCGCCTTTGCCGAATTGTTCGACGGCCGTCTTCTCGTCCGGGTTGTTCTGGAAGTTGACGTAGCGGCGCAAGATTTCGGGGTCGAACTCGATGGTGTTCTTGATAAGCCGGCGATACTCGTCGTTCTTCTCATCGCGCAACATGTTCATGAATGCGCTGTTGTAAACGCGATGCATGCCGAGCGTGCGCACAAAGTAGCCTTCCAGCATCCAAAACGCCTCGGCCAACAGAAGCGTGTCGGGCGCTTCGACCGCCGCGCGATCCACGACTTCGCGCCAGAACTCGTTCGGCATCAGCGCGTCGAACTCCTCGGCGGTCATTCCATGGCCGGCGCGCGAAGGAATCGCCCCGCCCGCCCCCGGCTCGGGGAACCACAGCCGGCGGATATGCCGCTTGGCCAGCGTCATGGCTGCGTCGAAGCGGATGATGGGGAACTGCCGCGCGACGTGCAGGATAGTCTGGATCACAGCCTCACGCGCTTCGGGGTTAAGGTAGTTGATCTGCGCCGTGTCGTTCCAGGGGAAGGCCGTGCCATCGTTGCCGTGATAGATATAGCGCGCTTCGCCCGTCCGGCGGTCGAGGCGCTTGAACACTACAGCGGCGTCGGTGCGCGTGTAGTAGTGATCCTCTAGGAAGATGCCGACGCGCGGATCGCTGGAAAGATCCGGCCCGTTGAACGTGTAGGATGGGAAGGGCGGATGGTCGAGCGAGAGGAAGTAGTCCGGCCGCTCGATCACCCACTTGGAGTCAATACCCATGTGGTTGGGCACCATGTCGCTGGCGAGGCGGATGCCATAGCGCCAGGCCTGCGCTTTAAGGTAGTTCAGCGCTGCTTCGCCGCCCAGGTCCTCGGCAATCGTGTAGTCGTAGAGCGAATAGGCCGAGGCAACGGCGTCGTGCGCGCCCATGATCTGCTTGATGCGCTGCGACGCCTTGCTGCGCTCCCACAGGCCGATCAGCCACAGGCCGGTGATGCCCCATCGCGCCATCTGCGCCAGCTCCTCGTCCGGCACCTGGTCGAGCCGGGTGATGGCGCGCTGATATTTGCGCGAGAGTTGATCGAGCCACACATAGGTGTTCTTGGCCAGCAACACCAGACGCGGCATCCATTCCGTGTCGGGCGTGAACGCCTCATACTCGATGATGGTGATGTCACCCGACGGCGCAGCGTGGACGCCGCGCAAGTCTTCGATGGTCGGCGCCAGCGCCGGCCCCGGCCCGCCTAACCCGAACGCCGCTTTCTCGTCCTCGCGGATCAAGTCGAAGCCGGTCAGCAGGCGGGTGAGGAAGCGACTGAACGCCTCGCCGAAGTATGGCGCCCAGCGCTGCCGGATGAACTCCAACTGTCCTTGCAACGAACCCGGCGCGGCGCGCGCCGGCGCCTGTAGCATTTCGATCAACGTCTGATCGTCCGGGCCGAAGCGCGGCTGCTGATCGAAGAACTCTCGAATCGCCGCAATCACCTGTCGGTAAGCCGTGCCGTCGGCGACCGAGGCATCGTCGAACAATTCGTCAAATGGTTGGAAGGCCGGATTCTCGTTCTCCAGCCACAGCATCATCAGCTCCTCAAGCGCATCCACGCTGTATGCGGCCAGATATGTCGCCGGATTCATCTCGCGGCGGTACACCGGGAGCGGCGGGAAGAGATCGGTGAAGCGCTCTAACGTCGCGTAAACGGCCTCGGGACCGAGTTTCTGGCTGGCGTAGTCAAGCGCATCGCTGAAGCTGCGCCGGTCGAATGGCCTTTGCCCGCGCTGGCGCAGCGCCTCGTCGTAGAGGCGGATGACCAGATGCGATAGCTCGTCAATCAGCCCCATCGCGTTCAGGTCGCCGGCGCGGACGGCGCGCTCCGGATTGTGCGCAGCGTCGCGCCGGTCATTCATGCGCTGCGCGAACTCGCGCACGGCGCGCAGATCGGCGAACACTGCGTTGCCGGTGAACTGATAGATGGATTTATCGAAGTCGTAGCGCTCGCGGGCGGCGCGGGAGATGTGGAATTCCATGTGCATTGACATTGCGACTGAGCTGCCGCAGGCGCTTCATTTTAGAACTTTCCCCCTGCCGGCGACTGAGCACAGTCGGCATCCCGTCTAGCGCTCGAACTCGATCTCGACCTGCTCAAATCCGGCCTTGCGCAGAAACTCGGCCAGTTGCAGTCGGGTCATCGTCTCGGCCATCTCGAGCATCGCCGCGTTGCGCTCGGCTTCCGCGCGCAGTTTGCGCCGCGCTTCGTTCATCGCCTCCAGTTCTAGGCCCTCATATTCCGAGAACAGCCAACTGCGCCGGCTGTCGAACACACGCGACGCCTCGGGCAACAGCTCGACGGTGAGCACCTGGGCGCGCGGCAGCTTGATCTTGATGCTCCGGCCGTTGATCTGCACATCGGACGGCTTGATCTTGCTCAGATCCACGCCGGCGCGAATCCGCCCCACCGCCATGAGCGCAACGCGGTCGGCGCCGAGCAACACGCCGCCGATCCCCTGGCGCGGCCGCGACATTTCGACGACGGTGGATGCCGTGTACTCGATGCTGCTCAGGTCGCCAAGCGCATTCCACTTCGGCGGCGGCAGCGGCGTCGGCGTAGGCGTGAGCGTCGGCGTTGGCTCCGGCGTCGGCGTGGCGGTCGGTGAAGCGGTCGGCGTTGGCGACTCGGTTGGCGTCGGCGTGGCCGTGATGACGATGATCTTCTCGACCGTCTGCACGACGATGGGCCGCTCAGCCGTCGGCATAGGCGGCGGTGCCGGCCGTGATGCGATGGACAGTGCGGCGACGACCCCGATCGCCGCGATAGCGAGGGCAGCCGCTGCGGCAAGCGCCACCGCAACGTATGGACGATCCCGCGACGAACCACTGTTTGATCGCATGATCTTCTCGGCGCTCCCGCGCTCGGGTTCGTGACCCGCCGGACACGGGCGGGTTCAGGTCACTCTTTCACGAGATGGGCGTCCTCCGGGCGGATGATGGCCGGCGCGGTCGGGTCGAAGCACACGAACTCGAAGTAACGCAGCGGCGTTGCACCCGTGTTGATGATGCGGTGATGGTGTGTAGCCGGCACATGCTGATAGTCGTTCGGTCGCATTGCGCCGCTCAGCCGCTCGATCTCGATACGCGCCTCGCCGTCGAGAACGTAGATTATCTTCTCCTTGACGCTCTCAACCATCACGTCGGTTGCTTCACCGGCCGGCAGCACGCGCACGTGCGTCGTGATCCGCTCGTCGGATGGCATGGATTCAGTCGCATCAGGCGCAAAGGCGCTCTTCAGCGGCGCATGGCCCTCGAACGCGCCCGGCTTGAAGTCCTTGTAGCGCCAGCGCGCGTGCTTGTGATTTGGCGTCACCAGGACGTAGAGGCACACCGTCTCATCGCCGACCAGCCAGTAGTTGTGATAGCGATCCGGCGGCATGAACAGCAATTCGCCTGGGCCGACGCGCTGCTTGCTCGCGCCAACCTGAATGTCCATCTGGCCGGCGGCGATGTAGATGATCTCGGACGCATCGTCGTGCGCGTGCGGCAGCGGGCCGAGCGGGTCGTTGATGAACCAATGCGCATCCGGCGTCCACACCAGCGCGCGCGAGCGAATTCGCTCCGTCCAGATGAGCGGTTGCTTCATCCATTCCTTCCAGTCCGGTTTATGCATGACAAGGCGAATATACATGCAACCCCGTCGCTCGTCATTCAGGGGACACGGGAAGGTGCAACGCATTAAGGGTAGGCGCAGGCGATGCCTACGCCTACCCTACGTCGCGTCTTGCCCTTGCTTGCAGGAAGATGCGCCGGTCGTTCACGCCAGCCGGATGCCGTAGTCGCGCGAGGCGTAGTCGTAGAACTCGCGCATCGGCGCGGCGCTTTCGCCTTTTAGACCTTTGTATTCCGGTTTGATCTGGCTGAGCTGGATCATGAAGCGAATGCCGCCCAACTCTATCGTGCCATAGAGCGACAGCCGCTCGGCGCGCTCCAGCAGTGTGAAGTCGCTGACATATTCCGGGCAGGTCGCCTTCAAGTGCGCGTATGCCGCTTCCAGGTCGTCCACCACAAAGCCGATGTGGTGAACGCGCGACGGCAGCCCATCGCTCAAGGGTTGACCCGGCTCGGCCTTAAAGAAGAACAACGCGTTCACGCCGGTGGTGAGCACCAGCAAGTGCTCGTCGTCGCGCACGTTCTTCATCTTCAGGCCGTCCTGGAAGAAACGGCGGCACGCTTCGCGATCGGTGGTGGCCAGCGCGAGGTGGTCGAAGCCGAAGTTGGTGAACTCGGCCTTATGCTCCTTCAGCGGCATGGCCTCCAGCAAGAAGCGACAGTGGCCGTAGTGATCGTAGATTTCGTACAGCCACATGTCCGGGAAGATCAGCTCGCCGCTCGGCAACGTGACGCGCAAGCGATGCCGGTGCATCACCTCTTCGGGGAGAAAGGCATGCAGCGCCTGGTGAACCACCTTCTCGCGCGGCATCGGGCCGCCAAACGAACGACCATCGGGCAGGGTGAATGAGACCTCGATCATGGGCGCAGTGGACATCCGAATCAAGCGCGCGCCGCCTGCGCTGCCACGAACCCGCGCGTGATTCCGGCAGTCACGGCCGCCTGCTGAATGTGGATGAAGTGGGCGCAATCCAACACGGTGACGTAGCGCGCGTTCGGAATGCGATTGACGACGGCCGCCATCATGAAGTCCTTGACGAGAAACGGCTCGTGCTGACCGCCGATCACGATGGTGGGCGCCGTGATGCGCGAAAGGTGCTCTGGGAAATTGACGCCGGTCGTCCACGTGTTGAAAACGCCGACAAACGCCTCCTTGCTCCACGTCAGCGCGCCGGGCAAAAGCTCATCCAGCACTTCCTGGGGCATATCGCCATGCCAGCCCAATTGCAAGATGCGCGCGCGCCCTTGCGCCTTGCCGTCTCCGTCTGCGCCTTGTAGGAACAGATTGCGCGCCGCCTCGTTCACCGGCACGCCGGTCGCCGGCACCGGGCCGATCAGCACCAGCGCTTTAACCGCCTCGCCCAGCTCGGAGGCGACCCATTGGGCAATGGCGCCGCCGGTCGAGTGACCGAGCACAGTGAAATCACGGAGCGCTTCGGCGCGGATGACGGCCAGCGCGTCCTGAGTCAGACGCTCGAAGGTGTATGCGCCCTCATCGGCTGGCTTGTCGGAGTTGCCGCAGCCGCGCAAATCGGGCGCGATGATGCGGTACTCATCCGCAGGAAAGAAAGACAGCATGTATTCCCAATGCGCCGCATCGGAATTAAAGCCATGCTGCCAGAACATCACTTCGGGGCCGTCGCCGTATAAGTAATATGCGATGCGCGCGCCGTCCGCGCTAACAGCGTAACGAGGTTCAGCAAGACTGGCCTTGATTAGCTCGCGGTGATTGACTTTCATCATTCTGTTATCTCCAACCCAGCCCAAACTCAATGCCGCGAAGCTAACACCGAGGGATAAGAGCCCACTGAGAGGACGTTTGGAAGAAGCGGATTGATGACGGCAATGGCAGGATGCGCGCGTGCGCAGAGCCGGCATCGGCTTCTAACAACGGGGCAGTCAGTGGAGATGCCGGGAATCGAACCCGGGTCCGAAATGCGCCTGCCGCGAGTGACTACGAGCGTAGTTGCCGTTTGAGTCTCGCGTTCGGCATCCCCGGCAACGGGGTCATCCGAACGCCAGTTCGTTTGTTCGGCGATCAGCCCGCGTTTGCTCACCTACGAACCTCGGTGAAACGCGCGCCGGCTTTATCACACCGTTACGTCCCCCACCGGCGCGGGGAGACGAACGATGCCGCAGACGCTATGCTGCGGATGCAGCCCTCTGGCTTACGCAGCCATCGGGACAGCATTCCAGTTGATCTTCTTCGCACTTACTGTGCTGCGCACTGTTTAACGAGAGTCGCTTCTCGGCTCGCCACTCGGACACGACACAATCCGTCGAAGCCTGTCATCCCCGAATGCAACCTGTATTATACCGGCTAGAATACGCAGCTTGGGATTCCGTCGCACAAGACAACCAGAGTCCCATACGCGCAAATATGCACTTCCGCCGCATGTCCCTAACGCGCCTGGCCGCTTTGGCGGCGCTGGCCATCGCATGGGTGATGGCGTCGAGCGCTTCGGCGCAGTCAGGCGAATCCCTCGCGCGCATCGTCACGCCCGTGCGCGACCAGACGCTGCGCGGCAACGTCACCATCCAGGGCAGCGCCACCTCGCCGGTCTTCTCGCGCTACGAGCTGGCCTACGCCCAAGAGCCAGACCTGGCCAACTGGATCGTGATCGGCGGCGCAGTGCAGCCGGTGCAGTCGGGCATGCTCGGCGCGTGGAACACCCGTCCACTGCCCAACGGCAAATACGCGCTGCGCCTGCAAGTCTTCGGCGCAGATGGCAGCCTGAACGAGACGATCGTGCGCAACCTGACCTTGGCGAATGCGACCGCCGAAACGACAACGACAGCCTCGGCCGTGAGCACCGATTCAGCCGGGTCGGGCGTCGGCGTCGTCGCCGAAGTACAAACCGCGCGCGATCTGCTGCAGGTGGCCATTGCCACCGCTGCGCAATTGCCAGACGCCTTCATGCGCGGCGCGCGCCTGGCCATCTTCGGCTTCCTCGCCTTTGGCGCGTATCTGGCGCTGAAGAAAGTCGTGCTGTTCGCCGTTCAACGCCTGACGCGCCAACCGGTGGATTACGGCAAATAGCCCCTGATCGAAGCCAATCATGGACGAACGTCGCCGCATCATCGTCGGCCTGGGCAACCCGGGCAAGCAGTACGCCAATAACCGGCACAACGCCGGCTTCATGGTGGTAGACCGGCTGGCCGAACGGCACGGCTTAACATTCGCGCGCATGATGCACAAGGGCCTGCTCGCACTGGGCGAGATCGAAGGGCGCAAAGTGGCGTTGGTGAAGCCGCAGACGTTCATGAACCTGAGCGGCGAATCGGTCGCGCCCATTGTTAAGTTCTACAAATCCGAACCGAGCGACTTACTGGTGGTGTATGACGAACTCGACTTGCCGGCGGGCCAACTGCGCATGCGACCCAAGGGCGGCTCCGGCGGCCACAACGGCATGAAGTCCATCATCGCCCGGCTCGGCAGCGAGGACTTTCCCCGCCTGCGCGTGGGCGTGGGCCGGCCCCCCGGACGCCGCGACCCGAAAGACTTTTTGCTGGACGACTTCACGCGCGACGAATTGGCCGCGCTTGAACCGGCTTTCGACCGCGCCGTCGAAGGCATCCGGCGCTGGTTGAGCGCGGACATTGACCACGCCATGAATTTCGTGAACAGGCCAGCCGACGCCGAATGAGCCTGTAACCGCGCAGCGCCGCAGGGCGGCCGCCGAGGGTTGCGCATACGCTACACATGCAAGACAATTCCGAGCGTATCCGCGCCGATGCGCTTTTGTCATCCCATTTCAACCAAGGAGGAAAACCGAGCATGAAGACTAACCAACACAAATATCACAAAAGCCTGGCGGCGCTGCTGCTGATCGGCGCTTTGGCGAGCGCATGCGCTGCGCCGCCGCCGTCCGCAGCGCCGGCGCAACCCGCCGCGCCGGCCGCCGGCGAAACCTTCATCGTCGGCATGGTCATCGTCGGACCAATGAACGACAAAGGCTGGAACGAGGCCCACGTTGAGGGCACCAAGTACGTGATGGAGAAGATGCCCAACGTCAAGTTCGAGTACGTGGACAAGGTGAACCCCGGCGACCGGCCGAACGTCAAAGGCTCTCAAGTGGCCGACGAGTTGATCGCCAAAGGCGCCAGGGTGGTCATCTTCAACTCCGACGACTTCAAAGATGACGCCCTGGAGACGGCCAAGAAGCACCCGAACATCGTCGTGATCCACGCTTCCGGCGATTACGCCTGGAAGGAGGGCAAGAACTACAAAGGGCAGCCCAACCTCGGCAACCTCATGTCGAAGATGGAGCCGGGCTGGATGATCGCCGGCTGCGCCTCGGCGCTGGGCAGCGAGAACGGCAGGATTGGCACGGTCGGTCCGCTCATCAACGAAGAGACGCGCCGCTATGCCAGCGCTGCCTATCTAGGCGCCAAGTACTGCTGGGAGAACTACAAGAAGCGCGATCCGAAGGAACTACAGTTCAAGATCACCTGGATCGGCTTCTGGTTCAACATCCCCGGCGTCACGCTCGACCCGACGAAAGTCGCCGACGACTTTTACAACGGCGGCTTCGACGTGGTGATGAGCGCGATAGACACGCCGGAAGTCGCCGTGCAGGGCAAGAAAGCCGCCGAAGCCGGCAAGCCGGTGAAGTATCACCACTACGATTACAAACGCGGCTGCGAGCTTGCGCCGGACATCTGCCTCGGCGTGCACTATTACAACTGGGGGCCGGGCTACCTGAAGATCATCCAAGAGGCCATGGCCGGCAACTACAAGGGCACGTGGACCTGGGCCGAAGCCGACTGGACGGACCTCAACAACCCCGACTCTTCGGCGTTCGGCTACATCAAGGGCAAAGCGCTGGGCGCGGAGAACGAGAAGTTCCTCGACGCGTTCATCAAGGGCCTGGGCGACGGCAGCATTGACCTGTGGAAAGGCCCGCTGAACTTCCAGGATGGCAGCGTCTTCCTGAAGGACGGCGAGCGCGCCACCGATCAGCAGATCTGGTACCTGCCGCAACTGCTGGAGGGCATGGAAGGGCCAAGCCAGTAGTCCATCGCCGGATTCGGCCGGCCGGTGCATCGCCGCGAGGCATGCATCGGCCGGCGCGCCGGTCAGCCATGAAGGTCGAACTCCGCCACATCCACAAACACTTCGGCAGCGTCCACGCCAACGACGACGTTTCGCTGACCGTCGAAGCGGGGACGATTCATGGCCTGCTCGGCGAGAACGGCGCCGGCAAGAGCACGCTGGTCAAAATCCTCAGCGGTTTCATCAGCCGCGATAGCGGCGAGATCGTGCTCGACGGCCGGCCGGCGCACATCCAATCTCCCGCCGACGCCCTACGCTATGGCATCGGCATGTTGCACCAGGATCCGCTGGACTTCCCGCCGCTCACCGCCATTGAGAACTTCATGGCCGGCTCGCCGACGACGCCGGCGCTGCTGAACGCGCGCGCCGCCGAGCGAAACTTCCGCGCGCTGTGTCAACGGTTCAATTTCGACCTCGACCCACACGCGCGCGTGAGCGACCTGACGGTGGGCGAGCGGCAGCAACTGGAGATCGTGCGCCTGTTGGCCAACGGCGCCGGCGCGCTCATCCTGGATGAACCCACCACCGGCATCTCGGCGACACAAAAGACGCTGCTCTTCGATGCGCTGCGCCGACTGGCTGAGGAGGGCAAATCCATCATCTTCGTCTCGCACAAGCTCGAAGACGTGGAAGCGCTGTGCGATTGCGTCACCGTGATGCGCAGGGGGCGCGTGGTGGGCGAACTGAACCTGCGCGCGAACGGCGCAGGACACGCCCATGGCGACTGGCCCGCCGGCGAGCGCTTCGACATCGCCGCGCGCATCGTTGAGATGATGTTCGGCAAAGAGCTGGCCATGCCCGTCAAGCCGGCCACCCATCGGGATGAAACGGCGCTCGCGCTCGAGGGCCTGATCTTGCGCAGCGACCGGCTGGAAATGCGCATCGGCCATTTAGACGTGCGACGCGGCGAAGTCATCGGCATCGCCGGTCTGGAGGGAAGCGGGCAGCAGCTCTTCTTGCTGACCTGCGCCGGCCTCGAACATCCAGCCGCCGGCTCAATCTATGTCGGCGGGCGCAACTTGACGCGCAAGCCCTACAGCGCATTCGTGAAGGCCGGCGTGTGCTATTTGCCCGCCGACCGGCTGCGCGAGGGGTTGATCAGCGGCCTGAGCATCCAAGAACACGTCGCGCTGCGCATGTCGAACAAGGGCCTCTTCATTGATCGCGCGGCTGCGACGCAGGAAGCCGAGCGCGCCATCGCCACGTTCAACATCCGGGGCCGGCCGGATACCGCCGTCGAGCAGCTCTCCGGCGGCAACCAGCAGCGCACCCAACTGGCGCTGATGCCCTCTCCGCTCAGCGTGCTGCTCATGGAGCATCCCACGCGCGGCCTGGACATCGAATCCACGCTGTGGGTGTGGCAACAACTGATCGCCCGCTGTAACCAGGGCACGGCCATCCTGTTTGCGTCGTCAGACCTGGACGAGATCGTGCAATATAGCGACCGCGTCATCGTGTTCAGCGGCGGACGCATCTCGCCGCCGATCGCTGCCGCGGAGTTGACCGCCGACTCGCTGGGACAGATGATCGGCGGCCGATTCTGAGCCGGCTATATCAAAGATGAACGGCGCCGCAACACCTCAGACCATGACCCCGCCGGCACGCGCCGTCGGTATGCCGCCGACTTTCTACCGCATCGGCGCATTCGTCATATCGCTTGTCCTGGTTGCGCTTGTCATCCTCATCTCCGGCGCATCGCCCGTGACCGTGATCGGCGGCATGGTCGGCGGCGCGTTCGGCACCGCCGACCAGGTCGGGCGCGTGATTGCCACGCTTTCGCCCTTGCTGCTCTGCGCCGCCGGCCTGGTGTACACGTTCAACGCCGGCCTATACAACCTGGGCGTCGAGGGACAGATCACCTTCGGCGCCATTGCGGCGACCTGGACGCTTCGCCTGTTGTATCCGGAAGGCGCGACGGCCAGCCTGCTGCCGCCGCCGGTGGCGATCGCGCTCGCCATCTTCGTCGGCGGCGTCGGCGGCATAGCCTGGGGGCTGCTGGCCGGCGCGCTGCACGTGTACGGCCGCATCAGCGAAATCTTCGCCGGCCTGGGCTTGAACTTCGCGGCGACCGGCATCGCCATCTACTTGATCTTCGGCCCATGGAAGCGGCCGGGGGTGGCTTCGCTCAGCGGCACCCAGCCCTTCGATGAGTCGCTGTGGTTGGGCACGTTTGGCAAGACCGAGGCCACCCCCGTGGCATTAGCGCTTGGGCTGATCGCGCTGGCGATGACTATCGTCGTGATGCGCAACACCTATTTTGGGCTGCGCTTGCGGGCGGTGGGGCGCAACCTGCGCGCAGCGTATGTGTTGGGCGTGCCGGCCCGTCGCCAGTTGCTCAGCGCATTCCTCATCTGCGGACTGTTCGCCGGCGTCGCCGGCGCGCTGCAGGTCGTGGGCGTGTTCCATCGGCTGATCCCCAACATCTCCAGCAATCTGGGCTTCCTGGGATTGCTGGTGGTGATGCTGGTGAACTTCGACCCGCTGTGGATCTTGCCGGTGGCGTTCTTCTTCAGCGCGCTGAACATCGGCAGCTTGCAACTCCCGCTCTCCCTAGGGTTGGAATCGTCGCTCTCCGGCGTGATCCAGGGGCTGCTGGTGCTCTTCGCGCTGCTCGGCCGCGGCCTGGCGCAGGTATACGGCCGAAAGCCGGAAGGGTGATCCGCCATGGAGTCCGGCCAACTGCTCATCATCCTCGCCACGGCGATCGCTTCGGCTACGCCGCTGGTGTTCGCGTGCATCGGCGAGACGATCACCGAACGCGCCGGGGTGATCAACCTCTCCGCCGAAGGCACGATCATGTTGTGCGCAATGGTCGGGTTTGTTGCGGCGAAGACCACCGACAACGTATGGCTCGGCTTCGTCGCTGCGGCGCTCGTCGGCGCGCTGATCGCGCTGGTGGTGGCCTACGGCGCCATCACGCTCAAGCAATCGCAAATCGCCGTCGGTTTCGTGCTGGCGCTCTTGTGCAGCGACCTCTCGGCCTACCTGGGCAATCCATACGTGCGCATCCCCGGCCCGACCGTGCCGCCGCGCTTCGCCATCCCGCTCTTACAGGACATCCCCTTCATCGGCCCGCTGCTCTTCCGCGAAGGCGACATCCTGGTATACGCCGGCTATGTCCTGATCGGCGCCACGTGGTTTTACTTCTACCGGACGCGCGGTGGGCTGACCCTGAGGGCGATCGGCGAACAGCCGGCGGCCGCGTTTGCGCGCGGGCACAACGTGATCGCCCTGCGCTACGCCTATACGTTGATCGGCGGCGCCTTGATGGGCATCGCCGGCGCGGCGTTCTCGCTGGACTTCAAGGCCGGCTGGAGCTATCGCCACACAGCCGGCTATGGCTGGATCGCGCTGGCCATCGTCATCTTCGGCGGATGGAATCCGCTGCGCGCCGCGCTGGGCGCGTATCTGTTCGGCATATTGCAATCGCTGGCCGGCGTCGCGCAGAGCGCCATCCCCGATGCACCGACGCAAGTGTTCACCGTTGCGCCGTTTGTGCTGATGATCCTGGCGCTCGTGCTCACCTCGGGCGACTGGCTGGACCGCCTGCTGAGCCACCTGCCGGTGAGCGTGCGGCGCTCACTCGCGCGCGCCATTCACACGGCGCCGCCGGCGGCGCTGGGCCGGCCGTTCGAGCAGGATTGAAGGGAATCGAGCGGCGACTCGCGAAGCCCCTACTTCAGAGACTGCCAGAGTTCATAGGCCAGCTCGCCGAATAGCGGGTCGCGCTTGAGCCGGATCGCATCGCGCGGACGCGCGAAGGGCACATGCACTTCCTTGACGATGCGGCCGGGCGCCGCCGACATCACCAGCACGCGGTCGCCCAACGCCAACGCCTCGTCAATGGCATGCGTGACGAACAGCACGGTTTTGCGCATATGGGGCGCCCCCTGTGGGCCTTCCCACAGCCGCAGCAGCTCGTGTTGCAGCGCCATGCGCGTCTGCTCATCGAGCGCGCCGAACGGCTCATCCATCAATAAGACCTCTGGATCGGCCACCCAGGCCCGCGCCAGCGCGACGCGCTGCTTCATGCCGCCGGAGAGTTGATAGGGATACGCCTCGGCGAACCCGGACAGGCCCACCAGGCCGAGCTTGTGCGTCACGGCAGCCTCGCGTTCCTTCTCGGGCACGCCGCGCAGACGCAGCGGATACTCGACGTTGCCGTAAACGGTGAGCCAGGGAAAGGTGGAGTCGCCTTGAAAGACGAGCGTGGGCGTCTGGCTGCCGACGCTCAACGCGCCTGCGGTCGGACGATCCAAGCCGGCGATCAAGCGCAGCAGCGTGCTTTTGCCGCAGCCGCTCGGCCCGACGATGCACACGAATTCGCCCGACGCGATGTGCAGGTCGAGCGGGCCGAGGGCGCGGATGGTCGCGCCCTCGGGTCCGCGAAAGTCTTTGGTGAGCTGGCGCGCAACGATCACTTGAACGCCACCCGGCCGCCCAGCGCCTTGAGCGCCTCTTCCACATACTTCACATTCACAAACTTGGACATGTCTATGTCCTGGCCGTAGTTGAGCAGTCCCTGCTTGCGATAGAACTGTTGGAGCGTCTGGATGTCCTCAAGCGACACCGTCCCGTTCGGGTCAAAGTGCGGCCGCCGAGCGCGCCGGATCACATCCGGCTCAACTTTGGTGTACTTGGAGATGGCGGCGACGTTAGCGTCGTCGAAGTAGGCGTCGCCCTGCAAGTCGCGCGCGCCGCGCAGATACGCCTTCAGGAAGCGCGTCGCCAGGTCTGGATTCGCCGTCACCCAGCCTTTGTTGAAATAGACATAGGTCGGCTTGAAGTCCGCCACGAAGTCCTCGGACAGCCGGACGATCAGGCCCTTATCCTCCGCAGCGGTGGCAAACGGCTCGGTCAGGATTGCGCCGTCGAGCGCGCCACTTTCCAGCGCCGGCGCGACCTGCGGGAAGGGCAAGCCGAGCACCTCAACCTCGGTGATGTCCACCCCGCCCTGCCGCAGCGCCTCCGACAGCCACCACTCGGTTGCGGTGCCGCGATTGTTTGTGGCGACCTTCTTGCCTTTCAAGTCGCTCATCTTGGTCAACTCGCCGCTCTCGTAGCGCTTTTTGCTCACCACGAATGGGCTGGCCAACGGCGGCCGTTCGGTGTGCAGCGACGCGGCGATCTCGAACTCGATGCCGCGCGCCACGGCGTTGAGCATGCTGGCCGAGATCCCGCCGCCGGCCACGTCGAAGTTGCCGGACGCGACCTGCACCACCGCATCGGAGCCGCCCTCGATGGGCAGGAACTCCACCTTCAGCCCTTCTTCGGCAAAGTAGCCCTTTTCGGCGGCGACATAGACCGGGCCGTTGATGGCAACCGGCACGAAGCCAAACTTCACCGTCTTCAGCTCGGCAGCAGGCTGCGCCGGCGCTGCCGGGCGCGCCGTCGGCGGCGCGGCGCAGGAAACCAACAGCGCAGCCGTCGCCAGTGTAAAGATGTGTTGCTTCATAATGAACTTCCTCGATAGCGCTATTCTCGCCAGAGCAATTCGGCTCGTCTGCGCAGGCTACAATGTGTGGCTGAGGAGACTATGAGCAGCGCATCCACTCAACAACACCGCGAAATCGCCGCCCGACAAGGCGCCATCCACGTCGCCATCGTCACCGTGAGCGACACGCGCACACGCGAAAACGACACCGGCGGCGACTTGATCGAGTCGCGCGTGACATCCGCCGGGCACCAAGTGGTCTTTCGCGCGATCGTCAAGGATGAGCCGGAGCAGATCGGCGCGTTGCTGGAGCGCATCGTCGCCGAGACGGACGCGCGGGTGATCCTGTTCACCGGCGGCACCGGCATCGCCCCGCGCGACACGACCTACGACGTGATCTCGCGCAAGCTGGAGAAAGTGATGCCCGGCTTCGGCGAGCTGTTCCGCATGCTCAGCTACCAGGAAGTGGGGGCCGCCGCTATGCTGTCGCGGGCGACGGCCGGCGTGTATCGCGGTCGCGTGGTGGTGTCCATGCCCGGCTCGCCCAACGCCGTGCAGGTGGCCATGGACAAGTTGATCATGCCGGAGATCCAGCACCTGGCCTGGGAAGTGGCGCGATAAAAATAGAACCCGGCTTCTGGGAGAAGCCAGGTTCCCTGCGCAGAAGCTACCTTCGGGAGTCGAACCCGAAACCTATCGCTTACGAAGCGATTGCTCTGCCGATTGAGCTAAGGTAGCGCACCATCTACACCCGGAATGATACCCGATGCGCTGCCGATGCGTCAATCCTATATCGTGAGCTTTTGATGCTCACTCCCTCACCCGTTCGCGCTTCTCCCATCCCTCGCGAAAGAGCGGCAGGAAGTTGTCTGGGTTGTAAGGATGCCGGGCGATCTCGTCGTAGTTCAGGTCGCTGCCCCACCCCACGATGTCGTCGCTTAATGTGACATAGCCATCCACAACTTTGACCGGGTTGGTCAGAATGTGTCGGCTCCAGTCATCGTTGAAGTCGTCGAAGATCTCGTGGATGAAGAAGTTGGGCGTGCTGAGGTTGAGATGCGCGCACGCCAACGAGCACAGCGGCCCCTGCGCGCTGTGCGGCGCGGTCACGCCGTAGAACGCGTTGACCATGCCGCACACCTGTTTAGCGGCGGTCATGCCCAGGAGCTGCGGCTCGAGCTGGATGATGTGCACCGCGTTGTGCTGAAGCAACTCGGCAAACTGGTCGCGGCAGTAGAAATCCTCGCCGCAGGCGATGGGCACCGGGCTGCGGCGCGCCACCTCGACCATCGCAGAGATGCGCTGCGGCGGCACCGGCGCCTCCAGCCACGTGGGTTTGTATGGGGCGATGGCGTCGGCGAACTGCAGCGCCGTGTGCACCGAAAAGCGGTTGTGCGCCTCGATCAGGATGTCCACGCTTGGGCCGACGGCGTCGCGCACGGCGGCGATGATGTCCACGGCCAGCGCAAAATCATCGAGGTCCTCCATCACGCGCCAGGCCGCCCCAAACGGGTCGAACTTGAGCGCGGTGTAGCCCTTGGCCACAACGACTTTGGCCTTCTCGTGAAAGCTCTCCGGCGTGCGCGGGCCGCGATACCAGCCGTTGGCATAGGCGCGCAGTCGCGTGTGGCAGCGCCCGCCCAGCAACTTGAACACCGGCACGCCCAGCGCCTTGCCCATGATGTCCCAGCAGGCATACTCGATGCCGCTGAGCGCCGCGCCATGAATCTGTCCGCCATCGCTGTAGAAGTCGCGCCACAGGCGCAGCGAATGTTGCTCGACATCAAAGGGGTCTTTGCCGATGACGAAGCGCTTCAGCTCATGCACTGCCGCTTCGGTAGCCTTGGTGAACCCGTTGACGGTCGCCTCGCCGATGCCGTGGATGCCCTCGTCGGTCTCGACGCGCGTGAACAACCAGTTCTTCCACGGGTTGCCGGCGATGTAGGTCTTAACGTCGGTGATTTTCATGGTAATAAACGGAGATTAGAGATTTAGACGAGCATATACTCAGTCCCGTGAATGCACAACACGCCAAATCCATGATCGAGGCCGGGCGCGTCATCGCCATCCTGCGCGGCGACTACACCGGATACTTCCGGCAGATCGCGCGCGCGCTGGCGGACGCCGGCATCACTGCGATCGAAATAACCCTGAACTCGACCGGCGCGCTCGACGGCCTGCACGAAATGAAAGCCGAACTGGGCGACCGGTTCTTGATCGGCGCGGGCACGGTGCTGAACGAGTCGCAGGCGTTCGAGGCCCTCAGCGCCGGCGCGCAGTTCATCGTCGCGCCGAACACCAACCCGCGCGTGGTTGCGATCTGCGTCGAGCGCGACATCTGCGTGATCCCCGGCGCATATACGCCCACCGAGATCATGAACGCCGTCGAGCTGGGCGCGCACTTGATCAAGCTCTTCCCGGCAGAGTTGGGCTATTTCAAGGCCGTGCGCGCGCCGTTGAACCATGTGCCGTTTGTCGCCACCGGCGGCGTATCGTTGGACAACGCCGCTGAATACATCCAGGCCGGCGCCGTCGCCGTTGGGATGGGCAGCCAGCTCATCGGCGAGTACGTCAAGCAAGCCGGCGGCATCGAAGCGCTCGGCGAGCGCGCGCGTCGGTTGGTGCGCGCGCTGGCGCTCGAGTCGCAAGGGGTTCGAGCGATCTAGGGAGCGACCGGCCGCATTGACTGTCTCCGCACTCACGCGCGCGCGGCTTACCTATCGCTACGACCGGCTGCGCGCCATCCCCCAAGGCGTCATCGAGACCGCCAGCACTACCTTTTTGCTGCTGATCGCCGTTAAAGCCTTCGATGCCGGCCCAACGCCGAAGTCGCTGATTGCCGCCGCCGGCAACATTGGTTTGCTGCTTTCATTGTGGCTGGTGCCGTGGGTGGAACGCTCCGGCCAGCCGATCATGCGCGTCGCAGCGTGGCTGATGGCCGGCGGGGCACTGGCAATGCTGTGCGCTGCGGCTCTGCCGACGCTCGCAGTGTTGGTGATCGCAACGGTGATCGCCATCGGCGCGGCCAACGCCATCATCCCGCTCCTGACGGCGACCTATCAGGACAACTACGCCCCGCGCGAGCGCGGCCGATACGTCGCGCGCACCTTCGTCATCCGCGTCGCGGCGGCGGCGGCCTTCGCCGAGTTGGCCGGGCGGCTGCTCACCACCGACCTGGCGCGCTTTCGCTGGCTGTTGGCCGCATTCGCAATCGCTTTCGCCGCTGCGTCCTACTGCCTGTCGCGCATCCCGTCGCGCGCGCTGCGCCACACGCCGACCCAATCGCGCAGCGCCCCCTCCGACCGTTTGGGCATCGTCTCGCGCGGCGCATTCTTCGGCGCATTCGACTCGCTCAAAATCCTGCGCACCGACCGGACGCTGCGCTGGACGCTGGCCTCATGGATGCTCATGGGCTTCGCCAATCTAATGATGCTGCCGCTGCGCGTCGAGTTTCTGGCCAATCCGAAGTATGGCCTAGCGCTCGACCCGCAGCAGATCGCCCTCTACACGGTCATGATCCCAAGCGTGGCCCGGCTGGCGCTTACGCCGCTGTGGGGTCGACTGTTCGACCGGATGAACTTCTTTCTGCTGCGCATCATCCTGAACGTCGGATTCGCGCTGGGCATCGCGTCGTTCTTCACGGGCGTCGGCGCATTCGGCCTGGCCGCCGGCGCGGTCATCTTCGGCGCATCGAACGCCGGCGGCGAGATTGCCTGGAGCCTGTGGGTGACCAAGTTCGCGCCGGGCGATCGCGTGGCCGAATACATGAGCGTTCACACGTTCTTCACCGGCGTGCGCGGTATCGCGGCGCCGATCCTGGCCTTTCAGCTAACGCAGACGTTGGACATCGGCGCCGTCGCGCTGATGTGCGCCGCACTCATCCTGGTCGCATCCCTGATCCTCGTGCCGGAGATGAAGGGGCGCGCGGGCTGATGCGATCGCGGGTTCAAGTCTCGCTCAGCGCCTGTGATGTTCAAGGTCACAGCGAGGATTCTAGCGTCTAAGCAGCCACAGGCAGCGCCGAGTGCAATTAAGCCACAAGAGTCAACGTCCTTAATGGCTATAGCTATAACGCAGGTTGTGGCATGATGAGCCGCACCCCGCAGCAGCCGCAGCCGCCGCCGGGCCTGTTTTCAGACCGCCAATCGCGGCGACGATGCTTTGGGCGATCAGCGGGATTTGCTCGGCCTGCGTCATGCGGCCCAGCGAGATGCGAATGGAGGAGCTAGCTTGCTCGCGGCTCAGCCCAATGCTTTGCAAAACGTGCGAAGGCTCCAGCGCGCCGGTGTTACAGGCCGCGCCGGTGCTCATCATCAGATGAGGCATCTGCAATAAAAGCGCATCAGCTTCTATCCCTGCCAGAGTCAGGTTAGTCGTATTGGGCAGGCGCGGGGCAGCGCGCGCGTTGATTTTCAAATCGGGGACGCTTGCCAACAGCGATTCTTCCAGTTCATCCCTAAGGGTTTGCAAGCGCTCAGATTCAACTGGCAACGCTTCATGGGCAATCTGACACGCTATGCCCAGACCCACAATGCCGGCGACATTAGAAGTGCCGGAACGCAGGCCGCTTTCCTGTCCGCCACCTTCCAGCAACGGACGGATAGGAATTTGACGTTTGCCCCCGCGCACATACAAGCCACCGACGCCCTTCGGGCCGTAGAGTTTGTGCGCGCTGAACGAAAGCAAATCTACGCCCCACACATTCACATCAACCGGGATTTTGCCCACGGCCTGCGTGGCGTCGGTGTGCACGAGCGCACCATGGCGATGAGCTAGAGCAGCAATTTCTGCTATGGGTTGTAGCACGCCGATTTCGTTATTCGCGGCCTGGATAGAGACGAGAAAGGCTTCACCATCAAGCGCGCTCTCCAGGTCAGCAAGCCGAACCAGCCCGTTTCGATCCACAGGCAGCACCGCAACCTCGAAGCCGCGCTCGCGCAAGCGATGGAGGGGCGCCAGCACAGACTTGTGTTCAATCGCACAAGTGATGACTTTGCGCCGCCCGGGAGGGGCGTATTCAGCCGTCCCCAGAATAGCCAGGTGATTGCTTTCGGTCGCCCCAGAGGTAAAGAAAATCTCGCTAGGGCGAGCTTGCAAGAGAGCCGCCGCCTGCTCGCGGGCAGTTTCGACCGCCCGCGACGCCTTGCGCCCTAAGACGTGCAGTCCGTTGGCCGGGTTGCCATAAATTTCGGTGAAGTATGGCAACATTGCCTGCACTACGCGTGGATCGCAGGGGGTGGTAGCGTTGTAGTCAAGATAGATGGGATTCATTCGGTGCAGCGCAGCATTTGAGCAGGCCCATCGAGAAAGTCGCTCTCCGGTTCACGCCACGCGGATTTCCTCGTCGTATTGACGGTATTCGGCGTCAAGCTGATAGAGTTGATCCCATACAAGTTGTCGCAACTCGACAGCCGGTCGCAGACAGTAGGCTTCAAAGTCTTCAGCAGAAACCTGACCGTGGGGAAATTGGATTTTCATCAACCCGCTAGCGATCATGCGCACAGCATCCTCGTTGCGTTTGTAACGCCTTTCGCCAGCCAGCGTGATGGCGTTGTAGGCGTGCTGGTTGGCCGTCATGTCTTCGCGCAGCGCGAGCAGCACATCTCCGAAAAAGTCCGATTTCAGCCCGAACCCTTGCGCAAACGAATCGCCGCTCAGTTTGCGCACCTTCCAGCCGGGGACAATGCCGTGCAGACGGTCGAGGAAAGCCGTTTCGCGCATAAATTCGGGCAGGTCTTTGACCAGCAGAGAATTGACTGGGCGCTGTTCGCTGTCGAGCAGGATGTTCGCCAGCAGCACCAGGCTGGCTCCGCTAGTGCTCTCATATAGACCACCGCGCGTCAGCCGACCGTTGGCCAGAAACCCTTTGAGGCCGCCGACGATTTCCTCCGGCTTTTCAAACTTCAGCGTTTGGACTTCATCTAAAACCACAACAGCAAAGCGTGCCAGCAACCCCCATTGACCGCTGGCGTTGTTGACAAACAGCACTGCGGGGGAGATATTGCCGCCACTCACCAGCCGCACGCGCGGATTGATGTTTTCGTACAGGTAGCTTTTGCCCGTGCCTTTGGGAGCAAGTTCCAGCAGATGCAGGTTTTTCTCGACCAATGGCAGCAGCCTGCAGAGCAGATAGGTCTTCTCGCACTCATCGAATTTCCACGGGTTATAGCCCATCGAGGTCAATAGCAGAGCGCGCCATTCTTCCAATGTGAACGCGGTGCGTTTATTTTTATAAATTTCCAGGTCGACCGAGGCCTGCATCGGCTTGAACGAAGTGAGCGCGACGCCTGCCTGTGTGTCGGTCAATTCGGCCACGCCCCACATGCCTTGTTTGAGCAAGTCGGGGTATTGATCGACAATCCAATCAGCAATTTCCACCTCGGACAATCCTAGCAGCTTGAGTTGTGCTGCGCGTCCACGTTTGTGCTTAGTGAGAACAACTTCAACCTCGACCGGCGTGAGCACTTTGACAACCTCCCCGTTGAGCAGGCGGTTGCGAATGAGTTTTGCATCTTCAGGCAGCGGCAAAAAGCGATCCGTCCAGGTCTGGATTTTCTCCAGCTCTGCCGGAGTGATAGGCCCCTCGCCAGGAGCAAGGCTTTCCAGCACCCATTCGGCGACGTAAGCAGGCACGCTGCGCCGACTCAATTGGCTGCTGTGCAGGCGACGCTTATCTATGGCAAAGCGGCCAAAGACCGCCTTAACCTTTTCATTCAGCGCTTCAAGTGTGAGAGTGGAGCTCATGCAGTCAAATCCTTGAGCAAGTCATCGGTTCGGTTGTATAGCTCTTTGATGGTCAAATTGGCAGCGACAGAGCGGGTGAAGGTCGCGCCACTGGCTTGAACAAACTCGAGCGAAGCAGTTACTTTCCCTTCCGCCGACTTTGGCGGCCAGGACATGAGCCGGGCCTGGAATTGGCGTTCGCTTAGCGGCGGGATATCCCACTCAACTTTGAGCGTGTCGTTGTGCGAAAAGCGCACTTCGCGGCACTTCAGCGCCAGCCGGCTTTTGTTGAGAACGCGGACCGTCACTTCGCCGCTTATCTCTGCCTCACCTACGCCGGTCAGGCCAATTTCAATTTCAGGCGACTGAGCGTCACGTTGAAATAGAAACCAGGGCACGATCACTTCTTCAGGAAACAGGCCCCCGTGGGGATAAGCTTCCGCGCCGTTGGTATTCGCAAAGCTGCGTTCGTCCCACGCTAAGCGCAGGTTGTGTTCAACGCCAAAAAGCTCGCCATACACGTCAACCCAGCCGGCCTGTTCGTCAACTGCAAAGCCGCCAGCAGGAAAGTCACGTTGAAAGCTGCCCCATGCGGCGCGCCCATGCGCCTGCATTCCTGCTCCGACAGGCAATTGACGCGGTGAACGGGCGTTCAACAGCCGGCCGTGGTCGCTGGTGATCAGGATGTTCAGAAAGAGCGCGCTGTTTATTTCATCAACAACTTGTTTGATTTCCTCGACAATAGCAGACAATTCGCCCCGCACTTGCCGCTCGCGCTTGTCTGCCTGCTCAAAGTGATAGGCCCTATCCGGCTGTTCCACGCGCCAGAACCAGACTTGCCCATCAGCGGCTTTGGCCAGCCGATTGCGCGGCGATTGATTGTCGGGCACGATGTTGCCCAAATATGAGACCTGCGAGGTGCAACGCGGCGACACACCACGTAACAGGGCTTCTTTGGCAAATTCGGTGACAGTCGGTAAGGCGGCAAAGCAGTACGTTTTTTGCAGCAGCGTCAGGCGCGGCGCGCGGGCAGAAAGTTCCTGCGCTATCCATTCGGCATCCCAGGCCGGCAGGCCGTCAAGAATGACGCACAAGGTCAGGGCTTTCAAGTCGGCCAGACGGACGGCCTTTTGGAAGGCCAGATGCTCGCTGCCGAGCAGCCAGAGCGGATAACGCTCCAACAACCAGCGCGCAAAAGCCTGGGCGCGTTTGACAGCCGTTTGGCGAGCATTTTCATTGCCAGACCTCGCCTGCCAGCGACGGTAGGGCAAATATTCGCGTTCAAACCAGGCCAGAACATCGTCTTCCTCTTCGGGTGGACTAGAAGGCTCTGGCGGAGGCAACGCCATCTCAAGTTTAGCTACGATTTGCGGGTCGAGATAGCTGGAAAGATCCCGAATCACGGCCCTGTTGAGAAGATGGGCATTTCCGGACGCAAGGTAGTATTCCGCCGTTTGGCGCGCTAATTCCTGGCGCAGCGCCAGCGGAAGCGGGAAGGAAAGGGTCTCTGCGAAAAATCGCCCTTGCGTGACGATAATGCGGTCGAGCCAGGCTTGCCTGACCAACTCAAGCGCGCGTGAGGTCAGCTTCAGCGGGAACTCTCCCAAATCGGGTCGCCTGTCTTCTCCCGCCCCTAACCAGCGCAAGAGCAAGGCCTGCGCCCCGGTCGGGTCACGGGCGCAATAGATCTCCGCGAGCGGGGTATCGCCGGCCCTGCTCTGCATCTCGGAAGCAAAGCGTTCCAGGACGATGCGCTCCGCTTCGCTCGGCGCGTGTTCCAGTAGCCAGAGCAGCCAGCCAGCAGCGTGTTGCAAGCTGGGGCTGCCCCACCACAACGCGCTATCGGCTGGAAAGCAGGCGTTAAGGACGAAAGCAGCAGACACTTCTTCTTTTGGCAGTTGCTGCCGCCCGACTTTCCTGGATAGTTCTTCGGCCTGTTCAGAAGAAAGAGCTGGGAAGACCCGCCGCAGGATGGCGCGCGTTGACTCAACTGTTTTTACCGGCACGCCGCGCAGAGCGTAAAAATCCTGCGCCCACTGACACAGCCGCGCGCCGCGAATCAGCATCGCTCCGCCGCCTGCGCCGTAGCGCAGGAAATCCACTTCGCTTTCGATGAGCCGGACGCCCGGTGCAGCCGGAAAGTCCCCCTCGGGGTCAAGCAGAATGTCGGCATTCATGGCGTCTCTATCAAAGCTTGCAAGCGCCTCAGACATGCGCGACGCGCCTCAGCGTCAAGCTCCTTGAACAGCGACTCGATCTTCAGCACGCGGTCGGCGTCAATCTCGTGCTGCAGCGCCTGTTTCAACTGCTCTAATCTGGGCGCATCCTCCCGCGACAGGAAAGCGTGCGCAGCTTGCGCCTCGCGCAACAGCGCGTCGGGCGGCGCAGCCTTTGTTTGATGGCGCCGCTCCAGTTCTGCCAGCCACCGGTTAGCCTCTTGAGCTTTCTGCTGTCGGAAGCTGACGAGCTGCTGTTGCTTGTCCCTCAACAGGCCGGCTTGCGCAGGGCTAAGGCGCGCTGAAAACTGCTCCTCCAGGTCCGCAAACTCTGCCTCAATGATGTTCAGGTCTTGTGGGGAGAGCTGGGGTAGTTTGTCAGTCTTTTGCAGACGCTCAAAGAATCCCATAAGCTGGCTTATCTTGTCCGCAAGCTCTTTCAGCGTGGCGTGAAGCGATGTTCCTTTCGTTTGTTCAATGCGGCGCGAGAGAGAGTTTTCAAGCCTGCGCATCATTTCGAGCGAACTCGCCTGCTCGATCTCTTGCGCCAATGTGTGCGCCAGTTGCTCGAATTGCTGAATGCGGCTCTCGACCTCCTGCGCTTTTTCACGACGCAACTGTTCAGTCCTGGCAGACAATTCGCCGAGTTGCGCTAACCGGTCGCGGTATTTATACAAGTCCGCTAAACCTGCCGAGGTCGCCATGCTGTTGATTTCTGCGATGATAGGCCTCTCACTTTCCGCTTGCTTCAGCTCATCACGGCGCTGGCTGAGCTTCTGACGCGCCTCCTCGGCTATCGCATACAGGCCGGGATACTGCCGCAACTCGCGCAGCGCCCTATTCAACCTCTCTTCGTGCGCTTTGTATTCGCTCAGATCTTTGAGGTCGGCATAAAGCCTGCAGTAGCTTTCTGTTTCGCGCCCCAGATGCGATTCCCACTCTTTCAGGAGGGTAGCTTTGTCTGGTTGAGAGACCAAGACAAGCGTTGGCGGCGCTAACTCTTCCAAATCGTGACGCAGCTTCAGCAACTGGTTGAAGTCGGCGTTCGAGATCTCATTCCTCCATCTGGATGCTCCTTCGTCGTACTTTCGAGCTTGCTCAGCGGCTTCCCTCAGGCGCGGTATGAGCGCAGCGATATCTTCCCGCCGATCGGGCGACAGCGCCGGATGGTCCTGCGTCTGCTGCAACTTGGCAAGTGCACCCTCCGCTTCCGACAGACTGAAGGGCTGATTTCGACGCACCTGATCCAGGATAGCATCCGCCTCGGCAAATGCTTCCCTAGAGTCGATACGGCTGATAGCAAGCGGGTCGGAGACGATAAGCCTCTCGAGAAACTGTTTGGGGCTTTTCGCTGCGTTGGAGAGTTCTCTAAGCTCATCGGGTGAAGCGCGCTTTCCGCCCAAAGACAGGCTAATTTCGTGGCGATGGTACCCGATCCAGGCCGCCAGCAGGAGCGTAAGCGTGTTGTAGTCGTGACCGTAGGGTGGGTTGAGTAATTCCAACAGTACGCCGTCGGCGCGAGTTTCCTTGCAGCCGGGCGGGAAAGTCGCTTCCAGTCGGTTCCACGCTTCGCGCAACTTATGCAAGGTTGGGGGTTGGATGGCATACCCGTCGTGCGACAGCAGGCCCCACTTGTCGGTCAAGTAATGACGCGCGACCATATATTGCATATCTTTGCTTGTCAGGTTATCTATGCTTTGGCCCGCTGTATTCCGAAACAGCCAGCCCGCCACACTTCGAACTGCCGCACGCAGATGATTGACCCCCTTGCTGCTTACCGGCTTGTCGGAAAACTCGACGCGATATTTGTAAGCCTGATTATAGCACTCCTTCAGCACATTTTTTAAGGAGTGATTCTTGAGCACTTGAACAGCGCTCAGATAGGACCCAGGCACAACCAGGTCATGCGGCTGGCGCGGCAGATCGGCGTAATGCTCCCTGTCAATAAAATATGCAAAATTGACAAGAAAATTGCGTTGCGCCTGATCCATTTCGTTCTGATACCCGATTGTGCCGATCTTCTCCCGCTCGGCGTTGCTCAGGTTCTTCAGAGCTTTTCGTCGCCGGGCAGCCTGAAGCAGACCCCCATGCAGGCGATCGGGCAGCACGATCACAACCGGCAGAGGGCAATTGTTCGCGCCAATCGCCTTATCTAATACTCCCTGCGCGTTCTGGCGCAGGCGCATCTTCTCTTCTTCAGTCTGCGCCAGCAGCCAGACAATCAATCCGCGCGGGCTTTCCTCGATGCCGTCCTGCTTAGCGCGATAAGGCGACAGCAGAGTTTTGAGTGTTTCGGGCGTAAAAAGTTCGGCGGTCAGCAGGACTTGGCGCGGCGCCCAGTCTTCGGCGTTCCCAAACTGCAGCGGCACAGTTAAAGTCGGAATGTCTTCTGCAATTTCGTCCAGCAACGCACGATCAATCGGCACCTTCCGCACAGCCTGCTCCAGGATGGCGTCGGCTTCTGGAGATCGCACGCCGACAGGGAGCAGAGAAGAAACTTTTTGATATGGGTCAAATTGAATGACGCGGTTATTGCTGAGCTTGCGCAAAATCTCTTTCAGGCGATCTTGCGGCAGGCCGGAGAGCGCGCTCAGCAATTCGAGCTGCGCAGAGCCAGCCGGCTTGTTTTTGTCCAGCGCGCTGACGGCTTGCTGAAGAAGCAACGCCTTCAAAGCGGCGCGGTCTTCGTCTTCAAGGGTGACCCGTGAGTTCTCCAGGGCAGCGCGATAGGCTGCGTGCCATTTTTTAGAAATCTGCGCGCCGAAGAAATCCACCAGCTCAATCGCAAAGATAAAGTTGGGCGAGCCGTCTTCCCGCTCGGCCGGCTGGTCGGGCAATCCCTTATCCCAGCGGTCGCGGATGAAGTGCAGGGCAGTGCGCGGATTCTCGCCGGCCCCGGCATCGAAGGTATGGTTAGATAGAATCGCTGTAGTCAGCGGGTGCAGCGGGAAACATCCCTTTACGACGGTTTGCTCTGTTTTCTGCAGATCCCACCTTAGGTCTTCACTGTAGCGCTGGCCAAAGTATTTGTAGAGTATCTCCCTATTGCGCGCCAGGCCGCTGCGGACAGGCTGACGCTGTTGCCAGGCCTGCCAGGCTTTCTCATCCTGCTTCAGGTAGGAATCAATCACGCCCTCCATCAACGAGAACAGTCGCGCGCGTTTATCCTGCGGCAGACGATCAAGCTCTTTTTTAACGTCGTCCCGCCGGCTGCCCTGCGCATATCCTTCCAGGACACTCTCCGGCGCACTCTGGGTGAAAGCTAGGAAGGCGCTCTTTCCCTGCCGGTCGCTGACGCCGTTGAGCAACTCCTGCAGCTTGCCG
>JBKBID010000024.1:0-33946 GCA_046299515.1 Thermoflexales bacterium | reverse complement strand
GGCCTTCTCGCGGCGAATGTCCTGCTCGCGCGTCTTGAGCGTGAGCACGTAGCCGCGCTTGCCTTCGCGATCTACCGTCTCGCCGACGATCCGGCCGGGGATGCGGCGCATGAATTCGCGGCGGGTGCAGAAGAAGCCGAGATACGGCCCGCCAAAGCTCAGCGGGATGCCGAGCGGCTGGCCCTCGCCGGTGACGACGTCTGCGCCGTACTCGGCCGGCGGTTTGAACAGGCCAAGGGCGATCGGATTGGTCGCAACGACGAACAGCGCGCCGGCGGCGTGGACGCGGTCGGCTAGACCGGTGACTTCCTCGAAATGACCGAAGAAGTTCGGATTCTGAATGCAAACGCAGGCGGTGTTCAGGTCAATCGAGTCGGTCAAGGTTGCCGGGTCGCCTTCGATGACCTCGATGTTGGGATGAAACCGGGTGTAGGTGCGGAGCACCTGGCGGTAGTGCGGGTGAACGGCGCGCGAGATGATCACCTTGCGACGCTGCGTGATGGCCATGCTCATTAACACAGCTTCGGCAAACGCCGTCGCGCCGTCGTAATGGGAGGCCGTGCTGATCTCCATGCCGGTCAGCGCGCTCATCATGCTCTGGAACTCGAAGATGGCCTGCAGCGTGCCTTGGCTGACCTCCGGCTGGTAGGGCGTGTAAGCGGTGAAGAACTCGCCGCGCCGGATGATGTGATCCACCAGGCTGGGGATGTAGTGGTTGTAGGCGCCGGCGCCGAGGAAGCAAGCGTGATGGTTCACGTCGGCGTTCGCGTCGGCCAGCGCTCCCAGCTCCCACATCGCCTCCATCTCGGTCACGGCCTCAGGCAGATTGAGCCGGGGAAAGCGGAACTTCTCGGGGATTGCCTGGAACAGGTCTTCGATGCGTTCGACGCCGATGCGCGCGAGCATCTCGCGGCGCTCGTCATCCGTGTGCGGGATGTAGTGCATGTCCTAATCTTCGGTATCTTCGGTTTCGTTCAGCAGTTGCGCGTAGGCGTCCGCGTCGAGCAGGTTGTTGAACTCGGCCAAATCGTCGGGCTTGATGCGGATCATCCAACCGCCCTGATACGGGTCTTGGTTGATGATCTCCGGCTTGCCTTCGAGCTGGGTGTTCACGGCTGTGATCGTGCCGCTGACGGGCATGTACACGTCAGAGGCTGCTTTGACGGACTCCACCACTCCGAATGCTTCGCCGGCTTTGTATGTCGCGCCGACGCGCGGCAGTTCCACATAGACGAGATCGTTCATCGCCGATTGCGCATGGTCGCTGATGCCGCATACGATCTCATCGCCTTCGATGCGCGCCCACTCGTGGGTTTTCAGATAGCGCGCGGACGGATCAATTTTGGATGCCATGTTGTTTCTCTCTGTAGATTCGTAGCTTGGCGCTGCGATGCGGGAGCTCGCGTGCTATGATACTTGCCTCGCTCGAATATAATACCAAAGCGCCACGACTGTGCTAGAGTTTTACATCGCCCCACGTGATGACGGGGATGATTCCGACTTCCCTTCAGTTCTGAGGTAGACATCACATGTCGAATACGCTTGCAGAGGTGCAGACTTCTGGGGTGACAACGGACAGCAGGCCGAACACAGCGGCCGCGCCGGTCGCCTTCGCCAGCCGGCTGAGCATTTGGTGCGACCGGCTGATCGAGGCCGGCTGGTTGGCGGCGGTTATCGTTGTGCCGTTGTTTTTCAACATCTACTCCAGTCGGGTGTTTGAGCCCGACAAGTTGACTACCCTGCGCTCAATAGCCCTGGTCATGGCCATGGCCTGGGTGGTGAAGTGGATCGAGGAGCGCCGCAACCTGCGACGTGATCGCAACGTGACTTGGCGCACGCCGCTGGTGTTGCCGACGCTGATCACCGTTGTGGTTTACATGATCAGCACCGCGTTCTCGATTGCGCCGCGCACCAGCCTCCTCGGATCGTATCAGCGCCTGCAAGGCACTTACACCACCTTTGCCTATGTCGTGATCTTCCTCATGATTTTGCAGGGGATGCGTCGGCGCGCGCAACTGGATCGCCTGCTCACGCTCATGATCGTCACTTCGCTGCCGATCGCGTTCTATGGCCTCTTGCAGCGCTTGCAGCTCGACCCGTTGCCGTGGGGCGGGGATACGGTGGAGCGCGTCGCCGGCAACATGGGCAACTCGATCTTCATCGCGGCTTATCTGGTCATCGTCTTCTTCATCACCGTCTACCGCATCGCCGATAGCTTCGCATCCATCCTGCAGAGCGACCAGCCCCGATGGTCCGATGTCGCCCGCGCTGCGTGTTACATCATCGTCGCGCTGTTTAACGCGATCGTCGTGCTGATCCTGGCGGGCAGCCGCGGGCCGCAGCTCGGCTGGCTGGTCGGCGTGCTGTTTGTCGTGCTGTTGCTGGCGCAGCTCGTCCGCCGCCGACGGGCGCGATTGCAACTGACCGTGGGGTTGATCGGCCTCGGCATTGCCGGGCTGGCTTTCTTGTATTTCATCAACGTCACGCGCAACGACCCGAATTATGAGTGGCTGCGTCAGTTCCCGCTGTTTCGTCGCTTGAGCACGGTGTTTACGACGCAAGAGGGCACCAATGCCGTGCGCGTGTTGATTTGGGAGGGCGCGGCTGAATTGATTTTGCCGCACGACCCAATCGCCGCGCCGGACGGCACGCCTGACGCTTTTAATGCCATCCGGCCGCTGGTCGGTTACGGGCCGGAATCCATGTATGTCGCCTACAACCGCTTCTACCCGCCGAGGTTGGCGAACTTTGAAGCGCGCAACGCCTCGCCGGATCGCAGCCACAACGAGACGTGGGACGCGCTAGTCATCACCGGCCTATTTGGCTTGCTGGCCTACATGTTTCTCTTCGGCAGCGTGCTTTTTTACGGCTGCCGCTGGATTGGGCTGATTGCGTCGCGATTTGAAGCTGGGTTGTTCATCGTGATGTGGATTGCCGGCGCAGTGCTGTTTGGGGCGGGGGCGATTGCGCTCGGCCGTCGGGAGCTGTTCGGCATCGGCGTAGGCGCCGGCGTGGTATTCGGCATGACCGTATTCCTGTTCGTCAGCGCGCTGATCAACGCCCGCCGCGGCGATGACGAGTCATTGCCCGTTCAGCTTTCGCTGCGCGACCAGTTGTTGCTCATCGCCATCGTCTCCGCCGTCATCGCGCACTTTGTGGAGATCCACACCGGCATTGCCATCGCAGCGACCCGGACCTATTTCTGGGCCTTGATTGGCGTGATGGTCGCGGTGGGTGCCGGCTGGCTGCAGGGTGACCTGCCGGACTCAAAGGATGGGAGGCCTGAGGTCGAAGCTGCCGCGGCGAAAGCTGCTTCGCCTGTGGGCGGCAGTTCATCGGAAGGGCGTCAGAATGCGGGCGGCACGCGCCGACAGCAGCGCGCCGCACAACAGCGCGCTGCCGCCGCGCGACGCGCAGCGGCGCCGGCCAGGCGTGGCTTTGCGCTGCCCGGATGGTTTGCCGGCGGCGCCGTCTATGGCGCTTTTCTGGGCCTGGTCTTGGGCGTCATGGCCTTCGACTTCACCAACAACATCGAGCGCAGCGTGACCGCCGGCCAGGTCTTCATCGGCGCGATGACCCGCGTAAAGGGCCAGCCCAGCTTCGGCGTGTTGGCGATGTTCCTCATCACGCTCATCGTCGGCGTTGCCGTCGTCCTGGCCGAGCTGCGGTCGGGCGGCGCGCTGCGCGACAACGAGCACACCGTGGCCGCCGGCGCGCTCCTCGCTTCGATCGCGGCGTTTGTGTGGGTGTCGTTCGGCACATTCATCGCCGGCCGCCTGGTGGCGTTCTCCGCTTCGCAGCAGAACTCCGTCAGCAGCATCCTCAGCATCGCCGACGAATTAGCCGCCTTCCCAGCCTACGTGTATCTCTTGATCGCCGCGGTCATGGTCGCCAGCGCCTTCTTGCTGCGCGGCGAAGAGCCGATTTTGCCAACGCAGAGCGCTTCCTACGCCGGCCTGACCGGATTGTTCGTCGGCATCATCGCCGTGCCGATCGCCATTGCTTACAGCAATTTGCAGCCGATTGCCGCGGACATCGTCTACAAGCAGGCCAGCCCATGGGATCAACGCGGTTCGGGCGAGTTGATGCAAGGCACCGGCGTTCAAGGCTGGGACATGGCCATTGAACATTACCGCCGCTCGATCCAGCTTGCGCCGAATGAGGACTTCTACTACCTCTGGCTCGGCCGGGCGCTGCTGGAGAAGGCGAAGGCCACGCCGAATCAATCGCCGAACAGAACGATTCCCGACGATGCGACATTTATGCGCATCATCGGGGATGAGCCACAGAACTGGAATCGTCCCTATGGCTCCAACGACCTGCCCTCGGCCAGATTGAGCCGCCAAGACTTGCTCGCGGCGGCGCGCATCATCCTGGAGGAGGCGCGCGTGATCAACCCGTTTAACACAGACCACAGCGCTAACCTGGCCCGCATGTGGCAGCAGTCCGGCGACATCGCGCGGGCAGAGCTGGATGCGGCGCGCGCGCAGGGGAGCGCAGACGCGGCGCGCATCGCCGAGCTGGAGGCCGATGTGCAGCGCCGCTTCGAGAACGCCTCGCGAGAGTACGCGACGGCTACCCGCCTAAGCCCGAACAATGCGCAGTTGTGGAACGAATGGGCCAGCCTGTATCTCTATCGCCTGGGCGATTTGGAGGAAGCGAAGGCCCGGCTCGACCGGTCGCTGGCGCTCGATAAGAAATTCGGTCAGACCTATCTGCTGCGCGCCGCGTGGTATCTGGAGAAAGCGCGCGCGTTCGATCGGCAGGCGAACCCGGCCGAATGGCGCGCCCAGTTGGAGCGCGCGCGCGAAGAGCTGACTCAGGCAGTCGCTGTAGACCCTGGCTCGCTCCAGGCGTATCAGGAACTGGCGCGCATTGCGTTGGATTTGGGCGACGCGCCGGGGGCGATCAACGCGCTGCAGGATTTGTTGGCCCGCAACTCGAATGACTGGAACACCCTCAAGAATCTCGCTTTGCTTTACAGAGACACAAACCAGATTACGCTGGCGGTTGAATATGCCCGTCGCGCGCTTGCGCTGGCGCCGGCAGACCAGCAGCCGATACTAGAATCGTTCATCCAGCAGCTCGGCTCGCCCTAGACAGCCAGCTTGCTGCCAAAAGGACAAGGATGGTTGAACTCGTACTGCTCTTCTTTGGCGCGTTGGTGATTGCGTTAGCGGCTACGCCGCTCAGCAAGTGGCTCGCGCCCCGCGTCGGCGTGGTGGCTCAGCCGCGCGCGCGCGATATTCACGCCCGGCCGGTGCCGAAGTTGGGCGGGCTGGCCATCCTGCTCAGCGTGTTGATCGCAGCGCTGATCTTGGGCCGTCGGCTGGAGTTTCAGCAGTTAGCAGCCATCGTTGTGGCCGCTACGCTGATGTCATTCATGGGCCTCGTGGATGATCGCTTCAGCCTCAACGCCTATGTCAAGCTGGTCATCCAATTGTGCGCTGCGGTGGTGGTCTATCTGATCGATGTGCGCGTCGCGCTGTTCGGCAGTCCGGCGCTGGATGCGCTTCTCACCGTGGTCTGGATCGTCGGCATTACCAACGCCATGAACTTTCTCGACAACATGGATGGCCTGCTGGCCGGCGTCAGCGCGGTGATCGCCTCCTTCTTTTTAGTGTTGGCTATCATCAATGGGCAGTACCTGGTCGGTCTGCTCAGCGCAGCCGTGCTGGGTGCGTGCATCGGATTTTTGGTATGGAATTTCAATCCGGCGAGCGTGTTCATGGGCGATTCGGGCAGCATGTTCCTCGGCTTTCTGCTGGCGTGCATCGCCATTAAGCTGCGCTTTTGGGGGCAAAGCCCGCTAGTTTCGTGGATGGCGCCGGTGATCCTCATGGGCTTGCCGATCTTTGACATGACCCTGGTGACGCTTTCTCGGCTGCGACGCGGCAAGAACCCGCTCACATCGCCGGGCAAAGACCACACTTCCCACCGCATAGCTAATCACGGCTTTAGCCGGCGCGAAGCGGTGATGATCCTCTATCTGGTGTGTGGCGCGCTGGGCATTGTGGCGATCATCGCTTCGGTGGCTAACCTCTGGGCCAACCTCATCATCGCTGTTGCGCTGTTGGCTGCGGGGGGATACCTGTTGTGGTTTATGGAGTTTGGACCGTGGAAGCTGACAACGATAGACTGGGAAAGTCCGGGGCTGGGGATGCCGCCCAGCGCACGCCAACCCGCTCTGTTGCCTACCGAACCGACCAGCGCATCGCAGTCCTAGGGCTGGGCTACGTTGGTCTGCCGCTGGCGATAGCGTTTGCTAAAGCTGGCCGGAGCGTCCTCGGCATAGATGTAGACGCGCGCAAAGTGGCGCAACTCAACGCCGGCGTCAGCTATATCGCCGATGTGCCGAGCGAAGATGTCGCGCAGGTCGCGCGGGCCGGTGCATTCACGGCCACCGCCGATTACGACGCGCTGCGCGACTGCGACGTTATCTTCATTTGCGTCCCGACTCCCTTCGACGCCATGCGCGCGCCTGACCTCTCGTATGTGGTCAGCGCGGTCGAGGGCATCCAACCCCGCCTGTCTAAGGGGCAATTGGTCATCTTACAAAGCACGACCTATCCCGGCACAACGCAGGAGATCGTCCAACCCATCCTGGAGCGCAGCGGCCTAAAAGCCGGTGTGGACTTTGATCTAGCGTTCTGCCCTGAGCGCATTGACCCGGGCCGCACCGATTGGACTGTGGCAAACACACCTAGGGTAGTTGGCGGGGTGACGCCTGCGGGCACGCAGCGCGCGGCTGTTGTGCTAGGCACGCTGGGGGCGCCGGTGCATTGTGTGTCTTCCCCGCGCGCAGCCGAGATGACCAAGCTGTTAGAGAACATCTTTCGCTCGGTCAACATCGCGCTGGTTAACGAATTGGCGCTGTTGAGCGAGCGCATGGGCATTGACATCTGGGAAGTGATCGAGGCAGCCAAGACCAAGCCTTTCGGTTTTATGCCCTTTACGCCAGGAGCAGGGGTAGGTGGGCACTGCATCGGTGTGGACCCATACTACCTGTCCTGGAAGGCGCGCGAATATGACTTCTACACCCGGTTCATCGAGTTGGCTGCCGAGATGAACCAAAGCATGCCCTTCCATGTTCTAGACCTGATTGAGCAGGCGCTTGATCGCGTGCACATCGCCCTGCGCGATGCGACGGTGATGGTGCTCGGCGTGGCCTTTAAGCGCGATGTGGACGATCCGCGTAACTCGCCGGCCGAGCGCGTGATCGAGCTGTTGCTGAGGCGAGGCGCCAAGGTCATGTATCATGATCCACACGTGCCACGCTTCCGCGTCGGCGGCAGCGTTTTCTACCGCGAGTCTGTTGAGCTGCTTTCTCAGCCACTCAGCGAATCAAATCTGCACAGGACGCACTGCGCCGTGATCGTCACGGGCCACCGCGCGGTGGATTATGGCTTCGTGGTGCGCACTGTGCCCGCTGTTGTAGATTGTTGCAATGCGACCGTGGCCGTGGACGGGGATAAGCGCCACGTGGTGCGTTTGGGCGTAGGGCGCTGATCGCGTCACCGTTCGGATGCGCAGTCACGGTGGATGCGCTTATTCGGTGGACTTGTTGTGGCGGATGAATGCTGAGCTGCCGTATTACCTGGCCTTTGCCCGAGTGAAGGGCATCGGCGCCGTGCGCGTTCGGAAGCTGAAGGCCCACTTTGGCTCGCTACAAGCTGCTTGGTCTGCCGGCGAGTTCGATCTTGCGGCATCCGGCTTGGATGCGAGATCAATCGCGGCGCTGGCGCAGGCGCGCCGGCACATCGTCCCGGAACAAGAGGTCGAACGCTTGGCCGGCGCCGGCGCGACGGCGCTCACCTGGGAAGACGCCGGCTATCCTAAATTGCTGCGCGAAGTGGCTGACCCGCCCCCGGTGTTGTTTGTGAAGGGCACACTGGCCGAGGCCGATGCGTGGGCGGTGAGCATCGTCGGCACGCGCCGCGCGACGGTGTATGGCCGGGAGGTGACCGAGATGTTGGCCGGCGAATTGGCGCGCAATAACATCACCATCGTCAGCGGTATGGCGCGCGGCATTGACGCGATCGCCCACGCAGCGGCGCTGAAGGCGGGCGGCCGCACGCTCGCTGTGCTGGGCTGCGGCGTGGATGTGGTGTATCCGCCTGAACATCGCAAGCTGGCGCAGCAGATCGCCGAGCGCGGCGCTCTGATCAGTGACTATCCCCTCGGCACGCCGCCGGACGCGTTGAATTTCCCACCGCGCAATCGCATTATCAGCGGGCTAAGCCTGGGCGTGGTGGTGGTCGAGGCCGATGAGCGCAGCGGCGCGCTGATCACGGCCGAGTTTGCCGCCGACCAGGGACGCGACGTGTTCGCCGTGCCGGGCAACATTTTCAACCGCACTAGCCGCGGAACCAACCGCTTAATTCAGCAGGGCGCGCATATCGTGCTTGATGCGCAGAGCGTCCTGGAGGAGCTAAATCTGAGCATGGTGGCGGATCGCGTGGAAGTCGAGGCGGTGACGCCGGAAAGTGATGCGGAAAGAGAGATTTTGGCGCGTCTCTCTCATGAGCCGACATCCGTAGATGAGCTTGTGCGCGGTTTGGCGATGCCTGCGGCTGATGTGACGGCTACATTGGCGCTCATGGAATTGAAGGGCCTGGTGCGCCAGGCGGCCGGCGCAAGCTATGTGCTGGCCCGCGAAGCGCCTGCAGCCTACACAGTAGGAGACGGCGATTATTAGCAAAAGGGAGGATGCGCGCAGAACCCCCTATAAACGGCAAAGGCGGGTTCATCATCCATCAAGACATGTATCACGCACTTATCATGGCCGGCGGGAGCGGCACGCGACTCTGGCCGCTCAGCCGCAAAGATCGCCCCAAGCAGTCATTGGCGCTCGTCGAAGGGCGGACGATGTTTCAAGTGACCGCCTATCGGTTGCAGCCGCTTATCCCGCTGGAGCGTGTGCACGTCGTGACCAACGCTCAGATGGCTGCAACTTTCAAGGAGCAAGTGCCGGGCATCCCAGACGACAACTACATCATTGAGCCCAGCGCAAAGGATAACGGCCCGGCAGTGGGTCTGGCGCTCACGCACATCGCGCACGCCGACCCGGATGCCACAGTCGCAATTCTGACCGCCGACCATCACATCGGCAAGACGGCGGAATTCCACAAGGCGCTGCAAGCGGCCTATGAGGTGGCCCAGGATGGCTACATCGTTACGCTGGGCATTATGCCGACGCATCCCGCGACCAGCTTCGGTTACATCGAGCGCGGTGACGCGATGGGGACGCGACACGGCCTCGACATCTTCTGCGCGCGCCGCTTCACCGAGAAGCCAAAACAAGAGGTCGCCGAGGCCTATCTGGCCGATGGACGGCACTTCTGGAACAGCGGCATGTTCATCATGCGCTGCTGGGTTGGTCTGCGCGAGTTTCAACGCCAACAACCGGAGTTTGCCGCAGCCTTGACCCGGCTTGGGACAACAATCGGCAGCCCGGCCTATGACGACGCGCTACAAGCCGCCTGGGATGTTGCGCCGAAGAAGTCCATAGACTACGCCATCATGGAAGGCGCCGAACGCGTTGCCGTCATCCCCGTAGATATTGATTGGAGCGACATCGGCAGTTGGGCTTCGTTGTTGGACATTCTGCCGAAAGATGCGCAGGGCAACGCTTTCTTCGGCGACCGGGTCTTGGCAATCGAGACCCGCAATACCCTTGTGCGCACCAGTGATCGTTTTGTCGCCGTCATGGGCTTGAAGGATGCCGTCATCGTGGACACGCCCGATGTGCTGCTGGTATGCTCGCTAGACCGCGTATCCGATCTGAAGCAGATTGTGGAGCGGCTGCGCCAGGATCGGCGCGACGATCTGCTCTGAACGCATGATTGCCGATTACGCTCGAATCCTGCTGCGACGTTGGTGGTTGGCGCTGTTGCCGGCGGCGCTGATCGCGGCGGTCACGCTGCTGACGACGCGGCCCGCGCCGCCGACCTACGTAGTGACGATGTCGTTCGCAGTCGGCCTGTCGCCGGAGCCGCTGCGCGAGCAGGCTTACAACTACGACCGCCATTACAACTGGTTGGCGTCGGAATACATTACGCAAGGTTTCTCATTGATCATCGGCAAGGGCGCGTTTGCCGACAATGTCGCCAAGCGGCTGGCGCGGCGCGACATATCCCTGCCCGCTCCGCTCGCCGGCGCGATTCGTTCCGAGTATCGCTCCAGCGTGCTGGTCGTCTACGTGTCGTGGCCTGATCCTGAGCAGGCGGCGCAGATCGCCCAGGCCGTGGTGGACGAACTGGACGAGAACTACGAAGCCTACTGGCCACAACTGAAGGGCGCCGGCGCTTCGCCGGTGCGGCTGATGGACTCGATCGCGCCTGTGCCGACGGCGGCGCCCCTGCGCGACCGCTTTGATTTGCCGGTGCGCCTCGCGCTTGGCTTGCTCGCCGGCGCGGCGCTGGTTCTATTGTGGCATTATTTTGACCCGGTGATCAGGGAGCGCCGCGAAATCGAGCGCATGGGTCTGAACGTCATCGGCGAAATCCCTGAGCAGTTCTAGAACTGGCCTGAAAGATGGAGTTACAGGATTACATTCAAATCATCAAGCGACGCTGGTGGATCGTCGTGCTGACGGCGCTGATCGCGGCAGCCAGCGCGTTTGTCTTCAGCCGGCTGCAGACGCCAATCTACAAATCGTCCATGAAGCTGACGATTCAGCCGGCGCGCACCGACTTCGGCCAAACCCAGGCTGCCAAGCAGTTGCTGTCTTCCTACATCAGCATCATTCGCACCGAGCGCAACGCGGCGGAGGTCGGCAAGCGCCTGCAGTTGGATTATTCGCCGGCCTACATCTATGGCCAGACGCGCATGGCCGACGACGCTGCCAGCTATGGGGTGGAGATCGAAGTGCGCGATTACGACGGCGAGACGGCCAATCGCATCGCGCGCGAGTGGGCGCAGTTGTTCGTTGAGTTTCGCAACCGCGACAACGCCAAGCAGCGTCGCGAAGATCGCGTCGAAGCGATCCTGGGTGATGACCCGCGCTATGTGCAGGATTACCCACGCACCGGCGTGAACACTGCAGCGGGCCTGCTTCTGGGCCTAGCTGCCGGCGCGGCGATTGTGGCGTTGCTCGAATGGCGGCAGTCCGCGCTGCTCCGCGCGCCAAAGGACGTTGAACGCAATCTGTCGCTGCCCGTCGTCGGCGACATCCCGGCTCACTAATTCGCCATGAATCTCATTACGCTCACCGAACCAAAATCCCCCGCCGCCGAGGCATACCGCACGCTGCGCACGAATTTGCACTTCGCGATGCTCGATGCGCCGATGCGGACGTTGCTCGTTGCCTCGCCGGATTCCGGCCAGAACGCGGCGAAGGTGCTGGCAAACCTGAGCGTCACGTTGGCGCAAGCCGGAAAGCGCACCATCGCCGTAGATGCCGATCTGCGCGAACCGGCATTACACCTCGCCTTTAGCGCGCCGAACACAACCGGCCTGGCTGATTGGCTCGAAGGCGACGCGAATGGCCTGGGCGAGCCGCCGTTGCGTTCGACGACGCTGCCCAACCTGAGCCTGCTAACCAGCGGGACGCTGCCGGCTATTCCTGCCGATCTGATCAGCTCAGATCGCATGACCTATGCCATCGAGCGACTTGCGAGCATGGCCGACCTGGTCTTGTTCAACGCGCCGCCGCTCGGCCAGGTCAGCGACGCCGCCGTGCTGGCTTCTCGCGTAGATGGGGTGTTGCTCGTCATCGAAGCCGGCAAGACGCGGCTCGATCGCGCGCAGCAGGCCAAGGACATTCTCGCCCGCGCGCATGCGCGGGTGATCGGCGCGGTGATGCTAGGCGCGAAGTGACGCTGCGGAGCGCACGCCGGCGAGGGGCGCGCGCAACATATCTAATGCCTGCGCCTACCCCCATGTCTTGCCCCTGGAGAGAAATACGCCCATCGCGCCATGCGCGATTGCGCGTCGGGTATAATCGCGGCGCTAATTCGTGGATAAGGTCCTCGATCGCGTGATACATCGCCCAACCCAAACCGCAGATTACTGGTCCGCCCTTACCATCACTGCGGACGATACCGATTTTCTTTACGGCTTCATTCTTGAAGCGGGTAAACCTCAGCGCATCGCCGATTTGGCGCTGGCGCTTATACGCTACCGCGTTGACCAAGAGAACGCTGCGCTGCGCCGCCGATGGTCTGATAACAACGTCTACCAGCCGAAGAAACGTTATGCAATAGGGGAGAAATTGGTCTTCCCTGCGCTGAAGTTTGCTTCCGGCCAAGTTGTTGAGGTGCGCCCGGGCAATAACCCGGATCTGGGCGAGTTCGAGGTCATCGCCGTGCAGTTCGACGATGGTCGGCGTCGCGAATTCGCGGCCAACTACCATCGCCCGCATCGTTTGAACGATGAAGACGCGGCGGCGCTGTTCGATTCAGCATCGCTTCAATCGCCTGAAGCGTTGTATGAGGCGCACGGCCAACACGTTGTTGCCGCGCTAGAAGCAGCGCTTGAGGGCAACCGTGAATTCATCCGCATCGGCGATGAGTGGTTCCTGCGCGCCCTCATGGCCGAAGTGAACATCGGTCACCTGAACTTGGCGGAAGCGGTGCTCGATATGGCGAATGGTGGGCCGCTGACGACGGATGTGATTCTGCGCGATTTGGGGTTGCCGCCGGATGTAAGCGCTAACGTGCAGGAAGTCTCGCTGAATAGCGCGCTGGCCGCGGATCCGCGCTTCGATGAAGTGAGCTTGAACGACACGCCGGCCTGGTTCCTGCGGCGGTTGGAGCCGGCCGAGGCGCGAGAGATGCCGGAAGTGCTGCGCGCCGAACGTCCGTCGGGACGCGCCGCGCCAAGCCCCGAACTGGCCGCGCTGGCCTACGAGTTGGACGATGAGTTAGAGTTCGACGAAACGACGCCGGTGTCGCCCGCGCAGAGCGCTACGCTCATCCTAACCTATCCACATCGCCGCGCCGGCACGCTGGGATGGTCGCGCGCAGCCGCGTCTGTTTTGCCGCAATCGCGCAAGCCGCGCATCCCGATGCGCTTCAAAGACCGCTTGACGCAGAAAGAGATGACCGTGTGGTTGGTGCGCGAAGGGCGCTACATTTGGGGGCTGGGTGACTGGTTCAAGGCCAATGACCTCCCCGCCGGCGCTTATATCGAACTGGCGCGCAGCGACGCCGAAAACGTCGTGTGGATAGACTATCGCCGGCGAAGGCCCAAGCGCGAGTGGGTGCGCGTGGCCAGCGCGCGCGATGGCCGGCTGTGCCTAGAGACGGCGCAGCGTGCGGTAGCATGCGAAGTGGATGAGCTGATGTCCGTGTTCGTGGATGACCCGCGCGCACTGGATGCGCTGCGCGCCGAGCGACGGCGCGACGCCATCCAAGCCGTGCGCGAGGTCTTCCCCGAGATCGCCAAGCTGAGTCCACAAGGCAACGTGCACGCCCGGACGCTCTACGCGGTGGTGAACGCGATCACGCGCAGCGCGCCGATCGATGTGTTTGCGGCATTGACGGCGAGCGGCGCGTATGTGTCGGTGGGAGATAACTACTGGCATCTGGGCGAGCGTTGAAACATGCGAGCGATACGATGAAGCTTTTGCGACCGACCGAGAACACGCCGTTTCACATTGACTATTCCTGGTTTGAAAAGAACGGCCAGGATGTCAATGTATTGATCTACAAGTGTCTGACGCCGGAGCAACAGGAGCGGCTGGCCGGTTTGCCGGCCGATGAGGCATTTGACTTTGTTGACGAAGCGACCGGCGAGGTGCGGCGCGTGACGCGCGCACTGCAGATGATTCGCGCCGAGCGCGCCGATGACGCGACGTTCATTAGCGCGCGTTTGCCTGTGGCCGAATCCGTTTTTCGCGTCTTTCTGCTCAACGACAATGAGCCGCTGACGCCGGTCGAGCTGGCGGCGCGCATCGGGCGCAAACCTTCTGAGATCCTCGCTCAACTTGGCGGCCGCGCTGTTTATAATGGCATACGGCCGATTATGAACTAGCCCCCGTAGCTCAATCGGATAGAGCAGGGCACTTCTAATGCCGAGGTTGTGAGTTCGAGTCTCGCCGGGGGCGCTTTGGGCTGCCTTTGCGCTTGCTAACTGACTTTCTAAGTCTTGCCTGCCCCGCCGCTGACGCTAAAACCAATCTTTGGGTGGCTGTGAACCGTTCGAGTCCCCGCAGGCTAGAGGACTCGGCAGCGCGGTTCATCGCCAGCCAAGTATGGAGAGGAACCGACCGCGCCTTGGCGCATGGTGATCGCGCACGCCGTTGTCGCGTGTGCTACCCATTCACGTTTGTCACAATTCGGTAGTTGAGATACCCTCGGAGGCATTCTTCCACCACACGGAGTGACACATCATGACACTGCTTGGCATTGACCTCGGCACGACTGCCGTCAAAGCACTGCTCATTGACGAAAGTGGCGATACGTTGGCCAGCGCGACGGTCGAGTATCCGCTTAGCACGCCGCGCCCCCTGTGGAGCGAACAGGACCCCGCCGACTGGTGGCGCGGAACGAGCGAAGCGATCCGCCAGGTGCTGGCGAAGGCCGGCGTCTCCGGGCGAGATGTGCGCGGCATCGGCTTGAGCGGCCAGATGCATGGGCTGACCCTGCTCGACCGCGCCGGCCAAGTGCTGCGCCCGGCGATCCTGTGGAATGACCAGCGCACCGCGGCGCAGTGCGATGAGCTGGTGCAACGCGCGGGTGGGCCGATGCGCACCCGCGAACTCATCGCCAATATCCCTAGCCCCAGTTACACCGCGCCGAAGCTGCTCTGGGTGCGCGAACACGAGCCGGATGTCTACGCGCGCGTGACGCATGTGCTGTTGCCCAAAGACTACATCCGCTACAAGCTCAGCGGTGAGTTCGCCACCGAGGTCGGCGACGCTACCGGCATGGGCCTGCTCGACGTGCGGCATCGCCGCTGGTCGGATGAGATGTTGGCTTTGCTGGATATTCCGCGCGAGTGGCTGCCGTTGTGCGCCGAGTCGCATGAGCCGACGGCGCAGGTGAGCGACGCGGCAGCGCGCGAGACCGGCCTGGCCGCCGGCACGCCCATCGTCGGCGGCAGCGGCGACCAGCCGGCGGCGGCCGTCGGGCTAGGCTCGGTGCGCGAAGGCATCGTCAACGTCACGCTCGGCACATCGGGCGTCGTGTTTGCGTCGGTGGAGCACTACCCGCCGATCCGCGATACGGCCATCGAAGTGTTCTGCCACGCCGTGCCGGAGACCTGGTTCTTCATGGGGGTGATGCTCTCTGCCGGCGGCAGCCTGCGTTGGCATCGCGACGTGATCGCCAATGGCCATCCGGTTCTCGTGGCGCGACGCGATGCCGTTGAGCCATACGACGCGCTGCTCAGCAGCGCTGCCGAGGCGCCGATCGGGGCAGAGGGGCTGATCTTCTTGCCCTATTTGACCGGCGAGCGCACGCCGCATCGCGACTCGTTGGCGCGCGGCGCGTTCGTCGGCCTGACGTTGCGCCATACACAAGCGCACCTCGCCCGCGCAGTGGTCGAGGGCATCAGCTTCGGCCTGCGCGACTCGATCGAGTTGATGCGCGAACTAGGTTTGCATGTGAACGAGGTCCGTGCGGCCGGCGGCGGGGCGAGAAGCGTAATCTGGCGGCAGATGCTGGCCGACATCTTTCAGGCCGACATCACGCTGGTCAATTCGACGGAGGGCGGGGCGTTCGGCGTAGCATTGTTGGCCGGTGTGGGCATCGGCCTATGGCGCAATACGCGCGAGGCTTGCGACGCCGTGATCCGCGTGACTTCGCGCACGTCGCCCAGCGAAGACGCCGTCGTATTGCGTCGCTATGAAGAAGCCTATGCGCGCTTTCGCGAGGTCTACCCGGCGTTGAAACCGATCTTCGCGCGAGCCGCGCAGTGAACTTGTCAATTCGGATCGCTGCGCTTAAAAATCGCGCAAAGGGCCATGCCGCTGTTGTATCAGCGTTGCCGTCGCGCAGTAGTGAAGCTGCAGAGTGCAGAGCATTGAGGCTTCACTTGGACGAATGAAGCTGCGCCATGTTTCTCTTCGGCACGAACTTGAAGATGCATCAAACGCCGCAACAGACGCGGGCGTTCTTGCAGGCGCTGCGCGAGCGCGTCGCGCGCGTGCCGAAGATTGAGCGCGCGAGCTTGTGGGTGATTCCGCCGTTCACGTCCATCGCTGCGGCAGCGGAAGCCGCGCAAGGCTCCGGCATCCGCATCGGCGCGCAAAACATGCACTGGGCGGATGAAGGCGCATTCACCGGCGAGGTTTCGCCGCTCATGCTCAAGGCCTGCGGGGCCGAGTTCGTGATGCTTGGCCATGCTGAGCGCCGCGTGATGTTTGGCGAAAGTGACGAGATGCTGAATAAGAAGGCGCTGGCTGCGGCGCGCCATGGCCTGGGCGTGATGTTGTGCGTGGGCGAGCCGGCTTTCATCAAAGCGGCCGGCGCCGGCGAGGACTACGTGGCGCAGCAGTTGAAGCTGGCGCTGCGCGGGCTTCCCGCTCCGGATCACCTCCAAGTCCTCTATGAGCCGTTGTGGTCGGTCGGCGAGGGCGGCGTGGCGGCCGATCCGGATTACGTCGGCGCGGCGTTTGACAACATCCGTCGTGTGTTGCGCAACATTTTCGGCCTGTCGGGCGAGCATGTCCCGATCCTCTATGGCGGCAGTGTGGATGCGACGAATTGTGCCCGATACGCGCGCCTGGCCAACGGGAGCGGCATGGGGGTAGGGCGCGCCGGCTGGAACGTAGATAGTTTCGTCGCTGTGTTGGCCAACGCGCTCGCGGCGCTGGATTGAGCAATGCAAAACCTTTGGAACGATACTGAAGCTGAAGACTTTGTGGGCGACCTGGCTCAGCGGGTCTATACGTCGCGCTTGCTGGGGCGCGAGCCGGCGCTGGTGTTGCATGGCGGGGGTAATACCTCGGTGAAGACACGCGCGCGCAACGTCTTCGATGAGGAAGAGGACATCCTCTACGTTAAAGGCAGCGGCTGGGACCTAGCGACGATCGAGGCGACGGGCTTTGCGCCGCTGCGCTTGCAACCGACCGCGCGACTGGCCCGGTTGTCTCATCTCGCCGACACCGAGATGATGCGCTTGTTGCGCAGCTACTCCATCGAACCCAGCGCGCCTGCGCCTTCGGTCGAAGCCGTCTTGCACGCCATCCTGCCCTATAAGTTTGTGGATCACACCCACGCGGATGCGCTGCTGGCCATCACCAATACGCCGGACGGCGAGCGCCGCGCGCGCGAGCTATACGGCGATGCTGTGCTGATCGTGCCTTACGTCATGCCGGGCTTTGCGCTGGCTAAGGCATGCGCCGAGCAGTTCGCTGCGTGCGCTCATAAAGATGGCCTCATCGGCATTGTGCTGATGCAGCATGGGCTGGTCACCTTCGGTGATACGGCGCGACAGGCTTACACGCGAATGATTGATCTGGTGACGCAAGCGGAGGAATACATCGCGCGGCATGGCCGGTGGCGCGTGACCTTCCCGCCGGCGCAGCGGAGCGACCGGCCCGCGCGAGTGGTGCTGGCCGAATTGCGCCGCGCTGTGTCCGAGGTGGCCGGTGCGCCGATGATCCTAACAGCGCATGACGACGACAAATCCCTTGGCTTCGCCCGTCGGCCCGACATAGCATCCATCGCGCGGCGTGGCCCGGTCACGCCCGATCACGTCATTCGCACCAAGCGCCTGCCTTTGATCGGTCGTGACGTGGCGGCGTATCGCGCCGAATATGAGGCCTATTTCGCCCGTCACAGCGCAGCATCGTCGCAGCCGCTCACCATGCTAGACCCCGCGCCGCGCGTGATCCTCGACCCAGAGTTGGGGGTGGTGACCGCCGGTCGTAGCGTGAAGGACGCGACCATCGCCGCCGAGATCTACGCCCAGACGATTGACGTGATCTTGCGCGCGGAGTCGCTGGGCGGATGGCGCGCGCTGCCGGAGGCGGAGGTGTTTCGCGTGGAGTACTGGGATCTGGAGCAGGCCAAGCTCAAGCGCATGCCTGCGCCGCAGATGTTCACCGGCGAAGTGGCGCTGGTGACCGGCGCGGCTTCCGGCATCGGCAAGGCGTGCGCGCAGGCGCTGCTGAAGCGCGGCGCAGCCGTGGTTGGTCTCGACATCGCACCGGCCATTGAAAGCCTCTTTCCACAACCGGAGTTTCTGGGGATCGTCGCCGACGTGAGCGACGAAGCGGCGTTGCGCGACGCGCTGGAACGCGCAGCGCGGCGCTACGGCGGGCTGGACATGTTAGTCCTAAATGCCGGCATCTTCCCAGCCGGCCAGCGCATCGCTGCGCTGGAGACGCAGGCCTGGTCGCGCGCGTTCCGCATCAACCTAGACGCCAACGCGATGCTGATGCGCGAAGCGCATCCGCTGCTCAAGCTGGCGCCGCGCTATGGTCGTGTGGTTGTGGTCGGCTCGAAGAATGTGCCGGCGCCGGGGCCGGGGGCAGCCGCTTATTCGGCGTCGAAAGCTGCGCTGACGCAGCTTGCGCGCGTAGCCGCGTTGGAGTGGGGCAGCGATGGCATCCGCGTGAACGTCGTCCACCCAAACGCGGTGTTCGACACCGGCATCTGGACGGATGAGGTGCTGTCCGCGCGCGCGCAGAGCTACGGGATGACCGTCGAGCAATACAAGCGCAACAACGTGCTAGGTGTGGAGGTGACCAGCCGCGATGTTGCGGAGCTGGTTGCCGAATTGTGCGGCCCTGTTTTTGCCAAGACCACCGGCGCGCAGATCCCGATTGATGGCGGCAATGAGCGGGTGATCTAGCTGCTTCAAGAAACCCTCTCATGCGCAGTCGGCTGAGGGCGTCATAGGTAGCGCGTCCTCCTCCCTCAACCGGATTCGCAGTCAGCGGTGTCTCAGACCCCTTTCCACGGAGCTGACGATTTACGTGTGACTGCGGAGAAAGTTCTCATCTGCGCGTCAAGCATCTACGCAGTGAGATTCCGAGACTATTTGCAGGCAACTCGAAAGGAGGACAAAAATGAAAAGACAGAATGCTTCTCGCAAGCGGCAGCTAGTCTCGGCTTTCGCGCTTACTGCCTTGGTCGTCACCGTCTCCCAGCCGATATATGCCCAGACGGCAGAATCGGAGGAAGACCTGCTGCTTGGCGCGCCTGAAACCCAGGCCGATACCGAATCCGTCCAGGTCGCTCAGGCTCAGGCGGTAGATCTGCTCGAGATACGCTTAAACAGCGATGGGCTGTGGCAGGCGATGCCGGTCGCAGGTAACTTCTCCGCATATACGCTGAACAGTCCGGTCCAGCGCACCTGGGACACCTTTTCGGCGTGGCTGCATGAAGATCAAAGCCTGTTGTTCGGACGGACGGGATACGCCGCAATCGAGATGCAGGGATGGGTCCGCGCAGGGAGCGCGTTCTCTGTGACCTTGCCATGCAACCCTTCCACCGGCTTTATCTGGGAAGCCGAGCAGCTCGATCCTGCGCTGGCTACTGCGCTTGTCCCCGACGGCATTCGCCCCTACACCGCTACGCTCGGCAGCTCGGCGACCTGCACGTATCAGGTTACGGCGGCCAATGACGGCGTTGCTGCGTTGAGTCTGGTTCACCGCCGCCCATGGCTGCCCCATCAGCCGGTTGCGCGGCGGCTTAGGCTGATCGGGGAACCAGCGGACAAGGTCGGTCTGGAGCAGATTGCCAGCGCTGTGAGCTGGCCGATGCCGCCCCCTTTGCCTGACGATGCCTTTGCCATGCCGGTGAAAGAAGGTGAGGCTCAAGAAGCGCCACCCCTATTGGCGAGTGATGCTTTGTCGGCGCAGAATCTGCCTACTTATTTCAACTGGTGCGCTCATGGGAAGTGCACGCCGATTCGCGATCAGGGGCCTTGCGGCAGTTGCTGGGCGTTTGCCACAGTCGGCGTCATGGAATCTGTGGTGCTGATTGCGCGTCCCGATATTGACCGCAACAGGCTGAACTTCTCAGAACAGTTCCTGGTGTCATGCAATCGGCGGGGGTGGGGATGCAGAACGGGTGGATGGTGGGGACACGACTACCACACCAACCTGCGCATCCTTGGTGAACCGATGGCTGGGCCGGTCGGCGAGCGCTTCTTCCCCTATCAAGCCGCGGATGTGGCCTGTAACAGTCCCTATCCTCACTTCTGGCAAGGGAAGGCGTGGGGCTTCGTCTCCGGCCAACCCATCCCGGATGTCAACACGCTGAAGCAAGCATTGCTTGACCATGGCCCGTTGTCAGTTGCCGTGTGGGTTGGGCCGAACTTCCAGCAATACAGGGGCGGCGTGTTCAGGACAAATGAGGCGACTGGTTCGTGTCCCATCAATCACGCTGTAGTGTTGGTGGGATGGGACGATAGTCAGCAAGCCTGGATCATCCGCAACTCATGGGGAACCCAGTGGGGCGAAGGCGGGTATATGCGGATTGGCTATGGGGTATCGAACATCGGCTACAGGGCTGCATACGCCAACGGGGTCAGACTATTCAACCGCCGCCTGTTCATGCCGTTTGTGCGCCAACGCCCGCAGGCCGGGCCGGCCGTCTTCCCGATCCCGGACGGCGACTTTGAAGGACAGGTAGAGGCCTGGTGGAATTGGAGGACTGGCTATGCCTACAACACACGTATACCGGAGCGGTCGTCGCAGCATGTGGCTCGGAGGCATCTCAAATTTGGAAGATTCGATCCACCAGCCGCTGCGCGTTCCACACCAGGCGACGCATCTGCGCTTTTGGCGCTATATCTCGGGCGACGCAAACTGTGGCAACGATCGCGCGGTTTTGCACCTGAACAATCAGGCTGTGCGCACATGGCCGCTGTGCAATGACGCTAGCGTGGCGCGCGGTCAATGGATCGAGGAGCGCGTAGACGTTCGCGCCTTCCGTGGGCAACAGGTAAGCGTGAAAGTTGCGGCCAGCATCGATCAGACGGGCAGTTCAGCTTCATTCTTCGTGGACGATATGGCGTTCGTCAATTGAACTACCTCCATCTGCCCGAATGAAGCCGCGCGCCGTTCTGGAGTTCTGAACGGCGCGCGGCTTTGTGCGCGCGAAGGCCTCAGTCGGGCGACGGCGGCAGCATTGGCTGGTGTGGAGAACACTCGGCGCCTCGTCCCCAAGCGCAGGCGCGCCAGCCGGCTGGGCGAACGCGCGCGCGGCTACCAGGACGCCGGCGCGACGAGCGCCTGGTTGATCATCAAAACGATCGAGGAATCGTTGAGCGGATGGAGCGGCTCCGGCAACGCGCAATAGCTAATTTCGGCTTGCAACGCCTGGATTGCTCAGCGCCGCATGTCGCGCAGCGCCTCGAACGCCGGACGCGGCGCGCCGTTCTGCCGGATCACGCTATACAACGCCGGGTCGCCGCCAGGTTCATCCGGGTTCTGGCCGATCTTCTGGACGAAATCTAAGTTGAAGACGATACCGAAGCGCACGTAGCCTAGCCGCCGGAGCAACCGAAAGCCGCTCACAAGCCATGCCGCTTGTTCTGCTTCAGTGTTGTCCAGCGCGAAGTCGAAACCCGGCGCGGCGCCGCTCAGCGGCGAGCCGTCTTTGCGCGTCAGGTTCTCGGCAGATGCCCAGCCGAACTCCGTCACGCACATGGGCTTCTTGGCGCGCTGCCGATAGCCTGCGATTGTGCTAATGAATGACCAGGAGTGATGCGGGTTGTCGAATGGCCCGCGAAAGCGCGCGTGTGGATCGTTGTAGCCCTCGTCCCAGCGTTTGTCAGGTGGCAGGTTGTAACCGTTCAGGTGTACGCCGATGCAATCTACCAGGCTCAAGCCGCCGGCGCTCACGAAGTCCTCGAGGTAGAAGAAGTCGTCCTGCGCCACGCCTGGGATGTTCGCGCCGGTGGGTGAAGGCGCAGCCATGATGACGATCAGCCGGCGGTCAATGCGGCGCAGCGCGGGCACTACTTCCCGCAGGAATGCGACGTAATCCGCCGCGCGCAGTTCGCCGGATGCCACTACCCACTCGCGGTCGAGGTTGGTCTCGTTCAATACCTCGATGGCCTGGATGCAGCCTTTGTAGCGCGCAGCAATCAGCTGGAAGAAGCGCGCGCCTTCGCCGGGCAGTTCCGGCGGGCTTGGTCGCTGACCGGGATTACGCGCCGGCGTGACGCGCGTCCAAGCCGGCGGCTGGGTAACCGTCACGACGATGTGCAGCCCTTTCTTGTTTGCATCGGCCACGAAGGCGTCGAACAGTTGAAATTGGAAAGTGTTCGGCGCGCCGGGCGCCGGCTCGAACTCGTGCCAGTTCACTTTGGCGCGTGTCCAATTCATCCTCAACTGGCCGGCCATCACGCTGTTCCAGTAGCCGATGTCGCCGACCGGCCAATTGCTCTGGATGCCGTAGCCAAATCGGGACGGCGCAGACCGAGGACGCGGACAGGCGAAGTCAGCGACGCCGGGCACTCTGCCGCGAGGATCCATCGCCTGAGGTGCGCCGGCGTGGGTCACGCTGAGCGTGCTGCAAAGCAGGACGACGCCGAGCGCAACGCCGGCAAGGGGCGCGCGATGGATGCGCGCTTGGCCATCCAAAATGGCGCGTTTGAATATGGTGAAGATTGTAGCGATGCCGGCAATGGGGTGCGCCTTGGCGCAAGTACGAAAAGCCTGCGCTTGGACTGCGCTGTATTCACCGGCGCGAGAATTAAAGAGCGGGCGTCCCCGAAGGGGACGCCCGCTTGCGGTACGACAAGCTTACGAGTTGGCCGTTGCCTGGCTTCCTAGGTGATAACGCAGCGTTCAGGGCATCTCGGTTCGTCCGAAGAGCCTTGCTCATTCTGTCTTTGGAGCGTCTGTCGCGCCAGATACTGTGGCGGCTGCAAGGGCCGGGGTGCTCCCAATGCTCTTCAACGCCGTTTCTGTGTTGCGAACGGCTGCCTCAGTGTTGCGCATCAGCGTCTCGGTGTTCTTCATCAGCATCTCGCTGTTCTTCACCGCTGCCTCAGCCGACTTACGGCTCTGCTCGGCCACTTGCATGACGACGCGCGAGCTATACTCGACATCGGTGAGGAGGCGCAGCAAAGCGCCGAACGCGATCAGCGGAATACCGTTCGCCAGGCCCAGGAGAACTGGACCCCAGCCAACCATGTTGAAGCCCTGGTTGTAACCGGGCCAGAAGTTGCCGGTCAGCAACACCAAGCCACCGATCAGCCCTAAGACGAGCACGACGATGCCTGCGACGATGAAGATCGTCCCCAAGACTCTGAGCCCGCCGTATCTTCGCGGTACGTTCATAGGTGTAACCTCTTTCGCCCTCGAATGCGACTAATTCCCCGATGCAAAGGGCAGCGGAATCCTCTGCGCGCCGGGCGCGGGCGGGAAGCGCAGCGCGATTTCGGCGTTCACGCTTGCCAGCGTCGGGCCGAACTTCTCGATCAACGTGTTGATCTGGCTGAACTCGGGATAGGTGTTGAGCGCGACGATCACCTCAGAGGTGTTCTTCAGGCAGTTCTGATCGCACACGAGGTTAGGCAGCGGCTTGTCGTTGAAGGCCAGCGCCAAGCCGTCGCCTTCGCTGCGCATCGAGATGTGCTGCACGCCGCGATCGATCAACGCGCGGACGAAGTTCGGATCGAGCTTGACCGTAGTCAGGTCGAGGCCGAACATCTGCTCAAGCTCGGAAGCAGAGATGCCGGCGACGGACGGCACGCCGTTTTGATCGTAGTCAATGACGACGCGGACTTGCACTGAAGCTTCGCCGGGCATCGCAGGCGCAGCGGGCGCAGGCGACTTCGGGTCGCGCAGCGGAATCTCTGGCGCGCCGGTGCTCGGCACGCGGATCACCAAGCCCAGACCCAGGCTGCGGGCCAAAGGCAGGAAGCGCTTCGCCAACGCGGCGTAGCCTTCGAATCCTGGGGCGAAGATAGGCGTCACGCTCTCGGCCACGTCACCGATGTTCGATACCGACTCTTCGCTCAGCCTGATGGATGGCAGTTGCTTGCCGTTAGCGTAGATGAACGCGCCCTTGCCATGGAAAGCCAATTCGATGTGCTGGACGCCGGTGCTCTTCAGGTAGTCTACCCAGTCCTTGCCAATTGCGAATTGATTGAGGTCGAGTTGCCCAAAGGTGAGTGTGTTGAGGAGTTCGGGGCTCAGGCCTGCAATCGAGGGTGTACCGTTGTCGTCGAGTACGACTTCTATACGAGGAAGGGCCAGGAAGAAGTCGCTATTCCTGTCCACCTCAGCAGCAGGTGCGCCGCATGCGGAAAGCGCGATTGCCAGCGCAGGGATCAATAACGAGACACGCTTTGCGAATTTCATGAGCTGTTCCCTCCAGAGTTGAAACTGTTTTTATGGCCCACCGCCGCTTAGAGTGCCGCGGTTCTGCCATAGTTTTACACACTTTCTGCGATTCGCGCAAATCGCTCGTCGAGCGCACCGGCAAAACAACCCAGCGCACGCTCCGGCGGCTGACTTGGTTTAGCCAAGCTGTGATCAACATCAGCGCTGTAGTGTGCTGGGTTAGTCAGTTGCCAGCTTGTCGTGCCCCGCTATTGTGCATGAGTTGTGTTAAATCTGTATGGTGATCGGTCGCCCACTGGTTGCTGCTTCGATGGCGCCAAATACCATGGCCAGGCTCTTGATGTTGTCGGTGCAGATGGTTTCCGGCGTGCCGCCTTCGCGCACGCAGCGCACGAATTGTCGGATCACACTCGCGTGCCCCTCGCTCAGGCCATTGGTGTCCAGCTCAGGCAACGCCAGGTTGCGCTGTTTGTAAACCAGACCGTTGGGCGCTTCCGGCGTTTGGGCATAGAAGCCGGCGCCGCCGTCCCACCTTGCGCTGCCGTTCGCGCCGACGAAGCGCCAGTCGCCTTCCCAGCTCGTGTTCATGCCTTCGGCGCACCAACTGCCGCGATAGGTGAAGATCGCGCCGTCGTCCATCTCGAACACGGCGATTGCCGAGGCGTCGCGGTCGTACCACGAACCGTGCGGGTTCCATTCTCTGCAGAAGGCGACGCGCACGGCGTCTAGGCCGGTCAAAAAGCGCGCTTGGTCAAAGGTGTGGATGGCCATGTCCAGCAGGAGCACGTGAGACATGTGGTTGCGGAAGCCGCCGAAGTGCGCGCCGATGTAGAAGTCACAGTTGACCGTGGTGAGGTCGCCGATGGCGCCGGAGCGCAAGAACTCCCGGACGCGACGAATCGGCGCCGTGAAGCGCCGGTTTTGCGCGACGGCGTAGAGCTTGCCGGCGCGCTGCGCGGCTTCGACCATCCGCCGCGCGTCTTCCATCGAGGTCGCCATGGGCTTTTCGCCCAGCACATGGCAGCCATGTCGCAGCGCGGTCAGCGTTGTTTGAGCATGCGCTTCGGGCACGGTCACATCGAATACGATGTCCGGCTTGACCACTGATAGCATCGCCTCGAGGTCATCACCGATGAGGGCATGCGCCAGCCCGAATTCATCCTTGCGCGCCCGCGCTGCGTCCTCAACGACGTCTACTAATCCGGCGACGGCCAATCCTTCGATGGCGGTGATCGTCCGCAACCAGCCGCGGCTCATATTGCCGCAGCCGACGAGCACTGCGCGTAGAGTGTCCATGCTTCACGCTCACGCGAAGACTTCTGCCAGCGCTTGACGCATGACCTCCACCGGCGCGTCCTGGCCGGTCCAGATGGTGAATGCGATCGCGCCCTGATACACCAGCATGCCCAGCCCGTCGAGCGTCTTAGCGCCTTTGGCCGTCGCTTCGATCAGGAAGCGCGTGCGGGGCGGATTGGGCACGACATCGCACACCAGCATGCCGGCCCTGATCGAGTCCATGTTCACGCTGGGTTTGTCGTTCATGTGGGGATACAAGCCGATGTTGGTAGCGTTGACGACGACGTCAGCGTCTTCCGGCAACGTGTAATCACCCGTCCACTCGGCGAACTCGGCTCGTGTAGGCGTCTTGTCGTTGATGAGTTGGGCGAGCGCTTCGCCGCGCTGCGTGGTGCGGTTGACGATGGTGATGCGGCGCGCGCCGGCCAGCGCCAGCTCGACGGCGATCGCGCGCGCTGCGCCGCCCGCGCCAAGCACCACAACGCGCTTGCCGACGGGGTCGAGGTTGGCGTTGAGCTTGAGCGCCATGAGGAAGCCTTTGCCGTCTGTGTTTGTGCCGATCAGCGCATCGCCGTCGCGCACGACGGTGTTCACCGCGCCGATGAGCGCGGCTTCCGGCGTGATGCGGTCGAGGTAGCGCACCCCCTCGATCTTGTGCGGGATGGTCAGATTGATGCCGCGAAAGCGCATTGCGCGCAGGCCGGCCATGGCTGCGCCCAGGTCTTCTGCGCGCACGTGGAAGTTCTGGTAACGCCAGCGCAGCCCCTTGGCTTTGAAGGCGGCCTCGAACATCAGGATGGTGGGATTCTCGTCCACCGGGTCGCCAAACACGCCGACGATCTCGTGACGGTAGTTGGTGGTCATGGGGTTGGGAAGGGCGATTATCTCCCGTAAGCCGCCGCCACGCCGCCGTCCACAGTTAGCATCGCGCCGGTGGTCTTGAGCGAGCGGTCGGAGGCGAAGAACAACACCGCTTCGGCGACGTCTTCTGGAAAGACGTTGACTTTGAGCGTGGTGCGCGCGGCGTAGTAGGCTTCCAGCTCTTCGGGCTTGATGCCGTAATTCTTGGCGCGTTCCTCGCGCCATCGGCTGTTCCAGATGCCGCTGCCTTGCAGCACAGCGTCGGGCAATACGCTGTTCACGCGGATGCCGCTGGCGCCGCCTTCTTCGGCCAGACAACGCGCCAGGTGCAGCTCGGCGGCCTTAGCGGCGCTGTAGGCAGCCGCGTTCTTGCCGGCGTATACGCTGTTCTTGCTGCAGATGAAGATGATCGAGCCGCCTCGGTCTTGTTGCTTCATCACGCGGAAGGCTTCGCGCGCCACCAGGAAGTAGCCCGTGGCCAGGATGTCCATGTTGCGATTCCAGTCGGCCAGCGTGGTCTCCTCGACCGGCGCGCTGGTGGCGATGCCGGCGTTGTTCACAACGATGTCCACGCCGCCATACTCGCGGCAGGCTGCCGCGAACGCGGCCCTGACCTCATCTTCGCCGGTGACGTTGCACGAGACCGCAATAGCGCGCTTTGCGCCGTGCAGTTTGATGATCTCCTCTGCTACTTCCTGCGCGCCGGCCAGGTTGATGTCGGCGATCACAACGTGCGCGCCTTCCTGCGCCAGCCGTTTCGCCGTCGCGCGGCCGATGCCGCTGGCTGCGCCGGTGATGAACGCGATACGGCCGGCCAACTCTCGGTCGGGCGGGCGGAGGGTGAGCTTGTACAACTCCAGCGGCCAGTACTCGATGTCGAAGGAGTCCTTCTCATCCAACGAAGTGAAATGGTCCACGCGCGTGCACAGCTCCATGACGGCAATGGCGCGGTGGTAGAGCTGGCGCGCGACGTCGGCCTGCGCCGCATCGCGGCCGGTGTTGAACATGCCGAGGCCAGGCACCAGGATCACGCGCGGCGCCGGATCGGCCATCTTCACGTTGGGGTTGCGGTTGAAGCGGTTGAAGTATTCCGTGTAACGCGCGGTGTATTGCGTGACCCCTTCCTTCAAGGCATGCTTGAGCTGCTCAACATCTTTGCCGTCCCATTCGACGAATAGCGGCGCGCGCTTGGTGTGCACCAGGTGATCGGGGCACGCTGCGCCGACTTGCGAGAGTTCCTTCGCGTCGCGCCGGGTCAGAAAGCGCAGCACGTCCTCGCTATCGTCGAAGGTGACAATGGCTTTGCGTTGCGCCGTCACCGCGCCGCGCAGCGTCGGCATTACGGCTGCGACGATCGTCTCGCGGGTGTGCTTGCTGATGCCCAAGGTAAGCTTCTCCAGCGCCTCGTTGACCTTTGATAAGCCGAACACGCGCTTCTCTGCCTCGCGCAGGGCATCCTCGGCGCGCTGAATATGCGCGATGGCGCTGTGATAGCTGCTCTTGGCGTCGTCGCCCCAGGTGATGAGGCCGTGCTTGCCCATGATGACGCAGGTGGCTTGCGGATGCGCGCGCAGCAGCAGGCCGATCTGCTTGCTCAAGGCGAAGCCGGGCCGGATGTAGGGCGCCCACACCATGGCGTCGCCGAAGACCTCGCGCGCAGCGGCTTCGCCGCGCTCGGCGCAGGCGAGGGCGATGATCGCGTCGGGGTGGGTGTGATCTACATGCGGATGCGGCGTGAAGGCGTGCAGCAACGTCTCGATGGATTGGCGTGGGCGGTTTGGCTCGAACTGGCAACGGGTGAGGTAGGCGACCATCTCCTCGTCGCTCATGGCCTCGCGCTCCATCAGCGGCAATACCTCGTCGAGCTTCAAGCCGGCGAAGTCTTTGCCGGTGCACGTCGCCATATCGGCGCCGCTGCCTTTCACCCACAGCACATTGACTTCGCGCCCCAGGTGGTCGCGCTCGATGGCTTTGACGGATGTGTTGCCGCCGAAGATGTTCACTATGCTGCGGTCGGCGGCCAGCAACCGCGAGCGATAGGCGAGCAGGTCAAGCGGGCTTAGCCCTGCCGCATCATGGTCGTTCCACAAGTTCTTGGGCATGTTCTTTGTGTTACTGGTTGAGTTGCAGGTTGCAGGTTACAGGTTGCAAGTTGCAGGTTGCAGGTTACAGGTTGCAAGTTGCAGGTTGTAGGTTACAGGTTGAATGTTGCGCGTTCTGCGTCTGTCCTCAGCTCATGCTCCTAGCAGCGAGTGTATCGCGCTTTCAAAGCGACGCCGGCCGCCGTGGGATGGATGTCGGACGTAGGTTGTCGTCATGCCGAGCATACGCAGCGCGCGCTCGGCAGTGCGACCGACGGCGATGACGCGCTCTGGCTGCTTCCACTCCAGAAAGCGCTTAAGCACGAGACTGCCAATGTGCAATTCCGCCGTCGAAGGCGGGCGATTCGACAACGGCCGGCCGGGTTTGTGCGGGTGCCAGGGGAAGGCGTTCCAGCAGACCACATCATCGCGCGCGCCGACAATGCGCCAAACGCAGCGCGCGGATCGCTCGTCGTAGCAGCCGCGCGAACTGGTGGTGCGGTAGCCGGGATTGCGCCATTCGAGCAGTTGCGCTTCAGCAGCGAACGGGATGCCGGTGAAACGGCAGCCGCGATAGCCGGCTGCTTCGCCGATCAGCGCGATGGGGGCGTTCCGGCGCTCGCTCAGGTAGCGCGCCAGGTTCGCCAGGCGGATGTGCGGCGCATCCGGCGCGTCCAAACTCGGACAGCGTTCGACGTATGGGTTGAACGCATGCAGCAGCGGAGCCGCCGGCCGAGTCAATGCCATGAGCAACGCGCGCAGGCGCAGGTCGCTCACTTCACGCCTAGGATCCATCCCTCGATATCGGCGACGGCGCGCTCTTCCGGCGTGAGCGCAGGATGTAGGAAGTCGTCGAGCGCACCGTTGCAGGCGACCTGTTGCAGCCATGCTGCAACCACATAGGCATCGTGCTGGTCGGGCGTGCGGCCGTTGCTCGGCCATTTAGCGCGCCACAAGCTCGGGTACACCTCGGCGACGAGCGAGTGGTCGGATGGGGCATCCCAGCCGTCGAACGGCCAGAAGTGAATGCGCGCGCCGAGTTGTCGGCGCAGGTAACGCAGCCATGGCAAGCCGGCGTGGGTGGACTTGGCGACGCTGCCTTGCACGTCGAAGTGGAAGACCGATTTGGCCGCGCCGGCGCGGATTTCGCACAGCCGACGCCAACGCGGGCTGCCCATGCGCGCTGCGCCGTTGCCGCAGCGCCCCTTGCGCACGAAGTCCACATGGGTTGCGTCCTCGTCGGTCGGCCAGTGGCGATGGAAGTCGTCGAGGAAAGCCGGCCAGGACGGCGGCAAGTTGTATTTCTGAAAGTACTGCAGTGGAAAGGAGAAGCCATGGTCAATCCCGACCAGCGCGGGTGGGCCATCGCGCAGTTGACGCGCGAGCCACTCGGCCACGCCGCGGCGCGTCCAGTGCTTGCGCCGGCCGGGCGGGGGGAGCACCTCGGCCGGCGGAGCGGCGCCCTCAGCCAGGTAAACGCGCAGGCCGGGCAGGCTTGACGTGGGCGTCTGCGCGCCGGAGTAGTCTATGCCGATGAAGCGGGTGAAAGAAAGCGACGCTGGCTCGCATGCCATCATCGGTCACTAACAAGCGACACGGTCGGTCAGCTTAATCTCCTTCTGGATATCCGCCGCCGACCTCGCTGACGCCGCGCTCGGCGGCGATCTTTTGTTCGTAGCCGCTCTGATGCAGCGCGGCGATTGGGTCGGGGTGCAGTCCCATCTCCTCGCGCACCTGCGCCAGCAGCGGCCGCACGTCGGTCTCGAAGGCATCCATCAGCACGCGATGCGCGCCCAGCACGTCGTGCGCATCTTGCCGTTCGCGCAAGCGGGCGCGATCCACAATCAGCGCCTTGGCATAGGCCGTCTGGATGTTGATCACCGATTGCACCATGGCCTCGATCTTCGGCTCGATCACGTGGCTCTGGTCAATCATGTAGGCCACATCCTTCGCGGCATCGCCGGCCGCCACCAGCTCGTTGAAGATCAGGAACATCTCCAACGGGTTGACCGTGCCGACGATGAGGTCATCGTCGCCGTATTTGCGATTGTTGAAGTGGAAGCCGCCCAGCTTGCCTTCGTCGAGCAGCGTGGCGACGATGTGTTCGATGTTGACCCCTTGCGCGTGGTGGCCGAGGTCCACCAGCACCTGCGCCTGCGGGCCGAGCTTGATGCACACGGCGTAAGCCTGGCCCCAATCGGCCAGGTCGGTGTGATAGAAGGCCGGCTCGTAGAACTTGTATTCGATCAACATGCGCATGTGGCCGGGCAGGGCGGCATAGACCTCTTTGAGGAAGGCGATCATGCGGTGGCGGCGCTCGACGAACGACTCCTGGCCGGCGTAGTTGGTGCCATCGCCATACCACAGGCTGATCGCGTGCGAGCCGACGCGCTTGGCGATCTCGATGCATTCCAGATGGTGATCCAGCGCCGCCTGGCGGATGGCCGGATCGGCGTTGGTGATGCTGCCCCACTTGTAGCGGTCGGCCTGGAAGGTGTTGGTGTTCACCGCGCCGATGGCGACCCCCTGCGCCTCGGCGTACTCGGCCAGGTCGTCCCAGTCCTTCACCTTGTCCCAGGGGATGTGAATGGCGACGGTGGGGCAGACGCCGGTGAGCTTGTGGACGAAGCCGGCGTCGGCCAGCTTCTCGTAGATGTTCCGCGCCGCGCCGGGCCAGGCGTAGGTCTTGAAGCGCGTGCCGGTGTTTGCGAAGCCCCACGACGGCAGCTCGATCTTCTGCGCCTTCAGTTGCGCCTTTACGACTTCGATGTCAATGCCTTTTGATGCGAGTTGGTCGGCGAGATGTTGGTAGTGCGACATCGTTTCTCTATCCATGGATTGGGTCATCGGGCATCAATCCAGGTGAAATACCTCTTCTAACATGACGAAGCTTTGGTCGGCGTGCCTGCCGCCGGTGTCCTCAAAGAAGTCCTTCATGTATTCCTGCCAGCGCGCGTTCACTTCCTTCTGCGCCATGCCGTCCAGCGCAGCTTGAAAGTCGGGCGTCTCTACGTAGAAGAACAGCGTGCCGTCGTCGCGCATGAAGATCGAGTAATTGTGCCAGCCGGTCTCGCGCAGGGCATCCAGCATCTCCGGCCAGACTGCTCTGTGGCGTCGCTTGTATTCTTCGATCATTTCCGGCTTGACCTTGAGCATGAAGCCGACGCGTTGCATGATGAGCCTCCTGGGTGAGTTTTCTAACGCAGAGTTTAACCGCGTTGGGGGCGAGATGCCAGGATGGCGATCCGACAAATTCACCGCTCACGCAGCAGGCGAATCGGCACGCCGCCGACGAAGGCGCCGGGCGGCACGTCGCGGTTGACCAGGCTCATCGCGCTCACCGTCGCGCCCTCCCCGATGATCACGCCGGGCAGCACGGTGCAGTTTGCGCCGATCGTCGCGCCTTGGCAAATGCGCACCGGCCCACGCCGCCATTCGTAGCGCATGAATTCATGGGCCAGGATCGTCGTGTTGTAGCCCACCGTCGCGTCGTCCTCGATGGTGATGTCTTGCGGGAAGAAGATGTCCAGCGTCACGCCCAGGCCAATGGCAGCGTGAGGGGCAATCTGCGCGCCGGTCAGCCGCAGCAGCGCGCGCTTGATGCCGAAGCCGGGCGCGATGCGCGCAGCATAGATGCACAGCGCGTTGCGCAGCACCCGCAGCGTGCCGCCGGTCAGTTGGGGGAAGTACCACAATGCGGCGCGTTCGCCGGCGGCGGGGAAGGTTTGGCAGCGCGCCTTGCGCGATTCGGTAGGTGGGAGTTCCATGCCGGCGCAATCGTACTGCAGCAATCGCGCGTCGCCCGGCCGGCCTCGCGCGGATTCGTGTATAATCGAAAGCGTTTAGCCGAAGTGGCGGAATTGGCAGACGCGCTACGTTCAGGGCGTAGTGAGGGTTCCCTCATCCGGGTTCAAGTCCCGGCTTCGGCATCTTCGATTCCGGATCAGCAGACATGGCTCAACTACGCGCGCCTCACCGGTTCGATAGAATCTCTTTGCCCCCCGCAGTGAATCGCTTGCTGGTCTGGTTTTCGGTTGGCGCGCTGCTGCTGTCGTTGCCTTTGGCGTTCAACATCGCATCACGCCTGCAGGCCGAAGCGCGCATGCGGGCTGAAGTCGAGCGCATGACGCGAGAAGTGAGCATTGCCGAGGCCAAGCTGGTCGGCCTGCGCGCCGCACTCGACTACGCTCGCAGCGAGCTTTTCGTTGAGGAGTGGGCGCGCGTGCGGTCGCGCTGGAGCAAGGAAGGTGAGGTCGTCGTTGTGCCATCCATGACGCGCGAGCCCGCCTATTTATGGTGGGAAAGCTTTCTCAAGTGACGCACACAAACCTGGATACCTGCGTCAACGCATCATCTCATGCGTCAGATGCGAGGAGGAACAGTGAAATATCATGTTTGGAAGGGATAAGAGTGCACCACAACAGCCACAACAGGCGCAACAATCGCAACAATCTCAGTCTTCTTACCAGGGCAGCCAGGTGAATGCGACTGCCCAAGCCATCCCGATTGTGGCGAACACCACGTCGAAGATCGAGACCGTCATCGGCCCGAACTGCCGGATAACCGGCACGCTGCAGAGCGACGGCGGCATCCGCATTGAGGGCATCTTTGAAGGCAACTTGCAGGCGACCGGCAATCTTGTCGTCGCGGAGTCGGCGCGCGTAGTCGCCGAGATTCAGGCCTACAACGTCATCATTTCCGGCCAGGTCAAGGGCAACATCACCGCCAACAAGGTCGAGATCACCGAGACCGGCAAGGTGTGGGGCGATCTGAACGTGAACAGCATGCTGCTGCACGAGGGCGCTTATCTGCGCGGCAACACCAACATGGCCGGCGATGTTGAACCGCCGGCCTTCGAGCCGCCGCGCATCGCGTCGCCCCGCCCTGTTGCGGCCATCGAAGGCGAAGTGGACGAGTCCTGATGCTCACCGTCGCCGAGGTCGAACGCATCGCCTGGCTCGCGCGGTTGGCGCTCAGCGAAAGCGAGAAAGCCCGCTACGCGAGCCAGCTCTCCGCCATCCTCGACTACGCTGCGCAACTGGCCGAGCTGGATGTTGAAGATATCCCGCCCACGGCCAGCGTGCTGTCGGTGCATAGTGTGATGCGCGAGGGCGACGAGGTGGTTGCCGGCTTGTCGCGCGCCGATGCGCTGCGCAATGCGCCCGACACCGACGGCGCCAGCTTCGTCGTGCAAGCCACCTTCGACGACGAATGACGGCAAAGGGTTATGCGACGGGCATTGGGTTAGACCTGCCGCGCGCCCGATCTCCGGCATCTGCGCTTCCCGGTTCTCGATTTTCTTCCTATGCTTACCGTGCACGCTGCCCGTGAGCGCCTGCGACGGCGCGAGGTCTCGGCAGTGGAGCTGACGCGCGCGTGTCTCGAGCGCATCCACGCGCTAAACCCGCGTTTGAACGCTTACTTGACCGTGGCCGATGAGGCGGCGCTGGCGATGGCGCGCGATGCCGATGCGCGCATGGCGCGCGGTGAGGATACGCCGCTGCTG
>JBKBID010000023.1:0-34474 GCA_046299515.1 Thermoflexales bacterium | reverse complement strand
CGTCTGCGTGTCGCCCACCATCGGTTTGACATCTTCATAGTGGATGCCGAGCGTCTCGGCCAGCATCATCGCCAGCGAGGCGCGTGTGCCGCCGATGTCGGTGCTGCCTTCCAGGTAGGACACCGTGCCGTCTGGGTTGACTACAGCCGAGGCCGACGACTTGCCGTCCCAGTTGTACCAGAAGCCGCAGGCCACGCCGCGCCCGACCTTCATGTAGGGCGCGCTGGGCTTTGGCAGCGGCGCGTTGTAATGCGGATGCTTCTCGATAGCGTCCAACGTCTCGATGAAGCCGATCCGGCCGTAGACCGGACCGTCGGCGCGCCGGTCGCCTTCCTTGGCCGCGTTAATGCGGCGGAACTCGATAGGATCCATGCCCAGTTTCTCGGCCAGCTCGTCTATCACCGTCTCGCCGGCGAAGGCCGCGTTGGTGCCGCCCGGCGCGCGGTACGCCTTGGCGGCCGGCTTGTTCACCACCACGTCGTAGCCGTCAATTTGCACGTTGTCGAGCTTGTAGGGCGCGAAGATCACGCCCATGCCCGCGCCCACCGGCGAGCCGGGGAAGGCGCCGGCCTCGTAAGCCATCCAGGCCTGCGCGGCGGTGATCTTGCCGTCTTTGCGCGCGCCCATCTTCACGCGGATGACCGAAGCGCTGGTCGGCCCGGTGGCTTTCAACACTTCGTCGCGCTGCATCCACATCTTCACCGGGCGGTGGCCGGACTTGAGCGAGAGCAGGGCAGCCAGCGGCTCCAGATAAACCGGGAACTTGCCGCCGAAGCCGCCGCCGATCTCCATCGGGATGACGCGAATCTGCGAGAGCGGCACATGTAGGATTTCACTCAGGTCGCGGCGCTGATCCCATGCGCCCTGCGTGCTGGTCCACACGGTGATCTGGCCGTCGGCGTTCCACAGCGCCGTGCCGTTCTGCGGCTCGATGTAGCCCTGGTGCACGGTGTTGGTGTGGAACTCGCGTTCGACGATCACGTCGGCCTCGGCGAAGCCGGCGGCCAAGTCGCCGCGCGCATACTGTTCGTGGCTGGCGATGTTGGTCGGCTTGTCGCTCACCACCTCGCCCAGTTCTCTGGTGCGCAAGTTGGGCAGCAGGATGGGCGCGTCGTCCTTCATCGCGTCGAGCGCGTTCAGCACCGGCGGCAGCACCTCGTACTCCACCTTAATCAGGGCCAGCGCCTCCTCGGCGATGTGGATGTTCGCTGCGGCGACCGCGGCGACGGGGTGGCCGTGATACAGCACCTTGTCCTGCGCCAAGACGTTCTGGCTGAGGTAGCTGTAGTTCACGCTGCTCTCGCCGCTCTTGGCCACCTTGTCCTCGCCGGGTTTGAGGTCTTTGCCGGTGATGACGGCCTTCACGCCGGGCAGCTTTTCTGCCGCGCTGGTGTCGATCGAAAGGATGCGGGCGTGCGCGTGCGGGCTGCGCAGCACCTTGCCGTAAAGCAAGCCCGGCAGCATCACGTCGGCGCCGTATTGGGCGCGGCCGGTCACCTTGTCCACGCCGTCCGGCCGGATGACGCGCTGGCCGATGACCTTGAAGTGCTTGCCGTTCGTCCTTGCCTCTGTCTTCTCAACTTCAACCGTTGTCATTGCTTAACCCTCCGTACCTTTTGGGAAGCGATGCTGAATGTGTGCGCAGCAGGGTCACGCCGTCTGCTTCTCCGCGCGCATGATGGCTGCCGCGTCGAGCACGGCGCGCACGATTTTGTCGTAGCCGGTGCAGCGGCACAGGTTGCCGGCCAGCCAGTAGCGCACCTCATGCTCGGTGGGGCTGGGATTCTTGTCCAGCAGCGCTTTGGCGGCCACGATGAAGCCCGGCGTGCAGATGCCGCATTGCAGCGCGGCGTCTTCCAGGAACTTCTGCTGCAGCGGGTGCAGTCCTTCCTTGGGCGTGATGCCCTCGATGGTCGTGATGGTCGCGCCGTCGGCCTCGACGCCCAGCACCAGGCACGAGTTCACCAGCACGCCGTTCATGATCACGGCGCACGCGCCGCAGTTGCCGTTGTTGCAACCTTCCTTAGCGCCGGTCAGGTTGAGCACGTCGCGCAGCACCTCGAGCAGGCTCTGGCGCGGCTCGCACAAGAACGACTTTTCTTCGTCGTTAATCGTCGCGGTCACTGGAACTTTGTTGGACATGATTTTGTAGGATTGTTACCGGTAAAGTATGCGAATTGCCGAATTTCCGGTTGTCGGTTGCGCATGCCGTTGCGAATTACGCATTGCCGCGCGCGCGTTCGATCGCTTTCAGCAACGCGCGCTTGGTCATGACATACGACAGATGCTTGCGCTGTTCGGCGCTGCCGCGCATATCGGTAATCGGTCGCGCCGCGGCCTGCGCGGCCCGCGCTGCGGCCTCGATCGCCTCGTCCGAGACCGGCTGGCCGGCCAGCGCTGCGCCGGCTTCCGGCACGAACAGCGGCGTGGGCGCCACCGCGCCGAGCGCGATGCGCGCGCCGACGAAGCGCATCTTGTCCCCGTCGAGCGCAACCAAGACGCCCGCGCTGGCCACTGCGATGTCCATCTCGTTGCGCGGAGTGAAGCGCAGATAGGCGGCGCCGGAGTTCGGCTTGGGCGGCGGCAATTTGAGCGCAATCAGCAGCTCGCCCGGCTGCAGCATCGTGCGGCCCGGCCCCACGAAGAACTTCTCCAGCGGGATGGCTTTGGTGACGCTGCGCGAGGCGACGACGCAAGTCGTCTCATAGGCGATCAGGATCGGGATGGAATCGCCGGCGGGTGAGGCCGTGCACACGTTGCCGCCTAACGTCGCGCGGCCCTGAATGGCGATGCCGCCGATCAGCGTTGCCGCGTCAATCAGCCCCGGATAGTGTTCGATCACGTGAGCGTCGTTGTAAATCCGATGCAGCGGCACGGCTGCGCCGATGGTCAGCCCCTCCTTGGGGCTGTAACTGAGCTGGTTAAGTTCGGGGATGCCCTTGACATCCACCACGACTTTTGCGCTGCGCCGGCCCTCGCGCAAGAAGACGATGAGATCGGTGCCGCCGCTCAGACACTTGGCCTGGTCGCCCTCGCGGGCCAGGATATCGGTGGCTTCCGAAAGCGTGCGCGCGGAAACGTAGGAGAACGCTTGCATATTTGGGCTTATACCACAGACCGGCTATACTGCCCCGGCCGGGGAACACGGCGCAAGCCTCTAGCGTCTTCCGTGGAGCAATGAACGATCAAGGTGATATTGATCGCAGAGCGCGGCGTGCGGTTCGCAGCACGCCGCCCTCGCAGCGCGCCGGCTACGTGCCGGCGGGCGCCCCCGCTGCCGAGTCGCAGCCGGCGACGCCCCGCGCTACGCCGGCCGGCGACGCCGCCCCGCGCGCTTTGGATCGCGCAGCGGCGCGGCCCAGGTCGCGATCGCTCGGCGCACGACTCGCGCGCGTCTTCTTTGCCTTCGCGCTGGTCACATTTGTCTTGTCCTTCGCAGCAGTCATCCTGGGTCTGACCGGTTATCTGCTGATCGTTCGTGAGATTCCCGACCCTGGCCGGCTTGTGGCAGCGCAGAGCGCGTTTGCCAGCACGAAGATCTTCGACCGCGAAGGCAACCTGGTCGTGGAGTTGACCGATCCGACCGACCCGACCGCCGGCCGACGCACGCGCGTGCCGCTCGGCCGGATCAGCCCTTACCTGATTCAGGCCACGCTGGCGACCGAGGATCCGAACTTCTACCGCTACGCGCAGGGCGTGGGCTTTGATCCGGTCGCCATCGCTCGCGCGTTGTATTACGCTGTGACCGAACGCGAGTTCGTCAGCGGCGGCAGCACGATCACGCAACAGGTGGCGCGCAATTTGCTGCTCTCGCCGGCCGAACGCGGCGCGCGCACGCTGCAGCGCAAGATTCGCGAGATCGTGCTGGCCAACGAACTGACGCGCCGCTACACGCGCGATCAAATCCTGGAGATTTATCTCAACGACAACTACTACGGCAACCAGGCTTACGGCGTCGAAGCGGCAGCCCAGCTCTACTTCGGCAAGCCGGCGAGCGCGCTGAATCTGGCCGAAGCGGCGATGCTGGCCGGCATCCCGCAGTCGCCGGTGCTGTGGGATCCGGTGACCAACAAGCCGGGTGTGCTGCGCCGACAGAACGACGTGCTGCGGCTGATGGCGAAGGCGGGCTACATCACCCCCGATCAGATTTACGAGGCGCAACGCGAGATCGAGCGCAGGACGTTCACCGCTACCTTGCCGAACATCTCGACCATCGCGCCGCACTTCATGCAGTTTGTCAAACAGCAGCTCGACGCCGAGTATGGCGCGCAGGGCCTGTATCGCGATGGCTTGCGGGTGTACACCTCGCTCGACCCGCGCATCCAGGCGATTGCCGAGAACGCCATCCGCCAGCAGATCGCCCAACTGCGCGATAAGAACGTGACTAATGGCGCAGCCGTGGTGATCGAACCCAGAACCGGCGAGATCCTCGCCATGGTGGGCAGCGCCGACTTCAACGACCCCAGGATAGACGGCCAGGTCAACGTCGCGCTCATGCTGCGCCAGCCAGGATCGGCGGTTAAGCCGTTCACCTATCTGGCGGCGCTGGAGCGCGGCTGGACGGCGGCGACGTTGTACTGGGACCGGCCGGTCACCTTCACCAACGAATATGGTCAGGTCTACGCGCCGCGCAACTACGATGGCAAGTTCCACGGCCCGATGCTCATGCGCGAGGCGTTAGCGCGCAGCATGAACATCCCGGCGGTCGAGACGTTGAACTTCGTCACCGTGCCCGGCTTCCTGGAGATGGCGCAGCGCGTCGGCTTGAACTTTCCGCCTAACCCGGCCTATGGGCTGGCCGTGACGCTGGGCGGCGCCGAGGCGCGGCTGCTCGACTTGACCGCGGCTTACGCGGTGCTGGCCAATGGCGGCGTGCGCCTATCGCCGATCGCCATCACCCATGTGACGAGCGCCGACGGTCGTTTGCTGCGCGACTACCGACAGATGCAAGGGCAACAGGTCGTTCGGCCGGAACATGCCTGGCTGATTACCAGCATCCTGAGCGACAACGCCGCCCGCGCCAAGTCCTTCGGCTTAAACAGCCCGCTGCGGCTATCGCGGCCGGCTGCCGCCAAGACCGGCACCACTAACGACTTCCGCGATAACCTGACGGTCGGCTACACGCCGGATCTGGTGGTCGGCGTGTGGGTGGGCAACAGCGACAATAGCCCGATGCAAAACGTGAGCGGCATCACCGGCGCGGCGCCCATCTGGAAGCAGATCATGGAGGAGGCGCTGGCCGGCAAGCCGGCGTTGGGCTTCGCGCCGCCGCCTGGGGTGGTGGCGGCGGAAATTTGCGAATACGGCGGCCGCGCGCCTTCGCCGAATTGTCCGCGCCGGCGCATCGAGTATTTCAGCGCCGACCAATTGCCGCCGCCGCCCGATGAGGACGTGGAACGCGCCGCACGGGTTGGCGATCCCGACTTGCTGAACAACCTGCAGGCTCCGGCCCCTGTCCCTCAGTTCCCCGATATCCTGATCACGTATCCCACCCTGGGTGAGCCGATCGCGCGCGGCTTGCTCTCGATCCGCGGCACGGTGAACCCGCCGGGCTTCCAGCAGTATGTTGTCGAATATGGCGAGGGCGAAAACCCCGGCGAGTGGAAATGGATCAGCGGGCCACACCTCGCGCCCGTGGCGGACGGCCAGCTCACGGAGTGGGGCATCGAGGGCTTGCCCGCCGGGCGCTACACCATCCGCGTCACGGCGAGCACGTCGAACGGCTCGCTCGTCGGCTATGCGCGCTTCGACGTGGGACCATAGCGGCGGCTTTTGCCTGCTCCTTCCGTAGCGCGAAGCCGGCTGTGCATTCTGTGGATGTCACCGTCTCCGGCAGATGCGCCCCTATGCCCCTCAAGGTGCTCATCCGCGACCCGTGTTATACAAACGGCCCAGACTCATCCATGACGCTGTCCCCTCAACTGAACGCCACGTTGCGATACCTCGAAACGCAGCTCGTCGGCTCGCTGGAAGAGGACGTGCGTTACAACATGCGCGTCGAGATCGTCAGCGCCGTCGCCTATGGCGTGTTCATGGCCACGCTGACGTTCATGCCGGCGGTGTTGACCAAGCTGGGCGGCTCACCGGCGACGGTCTCGATCTATCTCTCCCTGAGCTACCTCGGCCATATCTTCAGCAGCGGCAGCCTGTTCTTCTTACGCAAACTAGCGCCGAAGACTTTCGCCGTGACGAGCTGGACGCTGGGGCGCATCGTGCTGATTGTGATGGCTTTTGCCGACGGCGCGCCCGCGTTGCTGGCATTGGCAACGGCGCTATGGTTATTGGAGATCGTCCCCGGCCCGGCTTACACGCGCATTTTGCAAAGCATCTATCCCATCGCCCAGCGCGGCAAGATCATGGCCCTCGTGCGTTTTGGCATGGCGCTGACCATTCTGGTCGCCACGCCGCTGATCGGCCTGGGCCTTGACCGGCTGGGCTATGCAGTGGTCTTCGCGCTGGCCGGCGCGCTGGGACTGGTCTCTTCGCTGGTGTTCATCAAAATGCGCATCGTCGTCGAGCCGGGTGGGGCGCAGGCGCGCAGCTCGGCGCTGGACGCCATGCGCGCCGTGATTCATAACCGGCGCTTCATGATGTATCAGCTTGGCTTGATACTCTTCGGCCTGGCTGCGCTGGCCGCAAGCCCGATATATCCTGATGTGCAGATCAATCGCCTGCAGTTGTCATACACCGAGCTGGGGTTGTTTGGACTGGTGCAATCCGTCAGTTGGCTGATCGGTTACTTCGTTTGGGGGCGGGTGGTGGACCGCTACGGCGCGTTGCGGTGCATTATGCTCACGTTCGCCATTCAGGCGGTTGCGCCGCTGACCTACGCTTTCGCCACAGCGGGGTGGATGCTACTGCCGTCGTTCGTCGCTATCGGACTGGTGATGGCCGGCGGCGACATCGGCTTTACCAACGGCTGCCTAGAGTTATCTGAGCCTGATCGCACCCAGGAGTATGCTGTGGCGCAATCCACGATCATCGGCTTGCGCGGTTTTGTCGCGCCCTTTCTGGGAGTGGGGTTGCTTGGCCTGGGCGTGGCTCAGCCGATCGTCTTCCTCCTGGCCGCTTTGCTGGCGCTCATGGCCGCAGTTTGCGCCGAACGCGCTGGGCGCATGTGACGGCGCGGGTACAATTTCGTTCGCATGGTCGCCGACGTTCGCACCGTATTCAGCCCGGCCGATTCGCACATTCGGCAGATTGATCCCTGGCGCGATGGCCGCGCCGTCGCCAACCTGCTTGAAATTTCTTTCCGCGACGAGGCGATGGGCGACGATGGTGTTCGCCTGATCCACGCCTTGCGCAACTACGGCTTGCTGGATGCGCTGGCGCTCGGTGGCGCGACAGGCTTCGTGTGGATCGAAGAAGGGCAACTGATTGCGAACGCCTCGGTTCAACGCAACTACACGCGGCGGGACACCTGGATCATCGGCAACGTGGCAACCCAGCCGGACTACCGCAACCGGGGCATTGGCCGGGCCGTCGTCGAGGCGTGCATCCAGTATGCGGCCTCGCGCGGCGCGCGCTATATCGCATTACAGGCCGACGTCAACAATCAGCCGGCGTTGCACCTATACGAGAAACTCGGCTTCCGTCGGCTGGGCGAGGTGACGCACTACCTGCGCCCGGCGGAACTCGATCTGCCGGGTGACGAACCATCGCGGCGCACGCGCAAGGCCAAATGGTCGGATCGCGCCGCGGTGTGGGCGCTGGCGCAGCGACATGTTCCTGAGCCGTTCACCTTTGCAGAGCCGTTCGACGCGAACCTGTATCGCCTGGGCCTGCGCTGGTCGTTGCTCAATTCGCTCAATGGGAATACGCAGCAATGGCGGGTGATGGACGCAAGCCGGCGCGGGGAGTTGATCGGCGCCGTGCGGACGCGCGCGACCTTCGACGGGAGCTATCACCATCTCGAAGTGCTGCCCAACGCCGGCGCAACCGTTGAGGATGCCGTCCAGTTGATCGCGAGTGGCCTGCGCCGGCTGGGCGATTACGCGATGAAGCCGATCTATGCCGCGCATGCGCGCATTGACGAGACGCCCCATGCGGCGCTGCAGGCCGCCGGCTTTCGCCCCACGCGCGCGCTCGTTCACATGCGGCTTGCGCTGGACGAGCGCGAAGACTGACGCGCTGTCGCTGGCCCGATGCCTGAGCTGCCGGAAGTCGAGACCGTCGCCCGCATGCTGCGCGAGGGCGCGCCATCGCTCGTGGGGCGCACCATCCGATCCGCCGAAGTGCTCTGGCCGCGCGAGGTAGCCAGCCCAGCGCCGCGCGCGTTCGCGCGCCGGATCGCCGGCGCACGCGTGCAATCCGTCGGACGCTACGGCAAGTATCTCCTGATCGGCTTGCGCGGGGCCGGCAATGGCGCAGATGCGCTTAGCTTGCTCGTTCATCTTAGGATGAGCGGGAGGCTGGAAGTTGTCTCGCGTTCGGCAGCGTTCACCCCGCACGCGCGCTTAGTATGGCTGTTGGACGATGACCTGGCGCTGCGCTTTGAGGACGCGCGCAAGTTCGGTCGCGTCTGGCTGGTTGACGACCCAACCGAGGTCATCGGCAAGCTAGGCCCGGATGCGCTGGCCATAACGCTTGAGGAGTTCGCCCCTCGCCTGCGAACCCGACGCGGCGCGTTGAAGCCGCTCCTGCTCGACCAGACTTTTATCGCCGGCATCGGCAACATTTATGCGGACGAGGCATTGCACCTTGCCCGCCTGCATCCACTGCGCACCGCCGATTCTCTCTCAGAGGCTGAGGCAGCGCGGCTCCACGCAGCGATCCAACAAGTTTTGCTAGAAGGCATCGCGGCCAATGGCGCCAGCTTCGACTGGGTATACCCCGGCGGCAAATTCCAAGAGAATTTCAAAGTCTATGGCCGAACCGGTCAACGCTGCCCAAAGTGCGGTGGCCCAATTAAGCGCATCACCGTAACCCAGCGCGGCACACACTTCTGCCCCGCTTGTCAACCCCTGGCCGGCTAATCTCTGCTCAGTTTGGCGTCGCTCACTCTGCAAGAGCGCGACATGTATGGGTGGCGGTAGGGCATTGCCTGTGTCATTTATTCATTATGTCAATTGTAACCCCTCAAGAATTGCCCTTTCAGCTTGTGCTAAATTTCACTATCAAAATCTATCTCTTCTGGCAATCTCACCGAGCCTGCCTGCTTTTGATAGGACGGCGCACCTAGAATGCCAATCAGAAAAGAAGGTTAACTTGCCTGCGTCCAAGTAGGCGGAGATAACCCAAGCGCATTTGGGATAAATTTGGGAAATCGGGATATGACGCTGATGAAGCCGGCGAAGCCGGTTGGAATAACAGGTTACGGCGCATACGTGCCGAGGTATCGCTTGCCAGGGCAGGCGATTTCAGAGTTATGGACTGGGGGCAATGTTGTGCCACCGGTGAACGAAAAGGCGGTGCCTGGTTTGGACGAAGACGTTGCTACGATGAGCATTGAGGCAGCGCGCAATGCCATTGCGCGCGCGAGTTATGCCGATCCCGGATTTAGCCCCGCCGCCCTCGGCGCAGTCTGGGTGGGCAGCGAGTCGCATCCTTATGCCGTGAAGCCCACCAGCACGATAGTCGCCGAGGCAATCGGCGCTACGCCTTACACGCAGGCCGCCGACTGGCAATTCGCCTGCAAAGCCGGCACGGAGGCCATCCAGGCAGCGATGGGCTTTGTCGGCGGCGGCATGGCGGCCTATGCGCTGGCGATCGGGATGGACGCCGCACAAGGGCGGCCGGGCGATGCGCTGGAATACACCGCCGGCGCAGGGGGAGCTGCCTTCGTCATCGGCCCAGCCGAGCATGCGCTGGTCGAGATCGAGGGCTCGGTGTCGTATGTCACCGATACGCCCGACTTCTGGCGGCGGCAATACGAGAAGTTCCCTGAACACGCCGGGCGCTTCACCGGCGAGCCGGCCTACTTCCATCACATCACTTCGTCCGTTACGGCGCTGCTGCAGGCCATGAACCTCTCGGCGCGCGATTTCGCGTATGCCGTCTTTCACCAGCCCAACGTCAAGTTCCCGCTCAAGGTGGGCGAGGAGTTGGGCTTTGCGCGCGAGCAATTGCGCCCGGGCTTGCTGGTCAACGAGATCGGCAACACGTACGCCGGTTCTTCGGTCATCGGGTTGACTGCCATCCTGGATGTTGCGCAGCCGGGTGATCGCATCCTGCTGGCCTCATTCGGCAGCGGCGCGGGCAGCGATGCGTTCTGCCTGCGCGTCAAGAAGACCGTGCCGGCGAAGCACGTGTGGACGACGCGCGAATACGTGCAACGGCGGACGCCGATTGATTACGCGCAGTATGCGCGGATGAAGGGGAATTACAAGCTGAATTAGCCCTGGTTTCGATGCGATGCTGAGTCGAGAACCGGGCGGCGAGGAATGTGATGCGAGACGTTTCAATCATTGGGATTGGACAGACGCCGGTGGGCGAGCACTGGGACAAGAGCCTGCGTGAGCTGGGCTTCCAGGCGCTTCACGCGGCAATGAACGATAGCGGGGTCGAGCGGGTTGACGCGCTCTACGTCGGCAACATGCTGTCGGGCGAGTTGACCGGCCAAGAGCACTTGGGCGCGTTGATTGCCGACTTTGCCGGCCTGCGCGGCATCGAAGCCATCAAGGTCGAGGCGGCCTGCGGCAGCGGCGCAGCAGCGCTGCGCGTGGGCTATATGGCGGTGGCGAGCGGATTGCACGACATCGTCGCTTGCGTTGGCGTGGAGAAGATGACCGACCAGCAAAGCGACACGGTGACGAGCGCCTTGGCGACCGCGGCAGACGCCGAATACGAGGCGCTGCAGGGGTTGAGCTTCGTGAGCATCAACGCGCTGTTGATGCAGCGCTATATGCACGAGTATGGCTACAAGAAGGAGGACTTCGCCAACTTCGCCATCACTGCGCATGCCAACGCGATGAACAATCCTTACGCCATGTTCCACACGCCGATCACGCGCGAGCAATTTGCGGCGGCCAAGCCGATCGCCGACCCGATCAATCTGCTCGACTCGTCGCCGATCGCCGATGGCGCGGCATGCGTGATCCTGGCGCCTACGGCGATCGCTAAAGAGTTCACCAGCAGGCCGGTTCGTGTGCGGGCTACGGCCATCGCGACTGATACCTTGGCGGTTCACGACCGGCGCGATCCGCTTTACTTAGAAGGCGGGGCGATCAGTGCGCAGAAGGCCTACGCTATGGCGAACGTTGGCCCATCGGACATTGACTTGTTTGAGGTGCACGATGCGTTCACCATCATGAGCGCGCTGTCGTTGGAAGCGGCCGGCTTTGCGCCGCGCGGCCAGGGCGTCCGATTGGCCATGGAGGGTGAGATCGGCTTGAACGGCCGCATTCCGATCACCACGATGGGTGGGCTGAAGGCGCGCGGCCATCCGGTCGGCGCGACCGGCATGTATCAGATCGTCGAGGTGGCTGAGCAGCTCCGCGGGGAAGCCGGCGCCAACCAGGTGAAGAACGCGCAGCTGGGCATGGCCCAGAACATCGGCGGCAGCGGCGCAACCGTGGTGACAACGATACTGGAGAGACTGTAATCAGAGAGGATGGATAAGTAAGATGGAAGTAGCACGATTCTGGAGGACGACAGGACAACGCTATCGCCTGACCGGCGAGGTATGCCCGAACTGCGGCAAGCGCATCTTCCCGCCGCGCGATGTGTGCCCTGTGTGTGCGAAGGAGGCGCGGACGCCGTTCACTTTTAGCGGGCGAGGCGAGGTGTATTCGTATAGCACCATCCACGTCCCGCCGCAGGGCTTTGAGCGGTTTGCGCCATATACCGTGGCGTTAGTGCGGCTGGCCGAGGGTCCGCTCGTGACTGCGCAACTCACCGACGTAGACGAAGCCGAGATTTACATCGGCATGCCGGTGGAAATGGTGACGCGCGTGCTGCGCGAAGACGGTGAGCGCGGCATGTTGGTGTATGGCTACAAGTTCCGCCCGGCGCGTCCGGTGCGCGATGACGCCCCGAAGTCTGCCGCTGAGCCGGCGCATGTGCCGGAAGAGGCATCGGGCGCCTTAGCCGAAGTCAGGTCGGCGGCTGCGCAGGTTGTAATGGCGGGAGCAACGGCTTGATCTGGCAAGGGCGCGTCTAAAACTCGTCTGGTGCAGCGCGTTTAACAGGTTCAAAGTTGCCTTCGCCCAGACGGTTGGGTTAGGTATAACCTGAAGAGACGGGACTAAATCCCGTCTCTTTCTATGTCGGCGGCAGACGCGAGCCGCAACTGCGGCAAAACTTCTCTGTACCCAGGATCGGCGCGCCACACGTCGGACAGACGCGCCGCAGGGTGGGCGAGGGAGACGACGGTGACGCCGGCGTGGGAGGAGGGGAAACTCGCGCAGGTGGCGGCTGTGGTGGAACAGGCGGCGGCGCAGCCACAACGGGCGGAGGCTTTGGCGGCGCAGGCATAACCGGCGGGGGGGGAGGAGCCGGCGAGGGCGCTGCCGGCGCAGGGGCAGCCGGCGACGGCTCGGGGTTCAACCGTTGCGTCGGCTGAACCGGCCCGCCGGCCGCCGGCGCTAGATAAGGATTGGGCGTTATCGGCACGCCGCTCGCGTTCATTTGCGCCTGGAGCATGGCGGCCTGGGCTAATTGGCGGGGGTTCAAGCCAGGCTTCCGCGCGGCAAGCGTCGCGCCGAGCATAGCGACGACTGCGCCGATCAACCCTACGCCGCTGGCGATCACCGGTGTGCGCGTGTCAATTAAGTTGATCACCCCAACGCGCAGTTCGGGCAGTTTGTCATTCACCAAGACGCCAAGCCCGGGAAAGCCGGCGGCGTTCTGCGCTAACGAGGCGTTGATCACCGCGTCCAGCCGCTCGCTCAGGTAGAGCATCGCGCCGGCCGTGACGGCGGAAGCCAGCAATGTAAGCGCGATCAGCGTGACGCCCTTGATCAACTGCTCGCCGAAGTACCCTCGGCTGAGCGCCACGATGATGGCCATGAAGAGCGTCAGCGTCGGCAGCACGAAGAATGCTACCTGAAACGGCATGACCAGGCCGGGGAGCGACTCGGTTTGGGCGGCCAGGTCGCGTAGGTAGCCTTGCTGTCGCTCGCCAACGTCATATTGGCCGATCAGCCGCTCGCCGCCTTCCTGCTTCTGAAGCTCGCCGATGAGCGCCGTCGCCTTTGCGGGAATCGTCGCCAGGCCGTTCGCCATCATCAGCGCCTCGTAACCCGTCACGCTTAGGAAGATCGGTTGGCTGTCGGCCGTTAGGTTGATCTGCAAGCGGGCAAACGTGCGCGTGGGCAGCCACACCAAGACGGCCATCGCCAGCGCGACGGTGATGCAGCCCAGCACGCAGATCAAGTTGTTGATGAAGCGAATCACTCCCACGGCCTCGATTTTAAACTGCTACGGCAGGTTGCCTGCAACGATGACGTAGTAGCGCCGCACCGGGAAGAATTGCTGGTCGCGGTGGCTGGTCTCGGCCTCGTTTGGCGCGACGAGTGCGTTGCAGGGGCGATCGTTCGCCAGCGGGCTGGTCATTGCGACGCGAATGTCCACGACTACGGTTTTCGTGTCATCCCTAGGCGTGACGCGCGCGTGGATGTAGTGTTGCTTGCCCGGCTCCCAGTTTAGGAAATACGACTCGGCGACGGGGTAGGTGATGGGCGTCTGCGACGGTTTGCAGGTGATGTAGGACACCATCTGGTTGCAGCGGTGCTTGGGTGTGATCACACGGGCGTAGGACTCGGTGATGAAGATGCAGTTGTCCGGTTCGGTGTTGACGATGTTGTTGTCTACGTTGAGCAGTTCGATTGCCTCGGCTTCCTGGAAGGAAATGGTGATCGAGCCGGCCTCGGCCGCTGCGCCGCCGGCGTTGCTGCCCCAGACGATCACATCGAATGGACGGCCAGGCTGGAAGGTGCCGGGAATGGCGACGCCGTCAATGCGCGGTTGCGGCAGGTTGCCCGCGCCTTTGCTCGGCGCAAGCACGATGACGACCGTCGGCGACGGCGTGGGCGTTGGGCTGGGCGTCGGCGTCACGGTCGGCGTAGGCGTGGGTGCGGGCGTTGCCGTAGCGGTCGGTGTTGCCGTGGGCGTGCGCGTGGGTGTGGGCGTTGCCGTAGCGGTCGGCGTTGACGCAGGCGTGCGCGTGGGTGTGGGCGATGGCGTCGGAGTGGATGCGCTTGTTGGTGGCGGTGGCGTTGCAGTTGATTCGCCGACAGTGGGCGGCGCGACCACCAACGTCTCAAGCGGTGTAGGTGTAGGTGTAGCCCTGGGTGTATTCGTGGGTTGAGGCGTCGGCGTGGGCGCGGCTGTGTCGGTCGGCGTCGGCGTGGCTGTCGGTGTAGGCGCGTCGGTCGGCATCAATGTGTGCGTTGGCGCAGCGGATGCAGCGGCTGTGGGTTCATCTGCGTTTGCGCTGCCGGCCAGCGCGCCGGGCAGCGCGATGCCGAACGCGCTGCTCAGCATCAGCCCGATGCCGGAGCACAGCAGGAGGCTGATCAGGATGGCGGCGACGCTCAGGCCAATCCGCGCGCGCTTGCTGAGCGAGGCCAGCCCTTTGCGATGCAGCGCTCTGCGAAATTCCTCAACGGTCTGAAAGCGTTTGCCGATCTCAACCTGAGTTGCTTTGGCGATGGCGTCGGCGACGGCCGGGCTGACCGCTTTTAAGTCGCCATGCACGCGGTCGGCGCGCGGCAGCACAAACGGGGTTAAGCTGGGGTCGTAGCCGGTCAGCGCGTGCAGCAAGGTGGCGCCCAGCGAATAAATGTCGCTATACGGGCCGGTCTGTCCTTTGCCGTGTTGCTCCGGCGGCGCATAGCCCGCCGTGCCGAACGGCTCGGTATCCGAGGCTTTGCCCTGCTTGAACGTGCGGGCGATGCCGAAGTCAATCAGCTTGATCCGGTCGCCGGCAGCGAAGATGATGTTGCTGGGCGTGAGGTCGCGATAGATCACCGGCGGCGACTGTGTGTGGAGGTAGGTGAGCACGTCACACAGTTGGTCGGCCAGATCCAGCACCTGCTCTTCCGGCAGGCCGTACCATTGGCCCACCATGCGTTCGGCCAGCGTTTCGCCCTGGATGTACTCGGTGACGAGGATAGGCTTGTCATCCTCGCTAACAAAATAATCTATGACCTGAACGATGCCGGGGTGACTGAGCTGCGACAGCATCCGGGCTGTCGTCTCGAACTGGCGCCGAGCGGCTTCGGCATCGGAAGACATGCCGATGCCGAGCTTGAACACCTTGACCACGACTTGCCGATTGAACGTGCGCCTGTCGGCGGCCAGGTAGATCGTTGATTGCCCCCCGTCGGCTATCCAGCGGAGGATCTCGTAACGATCGTTGAGAATCGTTCCCGGGGTTAGCATCTCCGTTGGGCAATTGTCGCACAACGAATCGGCTCAGCGCTGCTCGGCGGGGGCGCGTTGCGCCCGCCGCCGGAGGGCGGAATGCACGGCCGGACAATGGGGCTGAATATCGCAGCGAACTGGGTTGGCGGCGCGGGTTTCTGTGGTCGCGGCGGCTTCTGTCATCAAGCGGTTGCTGTCGGCGTAGGCTGTGGCGTCGGCGTGTCCACGAAGACGGGCCGGCGGGTCGGCGTGGGCTGCGGCGCCGGCGAGGTTGCAGTTGCTCCGGTTATGGGCGCCGTCGTCGAGGTTAAATCCGACGCCGGCGATGACGATGGTGATAGCGTGGGCGTCGGCGCTTCGGTCGGCGTTGATGTTGGCGCGGGCGTCTTCGTCGGCGTTGCGGTAGGCGTGGATGATGGCGTTGGCGTGGGCGACGATGTGAGTGTTGGCATCGGAGACGGCGTGTCGGTTGGCGCGACCGTTGCTTCGGATGTCGCCGTGGCCGTAGTCGTTTCGGTCACGCCGAGCGCCGCAGGGGGCTGTGCGCTGCCGGGCCGCGCGATAGCGGTCGCATTGTCGCCCGCTGGGCCGCCGGGCAATGTGCCAAGTGCGCTTGCCAGCATTAGGCTGATGCCGCCGCATAGGATGAAAACCACGAAAGCAAGCCCGGCGATTGCGCCGACGTATGCGCCGCGAATGGGCGACCGGCCGATGGGGATGTCGGGTGAGCGGCGGCGGGCGCGCCGGATGTCGCGTCGAAATTCTTCGACCGACTGGTAACGCTCGGTGATGTCCAGGCGCGTCGCCTTTTCAATCGCGTCTGCCAACGCCGAGCTTACTTCCTTCAGATCAGGATGAACGAGGTCGGCGCGCGGCAGCATGAACGGCGTTAGGCTGGGATCGTAGCCGGTCACCGCGTAGAGTAGCGTTGCGCCGAGCGAGTAGATGTCGCTGTAGGGGCCGGTTTGCAGGTTGCCGTATTGCTCGGGCGCGGCATAGCCCGTCGTCCCTAGCGGCTCGGTGTCCGACGTTTTGCCGACCTTGACCGTGCGGGCGATGCCAAAGTCAATCAGCTTGATCCGGCCGCTTGACGAGATGATGATGTTGCCCGGCGTCAGGTCGCGGTAGATGACCGGCGGCGTTTGGTTATGCAGGTAACTCAGCACATCGCACAACTGCTCGGCGATGTCCAGGACTTGCTCTTCCGGCAGGCCGAACGCTTCGAGTTGCATGCGGTGCTGCAGCGTCTCGCCCTCGGCGTATTCGGTGATCAACAGCGGCGTGTCCCCGTTCAGCACGTACTCGATCACCTGGATGATGCCGGGATGGTGAAGCTGGGCCAGCATGCGCGCTGACGCCTCGAATTGGTGCATCGCCGCCTCGCGGGATGCCGGCGTGCCCATCCCGATCTTGAACTCTTTCACCACCACGCGATGGCCAAACGCTCGCTCGTCCGCAGCGAGATAGACGATGGATTGTCCGCCCTCAGCGATCTTCTCGATGATGCGGTAGCGTCCGTTGATGAGTTGGCCGGTAATCAGCATGGCAGGTGAGTGTGGTCGGCGTGCGCCGACCGTCCGGTTGCCTGCGTCGGGCGCGGGTTAGCCTTGCATGTCGAAGGTGACGACGCACCGGCCAAGTTCGATCCGATCCCCCGGACACAGTAGGACGGGCTGGCCGGTTTCGATGCGCGTGCCATTGATCCTCGTCCAGTTCGTCGCCGTGATGCTGACGATCGTTGGCTGATTGCCGGCTGTCAGCATGATGCGCGCATGTCGCCGCGACACCGTGCGATCTGGATCATACGGCGTCAAGTCAATGTCGGGATGAATGTCGTTGACAGGGTCTTCGCGGCCGATCAACCAGGCATTCGTCGGGTTTGGCGGGAAGTGGATGATCGTGCCGTTGCTGCTGATCAGCCGCAGCGCGGTGCTCACGACCGGCTCGGCCGGCGTCTCCCTGGCGGGACGCGCAGGCGCCGTTGGCTGAGGCGACGCCGGGGCTGCCTCGAGCGGTGCGCCGCATTCCCCGCAAAACTTGCTGCCGGCGGGGTTGACGTGTCCGCACCGAGCGCAAGTTAAGTTGATGGATGTAAGCACCGGTTCGGATAGGCGCGTTCCGCACCGGTTGCAAAAGTGCGCCCCTTCGGGCTGCTCTGCACCACAATTCGGGCAAATCATCTTGCTCTCTCCCGAACTCGATACCCCTTTCGCTTCGGACGCAGCGCGCTTGCTATCACGTTCGACAACGCGCCAGTCTTTTGGCAATACCCCGGCCGCATTGTCCAAACGATGTCGCAGCGCCCACGGCGCGGCGGCGAGAATTGGTCGAAGAGGCGCTTACGAGTTCAACCGTTGCGTCCTCCGACCTTGCTGAAAGATCAGTTTCGTCATGCCTACCTCGATCTCGGCGTCTTCCGGCAGCAACGTGCGCGTCTTGATCGGCAGCGGCATGCGATTGACGCGCGTGCCGTTGGCCGTGCCTTCGTCGAGGATATAGAACTGCTGTGTGGCCGGGTCGCGCGTGATTTGGAAGTGACGGCTTGATACGTAGGGGTCGCTCATCAACACAACTTCACACTGCGAGGGATCGCGGCCGACCCATACGGTATCCGACCCGACCGGCAGCGAGGCGCCGGTCATCGGGCCGGACACCACCTTGAGTTCGGCGATTGGCTGGCGGTTCAAGCCCAGCCGCTGCGTGACCATGCGAATTCCGCTCTGCACGCCCTTCGACATGTTCGCGCGGAGCACGGCGAATTGATCGCTGTAGCGGCGGTTCATGATGATGAGGGCTACGATCAGGCCGAGCGTGATGAGCGCTAGGCCGCACAAGCTGGCGGCCAGGGCGGTGTTCTGGCGCAACCACTGGTCGAATGACGGCGCTTCGGTAGGCACGAAAGGTATGGCCGGCACAGAGGCCACCTGGAGCGTGGTGCGCACCGATGGGCTGTTGCTCGTCGTCTCGAGGTACGAATCGGTGGCGACGGCTTGGAAGGCATACGGGAGCGTCTTGGTCACGACGCTGCGGTCTTCCTTCGGCGGTTGCCAGACCAGCTCATAGGGCGGGGCGTCTATTCGTCCGATGGATGCGCCGTTGGCGAAGAACTCGATGCTGACGTCGCGCGCTCGGCCGTCGGGGAAGTCCACCTGCGCGGTGATCGTGATCGGGGGCGCGGGTTCGGCGGTCTCCTGGAAGAAGGTTTCGCCTTCCGGCGGGGCGATCAGCCTGACCGTGGGCGGCCTGAGCGTGGACGCGAAGCGCACTTCTGCGGTGTCGCTGCCGAGTTGGGTGTTTACCGTCAGCCGCGCCGAGTGCTCGCCGGCCGGCTTGATGCTGGTGAAGCGCAAAATGTACTGCGACCGCTGCGAGTCTATGCGGTCATACAAGGCGCGCAGTTGCTCTTCGGCCTGCGCCAGCGGCACGCTCGAATCCAGCAACACGTAGCCGCCGTTGGTCTGCGCTGCCAGCGCGCTCATGTTCGTGAACTCGCGCGGGCCGCGCTGGTTGACCTGCACGGCGAAGATGGAGACGCCGGCTTCGTTGGCCCGCCGCAGGATGTCGCCGCGGATGCCTTCGTCGCTGAACTTGTTGTCCGCGCCGTCGGAGAACAGCAGGATGATCTTGCGACGCTGGGCGAGCGCTTCGCGCGTGGCGGCGTCGGGGTTGCGCGCCAGCAGGTTGATCGCTTGGTTAAGGCCGTCGAACAACGCCGAAGTGCGCTCTACCGGCAATCGCGGGATCGCCTCCAACTGGGCGGTGACGGCGCCGGGGTCGTTGGTAGGCGGGATGAGCGCAGCGATCTTGTTGTCGCCCGTGCCGGTGGTGACCACCAGGCCGACGTAGTCTTTGCCGCCGCTGTTCGCCGAGATCGCCTGCATGAATTGCTGCGCGACGCGGCGGACGTTCTCGGTGTTGACCACGTTGTAGTCGCGCGTGTTGTTGAGGCCGGCCAAGTCGGCCACGATCATCGCGCCGATGCCCGCGTTGTCCGATTCGACGCCGGTGATGGGAATCGGGCTGTTATCGGCCAGGTTGGTGAGCGTGAAGTTCTGCGCCGTCAACCCGGTCGCCGCGCTGCCGTCCGGCCACACGACCGACGCTGTAATCGTGTAATCGGGCGCGCGCGTACTATCCACCTGCTTCACCTCGAGCGTAGGCCCGCCGGTTTGCGCGGCAGCCGGATAAGGCAGGAGCGCGCCTCCGAAAATGAGCGAAACCAGCGCGGCAATGACAGGGGCGCGCTGCCAGGTCAGTTTGATCACTTCTTTCTTGAACATCTTCATCTCAGCCCTGTCTTATGGATTAGGCCGGCGCCTCTTTATCGAGTGAATGCCGAGACCTCAGAAAATTGCCAAAGTTATGCGCAAATTCCGACGCGAACGCGGCGGTTCGCGCGCGTGATGAACTTGATTCTAACCAAGCGCGTTCCTCAAAAGAATCTGCCGATCGCAACGGCGATATTATCCTCACCCCCATTGGCATTGGCCAGATCTACGAGGCGGTCGCAGGCGATTTGCGCATTGGAAGAAAAGATTAACACATCTCGCATCGCCTCATCGCGCACCATCTCCCACAAGCCGTCGGAGCACACCATCAGCCAATCGCCCGGCTGCAGATGCACCGGCTCGTGCGCGTCGGATATGCCGGTCTTGGGGTCGCCAAGCGACCGGTAGATCAGGCTGCGTTCTGGGTGAGCATAGCGGTCTTCATCGCGCAGTACGCCGGCGTCTACCAGCGACTGGACGAGTGAATGATCCTTCGAGAGGCGGACGAGTGGGCCGTCCTCTTGTGAGCGCCACAGATAGATGCGGCTGTCGCCGACGTTGCCTAAGTAGGCCTTATCGTCCACCACCAGGGCGAAGGCGAGTGTGGAACCCATCTGATTCCCGCGGCGACTGCCCTCGGCGACGATCCGGTCATTGATGTCCTTGACGGTGTGCAGCACCCAGGAGTTGATCTCGGCGGGCGAGCGTTTTTTGCCGGAGGCGAACAATTGCTGCGCCGCCTCCACCAGGGTGCGGATGGCGATCTCGCTGGCGACTTCGCCGGCTTCCACGCCGCCCATGCCGTCGGCGACGGCCAGTAGGATGGGCTTGCGCTGTGGTTTGCCGTCGCTCGACGGGCCGGGCGTGATCTCGATGGCGCACACGTTGTCCTCGTTTTCGGCGCGCACCATGCCGGTGCTCGTCGCGTGGCCGAGTTCGGCTTCCAGGCCATCCCCGTGATGGGCTGCGTCGGCTTTGGCGCGCCGCAGCCCGCCCAGCAGCATCGCTGCGCTGATCCGTTCGCGTGGATCGGCTGCCCGGCGCAGGGCGTAGCGCACATGCGATTGCGCTTCGACTAAGCGGGTGTGCGCGAGCGCCGAACATAGCGCGCGCACGTCGTCGTAAGCGGCGTCGGGGTTGTCTTCCAACAAGATGAGCGTGCCGAGGTTCCGCCAGTGCGCGCCGCCGGCGTTCACGCCGATGTGCTGCAACACCGCATCGTCATCGGCCAGGCCGAGCGCCACGCCGCACCGGTGCAGCGCGTCTAGTCCCTCCACCAGTTGCTCGAACCACGCTTCCCACTGCCGCTTCGACTGTTGATTGAGCCAGGCGACGCTCATCAGATCGGGCGCGACGACTTCGGGCACATAGTAGCGCACGACGCGGTCGAACCAGCCCATCTCGAACATCGGCAACAGGCGCGTCACGTAGGGCGTTGGCTTCTGTTGGAGTTGTTCGCTGAGTATGATGGCGCCGGCGAGGTCGAGCGGCGCCAGCCCTTCATGCAACAGAAAGCGCGCCGAGCCGTCGGAGGAAATAGCCTCGTAGGTGCGCGATCGGCTGTTGGCCTGCGACCTTTCGTCGAACGCGGTGATGACGTACGACGTGTGGCGCGTCGCGTCGGTCACGTATTCGCCGATCGGCAGCGGATCGGAAGCTGTGGAGAGCGTGGAAGTCGAAAGGGTCATTGGGGACGCACCGCTCCGTCAATTTTGCAACACGAATTGGAAGACGACCTGTTGCGACTTGCCCAGCGAGATAGTCGCGCCGGAGCGCAAGCGATTGTGGCGTGAGCGCCGGCCGTCCACAAACATGTGCTCGCCTTCGAGCAGACGCGCCTCCCACATACCATTCGCCGCGCGGAAGATCTCAGCGTGGTTCTCGGCCAGATCGGCCACCGACTTGCCGGTGATGCGATACCACGACGTGCGACCCAGGCGAATCGGTTCGTTCAACGGGAAGCGCTTGCCGCCGATCAGCAGATAGGCCGAAGGCGCGCGGCGGCGCGAGAACAAGCTCAGCAAGCCGGCCAGGCCGCCGATTCCCACAAGCGCTGCATCGGCGCAAGTGGTCGCAACGTCATACAGCGAGAAAGAGGCGGTCATCTCTTGGACGATCTGCCGAGGATGCTTGTCACGAACGAGCGCTGCGCGCCGAAGACGATTGCGCCCAGGGCGCCCTGCGCGCCTTTCTCTTTGGCCATCGCCAACAAGCGTTGAACGGCGCCCTGCGGGTTGCGCGAATACACGGTCAGCGCGATGTCATATTCATCGAGCTTTTCGCTCACCGACGACGTGCAGATCAGTAAGCTGTCCTCCGGCTCCAGCTTGCGCTGGGCAGTGGGTTCCATGCGGATGGCGTCAATGCGACCGCTGGCCTGGATGCAGTAGCAGCGAATCGCGCCGGCGCCAATACCATACCACTGATTGCCGACTACGGCAGCGATCACCATCGGCGCGCGCGCCGGCGCTTCGCCGCTTTTTGACCGGCGCTGGAGCGCGCGGTTCGCTTTGTCGAGCGTGGCGCGCAGGGCGATGAGCCGATCTACATCGGGCGGGACTTCTTCGTAGGCCTTGATGATCTGCTCCATCAAGCTCTGGCTGGCCGGCAGCTCGCCGCCGGCGTCGGCGATAGCCATCAGTAGCCCGCGCTGTGTTGAACTTGCGGCGCGGGCGTCGGGGTGTGGGCCTGATGGGTAAACGGCGGCGCCGGCGCCGCCGCCGAACGCGCTCCAGGCCGGCTGCCCGCCAGCGCGTAGCCGCGCGCGGAATCTATCGAGCGTCTGTCGGCTGAACACGGGCCGAGTTTAACCCGGTCTGGGGAGATGTTCAACGGCTGAGGCGGTCTACGCTAAAGGAATAGCTCCTCGCTCGTCCCGCGCACGTCCAGCTCGAACTCGATCTCCTGGATGGGCGGCTTGCTGTACATCCAATGCACGCCGTAGCGCGCGGCCGGGCCGATGCGCGCGAATACCGAATCATCTAGATAGCCGCCTTCTACGCGCGCGGTATAGAGATTGATCTGCGTCGCATCGTCCCAGGTCGCGCCTAGCGTTTTCAACGTTCCCTCGATGGACGCCATGACGAACTCGGCTTTCTCACGCATCGCATCCGGCGTGGTCTCGCCGACGCGCACGATGGACTCGCGGGTGGGTGGGCCGTCTTTCAGTTCGCCTGCGCCGGAGACGATGAACGCTTTGCGATCGTCAGGGCGCGCGCGCGGCGCGGTGTAGGTGAAGCCAAACAGGCCAGGCTCGCCGGGTGCGATGGACGCCGGGAGCGGCGCGACGTTGGTGCGGGTCATCGTCGCGCGCCCGTCCTGGCGCAGCGCATGCTGGTCGAGCAGGGCGATGTAGGTTTTGTTGAATGCGCCGAAGCCCTCGAAGGTGAGCGGCTGCGGCACGCGCACTTCTGCGCCGCACAGCGCGGCCATCGGGCGGCCGACGCCCTCCAGATAGCGCCGAACGGCCTCGAACGCCTGAGCGACCGGTATCACGCGGCGAAAGGTGACGTGGATCAGCGAGAATCCTTCGTCGGCGATCACGCCGCGGCAGTAGGTGGCGCTGCCTTCGAGATAGGAGAAGTTGCCTTCGGGTCTGTGAATCATGGTCCAGAGATTACCAGAAGCGTGACAATCGCTGTCGTCGTCGGTCAGTTGGGGCGGACGGGTTGCCAGGTGGCGAACTCGCGCACGAAGCGCACCACCTCGCGCGTCGCCGTGGCGAGGATTTGTTCGCCTTTGTCCGCCGTCGCCAGTTCGGGATGTCCCAGCGCGCCGGTTTGGGTGATCTGGTCGAAAGACACGCCGACCGTCACGCGGCTGGGGCCGGCGGCGTCCGGCGTCCAGAATGCCGACGGGTAGGTGTAGTGCGCGCCGCGCGCCAGGTCCATGTGCACCAGCGTCGGCCGGATGCGCAGGATGGCGCTGGTTTCCAGCTCGCAGGCGTGCGTCACGTATTTCTGCTGCAGCGCTTCGATCTGCGCGATCTGTTCGCGGGCGATCCCGCCGAACCAGCTCGCAAAGGCGATGAACAGATCGGGGTGCTCCTTATAGCGTTGGAGTTGCAGTTGCTGGATGGCCAGCATCGCCGGCGCTTCGTTGCCGCCGTGGGCGTTGAGCATGAAGATGCGCCGGAAGCCGGCGGCGATGATGCACGTCAATATCTCCTTCAGCGCCTCTGCGTAGAGCGGCGCGCTCAGGCTGACGGCGGCGAAGGGCAGATGATGGTGCGACGCGCCAACCCACAGCATCGGCAGGAAGAGCGCTTCGTCCCTCAGCTCGGCTTCGGCCCGCCGGGCGATCTCGCCGCCGATTAGGCTATCGGTCAGCAGCGGCAGATGATGCCCGTGTTGCTCCAACGAGCCGGTGGGGAAGACGACGACTTTGCCGGCCTGCGCCTGCGCGAGCAGCTCCGGCCAGGTGAGTTCTCCGTACTGCATGGCGCAATAAGGTTGGATGCGCTCGCGCATTGTGTCAAGCGAGCGCAGGGGGCCGAGGCGACGAAACGACGGCTGCGAAGGTCTTGTATTGTGGAGCGCGCCCGGTCACTTCAGCCGGGCCAGCCGGTCGGCCAGGTCTTCGAGCGAGGCCAGGTTGTGCACCGGCAAGAAGTCGTCAATGTAGGGGAGGGCGGCTTGCATGCCGCGCGCCAGCGGCTGGTAGTCTGTCCCGCCCAGGAGCGGATTCAACCAGATCACACGGCGACAACTGCGCCGCAGGCGGGCCATCTCGCGTCGCAGCAAATCGGGATCGCCGCGGTCCCAGCCGTCGCTGATGATGAGCGCGACAGCGCTGCTGCGCATGACGCGGCGCGCCCAGCGGTAGTTGAACGTCTTCAGCGCTTCGCCGATGCGCGTGCCGCCCGACCAGTCCGTCACGGCGCGCGAGACATCGCGCAGGGCGCGATCCACGCTGCGCTGGCGCAATGGCCGGGTGATGCGTGTCAGCCGGGTGCTGAACACAAAAGTTTCTACCTGTTGCCTCAGCCCGGCGCTGAGCGAGTAGACGAAGTGCAGCAACAGGCGCGTGTAGCGCTCCATCGAGCCGCTGACGTCGGCGATGATGACCAGTGGGCGCGGCTTGACCTTGGGACCGCGCTCGGCGAAGCGCACCAATTCACCGCCATGCGCGATGTTCCGGCGCAATGTGCGGCGCAGGTCGAGCGCGTCGCCGTGGCCGGCGACCAGCCGACGGGTGCGGCGCTCGCCAGGGCGCCACAACAGGTTGTCCATCATGGCTTTGATCGCGCGCATCTCCTCGGCCGTCAATTGCGAGAAATCCTTGCGCCGCAGCGCTTCCCGGTCGCTTGGGCTGTAGGTCGTCTCGACGAGAGTGCGCTCGCCGGCGTCGGGCGCGCCGTCGGCGGGCGAGGCCACCGACGGATTGAGCGGCGGCGGCGCGAACTTCGGGCGGGTGAACGGCGTCTCGCCTTGTCGCCGCCCGCGCGCGATCACGCGGTCGCGCGGGTCCACCCAGAAGAAGTCAAAAGCATCCTTGAACAACGCCAGGTCTTCGCGGCGTTGCACCAGCAAACTCTGGGCGACGAAGAAGAAGTCTTGCTTGCGGCCAATTTGGATCAACGCCAGCGCGTTGACCAGGTCTATCATGCGGCCGGGGTTGACGTCCAATCCTAGTCCGCGCAGCACACGGCCGAACAGGATGAGGTTGTGGAGCAAATGGCCGGAGCGGATCTGAGGGTCGGCGGGGTCGAACGTTTGTGGGGCAGACGACATCGCTAACGTCCTACTCAGGTGGCTGGGTCACCTGCGGGCAAAGGGTGGGGCGACCTGCGGCGCATGTGGACACTACGCGAAACCGGTGCTGATCACGGCCAGGATGCTCTTGTTCAGCTCGGTGCGCGCTTTCACTACGTCGTCCTGATACTTCAGGATCACGCCTAGCGTCTCGTCCACGATGCGCTCGTCCAGCGCGGACTGGTCGAGCGCAACCAGCGCCGTGATCCAGTCGAGCGTCTCGGCGATGCCAGGCAGCTTGTACAGCTCGGCGCGGCGCAGCTCTTGCACGAACTGCGTGACTTGCCTGGCCAGTTGCTCAGGCGCCTGCGGCACCTTGGCGCGCACGATGGCCAGCTCCTTCTCGAAGCTGGGGTAGTCTATCCACTGGTAGATGCAGCGTCGCTTGAGCGCGTCGTGGATCTCGCGCGTGCGGTTCGAGGTGATGATGACGATCGGCGGCTGCTGCGCCTTGATCGTGCCGATCTCCGGGATGGTGATCTGGAAGTCGGAGAGCACCTCCAGCAGAAACGCCTCAAACTCCTCGTCGCTGCGATCCAACTCATCAATCAACAGCACCGGCGGCTTTTCGCGGCTGTCCTCAATGGCCCGTAGCAGCGGCCGCTTGAGCAGGAACTTCGGCCCGAACAACTCGGCTTCTTCGTCTTCGATCCGCTCGCCCTTCGCCTCCATCAGCCGGATGTGCATGATCTGTCGCGTGTAATTCCAGTCATACACCGCATGGCTCACGTCCAGGCCCTCGTAGCATTGCAGGCGGATCAGCTCGGTATCCAGCGCGGCGGCAAGCACTTTGGCGATCTCGGTCTTGCCCACGCCGGCCTCGCCCTCCAGGAACAGCGGCCGATGCAGCTTCAACGCCAGGAATATCGCTGTGGCCAGGCCGCGCTCGGCGATGTAGTTTTGCGCGCGCAGCGCGGCTTCCAGGTCGTCAATCGTCTTGAGCGAGGGGATTGAAGCGATAGTCATCGGCTGGCCGCAATCTTACCCCGCCTGCGCGATTCATTGGCGCGCGTTCGGGCGTTGTGGGCGCGTCAGGCCGCGGCGTAGATGCGCTCCAGCGCGCCGATGCGTTCTGTCCAGCCGAAATGCGCCCAGAGGCGCTGCTGCGCCGCACGACCAAGCTGTTCGGCGAACGCCGGTTCGTCCAGCAATCGCTTCATCGCCGCATAGAACGCCTCGGCGTCGCCCGGCGGGGTGAGCAGGCCGGATCGCTCGTGCGCCACATAGGCGCGGTTCATCCCAACGTCGCTCACCACCATCGGCCTGCCGCAGGCCATGTAGTCCATCACCTTGCCGCTGCACTTGGCGCGGTTGATGTTCGTGTCGCGGTAAGGGTAGATGGCGATATCGGCGGCGACCAATCGCTCTACAAGTTGGGCGTGCGGCATGAAGTCGTGCCACTCGACGCGATCGGCTATGCCGGCGGATGCAATGGCTTGCCGGAGCGAGGCGATGCCGTCGCCCGTCGCGATGATGACCCAGCGCGTGTTGGGCAGGCGCTGAAGCGCGCGGACCGCGATGTCCAGGTCGTGGTTGAGCGGGATGGTGCCGGCGTAGATGGCGATGGGCTGACGCCAGCCGAACTGCGCGCGCAACGCCTCGCGCCGGGACTCTGCCTGAGCGACCTGCGCGCGCATCGTCTCGTCCGGCCCGTTTGGCAAGAGATAGATGTCGTCTGCAGAGCGCCTGCGCGTCGCCCGGAACCGGCGCGTGCGCTCGACTAAGACTTCGCTGGCGCAGGTGACATGTGACGCGGTGCGCAACGCCCAGCGCTCCTGCCACCGCATGAATAGCTTCTGCGCAGGCGGATACGGATTGACATCCAGCCAGCCGCCGCGCCCTTCCCAGTCGTCGTTGTCGAGAATCAGTTTCGGGTTGCGAGTTGCAGGTTGCCGGTTGAGCAGCCACATGGCAAGTGCAGCGACGCCGACCGGCTTGAAGATGTGAATCACATCTGGGTCGAGCGCCCGCGCGCGCGCGGCGAGCTGCCGCGCCAGACGAAGGTAAAGGGCAGCCCCCGATTCGCCATCCCTGATCCCCGATAGGTTCTCGATGCGCACGCCATCGCGTTCCCACCGCTCACCGCTATCTGCCGGATTGTCGTAGGGCGGGATGAGCACGGTCACCGTATGTCCGCGCCGGGCGAGCGCGGCGGCCATCGGCAGGATGCGCGCGCTCACGGTGGCCTTCGGCGAGAAGGCGAAGGGAGCCAGGTGGACGATGTTCATTCGGCCGGCAGCATTATCATGCTAGCATGTGCGCCATGCTCCGTCGCTCTCGGCTCGGGCGCGCATGGATCGTTTTGGGGTTCATCGTCGTTGCCGCGCCGCTGCTTGCGTTGGTTGCCCTGTGGTTCACGTTGCCGGATGTCAACCAGCTCTATCGGCGCGCGCAAACGCCCAGCACGCGCATCCTCGATCGCCATGGCCGGCTGCTCTACGAAATCTTCGACCCGCGCAGCCTGAGCGGCGGGCGCCATACGCCGATCGCGCTCGAAGGCATCCCCCTGCGCCTGCGCCAGGCGACGATCGCCGTCGAGGACGCCGGCTTCTACGCTCACCCTGGCGTGGATCTCGCCGGCGTCCTCCGCGCGCTGTGGATCAACCTGCAAGGCGGCGAGGCGCTGGCCGGCGGCAGCACGATCACTCAGCAGCTCGCCCGCATGTTGCTGCTCGACCCCGATGAGCGCAATCAACGCACGCTGCTGCGCAAGCTGCGCGAGTCGCTGCTGGCTTGGCAGATCACGCAGCGTTACTCGAAGGACGAGGTGCTGGCGCTCTACCTCAATCAGACCTACTACGGCAACCTGGCCTATGGCGTCGAAGCGGCGGCGCGCGCCTATTTCGGCAAGTCGGTGAGTGAACTCGACCTGGCCGAATGCGCGCTGCTGGCCGGCTTGCCGCAGTCGCCGGTCGCCTATGATCCGTTCAACGACCCGGCGCTGGCAAAGCGCCGCCAGTTGATCGTGCTCGACCTGATGGTGAAGCACGGCATGATCGGCGAAGATGAGGCGCTGGCGGCAAAGCAGGCGCGCTTGTCCTACGCGCCGGCGCCGTTCGACATCCGCGCGCCGCACTTCGTGGCCTATGTGCGTCGGTGGTTGGAGCGCGAGTTCGGCGCGGACGCCGTTGTGCGCGGCGGCTTGGTGGTGACGACCACGCTCGACCTAGCGCTGAACGACGCAGCGCAGGACATCATACGCGCGCACCTGCGCCGCCTGGAGAACCTAGCGGATCGGCCTGGCCTCGGCCACAACGCCAACAACGCCGCGCTGGTAGCGCTCGATCCGCGCACCGGCGAAATCCTGGCCATGGTGGGCAGCCCGAACTACTTCGACGCCCGCATTAGCGGCGCGGTGAATGCCGCCGTTGCGCTGCGCCAGCCTGGCAGCGCTATCAAGCCGATCACTTACGCTGCGGCGTTCGCCCGAGGCGCGCTGACAGCGGCCACGCCGATCTACGACGTGCGCACCGCCTTTCCCACGCGCGAGGGTTTGCCCTACGTGCCGGTGAACTATGACCGCCGTCACTATGGCCCGATCAGCGCGCGGCAGGCGTTGGCTACCTCGAATAACACCGCCGCAGTAAGCGTGCTGCAGCGCATCGGCATCGCCGCTATGCTCGACCAGGCCCATGCGATGGGCATTCGCTCTTTCAAAGACCCCGACCGTTACGGCCTGGCGCTTACGCTTGGCGGCGGCGAAGTGCGGCTGCTTGAGCTGGCTGCCGCCTATGGCGTATTCGCCAACGAAGGCCGAGCTGTGGACCCTCACGCCGTCGTTGCAGTCACTACTGCAGATGGCCGGTCGCTCTTCAAACGCCCGGCGCAAGTCGCAGGTAGATCCGTCCTCGACGCGCGCGTGGCTTGGCTGATCAGCGACATCCTGGCCGACAACGCGGCGCGCGCGCCGGCCTTCGGCGAGTCGAGCGTGCTGAAGCTATCGCGTCCGGCGGCGGTGAAAACCGGCACGACGACCGACTTCCGCGACAACTGGACGGTGGGCTACACGCCGCAGATCGTGGCCGGGGTGTGGGTGGGCAACGCCGACGGCCAACCGATGCAACGCATCAGCGGCGTGACCGGCGCAGGCCCGATCTGGCACGACTTCATGGAGATCGCCCATCGCGCCCTGCCGGTGCGCTGGTTCGAGCGCCCGCCTGGCCTGGCGCGCGTCGAGGTGTGCGCGTTGTCCGGCATGCTGCCTTCGCCCGATTGTCCCCAGACCCGTGCGGAGTGGTTCTTGGAGGGCACACAGCCGACGCAGCCGGATACCTGGCATCGCCGCGTGCCTGTGGATGGGCTGACCGGCCGGCTGCCTTCGCCCGATACGCCGCGCGAGCGTATCGTCGAGCGCGTGGCGCTTGACCTGCCGGCTCCGCTGCGCGATTGGGCGCGCGCGCAAGGCTGGCCCGTGCTCGACCCCGTCGCCGATGTCGCCTCTCGCGCGTCAGTCGTTCCTCGTCAATCTGTCGCCATCCTGCGCCCCGACCCCGGCGCGATCTATCGCGCGGCGAAGGAGCTGCCGCCTTCGGTGCAGCGCGTGCCGTTGGAGGTGCGCGTGGATGCAGCCGATGTAGCGAGCGTAGATGTGGCATTGGCGACCGGCGAGGTGATCGCCCGATTCGACCGCGCGCCGTATCGCGCCTTCTGGCAGCTTAACGTCGGTCGGCACACCCTGGTGGCGCGGGCGCGCTTGCGCGATGGCCGCGTCATCGAGAGCCAACCTACACATATCACCGTGCTGCCATGATGAGGCCGGCAGCGGCAGTCAGCAATCAACGACCGGCGACCGACGACCATGAGAACTTCTCGGCATGCTGAATGGCTCGCCTTCGGCCTGGTGATGGCGCTGGCGGCCTTCTTGCGACTGTATCGCCTCGACCTGATAGATGTGCGCTTCGACGAGGCTTCTGCGCCGCAACTCGCGTTGAGCATCGCGCAGGGCAACTGGTTGCCGGTTGCGCCGTTCAGCGGCAGCGTGGCCAACCATCCGCCGGTCTATTTGTATCTGCTCGCCTTGCCCTACTTGTTCACGCGGGATTTCATGGTCATCGCCGCTTATCGCGCCTTGCTCGACGCGGCGGCGATCGCCCTGTGCTGGTGGGTGATTCGGCGCTTCTTCGGCGCGCGCGTGGCGTTCTTCGCCTGTCTGCTGTTCGCCGTTGCGCCATGGGCGGTGCAGTTCGCCCGCCGCACCTGGTTGGCGCCGATGCCGCTGTTCTCCACCTTGTTGCTGTTCGGGCTGCTCGAAGCCGTGCAGAAGCGCAATCCCTGGGGATGGGCGATTGCCGGCTGGGGGTTGGCGCTCAGCGTTGGCTCCCACCTGGCTGCCCTTTACCTCGTTCCGGTCGTGCTTGTGGCCTTGCTGATCGGTCGCGCGACGTTGCGGCCGGCGCCGTGCCTGGCCGGGGCGTTGCCGCTGGTTGCGCTGGCCGGCGTTTATCTCGGCTTCGACGCCGGCCAAGCCTTTCGCAATACGCGCGGCCTGCTCGGCGCAGCGTCCGGCCCGGCAGCGGTGTCGCTCGACGCGCTGCGCTTCACGCTGTGGCTCAGCGGCGGGACGCACCTGAGCGACCTGACCGGCGGCGCATTTCCTATCTGGCGCGACCAAACGCCGGCGGCGCTGGCGTGGATTGACGGGATGCAGATGGCGCTGCTGGTCGTCGGCGGGGTTGCGCCGATCCTGCTGCTCATGCGCCGGCCGCTAGTCTATTCCACCGCCGCGGTCGCCGTGCTGTTGACATGGCTGGTTTTGCCCGTCGCGTTGCAGATTCGCCCCTCTCGTCCGTTGCAGCTCCACTACTTCACGGCGTTCTATCCGGTCTCCTTCATCATGATGGCGCTAGGGCTGGACGCGGTCATCCGCCTACGCCTCCCACGGCGCGACGCCCCCGACACTACTGACGCCACAGCCGCATTCTCCGCCTCGGCTGCCGTCGTTGGGTTAGCCGTCGCGCTCATCCTCGGCTGGCAGCTCTTCACCACGCTGCGCTTCACGCAGTTCATCCAACGCTACGACACCGGCGCGGGCGGCTACGGGCCGCCGTTGCGCAGCGCGCTCGATGTGGCGCAGCGCGCGCGCGACGCCATCCGCGCCGGCGAAGCGCGCGATGTCATCGTCGTTGCGCCCGGCGGCGATCCGAGCGTCAACGAGCCGGCGACGGTGATGGATGTGTTGCTCGCCGACCTGCCGCGTCGCTTCGCCGACGCGAACGCCGGATTGATCCTGCGCGAGGATGCGGCGCAGTACATTATTACGCCGGCGGCGCGTAGCGCGTTCGATCGCTTGATGCAACATGCCGACGCGGAGGCCGTCGCGCAGGCCGTCCCGCTGCGCGCCGGCAGCGAGGATGCGTATGTATACGTCCGCATCAATCGCGCGCAACTGGGTTCCCTGGTCGCGCATCCGGCGCAGTGGGAGAATGGCGTGGGCATGCTGGGCTATCGCGCCGCCGGCGGCGACACGCTGCTGTTAGACTACTATCTGCGCGTCTTTCGCGAGGCGGCGCAGGGCGTGGACTATCACTGGTTCAACCATCTGTACCATGGCGACCAAAAGTTCGCCGCGCTCGACGGCGGCGGCATCCATCCGGCGAACTGGCGGGCCGGCGACATCCTGTTGCATCACTTTGCCATTCCCATGCCTTCTAGCGCGCCGGCGAAGCCTTACACGCTGCGCATGGGCGCATATCTCTACCCGCAGTTGCGGAACGTCATGTTGCTGGATGCGTCGGGCCGGCCGACATCCGATCACGTGGCGCTGAAGATCGAGTGAGATGCGGTTTTTGATCTTGGGCGCGGGCGCCGTGGGCGCTTGGGTTGGGGCAAACCTAGTCATGGCGCGCCAGGCAGTCACGTTTGTGGGCCGTCCGGCGTTTGCGCAGTCGGCCTGCGCGCAGGGCGTTCACGTCACGCTGCCCAGTGGAGAAACCTGGCGTCTGCGCGATGTGGATGTGGCGATCAGCCTGGCCGAGGCGCTACAGCGCCCCTCGCCGGCGTACGACGCCGTGTTGTTGTGCGTGAAGGCGCATGGGCTTGATCGGGCCATTGACGAGTTGCGCGGTTGCGCGGATAAGTTGTCCGGCGCGCTGTTCGTCGCCTTCCAGAACGGGGTGGGGAATGAAGAGAAGCTGGCGACAGTCTTCGGCGAGCGCCGTGTGCTTGCGGCGACGTTGACCAGCCCGATCGCAGTCGGAGGGCCGGCCGCAGTGCGCTTGGAGCGCCTGGGCGGGGGGGTCGGCTTGGCGGCGCTCTCGGCGGATCAGTCATGGCAGCCGGTCGCGCATGCGCTGTCGCGCGCGCCGCTGCTCAACCTGAAGACCTACGCCGACTGGCGCGCGATGAAGTGGTCGAAGCTGTTGCTCAACATCATGGGCAATGCCACCAGCGCGCTGTTGAGCGCGCCGGTGGCCGAGATCTACGATGACCGCCGGCTCTTCGCGCTGGAGATGCGCATGTTGCGCGAGGCGTTGGCGGTGATGGCAGCGCACGCGCCGCCCATCGCAGCGGTCAATTTGCCGGGGCACCCGGCGCGTTTTTTGGCGCTTGCCCTCAAGCTGCTGCCGGATTCGGCCTTGCAGGTGTTGCTCTCGCGTCGGGTAGCCCAGGGGCGCGGCAACAAATATCCGTCGCTCTACTATGACGTGGCGACTCGCTCCGGTCGGTCTGAGGTCAATGTGTTGAACGGCGCGGTCGCCGAGATCGGACGCCAGCTAGGCGTGCCCACGCCGGTAAATGCCGCCCTCGCGGAGCTGGTTCAGCAAGCGACTCAACCCGGCTCAGCGTTATCGCCCCAGGTCGCGCGGCGCGCGCTCGAGCAGCTTGCCGGACTGCGCAGAGGCGACGCATCATAGGCGATCCGCCCTCAGGCGGCTACAATCCCGCGCGCATGAAAGCGATCATTTTCGATGCGAAGAAGTATGACCATGAAACGCTGCGGGCCGCAAATCAGGCGAGCGGCGCGCGCCATGAGCTGGTCTTTGTGGAGTCGCAGTTGAATGAGCAGACGGCTGCGCTGGCCGACGGCTTTCGCGCGGTCAGCATCTTCGTCAACGATGATGCTTCCGCGGCGGTGCTGGAGCGCCTGGCGCGCGGCGGCGTCCGGCTGCTGGCTCTGCGCAGCACCGGCTTCAACCACGTGGATCTAAACGCTGCGGCGCGCTGCGGCATCACCGTGATGCGCGTGGCGCACTATTCGCCCTATGCCGTGGCCGAGTTCGCCGTCGCGTTGTTGCTGGCCGTCAACCGCAAGATCCATCGCGCCTACAACCGCGCGCGCGAAGGCAACTTTCTGCTTGACGGTTTGCAGGGCCGCGACATCCACGGCAGAACCGTCGGCGTGATCGGCACAGGGCGCATCGGCGCGGTGTTCGCCCGCATCATGGCCGGCTTCGGCGTCGCCTTGCTCGGCTATGACGTTGCGCCAAACCCTGAGTGCGTCCAGCTCGGCATGCGTTACTGCTCGCTGGATGAGCTGCTCGCGCAGTCGGACATCGTCAGCTTGCATGCGCCGCTCTTGCCTGAGACCTATCACCTCATCAATGCTGAGGCGCTGGCCAAGATGAAACCTGGCGCAATTTTGATCAACACCAGCCGAGGGGCGCTGGTAGACGCCGAGGCGTTGATCGAGGCGCTCAAGTCCGGCCGCGTCGGCGCCGTCGGCCTGGATGTGTATGAGGAGGAGGACAACTTGTTCTTCCGCGATCGCTCTGACCAGATCATCACCGACGACGTGTTCGCCCGGTTGATGACCTTCCCCAACGTGCTGATCACCGGTCATCAGGCGTTCTTCACCCACGAAGCGTTGGCGCAGATCGCCGAGACCACCATCCGCAACCTGAGCGACTTCGAGGCTGGCCGCGCGAACGAAAATGTATTGCGCCCTCGCTAGCCTTTGAGCGATGTCATCGCCTGGCACGCGCCCCCCTTCCCAGTTGCCGGCATATCAGGAGTCACCGGAGGCCGTGCTGGCGCGCCTGGGCGCCGATCCTGCGCTCGGTTTGACCGCTGTCGAGGCGGCGGCGCGTCTGCGCCAATACGGCTTGAATGAATTGGCGTCGCCGCCGGCGACGCCGGCCTGGCGCAGGTTCCTCGACCAATTCCAAAGCCCGCTCGTGCTCTTGTTGTTGGTCGCCACGCTCATCTCGT
>JBKBID010000022.1:0-37490 GCA_046299515.1 Thermoflexales bacterium | reverse complement strand
CGCGCGTCGCCCCGGCATCGTTCATCGGCTGGACAAGGAGACCAGCGGCTTGTTGTTGATCGCGCGCCATGAGGCTGCGCTACACGCGTTGCAGTCGCAGTTCAAGGCGCGCGCCATCCAGAAGACATATCTGGCCTTGTGTGTGGGTGATGTCCGCCCCGAGCGCGGCGTGATTAACCGTCCAATCGCGCGTGACCCAGCCAATCGCCGACGCATGGCTATTGTCCCCAGCGGTCGCGAGGCCGTGACGGAGTACAGCGTGGCCGAGGTATTTGCGCTGGACGGCGCCAGCGGCCTGCGTTACTCGTTGGTGCGCGCGCATCCGCTGACCGGGCGCACGCACCAGTTGCGCGTGCACTTCGCCTCGATCGGCCATCCCATTGTGGGCGATGCGCTGTATGGGCTGCGCAAGGATGAACTCACGCGCCGGCTGAAGCCGCGACACATGCTGCACGCGAGCGAACTCACATTCGTCTCAGCGGCTTCGGGACGCGAGGTGAAATTACACGCGCCGCTGCCGGCGGATATGCGGCGCGTGCTGGAGGAACTCAGGCCTCTTTCATCGCGCGATCAATGATCTCCTGAGCGACTTTGCTCATCGTCGTGCGGCGCGAACGCGCGGTCATTTGGATGTGATGATAGGCTTCTTCTTCGCCCATGCCGCCTTTCATCAAGATGCCCTTAGCGCGTTCGATCAGCTTGCGCGCGGTGAGCTTCTCTTCTAGCTCGTCCACCTTCTCGCTCAGGTTGCGGCGCTCGTTGAAAGTGGCAATAGCGACGCGCATGGTGCTGATCAGGTCGTCGCGCTTGACCGGCTTGATCAGGTAGCCCTGGACAGGCAGTTCCGTCGCGCGGTCGAGCAGCGCCGTTTCGTTATAGGCGGTGAGGATGATGATGGGAATCGGTCGTTGCTTGAGGATCTCCGCGGCCGCCTCCAGGCCGTCACGGAACGGCATGCGCACGTCGAGCAGCGCGATGTCCGGCTGTTCGCGGTGCGCCAGGGCGACGGCTTCCATGCCATCGGCGGCGCTGTACACCGTGTGGCCCAGCTCCGTCAGGATGGCGCGCAGACCCATGCGGATGATAGATTCGTCGTCGGCGATCAGTATGCGAAGGCTTTTATTGCTCATTGATGAAAGCTCCGAATCGAACTGCCGGCGGATGCGCTGCGCGTTATGCGCCTTGAAGTGGTGGCGGGCCGGCAGCGCGCAGATTTGTTCTGCGTTCTCGTCGTGGAGGATACTGGGGATTATACTTTCGCCGCGTCCCAATGTTGCCGCTCATCCTGGCCGCCTGCCTCGGCGGCTTTGTTGCCCTGCTCATCGCCCGCGATGCCTGGCGCGTCCGCCGGTTGCCGGCCCTGGACCACGATGCGGCGTCCCAGGTTGCGCCGCGCATCTCCGTGATCATCCCGGCGCGCAACGAGGAGAACAACATCGCGCGTTGTCTGGATGGCGCGCTCGACCAGCGCTATCCCGCCTATGAGGTGATCGTCGTGGATGATGGCTCGACGGACGCGACGCCGCGCATCCTGCGCGAATACGAGGCGCGCTGCGCCGGCCGGCTGCACGTGATCCGCGGTCGCCCTTTGCCGCCGGGATGGGTGGGCAAGTGCAACGCCTGCCTGCACGGGGCGCATCACGCGGATGGCGAGTGGTTGCTCTTCCTGGATGCCGACACCGCGCCGCAACCGGCGCTGCTCGGCGCGCTGATGGCGTTTGTCGAACGCAACCGGCTCGACGTGGCCAGCGTCCTCCCGTTCAACGAGCTGGTCACCTGGTCCGAGCGACTGGTATTGCCGGTCTTCTATCAGTTCGCGCTCACCGCCTTCCCTTTGCAAAAGAACCTTTCGGTGGAAGCGCCGGCCGGCGCCGTCATCGCCAACGGTCAGTGCCTGGTGGTGCGGTCGTCGGCGTACTGGTCGGTGGGCGGGCACGAGGCGGTGAAGGACAAAGTGCTCGAGGACATTGAGCTTGCGCAAGCGCTGCGGCGGGCTGGCTATCGGGTCGGGCTGGCGACGGCGTTCGGCCAGTTGCGCGTGCGCATGTATCGCGGCTTGGGCGAGGTGGTGCAAGGTCTGGGCAAGCATGCCGCCGCAGGCCGGCGCGCCAGTGGTTGGCGCGCGTTCTGGGCGGTGCTGCGCATGTCGCTGACGTTGCTGACTCCTTGGCCGCTGCTGGCGTTTTGCCTCTCGCGGGCAATCGCGCAGCCGGCGGCGCTGCTTGCCTGGACGGCGCTGGCCGTCGCGGCGTTGGCCGGGTTGACCGTGTTCGGATTCTGGGCCGTTCGCTATCGTCGCTGGTATGCGCTGCCGGCGTGGACGGCGCTGTTGGCGCCGATTGGCTGGCTAATCTACCTGGCCATCGTCGTGCGCGGGACGTTGCAGGTGTTCTTCAAGCGCGGGGTGACCTGGAAGGAGCGCGTGTACTCATAGCGCCGGTTAGCCTGGAGGCGGCGCTCCCAAACCCAGGGCAACGCAGCGAAATCGGTCAGCCAAGGGCGGCGTCTTCACCGACCCGATGGGCGATGGGACGGCCTCCAGGCGCGCGGTTGGCCTCATGCGCGGGGCACGAGGTCGCAGGCTTCGGGCGGCATCCAGTGTGCCTCGCGGCCCTCCCACTTGACGTTGCAGCCGATTGGGTTGGTGATGGGCACGCGCACGGGGCGACCGGCCAAATGGTCTTCCAGCGCATTGGCCAGGTCGTTCACCGTGCTCTTCTCGGCTTCGCGCGGGTTGTCTACGCCGCGGCCGGTGTAGATGAGTCGGCGCGCTGTGTCGAATACGTAGAAGTGCGGTGTGCGCAGCGCCCCATACGCCAACGCCACCTGTTGCGATTTGTCGCGCAAGTACACCCAGGGGAACTTGTGCTCCTCCATCCGCTTCACCATGTGCTCAAAGCTATCCTCGGCGTAGGTGTTCTCGCTGTTTGAATTGATGGCAACGAAGCGCACGCCCTGCGGCATGAAGCGCAGCGCCGTTTGTCGCGTCACCTCGTCTGAACCCTTCACGTAGGGACAATGGTTGCAAGTGAAGAAGATCACGAGCACGGGTGAGTCGTCGAAGTCAGAAAGGCGATAGGTCTTGCCGTCAGTCGCCGGCAGCTCAAAATCGGGGGCCTTTTCGCCCAGTTGAAGCGTAAATGCCATGTGTGTAACCTCCTCAAACGAGTGGATTCAATTGTCCAACCAGATAGTCACTTCCTCCACCAGATGTCGGTCGCGCGGCTTGCCGGCGTCGGCGGGGTAGCCGAGCGTGATTAACGCCTGAGGCTCCCAGTCGCTCGGCAAGCCAAGCGTCTGAACAACCGCCTGGGGGCAAAACAGCGGCGCGCACATCCAGCACGCCCCGAGGCCCAAATCCGTTGCGGCGAGTAGGATGTTTTGCAGCGCCGCAGCGACAGCCTGTCCGGCCATCCAGCGCTCGGCGGCGTTGCGTCGGTCGTCGGGATACACGTCCATATCGCGCAGCGTCATGCAGGCGAGGATGCAGACCGGCGCAGATGCGATGCGCTGATGCGAGCGCGACACGTCGCGCGCGATCAGCTCCGGCGCGACGCCGTCGCGCGCCAAGTCCTCACGCAGGCGCTCGCCCATCGCAGTCGCAAGCCGGACGCGCGCGGCGCCGGCCAGCACGGCGAACCGCCACGGCTGGCGGTTATGCGGCGAGGGCGCGCGCGTGGCCGCTTCCAGGAGCGTGACCACCATTTCGCGCGGCACCGGCCGGTCGGTGTAGCGGCGGATCATGCGACGGCGGGCGATGACGTTCACGCTGCGCTAATGATACAAGTCGAGGTGCGCCGGCCGGATGATCTCGGCTGCGCTGCCCTCGCGCGGCGCAAAGCGCAAACCGCGCACCAGCGCCGCCGGCGTGCCTTCAGCCGCCTGGCCCATCACCAACGTCGCTGCGCTGGCCACCATGTCGGCCAAGCCGATCTCGGTGTGCTGCAGCCGGTAGCCGAATAGGTCTTCGCGCCCGCGCCAGTCTTCCACGCCGGGCATACCGGCCACGCCGACGGCGACGCCGACCGTGCCCAGGCGATGCGGTCGGCCGTGGCTATCGCAGATCACAACCGGGATCGCGCGCGCAAAAGCCGCACGAAGCCGCTCGGCGATGCGGCGGGCGCTGGCGTCGGGATCATCCGGCATGAGCAGCACCACGTCGGGGTCGGGCGACACGTTGGAATGGTCAATCGCCGCGTTGGCCGAGACGAAGCCGAGCCGGTGGCGCGTGACCAGCACGCTGGGCGCCGCGCGCGACACCTCCGACGATTCACGCAGGATCACCTCGACCAGGCGCGGGTCTTTTTGGGTGATTGACGCGAGTTCGATGGCGCGCGCAGAGGGCGCCACCTCGCGCAGGTTGACGAAGCGCCCCTCGGCCTTGGCCACCACCTTGGACGTGACAACCAGCACATCGCCAGCCTGGGGGCGGAGCGGCGCGATGGCGGCTGCAAGCAGCGCGGCCAGGTCGTCGCCGGGCCGAACGATCGGTAAGCCGGTGACCGGGAAGAGCTGCAGGGTAGGGCAGGTCACGCGTGATGCTTTCCTCTGCGCGCTGCGCAGGGCCTAGGCGCCGGTGATGCGGATGCCGGCGCCTTTGACCTTGTGGCGCTTGTTGATGCCGAGCAGGATTGGGGTCAGGCCCTCGACGACCACGGCGTTATCGAGCGGGCCGGCATCCCAGGCCTTCATGCCGGCGTCGGCGACCAACTGCATGCCGACGCGCTTGGCGTCGTCATCGTCGCCGCACACCAATACATCGCAGTCAATCACGGCGTCTAGCTTCTTCAGGTGCGTCGCCGAGATGTTCTGGAAGGCTGTCACCACCTTGACGCTCTGGCCGAGGATGGCCTGCGCCTCCTTAGATGCCGAGCCGCCCGGCGGCACGGCTACCCGCGTGAAGTCGTCTGGGTTGATCGGCACGGTCACGTCCACCAGCACCTTGCCCTGAACGGCGTCTTTCACGCTTGCCAGGGTGTCTTTGTGGGCGGCGTATGGCACGGTGAGCACGACGACCTCCGCATCGCGCGCGGCGCCGGCGTTGTCTGCGCCGCTGATGCGCCCATCGCCGAGCGCCAGGTTCAACTCCTCGGCGACGCGGCACGCCTTCTCGGCGTCGCGCGAGCCGATGATGACGTCATGGCCGGCGTGCGCCCAACGCAGGGCCAGCCCTGACCCTTCCTTGCCGGTGCCGCCTAAAACTGCGATCTTCATGATCCTCCCTGTTTCCTGTGAGGTTTGGGGTCGAATGTCCAAGCGTAGATAATACCGCTATGGCCGAACATCCGCTCGTCACCACCGACTGGCTACACGCGCGCTTGCGCGATGACCATATCCGCATTGTGGACATTCGCGGCCATGTCCTCCCGCCGACCGAGCCGCCGCCGCACTATTTCAATCACTACGATGACTATGTGGAGCGGCATATCCCCGGCGCGGTGTTCGTGGACTGGGTGCATGAGATCACCGACCCAGCCGACCCGCGCCATGCGCGCATCGCGCCGCCGGAGCGCTTCGCCGCCGTGATGCGCCGATGCGGCATCGGCGACGATACGTTTGTGGTGGCCTACGACGACGCCGCCGGCATGTTCGCCGCGCGGCTGTGGTGGGCCTTGAACTACTACGGCCATGCGGCATCGGCCGTGCTCGACGGCGGCTGGAACAAGTGGATCGCCGAGGGCCGACCGACGACCGCCGAAGTTCCGCGCGTCGCGCCGGCGCGCTTTACGCCGCGCCCACAACCGGCGTGGATCCGCACCGGCGACCAGGTGATGGCGGCTTTGAACACATCGGTCAGGCTGGTGGACGTGCGCTCGCCGCAAGAGTTCAACGGAGAGCAGTCGCGCGCTAAGCGGTTTGGCCACATCCCCGGCGCGGTGAATGTGCCGAGGGCTTCGCTCGCGGCGCCGGACGGCACGCTGCTGCCGCCTGAGGCGCTGCGCGAGAAGTTCGCCCAGGCCGGCATAGACGGGCGCGCGTCGGAGATTGTGACGTATTGCAACGCCGGGGTGAGCGCATCCTTCGGCTTGCTGGCGCTGCGGGTGGCCGGCTTCGCCAACAGCGCCGTCTATGACGGCTCATGGAAGGACTGGGGCAACGACGACAGCCGGCCTATCGAATAACGGGGCGCTCAGGCGCTGTCCAGCGCATATTCCCTTAGCACGTCCAGGTCCACGAACTCCAGCGCGGAGATGTGGGTGGCTTCCAGGTCCACCAGGGGGGCGCAGCCGGCTTTGTAGGCCTCGACCCAGCGCGACACGCACAAGCACCACCGGTCGCCGGGCTTAAGGCCGGGGAAGGCGAACTCCGGCCGTGGTGTGATCAGGTCGTTGCCCATCGCGCGCGAGAACTCCAGAAACTCGCGGGTCATTTGTGCGCACACTAGATGCAAGCCGGTATCGCCGGGGCCGGTGTTGCAGCAGCCATCGCGGTACCAGCCGGTCATCGGCGCGGTGCTGCACGTCTTCAGATCGGTTCCCAGAACGTTCTTTGCTTGGATCATGTTCACCTCGTTTGGTTGCGTGTTGCGGGCCAAAGGCTACAGGCGATAGGTTTGTGATTGATGAGAGCGGACGCGCCTGGGTTTCTGGCCTAACGTCCGCCTCACTTTTCGGCGGGACTGCCATGTTAGAATAGATGTTCTAGCAGGGGCGAACACTCGTTGTGTTGTAGCGCGCCTCATCCAACCGAAGCATATCCCTATGACAGACACAACGCCAGTTGCATCCAAACAAGAATACGGCGCCGGGCAGATCCAGGTCTTGGAGGGCCTCGAAGCGATTCGCAAACGGCCTGGCATGTATGTCGGCGGCACCGACAGCAAGGCCATGCATCACCTGGTCTATGAGGTGGTGGACAACAGCGTGGACGAAGTGCTGGCCGGCTACTGCGACCGCATCGAGATCACCATCCACAAAGATGAAAGCGTGACCGTGGAGGACAACGGCCGAGGCATCCCTACCGACCTGCACCCCACCTTTCGCAACAAGGCCGGCGAGCGGGTGAGCACGCTGGAAGTGGTGATGACCAACCTGCACGCCGGCGGCAAGTTCGGCACGGGCGCCTACACCGTGTCCGGCGGACTGCACGGCGTCGGCGTGAAGGCGGTGAACGCGCTGTCGAAGTGGCTGATTGCTGAAGTCAAGCGCGACGGCAAGGTGTATCGCCAATCCTACAAGGAAGGGCGGCCTACCAGCCCGGTGGAGGTGGTCGGCAAGACGAGGGAGAAAGACACCGGCACCAAAGTCACCTTCCTGCGCGACGACGCGATCTTCACCGAGGACAACAGCTACAAATTCGATGTGCTGGCGCAGCGCTTCCGGGAGATGGCGTTCATCACCCGCGGCGTGACGATCGTGTTCCGCGACGAGCGCGAAGATCGCGAGATGACCTTCTACTTTGAGGATGGCATCAGCGCGTTCGTGCGTTACCTCAACCGCAACAAGGAGACGCTGCATCCGGTCATCAGCGGCGAGAAGAAAGTGGGCAACATCGGCGTCGAATTCGCCATGCAATACACCGACGCCACGGCTCAGAGCGAGTTCTACTTCGCCAACACCATCAACACGCCGGACGGCGGCACGCACCAAACCGGCTTCCGCAGCGCGCTGACCCGCAGCCTGAACGACTACGCGCGCAAAGCCAACATCCTGAAGGAGAAAGACCCTAACCTCGACAGCCGTGACACGCTCGAGGGCCTGACGGCCATCGTCAGCATCAAGCATCCCGAACCGCAGTTCGAGAGCCAAACCAAGGTCAAGTTGATGAATACCGACGCCAAGACGGCGGTCGAGCAGGTCGTGCGCGAGGCGCTGACGGAGTTTTTAGAGCAGAATCCGCGCGAAGCAAAAGCCATCATCGAGAAATGTCTGATCTCGCAGCGCGCGCGCGAAGCGGCCAAAGCCGCCGCCGAGCTGGTCAAGCGCAAGAGCGCGCTGGAGAGCGGCACGCTGCCCGGGAAGCTGGCCGACTGCTCCGAGCGCGACCCGGCCAAGTGCGAGTTGTTCGTGGTCGAAGGCGACAGCGCCGGTGGTTCGGCCAAGCAGGGGCGCGACCGGCACTTCCAGGCCATCTTGCCGTTGTTCGGCAAGATCATGAACACCGAGCGCGCCCGACTGGACAAGATTTTGCAGTCCGACGCAATCAAGGCGCTGATCAGCGCCATCGGCACCGGCGTGGGGGACCAGTTCAACCTCGACAATCGGCGCTACGACCGCATCGTGCTGATGACCGATGCCGACGTGGACGGCAGCCACATTCGCACGTTGTTGCTGACCTTCTTCTTCCGCTACATGCAGCCGCTGGTCGAACACGGCCACGTTTACATTGCCCAGCCGCCGCTGTTCCGCATTGAGGTGAAGAAAGGCAACAAGGAGGTGCGTTACGTCTATAGCGACGAAGAGCGCGACAAGGTCTATGCCGAGCTGAAGCAGCGCGGCCTGGACGTGAGCAAGCCCACCGAGGTCGTCACCCAGCGCTACAAAGGACTAGGCGAGATGAACCCGGAGCAATTGTGGGAGACGACGATGGATCCGCAGCGGCGCACCATGCTCAGGGTGACCGTCGAAGATGCCGCCGAGGCGGATCGCACCTTTGACATGCTGATGGGAAATGCGGTGCCGCCGCGCCGGGCGTTCATCACCCGTCATGCGCGTGAAGTGCAGAACCTGGACATCTAAACCCCAGTGGGCGAGCGAACAAGCTGGCCCCCGTTTTTGAGAGCCAACGGACGCTCTCGCCGGAGGGTGCATTTCCCCGTAGGGGCAAAATGTAGGGCATGGCAAAAATCGGCAATTGGGTGAGGCGCGCCGGCGCACGTCAGATGCCCATCGCAGCGAGGCTTTGCGCCTGGAAGCCGGCTACTTCCGTGCGCACCACGAACGGACGCAAAACCGTGACTTTCAGGCTGCACGTCTGCCTATCGGCAGCGTGACGATCGAGGCAGGCGCTAAACAGGTCAAGGCGCGTTTCAGTCGGGGGGATGCGCTGGCCTCGGGCCGGCCTGAGCAACGCGATGCCCTTTCGCATTGCTGTGATGAGTGGTCGTTTCGAGGCCTTATGGAAGGCCGCTTCCCCTGTTAAGAAATACACCTCCCTCAGATTTCTTTTGCGCAGTCGGCCCCAATGGCTCAGTGATGATATAACGCACGCCGATTCAGCGATCTTGCGACATCAAGACAGGAGGAGAAAGGGCACTATGTGGAAAGAGTTCCGAGAGTTCATCGCCCGTGGCAACGTTGTGGACTTGGCCGTCGGTTTGATCATGGGCGCTGCGTTCGGGGCGATTGTGAACTCGCTCGTCAACGACATCGTCATGCCGCCCATCGGCTTGATCCTCGGCAGCGTCAGTTTCTCCGATTTATTTATTGCGCTCGATGGACGGCAATATGCCTCGCTTACCGCTGCGCGGGCAGCCGGCGCGCCGGTGATCGCCTGGGGACAGTTTCTCCAGACGGTGATCAACTTCCTGGTCATCTCCGTCGCGGCGTTCTTTCTGGTGCGCGCGGTGAACAAGCTCTACAAGCGGCCGGCCTCGCCCCTTGCCGCGCCGCCGGCAGAAATCAAATTGCTCACCGAAATCCGCGACCTGCTCAAGAAACAGTGAGCCTTAAGCAGACCGGCCGCCGCGCAGGTTAGCTGGCCTAACCACTCCCGACAACACTCGCACCTGCGCCGCCACGTCGTCCGACGTGATGATGGATTCGCCGACCAGGATCGCATGGGCGCCCATGGCGGCGACGCGCGCAACGTCGTCGGCGGTGAAGATGCCGCTCTCGGAGACGAGTGTGTAGTCGTCGGCGCGCGAGCCGGCGCTTAGGACGCGCGCCGCGCAGCGCGCCGTGGTCTCAATGTCGGTGACGAATGTGCGCAAGTCGCGGTTGTTGACGCCGATCACGCGCGCGCCGACGGCCAGCGCGCGGTCGGTCTCACGCTCGTCGTGCACTTCGACCAACGGCGTCAAGCCGAGTTCGCGCGCCAGCGCGAATAGGTCGCGCAGCGCAGCGTCGTCCAGCGCGGCGACGATCAACAGCGCCGCATCGGCGCCGGCCGCGCGCGCCTCATAGACCTGATAGGGATCGAGGATGAAATCTTTGCGCAACAGCGGCACATCCACCACAGCGCGCGCCTCCTGCAGGTGATCCAGCGACCCCTTGAAGAAGCGTTCATCGGTCAACACGCTGATGGCCGACGCGCCGTTGGTTGCATAGATGCGCGCCAGCGCTTCCGGCCGAAACGCGCCCCGCGCCAGCTCCCCTTTGGAGGGTGAAGCGCGCTTGACCTCGGCGATGAGGGCGACCCGCCCATCGGCTCGGCGCAACGCCGCGGCAAAATCGCGCACGGGCGCGCCGGCCGTTTCGGCCAGGCGACGCACTTCAGCCAGCGGCACCTGACGTTTGCGTTGAGGCAGTTCGTCATTGCGCTTGTGTTCGAGGATGGTCTCTAGGATCGAGCGCTTGTCGCGATGCGTCATGACTGCGTCCGAATGGGTGATATGCCGGCAATGGTAACATCGCGCGTTGAACTGTGAACGACGCACTTCATCCGCCGCCGATCGAGCTGACCGGCTGCCGGCGCATCGGCGTATTGGCCGACACGCACATCCCACACCGATTGAGCGAGATGCCATCGCGGGTGTACGAGCTGCTGCGCGGCAGCGATGTCATCCTACACGCCGGCGACTTGGAGACGCCGGACATCCTGCCGCCGCTGCAAGCCATCGCGCCGACTTACGCCGTGCGCGGCAACTTGCACTGGCAGTTCAGCACCGGCCTGCACGACCAAGACCTGCCGCTGTGCGTGATGCTGCGCGTGGATCGACACGTCATTTGGATGACGCACGGGCACATCAGCTTCGCCCACTCCGTGCTCGATAAGTTTGCCGGCATCGGCGGACGACATGCGCTCTCCCACATTAACCAAAAATTGATCGCCCGGCTGGCGCGCCTGAAGCCGCCTGAGGCGACGATTGTCGTGTTCGGACACTCGCATTTGAGCTGCGCGGTGCAGCGGGATGGCGCGCTATATTTCAACCCCGGCGCCATCTCTGCCTCGGCAGAGCTGCGCTCCAAAGAGTCGCCGCGCATCGGCCGGCTGACCTTGCACGAGGATGGACGTGTGGACTACGAATGGCAGGCGCTCGACGCCGTCGCAACGCCTGACGCTGAGACAATGACGCCGAGTTCGTCATGATTCCCCTCAAGCTCGAGCTGAAGAACTTCATGGCCTACCGCGACGCGGAGCCGCTGGACTTCAGCGGGTTGCACGTCGTAGTGCTCACCGGCGAGAACGGCGCCGGCAAGAGCACGCTGCTCGATGCAATCGCCTGGGCGCTCTGGGGCCAGGCCCGCGCCAAGCGCGACGATGAGCTGATTCATCAGGGTGCGACCGAGATGCGCGTCGCCCTGACCTTCAGCGAAGGCGAGCACATTTACCAGGTGGTGCGCACGCGCAGGATCGGCAAAGCCGCTAAAGGCAAAGCGCCGACTTCCAGCGGCACGCTTGAGTTCTTCGTGAAAACCGCCGACAACGGCTGGAACTCGCTCACCGAAGCGCGCACTGCCGACACGCAAGAGAAGATCATCCGCACACTCAACCTGACGTATGAGACGTTCATCAACTCGGCTTACCTCAAGCAGGGTCGCGCCGACGAATTCACGCTTAAGCCGCCGGCCCAGCGCAAAGCCGTGTTGAGTGAAATCCTCAACCTCGACATCTGGCAAGAATACGAGGCGCGCGCCCGAGATCGTCTCGCGGCGCTCGAAGGCGATCAGCTCAGGCTTAAGGCCGAACTCGATCGGGCCGAAGCCGAGAGCGCCCGCTTGCCCGAATATGAGCGCGCGCTGCAAGAAGCGCAGGCCGTCGCGCAAGAGGCGGAACGCATCATGCGGCAGGCCGAGGCTGCTATGACCGAGATCGAGCGCCAGCGCGAACGCGCTCGGACGCTGCGCGATCAGCAGACGCAAGTCGAGGCCCGCCTGCGCGACCTGCAGGCCGAATTCGACAAGCTGCGCGCCGAGCGCGATCAGCATGAGGCGCTGCTTCAGCAGTATCGGAGCGCGCTTAGCCGGCGCGAGGAGATCGAGCGCGGTTTCGCCGAGCTGGAGCAGGCGCGCACGCTGAACGAGGCGCTCAACCTGAAGCTGACCAGCATGGTCGAGCTGAACGAGCGCAAATACGCCGCCGAACGCCTCATCGCCGAGGCGCGCCGTGCCCTGGAACGTGAACTGGCCGAGGCGAGCCGGCGGCTGAACGAGCTGCGCGAATTGGCCGCCGATCAGTCGCTGGAAGCAAAGCAGCGCACAGTGAGCGAACAACTAGACCGGCTGACGGCCAACCAGCGCGAGCGCGAAGAACGCCAGCTCCAACTGAGCGAGGCGCGCGAGCGGCAGGGCGCAGCGAGGGCGCAGAACGAAGTCCTGCGCCAAGAAATGCGCGAACTCAAGGCGCGCATTGACGCGCTCAACCAGGTGGGGGCGATCTGTCCGACTTGCGGACGCGAGCTGTCCGAGGAAGACCGCGCGCGCCTGTTGGCGGAATGGCAAGCGCGCGGCAAGGAGCGCGGCGATGCCTACCGCGCCAACGAAGCGCTGGTCAAGCAGCTCAACGAGCAACGCGCCGAACTCGAAGCGCAGATCGCTGCACTCGACCACGCGCTGCGCGAACTGCCAGCCCTCCAGCGCGAGCATGCCGCGTTAGCCGACCGTATCGCGCGCGCTCAGGAGGCCGAAGCGCAACTGCCGGCGGCCCAGGCAAACGTAGATGAGCTGATGGCGCGGCTGGAGCAGCGCGACTACGCGCACGACGCGCATCGCGACTTGGCGGAAGTGACGCAGGAACTTGCCGAGCTGGGCTACGACGCCGCGGCGCACAACCGGCTGCGCCAGGACATTCAGACGCGCCTGATGCCCTACGCCGAGCGCAAGGCGCAGCTCGACCGGGCCGAGATCGCCATCGAAAGCGAGCAGCGCGCCCTGGACGCGCTCGACCTGCGCGAGGCGACGCTGCGGGAACAACAGGCCGGGGAGGAGAAAGCGCGCGCAGAACTGCAAACCGCGCTTGCCGATTGCGAGCGCGAGCTGCGGCGCGAACCACAGGTGAGGGCGACGCTGGAGCGCGTCCGCGAAGATTTCCTCCGCGCGCAGCGCAGGGTGGGCGAAGCCAATCAGCGCGTGCAATCGGCGCAGGCCATGCGCGGCGCGCGCGACCGGCTGGCCGCCGAACTGGCCGCCTGCAAGAAGCAGCAAGCCCTCTTCGAGGAACTGCGCGCCGCTTTCGGCAAGAACGGCGTGCCGGCCATGATCATCGAGAGCGTGCTGCCGGAGCTGGAGGCTGCCGCCAACGCCTTACTGGGCCGCATGACGAACGGCCGGATGAACGTGCGCTTCGAGACGCAGCGGCTGACGCAAAAGGGCGAGACCAGCGAGACGCTCGAAATTCGCATCAGCGACGAACTGGGCGAGCGCGCCTACGAGATGTTCAGCGGCGGCGAGGCCTTTCGGGTGAACTTCGCCATTCGCATCGCGCTGAGCCGGCTGCTGGCCCACCGCGCTAACGCCCGGCTACAGACGCTGTTCATAGACGAGGGCTTCGGCACACAAGACGCGCAGGGGCGGGAACGATTAATCGAGGCGATCAAAGCGATCGAAGATGACTTCGAGCGCATCTTCGTCATTACCCACATTGACGAGCTGAAGGACGCCTTCCCGGCGCAGATCGAAGTGCGCAAGACCCCACGGGGCAGCGTTGCGCGGGTGGTGTAGGAGGAGTCCGATCGCCGGTCTTAATGCGCACGCCACTCGAGTTGCTGTGGACGAGTAAGTAAATCGTTTGACGCGCCAAATAAGCGCAGCGGCAATGCGTCCCAGGTGCGCCCATCGAGTACTCTGCCCGTTCTGCCCTTGCGCGTTCCGCCCCACTGTTTGAAGAAGAAGGCTACCTCGTGCGCAAGACACTGATCGCGGATCTGACGCACCCATTGAGCCTGCATCGGGCGCGCCCCTGGGCCGGATTCACCGCCGACAATGACCCAATCAATGCCATCAAGCGGCAGATCGGGCAAAGGCCCAAGCAGAGGCTCGCACGATATAAACTTCACTGCGGCGGCTGTACCTTTGAGGTGGTGGATCCGGTATGTGTATTGGGCGCTCTCAACGCTCACTCCCATCCAGACATTCGGCGGCCAATCCAAAAGAGGAGCGATCTCAGCCAGGCGCGCTGAACGTTTCGTAAGCACCTGGAAATGATGTTGCTTCGCTTGTTGCATGACACGGAAGACGCGACGAATGAAGTCTAGAGGCACATCTTCGTGGAAGAGGTCGCTCATTGAGTTTACGAACACCAATCGAGGGCGACGCCAGCGCAGCGGCTCCCCCAAGGCCTGAGGATGCAGGGTCAGCTTGAAGCCATTGCGATACTTATCTACTCCCATCGCTTGTAACCGCTGGGCGAACCGCTCAGCGTAGCAGACTTTGCACCCCGGACTCACTTTGGAGCAACCTGTCAGTGGATTCCAAGTTGCCTGTGTCCACTCGATCCCAGATCGGTCAGCCATACCCTAGACCTCTAGATACTCAGCGAAGGAGTACTTGGCGACCAAATCATCGGCAATTCTCAAAGCCGGCTGTTTCGCTTTCGGATTGCCACAAGCGAAACAGAGCAGGTACATTGGGCTTTTGCGCGAATTGCGTAGCACCATAAGCTTTCGGAGCACGCCGCCCTCACCGAAAGCTGTCTCAAGCCGCTCAATGAAGAAGTGACCGATATTTTTGAGATCTGCTTCTCGGCGAACAGACTCTTCGGTGCCGAAGAGGGTATCCTCAGCGCGTCTCTTGTAAAACCGCTCCCGCCATTGATCCGAGCCAAATATCTCGGTTAGCGCCTGCGCCCACTTATCCGGGGGCAATTTGTCCTTGGTCAGTAGCCGGTTGACTGCAATTCCAGCCGGGAAGAGAAGCCACAGATCGATTGCGCGAGTAGCCGCAATGCGTTGAATAGTTTCCCACTTTACCTGCATACCATAGGGATCCAAGAAGACAACAGCCCTCCACTTCTCCCAGTTAGTCTTCTCTGTCCAAGTCCAAATGTATTCATTAGCATCGCCCTGCTCAACTTGTATATCCTTTTCAGGGAAGTCAGAGCGCAACCGCTCTAACTCCCTGACTCTCAAAGGGTCCCTTTCTACAAAGATATACCTGTTGAAGCCTGGCTTTACCTCTAGCGCGATGCGGGCGCTGCCCTTCAGTAGAGACAGTTCATCCTCTGAAAGCGTAACATCAAGTGTGAGTTGTTCTGTGGACGGTTGGGGATTCGCCCGGTAGCCTGTGCCTGCGAAGGCGTCCAGGTAAATCGTGGTGAAGAATTTCGCCCTGGGATTGCCCTTGAATATTTTGGTGTATGCCTGCAGATACTTGCGCAGACAGGTGAGCTTTTGCTCCGTCCAGTTACCGCCGAACTGCTGAACCGACTCGCTCATTTGTTCTACTCACTTGCGGGGAGTGTAGCACACATTTTCGGTTGGCTTAACCGCTAGGGATGGGGCCTTTCATCCGAGCGCGTATAGAATCGCGCCCATGCACGCGCCAATCGTCCCTATCGCTGCACTTTCGCAATATGTCGGCCAGGTCGTCACGCTGCGCGGCTGGCTCTACAACAAAACCGGCAAAGGCAAGCTGGCCTTCTTGCAGGTGCGCGACGGCAGCGGCATCTGCCAGTGCGTGGTCTTCCGGCCCAACGTCGGCGACGAGACCTTTGCCATCGCCGACAAGCTGCCGCAAGAAAGCAGCTTGACCGTGACCGGCGTCGTCCGCGCAGACGAGCGTGCGCCGGGCGTGCCGGGCGGCTACGAGCTGGATGTGCAGTCGCTTCAGGTCGTCCAACGCGCCGAGGACTACCCGATTGGCCCGAAGGAACACGGCGTCGAATTCCTGATGGACCACCGCCACCTGTGGATTCGCTCATCGCGGCAGTGGGCCGTGTTGCGCGTGCGCGCCACGGTCATGCGCGCCATCCGCGCCTGGTTGGACGACCACGGCTTCATCGAAGTGAGCACGCCCATCCTCACCCCCAGCGCCGCCGAAGGCACGACGAACTTGTTCGAGGTGGCCTACTTCGATGAGAAGGCCTATCTGGCGCAAACCGGCCAGCTCTACAACGAAGCTGGCATCTTCGCCTTCGGGCGGGTGTATTGTTTCGGGCCGACATTCCGCGCCGAGAAGAGCAAAACCCGCCGCCACCTGACCGAGTTCTGGATGGTGGAGCCGGAAATTGCGTTCTGCGACCTCGACCAGCTTTTGGTGATCGAGGAGGAATTTGTCAGCCACATTGTGCAGACATGCCTGCGCGAGAACGCCGACGAACTCAAGCTGCTCGGGCGCGACGTGAGCCGGCTGCAGCGCGTCATCCCCCCCTTCCCCCGCGTCACCTACGACGACGCCGTGCGAACGCTGCAAGAGATGCATGCTCGGCTAAGCGCCGGCGAGGCCGTCGTCGCCTATGACGGCGCGCCGCTACAAGGCATCGAAGACCCAGATTTGTTGCGCATCACCTGGGGCATGGACTTTGGCAGCCCGCACGAGACCGCGCTGACGCAGCTCTACGATAAGCCGGTGTTCGTCACCGGCTTCCCCAGCGCAGTGAAGGCGTTTTACATGGAACCGTATCCCGACCGGCCGGAAGTGTGCAAGAGCGCCGACTTGCTCGCCCCCGAAGGCTACGGCGAAATCATCGGCGGCAGCGAGCGCATCAGCGATGGCGCGCTGCTCGAGCGACGCATCCGCGAACACGGTTTGCCGATCGAGCCTTACCAGTGGTATGTCGAGCTGCGCAAATACGGCAGCGTGCCGCACAGCGGATTCGGCTTGGGGGTCGAGCGCACGGTGGCCTGGATTTGCGGCATCGAGCATGTGCGCGAGGCGTCGCCCTTCCCGCGTCTGCTCAATCGTTTGTATCCCTAGCGCTTGTGGCGAATGGGGCTAGATAAAGGCGATGCCCTGAGCCGGCGAAGACACTACCCTGGGTGGGCGGAGGCACTGCCTTCGCCCACCCTTTACGCGGCTCAACGGCGCTGAATCCAGGCCATGGCTTTATCGGCCAGTTTGTCCATGGCGCGCACGCTCATCTCGACATGCTCCAGCTTGGTGTCCTCGATGGCGTTGTGTGAGATGCCGCGCAGGCTCTGCACGAACATCATCACGGTCGGCACGCCGGCGCGGGCGACCTCGGCGGCGTCGTGCAAGGGGCCGCTGGGCATCTTGTGCGCGGCGCCGGCCACCTCCACGCAACTGTCGTAGCACATCTTGATCAGGTCTTTGTTGAAGAGGATAGGCTCAATGCTCCAGATGTGACTCCAGCTCACCTCGCACTTCTCCTCTTTGGCGAAGCGCTTGCTGGCCTTGACGGCATCGTTGTACATGCGCGCCAGCTTGCTTGCGCTCAGGTTTCGCTGATCGAGGGTGATATCGCACTCGCCGACGACGGCGGTGACGATGCCGGGCTTGGTGACGCAACTGCCGACGGTGCACACGCCGCCGTACTTGTTGGCGATGGGGCGAATTTCCAGCGCCAGCTTGGCCGCCGCCGCGAGCGCATCGCGGCGCTTGTCCATCGGCGTGCTGCCGGAGTGCGCCGCCTGGCCGACGAACTTGATGGCATGGCGCTCGACGCCAAACGTGCCCAGCACGGCGCCCAGCGGCAACCCCAGGCTCTCCAAAACCGGCCCTTGCTCGATGTGCAGCTCCAAGTAAGCAGCCGCGTTCTTCAGCTCTTTCTTGCTTTTGCCCATCTGGTCAATATCCACGCCGCAGCGCCGCAGGGCGTCTTCGAGCCGGATGCCATCTTTGTCGGTGCGGTTGCGGTCTTCGTTAGGCGTGCCGTGCCCGCTGCAGGCGCTGGAACCGAGCAGGCTACGCCCGAAGCGCGCGCCTTCCTCGTCGGCCCAGTCCACCAACCGCACGGTGACCGGCGGCTTGCCCTGATACTGGTCGTTGATGCGGCGCAGCACTTCCAGGCCGGCGAGCACATTCAGGCAGCCATCCAGCCAACCGCCGTTCGGCACGCTGTCCATGTGCCCGCCGATCAGCAGCGCCTGCTTGCTCTTGCCGGGCAAGGTGTACCAGGTGTTGCCGGCTTCGTCGTTGTGAATCTCTAGGGGCATTCCGCTGGCCTTTTCGCGCAGCCAATCGCGCGCTTTCAGCCAGGTATCGGTCCACGCCACGCGCATTGCGCCGCCGGTGTTGGGGTCGCTGGTCAACGCGCGCAGCTCCTGCAATTCTTGGACAGTGCGTTTAGGGTCGAGGGTGCTCATGGCGGGCATTCTAGCGCCGCGCCCGGCAGCTGCAAAGCGCGTGAGCGCCCCATCTCAGCAATATCGGAATATTCCGATATTCATATATAATGCTCTTTGCCTGATGTACCAATTGATCCACCAGTTCAAAGCCGAATTCTTCAAGGCGCTGGCCCACCCGGTGCGCCTGGCCATCCTGGAGCAACTGCGCTCCGGGGAGAAGAGCGTGGGTGAGCTGCAAGCGAGCCTGAACGCCGACCAACCCACGATCTCCCAACACCTGGCGCGCTTGCGCGTGAGCGACCTGGTCCAGGCGCGCAAGGAGGGCACGACGACGTATTACGCCGCGCGCGATCCGGCCATCTTCGAGCTGATGGATGTCGCCAAGAAGATTTTCAACAACCAATTGGTGGATCGGCAGGCATTGCTGCGGCAATTGAGGAACGAGTCGCGCAGCCGAACCGGATGATGCGCGCTGCGCTTGGTCGGACATTTCACTTGGATTCTTCAGAGGTCTTCCGTATGTCTTTGCTCTCGTCGTTCGTTCGCATGTTGCGTGAAGAGTTCGATCGCTACAGTTGGGCCGTCTTTCAAAAAGACCTGCTGGCCGCCCTGACGGTGGCGGCGGTGGCGTTGCCGCTGGCGTTGGCGTTCGGCATCGCTTCCGGCAGCACGCCGGCCGCCGGCCTGGTCACCGCCATCATCGCCGGCGTCGTGATCGGCGGCCTCTCGGGCGCGCCGTTCCAGATCAGCGGGCCGACTGGCGCAATGTCGGCCGTGCTCATTTTGGTCGCCAACCAGTACGGCCCGCAGGCGCTGTTGTTGGTGGGCGTGATGGCCGGCGCGATCATTCTGCTGATCGGGTTGTTCAAGCTGGGGCGCACCGTGCTGCTGATCCCGCGGCCGGTGATCACCGGCTTCACCAGCGGGATCGCCATCATTATCTTCGTCGGCCAACTGGGCAACTTCTTCGGCGCGAAGGTCGAGCCGGCACAGGTGCCGCTACTCACCGCGCTGGGCGTGAGCGAGGAAAGCACGGTGCTCAAGTTGCTCGGCTTCTTGCGTTTCGATTACCCGATCAACTGGCAGACGATGGCGACGGCCGGCATCGTGATCGCCATGATCTTCCTGCTGCCGAAGCCGATCAGCAAGCGCGTGCCCGGCTCGTTGATCGGCCTAGTCGTCGCTTCGCTCGTCGTGCTGGCCTTTGGGTGGCGAGAGCCGGTGATCGGCGAGATTCCGCGCAGCATCATCCTCGACCAACGCCTGCGGTTGGATGCCGCGCTGTTGCAGGAGGCGCCAGCGCTGGTCGTTCCGGCGCTCAGCGTGGCTGCGCTGGGCGCGATCGAGTCGTTGCTCTGCGGCGCGGTAGGCAGCAAGGCCACCGGCAAGAAGATGGACGGCGACCAGGAGCTGATCGCACAGGGCATCGGCAACCTGCTCATCCCGCTGTTCGGCGGCGTTCCGGCCACGGCGGCCATCGCCCGCACGAGCGTGGCGATCAACAGCGGCGGGCAGACCCGCCTGGTCAGCATCCTGCACGGCGTGTTGCTGCTGCTCTGCGCACGCTTCCTCGGGCCGGTGCTGGCCCGCGTGCCGCTGGCGGCGCTGGCCGGCGTGCTCATGGCCACGGCGATCAGGATGAACGAGTGGGAGGAGATCCGCTGGATGTTCCGCCACCGCTTTAAGAGCGCGATTGCGCTGTTCTTCGTCACCATGTTTGCTACGGCGCTGCTCGACCTGACGCAGGCCATCATCATCGGCGTCGCGTTGAGCGCGTTGTTCTACATCTATCGCTCCAGCAACGTCTCGGTGACGCGCAAAGAGGTGGACGTGAAGATGCTGCAGGCACGCGGCCACGCGATTGACGACACGCATCCCGATATTCAGGTGGTGTACATCACCGGCCCGCTGTTCTTTGCAGCGGTGCAAGCCTTCCGCCGCGAGTTCGGCGAACATCAGTGCGCGCGGGTGCTCATCCTCTCGATGCGCGGCGTGCCGCTGATTGACGTGAGCGGACTGGAGCTGATCGAGGAAGTGCTTGAGGCGCAACGCGCATGTGGCGGCGAATTGATGCTCTGCGCCGTGCAGCCGGCCGTGCGCGAGATGCTTGACCGCTCGCGGCTGACCGAGGAGATCGGCGCGCACAACATCTTCTGGGCCGCCGACGCCGCCATCATCGAGGCGAACCGCCGGCTCAGCGCAGCGTGAGCCACGTCGCGCGCGCCTAAGCCGCCAACCAGGCCATCACCTTGTCGGCCAGCCGATCCAGGGCGCGCACGGAGAGTTCGATGTGCTCGGCCCGCGTGTCCTCGTCCTTGTTGTGCGAGAGGCCGCGCAGGCTCTGCACGAACAACATGACGGTGGGTATGCCGGCCCAGGCCATCTCGATCGCGTCGTGGCCGGGGCCGCTGGGCATGCGATGCGAAACGCCGGCGTTCACCTCACGGATCGCCTCGTCGCACAGGTCCACTAGGTGCGGGTGGAAGAGCTGCGGGGGCGACTGGTAAATCGTGCGCCAGGTCACATCCACGCCCTCTTCCCCGGCGATGCGCGCGCCGGCCGCGCGCGCGTCGTCCACCATCGCCCGCAACCGGGCAGCGTCAATGTGGCGCATGTCTAAGGTGAGGGCGCATTCGCCGGCCACGGCGGTGGGGATGTCGGGCGTGTTGCGCACGCGGCCGTTCGTGCCTACGCCGCCATAGCGCTTGGCGATTTCGCGCACCTCCAGCGCAAAGCGCGCCGCAGCCAGAAAGGCATCGCGCCGCAGGTGCATGGGAAAACCGCCGGCGTGGGCGGCCATGCCGCTGAACGTGAGCTGATGCCGCTCGATGCCATAGCAGCCGATCACCGCGCCGAGCGGCAAGCCCAGCGACTCCAACACCGGCCCCTGCTCAACGTGCATCTCCAGATAGGCGCCGGCGTCGGCGATTTGCCGATGGGCTTGCTCCGCCGTCATCAAGTCCACCCCGTAGGCTTTCACGGCGTCGGGCAGCCGCACGCCGTCGGTATCGGTCAGTCGGCGGACCCATTCGAGGTTCAACCGGCCGGCGACGGCGCTGGAGCCGAAGAGGCTGCGGCCGAAGCGCGCGCCTTCCTCGTCGGCCCAGTCCACCAGGCGCACGGTGACCGGCGGCGCGCCCTGGCCGGCGATGCGCCGGAGCACCTCCAGGCCGGCCAGCACCCCCAGGCAGCCGTCCAGCCAGCCGCCGTTCGGCACGCTGTCCAGGTGGCTGCCGATGATCAGCGCGCGAGGCGATGCGCCGGACAAGGTCGCCCAGAGGTTGCCGGCTTCGTCTTGTTCGACCGTCACCGGCAGTTCGGCCAGCTTGTGACGGTACCAGTCGCGCGCCTTGGCCCAGGTGGGCGTCCAGGCCACGCGCTGAGCGCCGCGCTCGTCGGAGGTCAAGGCCGCCAGTTCGCGCAGGTCGGCGATGGTGCGCTGTGGGTTCAGTGAAGAGGCAGACATGGCGCGGCAATTCTACGCCCGCATCACGGCCGGCGCCCTCGGATAGCGATGCGCAACGTCGCTAAGCGCGCCTGGCCGCTTGGGCCAACGCGTCCAGCACCGGCGCAGCGCACTGCATGCGTCCGGCGCCTGCGCTGAGCTTCTCAGGCAGGCAGAATGTTGTGTAGGTGACTTGCGAGGTTTCAATCTCGAACCAGCCGAGCACTGCCCTGCGCAGGTCAGCCCGATGGTCGGTGGGATTGTCGCAAGCGAAGCGCGCGAAGAAGTCCAATATGGCGCTGCGCAGTTCGGATGACAAGTACGCGTCGGCCTCGGCGGGTTGCGGGCTGGTCACGCGCGCCTCGGCGTCGAAGGCTAAGTCGCCGGCGTGCGCCACCGGCCATCGGCTCGCCAGCGAGGGCGCGTCTTCCTGAAGCCCGGTGGGTTCAATGGTCAGCCTCACCGATGCCGGAGCTGGAAGCTCGAGCGCAAGCGCATAGAACGGCGTGCGCAGATAGGGGCGCGAGTCGCCTTGTTGAAGGTAATAGGCGCGTTGCCAGACAGAAGCAGCGTAGCCACGAATCGAGCCGCGCAGAGTAGGGCGCTGCTTGCGGAGCGCGACTTCTCTGGCCGGTTCATCCACATCCTCCCAGGCGCCGTCCTGCACGGGCGACAACCCCAGTATCTCTGCCATGCGTCGCTCTTCGCCGGCATTACGTCGCCACAACCACAGCAAGCCACCGGCGCCGCCTAAAAGCAGCGTCAACCAGCCTATCGATTTCATAAATTGCCTGCGTTTCATGCCTAATGCTGCGCATGATACAGCAGGGCGAGCGTCTTTTGTCGCAGATTCAGCACAGTCACGAGAAACTATCAGACCCGTGCGCGCCAACTATGCAGATTGTCTGGGCGAAATCAAAGCCCCGGCGCTCCTCATCCACGGTCACGGAGACAGGGATGCGCTCGCGCGGGTCATTTGCGCGCGAGGTAGCTGCGTGGTTACCCGCTGCGAAACTGTGCGTGACGCGCGATTAGTAGGAAGCGACGGCATCGGCTGACATTAAACAAAATCTGTGCAAACGCTCACTTGTGCTTAAGACAACTCAATTAATCATACCGGTCAGTTTGATTAGATGGGCCAGTCGTTGATCATCGGTGTAAGCAGGCGCAGACCGGGCAGGCAGCCCGTCGCGCTGGGCAGCGCAGAGGATACCCGACGCGCCATATTCCAACACGCCATGCGCCTGATTAACGAGCGCGGTTACGAGGCGGTTTCTATGAGCGACATCGCGCGCGCGGCCGGGCTGACCAAGGCGACGTTGTACTACCACTTTTCGAGCAAGGCTGACCTGCTCACCGCAGGCGCGCTAGACCTGCTGCGTCGTGTGCGGCGCGACATCGAGCGCATCGCCAACGACCGGTCGCTCAGCGCGCGCCAGCGCCTGGAACGCCTGGCGATTGAACGGCAAAGCCGGCCGCTGGCTGCTGCCTACAACGCCGCCATGATGGACGCCGCGATGCGCCAGTTGAGCGCAGACCAACAAGCGCAGTTGCGGGAAGCGTTCGCGCAGCTCAACGAGCCGCTGCTTCAACTGGTGAAAGAAGGCATCGCTGCGGGTGAGCTGCGCGCCATGGACCCAGAGGTCATCGCCCTGGCCTTCCGCCGGCTGCTCACCGAGTCAAGCGGCCCATCCCGCGACGAGGATCGCGCGACGTTAACCCGCGCGCTGCTCGAAACGTTCTTCCATGGCGTCGCCGACGCGCGGCAGGCTTAGCAAGGCTCATAGGACAGAAATAGGTTTCATCTTTCCATCTGATTTCCGAGGGACACGAGAGGAGAGCACACATGTTCAAAAGAAGCGTTAATTTTGCGCAATCCAATAACGGCGTCGGACGCGGCGCGTTGACGTTCATCTTCATTACCGTTTTCATTGACCTGCTGGGGGTAGGCATCCTCATCCCGATTACCCCGTTCATCGTGCGTCAGTTCAACACCGACGCGCTGACCGTGGCCTTGCTCAGCGCCTCATATTCGCTCTTCCAGTTTGCTGCGGCGCCGCTGCTGGGCTGGCTCAGCGACCGCTACGGCCGACGGCCGGTGTTGCTGCTCAGCCTGTTCGGCACGGCGATCGGCTATTTCGTCTTTGGCGCGGCCGGCGCGCTCTGGCTGCTGTTCCTGGCCCGTATCATTGACGGCATCACCGGCGGCAACATCTCGATCGCGCAGGCGTTCATCGCCGACGTCACGCCGCCAAAAGACCGCTCGAAGGCCTTCGGCCTGATCGGCGCCGCTTTCGGACTGGGCTTCATCATCGGCCCGGCGCTGGGCGGCGCGCTGAGCAACATCAGCCTTTCTGCGCCGGCTTACTTCGCGGGCGCGCTGGCCCTGGCCAACGTCGCGCTGGGCTACTTCATCCTGCCCGAGTCGCTGCCCGTTGAGCAGCGCACGCGCGAACCTTTTGCCCTGGCCAAGGTCAACCCCGCCGGCGCGCTGTGGGACGCGCTCAAGCGCCCCAACCTAACGGCGCTGCTGCTGGCTGTGTTCGGCTTCAACTTTGCCTTCTCCGGCTTGCAAAACAACTTTTCGCTCTTCACGCTGGAGCGATTCGACTGGGGGCCGAATCAGAACGCGATCTTGTTTAGCTTCGTCGGGGTAGTTGGGGTGATCATGCAGGCCGCCATCGTCCGGCGCTTGGTGCCGCGTTTCGGCGATCGTCGGCTGGCCATCTTCGGCATGGGCTTACAGGCAGCCACCTATGCGCTGATCGCCTTTGTGCCGCAGGCCTGGATGCTCTTTCCGGTGCTCGGCGCGCTGAGCGTCGGCAACGGCCTGACCACGCCGACGTTGACCGGCATGGTGTCGAATCAGGTGTCGCATCAGGAGCAAGGCAGCATCCTGGGTGTGACGCAATCGCTCAACGCGCTCACCCGCGTGTTTGGGCCGCTGTGGGCCGGCCTCGTCTTTGACACCATCGGCATCGGCGCCCCCTACTGGACCGGCGCGATCTTCATCGCCATTGCGCTGGCGCTGGTCATCGGCAGCAAGCGGGCGACGCCGAGCGTGCAAGGCGCGCCTGCGCGGTCTGCGGTCGGCATACAAGTGGCCGGGAAGTAATAGCGCGCCGCGCGTCCCGCCGAGGGCCGGCGGGACGCGCGGTGTTTCGCGCGCCTTGGCTGCAATCGGCGCAAGTGTGAGCGCATCAGCGAAATAGCCGATAATCTGCGCCGAAGGCCCAATGTCCCATTCTCCCCTCGGCAATCTTCATTCTTTCATCTCAGCCATTGCTGAACATCATCCGCCCGCGCTGTCCTTCCTCAACCCACAGTTCACCGACGTGCACGCTTGGCGCGAGGCAGCGCGCGCCAAGGCGCTGGAGCTGTTGCGCTATGCGCCGCCGCCCGTCCAGCTTGATCCTCAGGTGATCGAAGTGGTGGACAAGGGCGATTACGTGCGCGAAAAGGTGTCTTTCGCCAGCACGCCCTGGGCGCGCGTGCCGGCCTATGTGCTGATCCCCAAAGGGCTGGACGCGCCCGCGCCCGCCGTCGTCGCGTTGCACGACCACGGCGGCTACTACGTGCACGGCAAAGAAAAGCTGGTGGAGACCGAGCGGGAGTCGCCGCACCTGGTCGCCTATCGCCGGAGCGGTTACGGCGGGCGCGCGTTCGCCGACGCGCTGGCCCGGCGCGGCTACGTCGTGATCGTCACTGATGCGTTCTACTGGGGCGAACGTCGGTTGGACTTGCAACAGGCGCCGCCGGAGCTGGTGAAGGAGATGCAGCGCCGCGCGCAATTCAAAACCGGCGTGGCCGGCGTCAACGAAACTTATAGCTTGCTGGAAGAGCTGGTGATGCGGCACATCGTCGCCGCCGGCGCAACCTGGATGGGCATCCTGGTCCACGACGACCGCGCCAGCGTGGACTATCTGCTCTCACGCCCAGAGGTGGACCGCGAGCGCATCGGTTGCGTCGGTCTCTCGATGGGCGCCATGCGCGCAAATTGGCTATTCGGCGCCGACCCGCGCGTCAAGGTTGCCATCTCGGTCGGCTGGATGACCGACTGGCGCGAGCTGCTGCCGGAGCACATTGCGCGGCACTCCTGGGCGCAATATGTGCCCGGCCTGACCGGCTGGCTGGAGCTAAGCGACGTGGCCGCGATGGGCATGCCCGGCGCGCTGATGGTGCAACAGTGCGCCCAGGATGCGCTCTTTCCGCTGACGGGCATGCAGCACACGTGCGACCGGCTCGCAGCGCTCTACGCCAAGGCCGGCCTGCGCGAGCGTTTCGCCTGTCGCTTCTACGATGCGCCGCACCAGTTCAACGTCGAGATGCAGGAAGAAGCGTTCGCCTGGCTGGATCGCTGGCTCAAGTGAACGAACGGACGATTGGGACATTGCGACCGACGGCAGCCGCGACGCGCTGGATGACGCCGGAGATTGGTGAGGCATGGCTCAGCGACCGGACATCGGATTAACCCAGGTCGGCGCGTTCGGCGATACTTCAGGATGAAGCGATGTTCGACCGGTTCGGCAACCCGCTGTGGGCATTGATCGGCCTGATAGACGCGATCGAGTTCGCGCGGCAGCCGCCGCGTCCGCGCCGCATCAACCTCAAGGATGCCTGGTTCTACACTGCCGAGTGGCGTCGCGCTGAGCGCGATGCCGAAGACGACCTGAAGGCCGGCCGCTACGAGGACTTCGCGAGCATAGAGAGCCTGATCGCTGTTCTGAAGCAGAGCGACCCTACCGCGCAGTTGGATCAGGCCGACCGGCTGGCGATGGCGCTGCGCCGGTTCAAGAGGCGCCGGTGATCTTCCGCGTCACCGCCCGCTTTTTGCAGGCCTTCGACGCGCTCGACGCGCGGACGCAGGCGCAGGCGCTGCTGGCCCTGCGGGGCTTCGCGCAGTCGCCCCGGCAACCCTCGCGCGACGCGCGCATCATCAGCGATCCCGACCCCCGCAAGACCGAGCGCGACGTATGGGACCTGCCGTTCGGCAACGGTTACCACCTCACCTATTCCTTTCTTGCCGACGACGACCCCGACCACTTCGTCTGCGTGCTGCGCAACATCGGCCGGGGCGAGGATTGAGCAGCGCTAACAGCGCTCCAACCGACCTCTGACGTTTCACTAATGCCGGTCGCTATAATCCTCGTGACTGTAACGCAGCACACACCGTCGCTGCCCCGGATGCTTGCGAGCGAACGGCCGATAACAGCTTTGGAACAGTATGCGCGCAGGCGGGGATGTGCTGCTTGCGTAGTGTAGCGTGATTTGATCGAGTAGTGTCTGGGAAGTTGGATCACCGGTCATCGCTCCTCGGCTGGCGGACGGCTCCGATCCCTGACCCTGATCCCCTTGAGGTTGATCGCACATGATGAGATTTGACCGATTTACCGAACGCGCGCAGGACGCTGCCGCGCGCGCTTATGAAGTGCTGAGCCGTTACGGTCACAGCCAGATAGATACCGAGCATCTGCTGTTGGCGCTGCTTGAACAGCCCGAAGGCGTCGTGTCCCAAATTCTGGAGACGTTGGGCGTGGATGTGAACGTGATGATCGGCAAAGTGGACGAGGAGCTGCGCAAGTCGCCCAAGGCCACGATCTACGGCGCCGCCTCGGCGCAGATCTTCATCACGCCGCGCGTCAAGCGCATCCTGGACGTGGCCAACGAGGAGGCCAACCGTTTCAAGGATGAGTACATCAGCACCGAGCACCTCTTCCTGGCCATCAGCACCGAGCGCAACACGCCGGCCGAGCGCATCCTGCGCGAGATGGGCGTCACCCGCGACAAGATCAGCGACGCGATTAAAGACCTGCGCCGCGGCCAGCGGGTGACCGACCCCAAGGCGGAGAGCAAATACCGCACCCTGGAGAAATACTCGCGCGACCTGACCCAGATGGCCAAGGAAGGCAAGCTCGACCCGGTCATCGGCCGCGACGAGGAGATCCTGCGCGTGATCCAGGTGCTCAGCCGCCGCACCAAGAACAATCCGGTGTTGATCGGCGAAGCCGGCGTTGGCAAGACGGCCATCGTCGAGGGCCTGGCGCAGAAGATCGTCAGCGGCGATGTGCCGGAAATCCTGCTGGGCAAGCGTGTGGTGGCGCTCGACCTGGCCGCGATGGTGGCCGGCTCGCGCTTCCGCGGTGATTTCGAGGAGCGCCTGAAGGCCGCCATGGAGGAAGTGGTGCGCAGCGAAGGCGAGATCATCCTGTTCATTGACGAGCTGCACAACGTGGTGGGCGCCGGCAACGGCGCCGGCGCGATGGACGCCGGCAACATGCTCAAGCCGGCCCTCGCCCGCGGCGAGCTGCAGGCCATCGGCGCGACTACCCTGGACGAATACCGCCGCTACATCGAGAAGGACAGCGCGCTGGAGCGCCGCTTTGCGCCGGTGTTCGTGGACGAACCGAGCGTGGACGAAACTATCGAGATGCTGCGCGTGCTGCGCGACCGCTACGAAGCGCATCACAAAGTCAGCATCTCCGACGCCGCAATCGTCGCTGCGGCCAGGCTGTCGGCGCGCTACGTCACCGACCGCAAACTGCCCGACAAGGCCATTGACCTGATAGACGAAGCCGCCGCCAAGCTGCGCGTGGCGCTGTTCACCCTGCCGCCCGACCTGAAGGCCAAGAGCAAGGAGTTGGAACGCTTGCGCGCCGAGGAGGAAGCCGCCGCTGCGGCGCAGGACTACCAGAAGGCCGCCGAGCTGAAGACGCATCGCTTGCGTTTGCAGCAGGAGTTCGAACAGCAGCGCGAGAAGTGGGCGACCGAAAAGAACCTGGATGAGGTGGTGGACGAGGACGACATCGCCAGCGTGGTCGCCCAGTGGACCGGCATCCCGGTCAACCAGATGATGGAGGCGGAGAGCGAGAAGCTGTTGAAGATGGAGGAGCGGCTGCACGAGCGCATCGTCGGCCAGGACGAGGCCATCCGGGCTATCAGCGACGCCATCCGCCGCGCGCGCAGCGGCCTGAAGGATCCCAATCGGCCAATTGGCTCATTCATCTTCCTCGGCTCGTCGGGCGTGGGCAAAACCGAGCTGGCCAAGGCGCTGGCCTGGTTCCTGTTCGACGACGAGAACGCGCTGGTGCGCGTGGACATGAGCGAGTATCGCGAAGGGCACACCGTCAGCCGATTGTTCGGCGCGCCGCCCGGCTACGTGGGTTACGAGGAGGGCGGCCAGCTCACCGAGCGCGTCCGCCGACGGCCGTATCAGGTGGTGCTGTTCGATGAGATCGAGAAAGCGCACCCCGATGTGTGGAACGCCCTGCTACAGATCTTGGACGACGGTCGGCTGACCGACGGCCAGGGGCGCGTGGTGTACTTCAACAACACCGTCATCATCATGACCAGCAACCTGGGCACGGAATACGTGCGCAAGGGCGGCACGCTCGGCTTCATCAAACCGACCGGCGCGGACGAGATGAAGATGGTCGGCGACCACAAGAAGATCGAAGACGCGCTCAAGCGCACCTTCCGGCCGGAGTTCCTCAACCGCGTGGATGAGATCATCGTCTTCTCGCCGCTGTCGCTTGAGGATGTGGAGAAGATCGTCGAGCTGCAACTGCGCGAAGTGCGCGAGCGGCTGATGGAGCGCGGCATCCAGATCGAGCTGAAGGAGGGCGCGCGCAAGTGGCTGGCGCGTCAGGGCTACGACCCCAACTTCGGGGCGCGCCCGTTGCGCCGCGCCATGCAGAAGCACGTCGAAGGGCCGCTGAGCGTGCAGTTGCTGCAGGGCAAGTTCAAGGCCGGCGACTGCATCGTCGTGGACGTCAAGGCCGGCGGCGACGGGCTGGAATTCATGCGCGATGGTTGCTCGGACGAGCCGACTCGCGCGGAGGAGCAGACGCCGGCGCTGGTCGCCGGCAGCGGGCAAGGCGGCGGCGAAGATCAAGCCCCCGCGCGCTGATCGGACGACCGCGCTATGCTGCGCGCGATCAAACTTCCGAAACCGCGAGGATTTCGGAAGTTTCTTTTTCGTTTCTGGTAACATCCCTCACGGAGGCCTTTCCTTTCATGTTCAAGCAGATCTCGGATGTAAAGCAGGGGTTGTTGGAGCAGCGCTACATTGCATCAGACGAAATCGCGACGGTAGTTTTTTTGGCCGAGCAAATGGGCAAGCCGATCCTGGCTGAAGGGCCGGCCGGCGTGGGCAAGACCGAACTGGCCAAGGCCTGGGCTGCGGCCAGCGGGCGCGAGTTGATCCGCCTGCAATGCTACGAGGGCCTGGACGAATCCAAAGCGCTCTACGAGTGGGAGTATTCCAAGCAGATGCTCTACACCCAACTGCTGCGCGATAAGCTGAGCCAAATCATGGGAGAGGCCGCCACGCTCACCGAAGCCGCCGACGCGCTGGGCAAAGAGGAAAACGTCTTCTTCTCCCGACGCTTTCTGTTGCCCCGCCCGCTGTTGCGCGCGCTGATGAACGATAAGCCGGTGGTGCTGCTGATTGACGAAATTGACCGCGCCGACGCAGAGTTCGAGGCCTTCCTGCTAGAGATCCTCAGCGACTTCCAGGTGAGTGTGCCGGAGCTGGGCACGATCAAAGCCAACCACCAGCCGATGGTCGTGCTGACCAGCAACAACACGCGCGAGCTGAGCGAAGCGCTCAAGCGCCGCGCGTTGTATCTCTTCGTGGATTACCCTTCGTTCGAGTCGGAGTTGCGGATCGTGCAGATGCGCGCGCCGGACCTGGCGCCGCAAGTGGCCCGGCAATGCGTGGAGATCGTGCAACGCCTGCGCGGACTGGACTTGAAGAAGGCGCCCAGCGTCGCCGAGACGGTGGACTGGGCCAAAGCGCTCGTCGCCATCAACGCCAAGCACCTCGACGAGAAGACGCTGAACGACACGCTGACGGTTATCTTGAAGCACGAGAGCGACATTCAACGCGCCCGGCGCGCCCTGAGCGGCGGCAAGCGCGGACAAGACCTTGGCGTGAGATAGTTGGCGAGGGGGACGCATCAGCCCCTGGCCCTCAATTTTGGCAAGAGATGGAAGAGAGAATCGTCGAATTCATCAGCGCGCTGCGCTCAAGCGGCGTGCGCGTGTCGCTGGCCGAATCGGCCGACGCGATGAAGGCCATCAGCGCCGTCGGGGTCATGGATCGTGAGACGTTCAAGAACGCGCTGAAGGCGACGCTGGTCAAAGCACCGGCGGATGTGCCATCGTTCGAGCAGCTCTTCCCGCTGTACTTCGGCCACGAAGGCCCGCCCCTGCAACCGCCGCAGGGCCTGAGCCAGGAGCAGCAGGAGCAGCTCCGCCGCGCTATCGAGCAATTGCGCGAGCAGCTCCGCCAGTTGATGCAGATGCTGGCCCAGGGGCAACAGCCCACGCGCGAACAGATGCAACAGTTCGCCCAGAAGGCCGGCATCAATCGCGGCATGCGCGGCAACCGGCAGGTGCAGGAATGGCTGACCGAGCGGATGCTGCGACAAATGGGCCTGACGCCCGAACAAGTCAAGGACGCGCTCGAAGCGCTGATGAAGCAGCTCAAACAACAGGGCATGAGCGCCGAAGGCCGGCAAGAAGTGCGCGAGACGGTGGAAGGCAACGCCGAGGCGCTGCGCGAGCAGGTGGCGCGCTTCGTCGGGCAGAGCCTGCTCAATCAGCCGGACGACAGCCCGCGCCGGCAGCGCATTGACGACTTGATGAACCGGCCGCTGGCTTCGCTGAGCGAGGCCGAAGCAGACGAGCTGCGCAACCACGTGCGACGGCTGGTGGCCCGGCTGCGCTCGCGGGCCGCGCTGCGCATGCGTCGCGGCAAACAGGGCCACTTCGACGCAAAGGGCACCATCCGCTACAACCAGCGCAACATGGGCGTGCCGATCGAGCTAAAGATGAAGCGCCGCCACCTCAAGCCCAAGCTCACGGTCATCGTGGACGTCTCGACCTCGATGCGGCCGGTGGCGGAGTTCATGCTGCGCATGGTCTACGAGATGCAGGATCAGATCAGCAAGGCGCGCTCGTTTGCCTTCATCAGCGACATGCACGAGATCAGCATGATCTTTGCCGAGAACCGCCCACAGGACGCAGTCGAGATCGTCCTGCGCGAGCTGCCGCCCGGCTACTACAACACCGATTTGGGCCACAGCCTGAGCACGTTCTGCGAGAAGTTCTCCGACTCGGTGGACAGCCGCACCACACTGATCTTCGTGGGCGATGGACGCAACAACTACAACGACCCGCGCGCCGATCTGGTGCAGATGCTGCGCATGCGCGCGCGCAAGGTGATCTGGTTCAACCCAGAGCCGCCCTACCAGTGGGGGCACGGTGACAGCGACATGCTGGCCTACGCGCCGCTATGCCACGCCGTGCACCAGGTGGCGACGCTCAAGCAATTGGCCGACGCAATTGACGATCTGTTCCAAAACCGGTGACCGGCTCATCGCAGACATCGCCGCACAACCTTCGGCCGGCGTTGCGCGTGGGGTTGATTGCCGGCCTGACCTTGGCGCTGGCCGCCGTCGCGCAGCAAGCGCCTTCGTCGCCCGGCATGCGCACGTTGGGCACATTCATCATCATGATGGGGTTCGGCATCGCGGGCTATTTCGCCGCTCGTCGCAGCGGCGCGCTGCACCGCAACGTGGGCTACAGCGTCGGCGCGCTGAGCGGGCTGATCGCCGGCCTGTGTGTCTCTTGCGCCTTCGTCGCGGCTGCGCTGCTCCAGTCGTTCGACCCGGCAAACATCGAGCGATTACAGGCCGAAGTCGCGCAGCAGCTCTCCCCGACGCAGTTCCAACAGATGGAAGCGGCGAACATTGACCTGCGCACCCTCACGCAGTTCTCGCTGGCGCTGAGCGTCGCCTGCTGCGGTTTGGGCTTCCCGATCGCAGGCTTGACGCTGGGCGCCTTGGGCGGCGCAAGCGGCGCAATGCGCAACCATCGCTCTCAAGCATAAGCAACCATGAAGAAGGTTCGCACCCCGTCACAGGTCAAGGCGGCGGCGACGGCTCGCAAGCGCGCGCTGTTCGTCGCGACGATTGGCGCCGTCGTCGGCGTCATCATGCTGTTGTTGTCGAGCACGTTCTTGGCGCTGCATTGCGTCGTTGCGGCAGCCGTTGCTCTGTCGGGCGGCATCGCCGCAGCGCGCGCAGCCATCCCCATCGAGCCGCAGTCCTTCCGCTCCGCCGGCGTCACCGGCGGCATCTATGCCGCGCTGGGCTACGCCCTGCCGTTCATGCTCTACAACTTCGCCCGTTACCTCAGCGTGAACGATCAGGCCGTTGCCGAGCGCGCCGCCGAACTCACGTCGGATCAGATCGCGATGATGGAACAATTCAACGTCGCGCTCGGCGCGGAGTTCTTTCGCGGGCAGGACGTCAGTTACATCTTCGGCTATTTGCTCTTCGCCCTGCTGTTCGGCTGGATCCTCGGCATCCTGGGAGGCGCGCTGGCCAAGCGCCAGATGAGTTAACGCTGCGCGGCTTTTGCGCGCGCCGATGCGACGCGCTCAGCGTTGCCACACCGACCTGTGGTAACGTCTTAGCAAGATAAATCCCTCTTGACCGACGGCCCTATAACAGCGCATGTTGAGTCATCGAGGAACAATCATGCATGAAAGGCAGGTAGATCAGGTCGCCGTGTCACTCACCCAATCCGCTTCAAACTTATCGAAGACGACGTTTGAATCTCCGGTCATCCCGGCAGTCAAGCAAAACCCCGTTCGATCCGTGCCCTTCACCAAGCAGTACGGCTTTCGCCGAACGGTGGTGCAGCGCGTCGAAGCCTTCCTGAAGGAGAACAAGCTGCGCACGCGCGACTTGCCGGCCATGTACGTCAAGTCGGCCATTTGCCTGAGCTGGTGGGCGATCAGCTATGGGTTGATGCTCTATAGCGGCGTCGCCGGCTGGCACTTTCTCGTCACGCTTGTCTTCGCGATCTCATTCGGGCTGGCGACGGGCGGCATCGGCTTCAACATCATGCACGACGCCAACCACAACGGCTACTCCAATCGGCCGTGGGTGAACCGTTTGCTCGGCCTCACCGTCGAGCTGGTCGGGCTGAGCAACTTCATCTGGCGGCAACAACACAACATCTGGCATCACACCTACACCAACATCGCCGGACTGGACGAGGGGCTGGAGATGGACGGCTGGGTGCGCAACAGCCCGCGCGACATCTGGAAGCCGATTCACCGCTTCCAGCATCTGTATGCGCCGATCGTGTATGCGCTGGCCGGCGTCGGGTTATTGATCGGTCGCAACTTTCAGGTGTATTTCACCGGCAAGTCGGGCGACACCTTTCGATACCCGCCCATGTCGCGCAACGACAAAATCGTGTTCTGGATCGGCCGCTTGATCAACCTGATGGTGTATCTGGTGCTGCCGGCGCTGGTGTTCGGCGTCGGCGGGGCGCTGATCCTCTTTGCCGTCACGTCCATCGTCACCGGCTTCGTCATGGCCGTCATCCTGCAGATGGCGCACGTGATGGACGATGTGGAGTTCCCCGAGCCGACGGGCGACCCGCTCAAGATCGAGAACGAATGGGCGATCCACGAGGTGCAGACCACGAGCAACTTTGCGCCGAACAATCCTGTTCTGAATTGGTACGTGGGCGGCTTGAACTACCAGATCGAGCATCACCTCTTCCCGCACATGTGCCATCTGGTGTATCCGAAGATCGCGCCGATCGTGAAGGCGACGTGCGAGGAGTTCGGCCTAACCTATCGCTGCTATCCCACCTTTCGAGCCGCGTTGAAGAACCATTGGCAATCGCTGCGGGAGTTTGGCCGGTGCCCTGCATGATTGTGTTGAGGTTAGGCGGAGGCAATGGCTTCGCCTAACCATCCCCGCTCCCGCCGCTCGCGTTACTCCTGCGCCGCCACCATCCGCATCAGATAGTCGCTGCCGGCGAGCGCGATTGCTTCGTCGCCGCCGGCCGGGCGTCCGCGCCGCGTTAGATTTTTGGCCTTTAGCGATTTGGCGTTGTTCTTGAAAGTGACGTAGATGATGGTATCGTCCGGCGCGGCGATCACGGCGTCGGCGACGGTGACATCGTTCGCCAGTTTAGCAGTAAGCACGCCTTTGCCGGCGCGGCCCTGAACCGGATATTCCTTGAGCGCCACGCGCTTAGCGCGTCCATCGGTCGTGCCGATCACGACCTCCATCGCCTTGTTTGCTTTATCCACAGCGGCCAGGCTGGTTACGATGTCGCCGGGTCCGAGCTTGATGCCGACGACGCCGGCGGCGGGCAGGCCCATCGGCCGCACCTCGTCCTGCTTGAAGCGGATGGCCATGCCTTGCTGGGTGAACAGCATCAGGTCTTCGTGGCCCTGAACTAAACGCGCGCCGATCACGCTGTCGTCCTCGGCTACGCCGATGGCCGTGAAGGCTTGGCCGGGCACGCCGGGCAAAATGCCGGCTGCGCTGCGCTTGACCATCCCGTTAGCCGTAGCGCATACCATGTAAGGGCCAGATTCATCGTCGCCCTTCTTCACCGCCGCGCGATCCACCGCGAACGCGCCGACCACTTCGTCGTCCGGAGGGAAGGCGCTGATGGCGCTGAGCGACGCGCCTTGGCCGCGGGTCACGTCCTCTTGCGGCAGCGCGCCCACGCTGAGCGCCACCCCTTTGCCCGATGCTCCAATCACGTACACCATCTCCTTGGTGTATGCCCTGACGATGGCGGCCGGGGCCACTTCGGCAGCGCTGGTCACGCGCGGCGGCTCGCTCACTCGTCCGATCTTGCCGTTTCGCCCGACGATCACGTAGGCCGCCTCGTTGCCGATCAACTCATGGGCAGTGAGTGGGAGGTCGCCGGTCGCCGGTCGGCGGCTGCCGGAAGCCGCCTTGCCGTCCGTCCCATCCTTTGCCTTCTGCCCGCTGCCTGTTGAACTCTGGCCCTTGCTCCCTGCTCTGTGCTTGCCGGCCTTGCTTCCTTCCTCTATGCGGCCCACGATCGTGGTGCGCCGGCCGTCGCCATATTTGTCCTTCAGCGCCTGCAACTCCTCCTTAATCACGCCCAGGATCTTGATGGGGTTCTTGAGCAAGTCTTCGAGGTATTTGATCAGCTTGCGCTTCTCGGCCAGCTCCTCCTCCAGCCGTTTGCGGTCGAGTTGGGTCAGCCGGCGCAGCGGCATGTCGAGGATCGCTTGCGCCTGCGCTTCACTGAATTGGAAGCGCTGGATCAGCCCTCGCCGCGCTGCGTCGGTATCGCGTGAGGTGCGGATCAACTTGATGATCTCATCAATGATGTCGAGGGCTTTGACCAGGCCTTCGAGGATGTGGGCGCGCCGCCGCGCTTCGTCCAGGTCAAACTCGCTGCGCCGTTTGATGACGACCAGCCGATGCTCGATGAAGACCTGCAACATGCGGCGCAGCGGCAGGATGCGCGGCTCGCCGTTGACCAGCGCCAGCATGATCACGCCGAACGAGGTGCGCATGGCGGTGTGCTTGTAGAGCGCGCTCAGCACTTGTCGCGGGTCGTCGTTTTTGTTGATGTCAATCACGATGCGCATGCCGCGCCGGTCGCTCTCGTCGTGGATGTCGGTGATGCCGGTGATTTTGCCGTCGCGCACCAGGTCGGCGATGCGCTCGATCAGCGCCGACTTATTCACTGCATAGGGCAGCTCGGTGACGATGATGTGGTTGCGCCCGCGTGCGCCCTCTTCAAAGTGCACCTTGGCTTGCACGGTGATCTTGCCGCGGCCGGTGGCGTAGGCCGATTTGATGGCGTCGCCGCCTTCGACGCGCTCATCGTAGCGAAAGGCGATGCCGCCGGTGGGGAAGTCGGGGCCTTTGACGAACTGCATCAGTTCATCCACATCTACCTCGGCTTCGGGCAACACCCACTGTTGCAGTTGCTTGGCTGCGCCACGCTTGGCGGCGATGCGGTCAATCATGAACGCGATCGCGTCCACGATCTCGTTCAGGTTATGCGGCGGGATGTTGGTGGCCATGCCGACGGCGATGCCGGTCGCGCCGTTGAGGATGAGGTTGGGCAGCGCCGCCGGCAAGACGGTCGGCTCGCGCGTGGTGCCATCGTAGTTATCGGTGAAGTCAACGGTGTTCTTCTCCAGGTCGCCCAGCAGATCCATGGCCGGCCGGCTGAGGCGCGCCTCGGTGTAGCGCATGGCCGCCGGCGGGTCGCCGTCCACGCTGCCGAAGTTGCCCTGGCCGTCCACCAGCGGGTAACGCATCGAGAAGTCCTGCGCCATGCGCGCCATGGCGTCGTAGACCGACTGGTCGCCGTGTGGGTGGTACTTGCCCAGCACATCGCCGACGATGCGCGCGCTTTTGCGATAGGGCGCATCGGGGCGCAGGCCGGTATCGTGCATCACATAGAGGATGCGACGCTGCACGGGCTTCAAGCCGTCGCGCGCATCGGGCAGGGCGCGGCTGACGATGACCGACATGGCATAGGAGAGGTAGCTGACCTGCATCTCCTGATTGATGTCGGTGCGCCGGATGCGGCCGAAGCGGTTGTCTTCGAGTTCAATCACGGCCTGGACGGGGGCGCGGCCATCGTCGCCGTTGCGCGTGGACGTGGGTTGCTTTTTGGCCATAGGACGTTTGTTCTAAGCTGGATTATACGCGCCGCCGGCCGCAGCGATTGCGTCGGGCAAAGCCGGGGCGCTGCCTTCGCCGACTTAAGGGATGGGAAGACTTCCAGCGCTCCCGTCCCCGCGGAGGAATGCACTGGCCCCGGCTGCCCAGCCCCTAGCCCCAGCCCCCAGCCCTCACAAGGGTAGGTTTTTTGCGAAGCAGAGTCGTGGTGGGTGGTGGACACCCCGGGGTTGGTGTTCACCCACCAAACAACTGTTTTGAA
>JBKBID010000021.1:0-37857 GCA_046299515.1 Thermoflexales bacterium | reverse complement strand
AAGCGGCTCTCTCGACGCCTTGGCCCCATTCGCACACCGAATTTACATCGCAACTGCGTCAAGAGTTCGAGGAGTTCTTCGGCGTTTTCAACCGCAACTCGCTGCGCTTGCCGGCTGAGTGGTATCGGATCGCTGAGGCGCTGACTATAATCTACTTCGTCTTGATCGCGCGACGGCTGCTGACGACGCGACGCAATGACGAGCGTTTAGCTCTGCTGCTGTTGGGCAGCTTCGTTCTCTCCGTGATTGCGGCGCCGGCCTGGCGCTCGATCTCGTCTGGCGCGACTTGGCTCTTCCACGGCCGGTTTATATTGCCGTGCGTCGGCGCGATAGCCGGCATGGTGGCGACTACGCTGGCCGGCTTGCCGCCCCCCCTGCGCCAGTTGCTCGGCGGAGCAACGCTTTCTGGATTGGCCTGGATAAGCCTGGTGACGCCGCCTCTCGTCGTCGCTCCAATCTTTCAACGCCCTGTCCTCTTCGTGGGGCACGCAGAGACCTTTGTGCGACCTCAGCAGGACTTCTCTATCATCTTTGGCGATGGACAAGAGGATTACATCGAAATGGTGGGTTATCTTTTGCCGTCGCCTTACGCTTACAAGGGCAGGGTAATGGAGGTGTTCGCTTTTTGGCGCGCGCTGCAGCCGATCTCAGAACGGTATATGCTCAGGCTGGAGGGATTCAGCCGCGAAGGGCTATCGCTGCGCAATGCTATACAGTTTGAGCCGGCGCAGGGCGGCTTCCCAACCACTCAGTGGCGGGCGGGAGAAATATACGGCGAGGGGCACTACTTGTTCATCTGGGATCGCGAAGCGTTCGAGACGCCGTTCATCGGACAGTTCAAATTCACCTGGATTAACGCGCGCACCGGCGAAACGCTCACCCCTCGCTGCATGGGCGCCCAACCTTGCGACGGCAAATTTGGGGCGCTGCCGATCAGGATAAGTCAAAGAGAAGCGGAACAGTGGCGTTCCGTTCGCCCATGTTGCCACTTCGCCCTCGGCGTCAGCCTAGCGGTCAGCATTCCCCAGCAGCTGCGCGCCGGTGAGACGCTCACCGCAACCCTGCTTTGGCGCTCGCGTCAGCCGCTCAACGAAGCCTACACCGTTTTCTTTCAGTTACTAGATTCGAGCGACCAGATTGTGGCGCAGCATGATTCTCCGCCGCGCGAAGGCCAATATCCCACCACTTTTTGGTCGGCGGGCGACATTGTTCCCGAGACGCGCCATCTGTCTCTGCCGGCGGATTTGCCGAGCGGGGAATACCGGCTTGCGATTGGCATGTACGATGCTGCGACCGGCGCGCGTTTAGCCACAGCAGACGCCGACAGCTCTGCAATAGCTCAAGATAACAGCTTCAGGTTTCAACTTGACGTGCAACCCTGACCGCAAGGCGCGCTGCATGCAGCATTTCCCCAAAAATCAGCTTGCGTGGTTTGTCCTGCTTGCTTCAAGCGCGGCATACCTGTTGCTCGGCCTCTCGAACCTGGCTTTGCCCGGACTGTACTACGACGAAGCAGCAGACGCTGTGCCGGCATTAGAGTTGTTGCAAGGCTTGGAGTCCAGCGCCATTCGGAGTGTGACGATATTCGGGCGGCAATGGCCGATCATGATGTTGCACCACATCGGCCCTACGACGATCTACACCAGCTTGGTCGGTTTGGCCCTCTTTGGGCCAACGGTGGAAGCGCTTCGCGCAACACAGCTCTGCGTCGGTCTAGTCGGTCTTGCGCTCCTCTGGCTGCTGGCGCGCGATTGGTTCGGCCACGAGGTAGCGGCGCTGGCTGCCATCTTGTGCGCAACGGCCCCCGTGTATGTATGGTGGAGTCGCGCAGGCGCAAACTGGACGGTGCCGCTCATCCCCCTGTCGCTTGGCATGTGGCATGCGCTGGGGCGCTGGTGGCGCGCAGGCAGCAGGGCGGCGCTCGCTTTAGCGGCGTTCCTCTTTGGCTTTGGCGTCACCACAAAGATTTTGTTCGTTTGGTGGCTGTTCCCCGCATTCATCACAGCGCTGTTCGGCCTAGGACTTCGGTCGGTTGCGCAGCGATTGCGCTGTATTGGGCCGGTTGGCGCGTTGGCGACGTTTGCCGCAATGCTATTGGGCCTATCCCCACTTTTAGCGCACAACATCTACGGGCTTGACACGGCCAAGTTTCTGCTCTCGAACTTGACGAAGACGACAACCTATGGCCACAACAACCTCGACATCATCAACAATCTGCCAAGGGTCTGGCAGGAATTTCTGCGCGCAATAGGCGGCGACACGCTGCACTTCCAAGCGCCGGCCATCTTGCCCATAGGCGCTGTCGCCTTTCTGCTTGCTCTTGCGTGGTTAGGCGCATCATTAAAACAGCACTACGGGAATTCGGGATATGCTGCGCGACTGCTCGTCCTCGCTACGCCCCTCGCTGTTCTCCCCCTCAGCACCGTGAGCACTAGCAGCATTGGGGCGACTTATGTGTTTGTCATTATGCCTTTTGCATGGCTGGCCATCGCGCTGAGTGCGGCCGAACTCTGGCAAAAGGCAACCGTGCGATGGGCTAAGTTTTTAATCGGCCTCAGCTTTCTGGTCTTGGTCTTCGGTCAGGTAGTTGGCAATGTGGCCATCCATCGGTTTTTCGCCGTAACCGGCGGACGCGGCCTGTGGTCGGACGCCATCAACCCGTTGGCAGAAGTGTTGCGCACACGCTTCTCCGATAGAACCGTCGTCGCTGTGGATTGGGGATTCCGCCGCAACCTCGAATTCCTCACCGCCAACCAGATTCGCCCTCGCGAAGTGTTCGACTACTCTCCCCGACCGTCGCCTGCCTTCGATGCGTTGAGCCTTGCGCTGCTGAGGGAGCCAGAAAACATCTACCTCTTCCATGCCCCGCACACAACGGCTTTTGGCGGCCACTGGGAGCGCTTCGAGCGCGCGGCGCTAAAGTCGCACATGCAGCTCGTGCCACTGGCGGTCATCCGCGAACGCGACGGCATCACCCACACGCTCATCTACGAGGCGCAGCCAGCCCAGCGCAACTTCGAGCCGCCCAACTTGGCCAGCCTGCGCAACGCCAGGCTTGCCAGCGGCGTGGCGCTGCTGGGCGGCGAGGTGCGCTACGACGCGACGCAGCGCGAGGTAGCCGTCATGCTCTACTGGCAGGCGCTCACCGAGCCGCTCCCCGATGATACGGTGCTGTTGCACATCGTGAACCAAGCCACCGGCGAGGTGGTGCAAGCAGCCGACACGCAGCCGGTCTACGGCGCTTATCCGTTCCCGCGCTGGCAGCGCGGCGAGGTGGTGCTCGACCCGCACTGGGTGACGCTGCCGGAGGGGCTGCCGCCGGGCACATATCAAGTGCGCGTCGGTGCTTACGACCCTCAAACGATGCAGCGGCGCGCGATTGACGACCCACGCAACGACGCCGGCGGTGATAGCTTGATGTTGCAGACGTTCGAGCTGCGCTGAACGCATTACTGCGGAGAGCCATCGTCTACAATACATCCATGGCGCAGTTGCAATGCCCCACGGCTCATCTAAGCGAGATAAGTCTGTCACGATGATGCGTCGTCGCGAACTCTGGCTGGTCGCGTTGCTCACGCTCGTCGCCTTCGCGCTGCGCGTTGCCGAGCTGATGAATCGCAGCATCTGGTTGGATGAAGGGACAACCCTGCTGCGCATGAGCGGCTCCCTGGCAGAAGAACTGGCTAATATCATCTACGTCGCCGGCGAGCGCACGATTGACGTGCATCCGCCGTTGTATTTCCTGCTCCTGCGAGTCTTCGTGGGATTGGGGGGCGAGCACGAATTCATCTTTCGTTTCTTCTCGGTTGCGTTCGGCGTGTTGTGCGCGCCGATGACGTATGCGCTGGCGCGTCGCATGTTCGATGCGCCGACCGCAGCGTTAGCTGCCCTGTTCGTCGCGCTCTCGCCTGGGTTGATTTGGTACAGCCGCGAAATTCGCATGTATTCGCTCGTGCCATGCCTCGCGGCTGCGCTGACGCTCGCCGCGTATCGGTGCGGCCGCGCGACGCAGCGCATCGCGCAAGCCTGGCTCGCCTGGATTGCGCTGGCAACGGTCGGTTTCCTCACTCACTACTCGTTCGCCGGCCTGATAGTCGGGCAAGGCGCCTTCCTGCTAACGTGGACGGCGCAACGCTGGAACGCCTTTCGTGTGCCCGACCGGCGCATCCTGATCGTCGCAGGCGCGTCACTCGTCGGTATGTCGTTGCTGGCGTTGGCGACGCCCTTCGTCCAGGGATTGCTGGTGCGTTTGTTGCGCGGTCAAGATATGAACTATGCTTTCGTCCCCCTCGAGATCATCGTGCAAACGCAATTTGGCGGCCTCTTGCTGGGGATGAGCGCGTTCGATTTCTCCGCGGGGGCTATTGGCCTCGTCGTCGGCGCAGTGTGCCTGGCGACTGCCGTCGCCCCGCTGTTCATGCGCGTCTCAGGACAGATGCGCGCGGCGCATGTGCTGCTTGCTGCCTCGGTGATCACGCCGGTAGCGCTGTGGTTCGCGCTCTCCTTCTTTAAGCCGAATTACCATGGCTTTCGCCATCTCATCCTGATCGTGCCGATGGTGGCTGTCTTGTTGGCCCGTTTCTGCGCCTGGCTGATGTCCGGCCTTCGCGCGCAGCCGGCATCCCGGCAGCGGCGCGCAGCCGGCATAGCGGCGTGCGCGCTGATCGTCGGCGTGCAACTCTACGGCGTCGCTGCGACGTTCAGGCGCACACCTGACTGGCAGGATGACTGGCGCGCGTTGGCTTACTATGTTCGCGATCACTGGCAGCCCGGCGATGTGCTCGTCGTCGGCGGCTTGCCGATGGTGGCTGCCCCCATCACACCACACTTACGCGGCGTGCCCTGGTTTCAGGAGAACGGCGTCAGCGCTCCGACGCAACTGCCCTCGGACGCGCGGCGCGTATGGTATGTGGATCGCGGAAGCGGCCAGCCGCGCCAGCTCGGTGGCAGGATGCCCTTCCTGCGCCGGCTGGTGAACTTCCCGGCGCGCAGCACGATCATCGCGTTGCGGCTGCTGGAGCTCGATTCACCTTTCGTCGAGGCGCTGCCCGCCGGAGCACACGCCATAGATAGCGACTCAACCGCGGGTATGCCGCGCCTGGCCGCATATGCGCTTTCAACCGGCGCGCCGCTCAATCCACAACCGAACGTATCTCTGACGTTGTACTGGCGACGCCCGGCCGCATTCGGCGCGGACTTTCCCGGCGCCGTCAACGTCGCCTTCCGATTGCGCTACGGGGATGCGGTGTGGCTAGACGCGAACGTGCGCGCCGAGTTCGACGGGGTGCGCGACGCCTGGCGACCGGAGCATTACTTCTTCACCGAGCATATCATCCCGATGCCGCTCGGTCTGCCCCGCTTGCCGTATCAGTTGGAGGCGGCTGTGTTGGCCGGCGACAAGCAAGAGCGCGTCCAGCGTTTCTTCGCCCCCCTTGACCCTGAATCGGTCGCCTGCTGCATCCGCGTCACTATGTGGCCGACGCGCGAACAACCGATGACGATCGCTGCTGCTGCAGCGCCCCAACCGCTGCTCACATTGCAGCCGGCGCGCATCCCTTTCCCATCGCCGCCGTCGTTCGATGACGCGCGTCTCTCGGTTGTCGAGTGGCCTTCCGTGATTCACCCCGGCGAGCCATTGCCGGTCGTGTTGACCTGGCAACCGGCGCGCAATGCTCTCACGCCCTGGCAGACCCGCTTGACGCTGCATGGACTACTAGGCGGCGGCCTAGCAACAGCCCAGCGCGCTGCCGGCGCGTCCGACTTCCCGGTCGAAGCCTGGCCGGCCGGTGAGCCGGTGCGCGACCAGTATGTCCTGGACGTGCCGCTCTCGGCGCGGCCTGGCTGGTATCGCCTGCAGCTTGAACGCTGGCGCGACGGCCGGCGCGTGGATGGTGCCTTCTTGGGCTTTGTGCGCATTGAAGACTATCCACGCGCGCCTGTCGCTGCGCAGGTGCGGCATCCTGTGGATGCGCGGGTGGGCGAGCTGAGCATCCTCGGCTATAGCGTTGAGGAGCCTCTCACGCGTGGGCGCGCTTACGACTTCACCACTCACTGGCGGATCGAACAAACCCCGACGCGCGACGGCGTGCTCTTCCTGCACATGATCGGACCCGATGGCCGGCTCGTCTCTCAGGACGACAATCCGCCGATGGTGAACGGCAAGCTGCGCCCTACGCCGACCTATCGCCCTGGCGAGGGCATTGATCAGGTTCATCGTCTCTTCATCCCTCCTGATTTGCCGGCCGGTGAATACGAACTTCGCGCCGGCATCTACGACCGCGAGGGCGGACAGCGCTGGCCGGCGCAACAAAGCGGTCAACCGGCGCGCGACGACCTGATCTCGCTCGGCTTCATCACAGTGCGGTAAGGCTGTTGCCGTGTTGCGCTCGTGCGCAGTTGTGGGCTAGCCCCCTGCTTTACCGGGCGCTCATCGGCGCGATGCCGAGCTTGGTCGGCAAAGCGACGGCGTTGGCAATTGCGATCTGCGCGGTGTGCACAAAAGCGCGTTCGCCGGTGAACTCGTCGTATAGCCCAACCAGCACATAGTATTCGCCCGGGCGCGCGTCGCCGGCGACAGTGAAGTGATGCGGGTCGTGGATCACCTGTCCGGGCAGCCAGCACGTCGTGGGCAGCGTCCAATTTGCCGGACGGCCGTCCTGGTTGACGATGCGGTACTCATCCTCAGGCGTATCGGCCACATGCACAAAGACCTTGCGCGCCGTGGGCAGCGTTGCATCACCTTCTAGCTTCCAATACAAGTTGAGCGTGGCCGACTGGCCTGGCGCAAGCACAGGCGGGAGCGTATAGCCGAGGAGCCGGACCTCGCCGTTTGGCTCGAAACGGATGTTCGTCGGGATGAGATCGGCCGGCAAGGTCGCGTTCGGCGCGGTGAGCGGATCCACGCCATAGCCGATGACCCTGAGCAGGGCGATGTGTGTTGCGGACTGAATCACCATCAGGCTCAACGCAAAAGCCGGCAACCAGGCGGCCGGCTTCATGCTGCGCGGCGCCGTCGCCGCCGACTGCTGCGCTAGCCAAAGGCCGGCTAGTGCGAGGATGACCGGCGCGAAGTACATCCACACCCGGCCGGTCTCCCCGCGGGCGACGTGAAGCAGCGACTGCGCCGCGATTGTTGCGACCCACGCAAAGGTGAGCGCCGGCGCGCGACGCCAGGTCATCAGCAGCGCGATTGCCGCCGCCGGCAAGCCGACGAAAGTGAAAATGTCCCACGGATGCCAGACGACAAATGGCCAGTAGTCGCGCTCGAGCGACAGATGGATGCGCATGGCCGTCTGGTAGGCGGCGGGCAAATCGAACCCGGTCAGCAGGATCATGGCTGCCCAGGGCGCTGCAAATCCGACCAGCACGGTTGCGCCTTGCAGCGACCGCGCCGGCAGCGACCGGAAGCGATCCGTTTGCCAGATGCGGATGAGCGCATACAACCCGCAAATCATGACGATCGGCAAATTGCCAAAGCTCATCAGCGCGCCGATGGACAAGACCAGGCCAAGCCCAACAGCGCTCGCCGTTGACTTGATGGCCGACGGCTGCGCGACGAGTCGCTCGACCAGCAGCAAACCGGCCAGCGTGAAGACGCCGAAGCCGCGATCCCATTGCGAGGCCCACATCAACATGCCGGGGGCGAGTGGGCAAAGCAGGGCCGCCGTCGCCGCGGCGCGGTCGTCGGCGATTCGCCGGACGAAGAGGAAGAGCGGGATTGGCGTGAGCCACGCGAGGACGGTCTCGAGCAGAATGCCGAACAAGCCGGCGGCGATCTGTGTATCGTCGAGCGTCGCCGCGCGCAAATCGAAGCACGCCAAGGGGCGCAGCGTGGGGCCGAGCGCTTCGGCTAGGCCGCGCAACGGTCGCATCAACTGCACGCCGGCCCAGAAGATCATCGGCAAGCCCGGCGGGTGACGTTCAGCATGCACGTTGTAGCTTTCCATCTCCTGCGCGAAGCGCCCCAACCATGCGCCCAAGTCGTCCACGCGCGCGCCCACGCTGAAGTAGCCGCCGGTGAAATCGCTGTATTGCCGGAAGGCGAGGCCACGCAGCGGGAATGGTTCGACGATGTGAATTGCCGCCGTTTGCAGCGCCAAGCCGGCCGCCGCGACGTAGCCCAGCAGCAGCGCCGCCCGTCCGCGCGAGAGCTGCGCCGGCATGCGCGCCAGGATGAGCAGGGAGAGCGCCGCATGAGCGACCAGGCAGGCGGTGAGCAACAGCAGCGGCCGCAACGGCGGCGTCGCGCGTTCCCAGAGCACCAGCGCGCGCGACGGGTCGAACAACAGCGCGACGACATACACGAGCGTCGGAACGGCGATCAACGCCATCGCCGCGATGCGCTGCGCGCGTTGTCTGGCTTCGGTGTTCATACCTCGCTCCTCGCGCTCGGAAGGACGCCCCGCCGGCCCGTCGTCCATACGACTGCCCATGCCATGACTACCGCCGTGAGCGCGCTGATGAGGCCGCCGACGTAGAGGTCGAGCGGGCGATAGCTGAACTCCACGCTGAATGCGCCGGCCGGGATTGGCGCGCCGAGCAACGCGCCGTTGACCGCAACCGGTTGTGTGGCTTGTCCGTTCACCAACGCCACCCAGTTCCAGTGATACGCCTCGCTGACGACGAGCAGCGCCGGCGCGTCGGCGTTGACCGCGACTTTGATGTAGCCGGGCGACTTGCCTTCGATGGCCGCGCTGCCGCGCGCGCCTCGCAGCAGTTTCCCGTCCGAGGGACGCACTAGGATCGCCTCGGCGAATGGGTCGAAATCGGGCGCGCGCATGCGCGCATATATCGCCGCCTCGGAGGGGACATGCGTGATGCGACCAGGAATCCATGCGCCGTTGAACGTCTGCGGCTCCCAATCCAGACGGTAGGTGCTGGCTTCTTTGTCCTCGAACTTGTCTCGCGCCAGCAGAAACCATGGGATCATCACGCCCTCCGGCGTCTCCATGGCGCCGCGCCAGGTCACCGCATGACGCGCGTTGAGCAGCTTCACCATCACATCTTCGGGGGCGTTATCCAAGAACGATTTGTAGGCGCGCAGGACGATGGGCGAGCCGCCGCCGACTTCGTTCAGGCCGGCGATGCACGCGCCGTTCAGCGGCAGGCCGAAGTGGTTATACACGCGCGCGTGTTGGTTTGGCTGCTGAGTCGGGCCGATCGGCGCGATCAGTGGGTTGGGCGGGAACGGCTCGGCGGGGGGCTGCATGGCGGTATCGCGGTTGGCGCTGAACAAATCGAAGACGATAAGGCCGAGCAGCACACCGCCCCATAGCCGGCGCGGCGTCGCCCCCAAGCGCGCGCGCCAGGCAAAGAGCGCCGCCGTGGCGAGCAGGCCGAGCACGATCAGCGCCGACTTGTCGGTCAGGGTGGATAGCGCCGCCTGCGCAGGCTCGCCGGCCAGGCGCTGCGCGACGAGCAGGCCGATCAACGCGCTGAACGCGCCCGCGCCCCACAGACCCAAGCCGCGCGCTGTGCGCCACAGCCTCAAGCGGGCGCGCGAGCGCAGCGGGCCTAGCAGCAAGCCCGCGCCATGGGCCGCGAGCGCGCACAGCGCAAACGTCACGATCACGGCGTGGCGCTCTTGCGCCTGGAACTGGCGGTAGCCAGGCGCCATCAGATACGCCAAGTCGAAGCCGATGGCATTTGCGCCGAAACTGAGCGCCAACGCGCCGAGGCCAACCGCAACCCATAGCCAAACATCGCGCCGACCGCCGGATGCGCGGATGCCTGAGAGGACGGCTGCGCCGGCCAGCGCCAGCGGCGCGATGCCTACATAGATCGGCTGCCACACGTTGATCACGCCGGTGAGCGCGACCAACGCGATGTCGTGCAGCGCAAAGCCGCGCCCGGCCTGCTCGAAGGTCAGCGATGCGCGCGTCGAAGCCAGCATGAACAACAGGGTTGGCGCGAGCTGCGCCGCGCTCAGGCCGATGGCCAGCAGCGCAGCAACGCCGCCGCGCGCCAGCCCGCGCCGCAGCAGCGCCGCGCGTCCCTCATCGCGATGCGCTTGCCAAAGCCAGAAGATGAACGCGACGGCGCCGGTGTAGACGACAAAGAGCAGCGTTTGCGGATGACCGGCGGTGAAGGCGCAAAAGACCAGGACGGCCAGCAGCGCCGCGAAGGGCAACCAGCGTTGCCGAGTGGCGAGCCGCCGGAGCGCCAGCAGAATCAGCGGAAGCCAGGCCGCCGTTTGCAAGATGGCCGTCTGCAACATGGCGTAGCCGGTCATGAAGCCGCCGAAGCCATAGGCGATGGCGCCGATGAGCGCCGCGAGGCGCTGCAGGCGCGGTCGCCCCGGTTCGTTGCCGGCGATGCGCAAGAAGCTATACATGCCGACTGCGGCCAGGAGCACATGCAGCATGACTTCCCACTCCAACGCGCGCAGCGGGTACTCCGCCCAACCCAGCGCGCGGCCGATCAGCAAGGCGGCCAGCACGGGCGGATACAACACCTGTGACTGCGGATCGGCCTGAAAGGGATGGCCGCTGTACAGGCACTCCTCGATCACCGGAAAGCGACCGGCGATGAGCTGGCGATAGGCGAGTTGGCGGTAGGCCAGGAACTGCAGGGTGAAGTCGCCTTGCTGAAAGGTCAACCGGTCTGCCGGCGCAGGCGTGAGGATGCGCCAGAAGAACAACGCCCAGAGCAACACGAGAACGACCAGAGGCGCGGCCGCTTCGAGCCGGCGGCGCATGCGACGCGAGGTTGTGATCATGAAAGCGCGACGCGGGTGAGTATACTGATTGACATGTCGCCCAAAGCCCGCACGTGGCTCGTCGCCGGCGCGCTTGCGCTCATCTCCATCATCATCGGCCGCGAAGTCTTCCTGCGCTTGATCGCGCCTGCGCCGCCGCTCAACTTCGATGAAGCGGCGCATAGCCTGCCGGGCTACTACGTATTGCGCGACATCCTGGCGCTCGATCTGCGCGCGCTGTGGGGCGACTTTCACATCCAGACCTTGTGGCCGCCGGGCTTCTCGTTGCTCCAGGCGCCGTTCCTCGGCATCCTGGGGCGCAGCGACGAAAGCGCGCGCCTGTTCGCCTATATCATGCTCGTCGCTGCGGCGCTCATGGCGTGCGCCATCGCCTACCAGATCAGCCCGGAGCTGGCGCCGTTGGCCGGGCTGGTCAGCGGGCTGATCGCGCTGAGCGCGCCGGGTTGGTTGTTCGTGGGCAGTTGGGCGATGCAAGAGACGCCGGTGGCGTTCGTCATCTTCGTCGCGTTCTGGTGCTTCTTGCGGGCGCTGCGCGCGCGACAGACGCTTTGGTTCTTCCTTACCGGCTGCGCGCTGTACTTCGCCTTCCTCACCAAGTTCAACTACGCCGCATTCGCCATCGCAGCCGTGGGCGTCGTGGACCTCGGCGAGCGCCTCCGCCTGATCCGAACGAAGCGCAACGCGGGAGCGCAGGTCTCAATGCTCGCGTTGTATGCGCCGCTGATCGTGGGAGTGCTGTTTTGGTTCTTCGGCGGGACGGACATCGTGCCGACCGAGGTGAAATGGCGCGACTTCCGCTTCTTCGTCACCAACGAGGACAGCGGCTATCCGTTCTGGAGCGCCGAGAACTTGCTGTTCTACGTGCGGACGACGTTCGACTGGCTGATGCCGGCTCCGGCGTTGGCTGGGGCGGCGCTGCTCGGCGCGGCCTGGGCCGTCGCGCGCGTCCGCCATCCCGGCGTCACGTTGCTGGCCGTGTTCTTCGCGCTCGGCTTCGTGCTGGCCACGCTGCATCAGCTCAAAGCCGACCGCTACATCACGCCGCTCTTCCCATCGCTCTGGTTGTTGACGGGGCTGGGAGCAGCGGACTTCGCCGGCGAACTGACAAACCGCCTCAGCCGCCAAGCGCCGGGCGCCAAGGCGACGCGCCGGCCTCTTGGTTCCTGGATGCTGGCCTTTGGCTCGCTCGGCTTGGCCATCCTGAGTTGGCTGACCTGGCTGCCGCGCTTGCAGCCGGTATGGGCCGGTCACCTCGCGGATGACTTGCGCGCCGCTTCGCACCAGATCGTGCGATGGCAGCAAGCCGACCGGCCGGTGCTCATCATCGGCACCTTTGGGGAACTCAGCCCGCCGCTGTTCGAGTGGCGGCTGCGCCCGTTGCCGGCGTTCGCCAACACGCCGCATCCGATCCAATACGACGCGCCGCCGGTGGAAGGGCCAAACGACATCGCCCGCGTGCAGCGCTGGCTGGACGAAAATCCCGGCGCGCAGGTCACGCTCATCCGCGTGGATGAATCGTCGCCGCTATATCAAACTGACGACATGCGCAACAAGAACGCGTGGCGCCAGCGCATCGCGCGCGCGTTCGGTGAGGTGCGCGGCCATCGGTTGGTGGATGAAGTCGTGTATCCCAACAGCGGACTCGCCATCAGCTACTATCTGCCCGGCTAACCGCAAACCCGACCAATGTCTGCCTTCATCGAAAAGCTCGCGCAGGCGCAGCGCAAGAATCGCTCCTATCTGTGCATCGGCCTGGACATTGTGGCGGCGTATACGCCGTTGCCGATTCAGCCTTACGATGAGCCGATGTTGCCCTTCGCCCGCGCCATCATCGAGGCGACCAGCGATTTAGTCTGCGCCTACAAGCCCAACCTGGGCTTCTACCTGGCGGAGGGCGCAGCCGGCATGGTTGCCCTAGAGCGCATCGTGCGCCTGATTCCGCCGGACATCCCGATCATCCTCGACGGCAAATTCGGCGACGTTGGGCACACGGCCGAGGCCTATGCGCGCGGCGCATTCGAGCAGTTCCGCGCCGACGCCGTCACGCTCTCACCCTATATCGGCAGCGACGCCATTCGCCCCTTCCTGAAATACGCCGACCGGGGCGCGTTTGTGCTGGCGCGCACGAGCAACGAGCACGCCTGGGAGTTGCAAGACTTGGAAGTGGAGGCCCGGCCGGCCATGGACGATCAGCGCGCCGGCGCGCCCATGCCGCGCCTTTATGAGAAGGTCGCGCTGATGGCCAATCGTTGGCATGCCGAAGGCCCCGGCGCATGTGGGCTGGTGGTGGGCGCAACTGCGCCGGAAGAGATGCAGCGCATCCGCGCTTTGTCCCCGCAGTTGCCGTTCCTCATCCCCGGCGTGGGGGCGCAGGGCGGCGACCTGGCGGCTGCGGTGGAGTTCGGGCGAACGCGCGATGGTCTGGGGCCGGTGATCAACGTCTCGCGTTCGTTGATTTACGCCTCGCGCAAGGCCGACTTTGCCGAAGCGGCCCGCGCCGCCGCGCTGCAGTTGGTCGAGCAGATGCGCAGCCTAGGAGGGCTATAGCGCCGGCGTTGCGCATCCGCGCGCGATGTCCGACGCCTTGACACTCGCTCCTATGACCGATCACGCCTCACTCATCAATACCCTGTTCGACATCGGCTGCGTGAAGTTCGGCCAGTTCAAGCTGAAAAGTGGCCTGACTTCGCCGATCTACATTGACCTGCGCCTCTTGGTCTCGCATCCGGCTGCGCTGAAGCGCGTCGCGCAAGCGATGGCCGACGAGATTGCGCGAATCTCCGCGCCGTTCGATCGCCTCGCGGCCATCCCCTACGCCGGCCTGCCGATTGGCGTGGCGGTGGCGCTGGAGACCGCCAAGCCGCTGATTTACCCGCGCCGAGAGGCCAAAGACTACGGCACCGGCCGGCTCATCGAAGGCGAACATTACCTCGGCGAGACTGTGCTGTTGGTGGACGATCTGATCACCCGCGGCACGGCCAAGCTCGAGGCGCTGCAGCCGTTGCGCGCGGCGGGTTTGATCGTCAATGACGTGGTGGTGGTGATTGACCGCGAGCAAGGCGGGCGTGAAGAACTGGCCCAGTACGGCATCCGGCTGCACGCCGTCTTCACGCTCTCCGCGATGCTCGATGCGCTCGCGCAGTCTGGCCGGCTCGACGCCCGCCGGCGCGACGAGGTGCTTTCCCGGCTGCGGTCAACGCAGTAGCGGCTGCCCCTCGAATGACGCCGCGCATTGTCTCAAGCCAGAGGGAGCGGGATGCCCCGCGCAACGACCGAGGCGACTTGGGCAGAAGCCACCGTCTGAGACTCTCGCCCTGCCTGGTCAGATTAGCGCAACTCTCGGCGGCGTTTGGTGCGATTTGTGGGATTTGCTTAATCGCGACCGAGAAATATACTAGGAGCGTTTGCCTCGGCAGCAGCAGAGGCATCTTCTTAAGAAGCGAAGTAGAGGAGTTGTTTTAAAGGTGATCGCTAAATATGCTCTGCGGGTCGGTATAGCACTGGCTCTGTTATCTGCGCTGAATGGCGCGCCCACGCTCATGCCGGCGCATACCGCGTTCGCTGCAGGCGACGAAGTCGTGTATGACGATGCCCTTGGCGCGAACTGGCAGAACTGGTCGTGGGGGGGCACATACGATCTCAACCACACCGGCACGGTTTATGCGGGGAGCAAGGCCATCGAGGCCACGATGACCAGCGGTTATGCCGGCCTGTCGCTGCGCGTGGATCCGGGCTTGCCGGGCGCCAACTACAGCGTCATCCAGTTCTGGGTGCACGGCGGCGCCAGCGGCACGCGCCAACTGCAAGTGTTCATCCACCTCACCGACAGCGGCGGCTCAGGCAACGAGACCAACGCCGTGCCGTTCGATGCGCCGGCCGGTCAGTGGACGAAGGTGGTCATTCCGCTCAGCGCCTTCAACAGCCCGCCGGCGACCACCATCAAACGCATCAACATCCAAGACCGCACCGGCACCGGCCAGCCGACATTTTATGTGGATGAAATCAAGCTGCTCGCAGCGCCTGCTGTGCCGCCGGACTGCACCACGCCGGTCTACCTCGACGCGCTCGCCGCCGGCTGGCAAAACTGGTCGTGGGGCGGGCCACATGATTTTGCCCACAGCACAACGGTGCAGGGCGGCAACTTCGCCATCGAGGCGAATATGACCAGCGGCTACGCCGGCCTGTCCTTCCGCGTGGACCCCGGCCTGCCCGGCAGCAGCTACACGTCCATTCGCTTCTGGGTGCACGGCGGCAGCGCAAGCGGCAAGCGCAAACTGCAAGTGTTTGTTCACCAGGACGACTCTACCATCGAGACCAACCGCGTGCCGTTCAACGCGCCGCCTGGTCAGTGGACGCAGGTGGTGATCCCGCTCTACGCGCTGGGCAACCCAACCACTATTAAGCGCATCAACATCCAAGACCGCACCGGCAACGGCCAACCCCCGTTTTATGTGGACACGGTGTGCCTGAGCAACGACCCTGTTCCGCCGCCGCCGGCGCCGCCGCCGAATTGCACCACGCCGATCTATCTGGACGCCCTGGCGCCGAACTGGGACAACTGGTCGTGGAATGGCAACTACGACTTCGCCGGCGATACGGTCGTGCAGACGGGCAACTTCGCCATCGAGGCGGACATGGCGCCGTATGGCGGCCTATCGTTCCGCGTAGACCCTGGGTTGCCGGGCAGCAGTTACACCTATGTCTTCTTCTCGGTGCACGGCGGTGCCAGCGGCGTGCGCAAGTTGCAGGTGTTCATCCAGCAGAACGACATCGGCGGCGACACCAACACTGTGCCGATTGAGGCGCCGGCCGGCCAATGGACGCAGATCGGCATCCCGCTGTGGGCGTTTGGCAGCCCGGCCACCATCAAGCGCATCAACATCCAAGACCGCACCGGCGCCGGCCAGCCCACGTTTTACGTGGACAACGTATGCCTGAGCAACGCGCCGGTGCCGCCGCCTCCGCCACCTCCACCACCGCCGCCGCCGCCATCGCCGCCGGCGCCGCGCCCGTCCAACATCCCGGGCTGCGCCTACGTGCTCTACGACGATGCGCTCGCCGACGGCTGGGAGGACTGGTCGTGGAACACCAACGTGGCGCGCGAGCACCCGTACGCGCTCAGCGGCAAGGCGCTGGCCTTTCAGCACCGCGAGGGCTACGCCGGCCTCTCGCTGCGCACGCCGGTCGCGCTCAGCCGCGCCGACTACGAAGCGATCTCGTTCTGGATCAGCGGCGGCGAAGACCCCGGCGTGCGTCAACTGGCGTTCTTCGTGCACGGCGCCGATGAAGGTGACGAATCGCGCCGCTTCCACATTGACGTGCCATCGGGGACGTGGACGCAAGTCATCATCCCCTTCCGCTTGCTGGGCTACGTGCCGGCTATCAAGCGCATCAACTTCCAGGAGCGCACCGGCCAAGGCCAGCCACCCGTCTTCTTGGACAACATCTGCTTCTTGCGCGACACCGGCGGCGTGGACCTGAGCAACATGGCCAACCTGATGCCGGGCGACTTGCTCATCTTCGATGAGTCGGTGTCCGACCTGGTTGAGAATTGGTCCTGGGATACCACGCCGAGCTTCGCCAACACCCAGCCAGCGCTGGGCTTGCGCTCGTTGGCGGTGCAACATCGGGCGGGCTATGCCGGCCTGTCGCTGCGCTTCAAGGAGCCGTTGAGCCCGGCGCAGTACCCGGGGTTGAGCTTCAGCATCCACGCCGGCGACCAGTCGCCGGGCCGCGTGCAACTGTTCATCCAACAGGCGGACGAGGGCGAGGAGAGCGCACGCTTGGCGTTCGATGTGCCCGCCGGCGGCTGGCATCAGGTCTCAATTCCGTTCAGTGCGTTTGGCGATGTGAAGGCCATCAAACGCATCAACTTCCAGGACCGCAGCGGTCGGCCGCAGACCTACTACCTGGACAACATCGTGCTGGTGGGCCGGCCGGTGGAGCTGCAAGTGCCGGCGCCGCCGACCGATGCGCCTGCTGCCGGCGGGCCGGCTGCGCCGCCAGCAGGCGGTAAGCCGCTGCTTGCCGGCGGGTTTGCATATGCCGATCAGCTCGCGCCCGGCTGGGAGAACTGGTCGTGGGAGAGCGAGATAGATTTCGACAACGCCAAGCCGGCGCTGGGCAAGCGCTCCATCGCGGTGCGCTATACCAAAGGCTACGCCGGCCTGTCGCTGCGCTCGCCCGTCGCGCTCAACCCGCAAGACTACGGCACGCTGATCCTGTGGGTGCATGGCGGCGAGCAGGGCGAACGACAGTTGCGCCTCTTCCTCCAGCAGGAGGACATCGGCGGCGACTCGCGCGCCGTGCTCTTCGAGGCGCCGGCCGGCGCTTGGACGCCGATCACGGTGCCGCTCAGCTACTTCGGCGACCTAACCGCAATCAAGCGCATCAACCTGCAAGACGCCAGCGGCGAAAAGCAGGAGCCGTTCTATGTGGACAACGTGCAGTTCGTGCGCGAGGTGCTCGACACGCCGCTGCCGGCGCCGAACGTCGGCCCACAGCCCGACGGCAGCCTGGTGGTGTATCGCGATGGCTACCTGGATACCGGCTGGGAGAACTGGTCGTGGGAGAGCCGCGTCAATTTCCGCAACACCCAGCCGGTGCTGTCCGGCAGCCGTTCGATCGCGGTGCGCGGCAACGCCACCGGCGGCCTGTCGCTGCGCTCGCCGGTCACGCTCACCGCGAAGGACTACGGCGGCGTGCTCTTGCGCATCTTCGCCACCTACGACCTGCCTCGGCGGATGCAGCTTTACTTGCAGAGCACCGACATCGGCGGCGAGACGCCGGGCTACGTCTTCGACGTGCAGCCTAACCGCTGGCAGACGTTCACCGTGCCGCTCAGCCTGCTCGGCAACCCGCGCACCATCAAGCGCATCAACATCCAGGACTTGGGCGAGATAGGCGCGCAGGCTGAGTACTACGTGGACGAGATCACGCTCCTGCCGCCCTCGGTGGAAAAGCCGCCGGCGCCGCCGCCATTCCTCGCGCTGTTCAGCAATCGGCTGGCCAAGGGCTGGCGCGACGCCTCGCAGGGCGCGCGCGTGTCGTTCACCGAGGAGGGCACGGCGCGCGCCTTGTATGCCATCGCCGTGCAGTTCGAGCGCCCCGACGGCGCCTTCCGGCTGCAGGCAGAGTCCCCGCTCGATGCTGGCGGCTTTGAGGCGCTCTCGTTCTGGGTGAACGGCGGGCCAAACGGCGTGAAGGGCCTCGCCGTGGCGCTCTATCCGTCGGGTGAGGGCGCGCCGGTGACGGCCACGTTCGACGCGCCGGCCGGCGCGTGGCGCGAAGTGCGCGTGCCGCTGGATGGCTTACCTGACCTTAAGACGTTGGCGATCACTGCGGGCAACGGCGCGACCGGCGCAACGTTCTATCTGGATGACGTTCGTTTAAGACGCGCTTCGGCCTCGACGCCTTAAAGCGCGAGGTCTACCCGGCGAATGGACGCGCTCACCGAAGTTCGCGATTTCATCCTCGCGCGCCGGCAGGCGGCGCTCGCCGTCTGCGCCAACGATGAGCCGTTTACCGCGATGACGTCGTATGTCGCCGAGCCGGGGGTGGCCGGCCTGCTGATTCACCTCAGCGACCTCGCGCCGCACAAGCGCATGTTGCTGGCCAACCCGAAGTGCAGCCTGCTCATCGCCGAAGCCGACGACGGCCGCGCCGAGGTCATGTCGCTCGCGCGCGTGACGCTGCAGGGGACTGCAGCCAAGATCGAGAAAGCGAGCGACGACTATGCGCAGTCCAAGGCGCGCTTTCTAGCTCGCCTGCCGTCCAGCGCGATCATGTTCGACTTGCCCGATTTCGACCTGTTCCGCATCCGGCCAACCGGTGGGCGATTCATCGGCGGTTTTGGACGCGCCTTTGCCTTCACCGCCGACCAGCTCGCTCGCATTGCCGATCAGTAATCTCTTATCCTCAACTCGCTTATCTTCCGTTGCGCAACATGAGCACACTTTACTTCCCTCCCGGCTTCCTGTGGGGCGCAGCCACATCCTCATATCAGATTGAGGGCGCGGCAAATGAAGACGGTCGCGGGCGATCTATCTGGGATGACTTCTGCCGTTACAAGGATGCCATCACCGATGGGAGCGACGGCAGCGTCGCCTGCGACCACTATCACCGCTATCGAGACGATGTCGCGTTGATGAAGCAGCTCGGCCTGAAGGCTTATCGTTTCTCCATCGCCTGGCCGCGCATCCTGCCCGCAGGTCGCGGGGCGGTCAATCCGAAAGGCGTCGCGTTCTACGACCGACTGGTGGACGAATTGCTCACTGCGGGGATTCGTCCGTTCGTCACGCTGTATCACTGGGACCTGCCCTCGGCGCTCAACGCGCAGGGCGGCTGGACGACGCGCGACAGCGCTGCCTGGTTCGCCGATTACGCCTCGGTCGTCGTGCGCGCCCTGGGCGACCGCGTGAAAGACTGGATCACACTCAACGAGCCGTGGTGTAGCGCCTACCTGGGCTACGAATTCGGGATGCACGCGCCGGGCTACCAGGACAAAGCGCTCGCCGCGCGCGCCGGCCACAACCTGTTGCTGGCGCACGCGCTGGGCCTACAAGCAATCCGCGCGGCCGGCGACGCCGAAACCCGCGTGGGCATCACCCTGAACTTCGAGCCTCATCTGCCGGCGACCGACAGCGACGACGATCGCCGGGCTGCTGAAAGTGATTTCGATTGGCAGTACGAAGGATTCGCCGAGCCAATCCTGACCGGCAGTTACAGCCAACGCATGCTCGATCGCATGGCCGGCGCCGCCGATATTCGCGCCGGCGACATGGCGATGATCGCCGCGCGCAACGACTTTATCGGCATAAACTGCTACACTGCTACGCGCGTCAGCGCCGAACGCGGCGTCGTGTACGACGACGATCCGGAATTCACGCGCATGGGGTGGGCGGTGCGGCCGGAAGGGTTATATGCCATCCTGATGCGGCTGCACCGCGCGACGCGCGGGCGCACGCCGCTCTACATCACCGAGAACGGCGCGTCGTTCGAGGATCAAATCACCGATGGGCGCGTGCACGACGAGCGGCGCGTCGCATATCTGCGCGCGCACTTCGCCGCGGCGCACCGCGCGATCCAAGACGGGGCCGACCTGCGCGGCTTTTTCGTCTGGTCGCTGATGGACAACTTCGAGTGGTCATTCGGCTATCAGCAGTTCTTCGGGATCGTGCACGTGGACTACGCCACGCAGAAGCGCACTATCAAGGACAGCGGCTATTACCTGCGCGATGTGATCGCCGCAAACGCGGTGATCGAGCCATCCGGCTCAGCCATGTGATCGGCAATCCGGCCGGTGTTGCAACCGCCACCGCACGCCGACCGGATAGCCGAGCATCTTCGCAACGTCGCCCACGACGCGAATGACCGGCACGAGGGCAATGGCTTTCAATCTCTCCGAGCAAGGCAGGCGCGACCACAATCGCCGCAGCCGGCGGTAGGGCGTCCGCGTATATGCGGCGGCGCCGGCCAGCAATAGAACTGCGGCCAGCAGCTTGACCACCGGCGCGCCCCACGCCAAGCCGGCCAGCAGCGCCGGCAGCGCAATCAGATACGTCGCATAGCGCACCAAGTGCCGTTTGAGGAAGAGGTCGGCCTTGCCGTCGCCTCGCGCGTAGCGGTAGTACTGCCTGAAGAACGCGCGCAGCGAGCCGCGCGGCCGAAAGTACGCCACGGCTTCCGGCGCGAAGGCAAATGCGCCGCATCGCTCGCGCAGCGCCATGTCGAAGATCAAGTCTTCGCAGTAGTCCAGCCACTCCGGGTAGCCGCCCACCGCTTGCCAAGCCGCCTTGCGGAAGGCGACCGAGCGCGACGACGGCAGAAAGGTCTCAGGCCGGATGTCGCGCAGTTCGGGCAGCACCGTCGCGCCCATAGCGACCTCGAACGTCGTGCGCGGGTCCGGCGTGAAGAAGCCGGCGACGGCGTGTTGGCGCTCATCCGCCAGCGGCGCCACGATGGCTTCGAGCCAACGCGGATCGAGCCGCACGCCGGCGTCGGTGCAGGCGATTACGTCGTGCGAGGCCGCGGCGATGGCCAGGTTGCGCCCGCGCGAGATGTTCGCGCCCGGCGCTTCGATCACGCGAATCGCGAAGCGCCGGTCGCCGCGCAGGAGGGCGACGGTGGCGTCGCGGCTGCCGCCGTCGCACACGACGATCTCATCCGGCCGGCGCGTCTGCGCGGCGATCGAATCGAGCAGCGCAGGCAGGCTGTCGGCCTCGTTGAGCACCGTGAAGACGAGGGTGACGCGCATGGTCTCTGGCGAGCCGTCAATCGTCGGCGGGGGCTACGCTTCCGATCACCCAGGACGGCTCGCCCAGCGCTGCTTGAATCGCATCGGCGTGCTCCGGCGCGACGATCATGACCATGCCGATGCCGCAGTTGAACACGCGCCGCATCTCTTGGTCGCTGATGCGGCCTGCCGACTGAATAAGCGTGAAGAGGGGCGGCATCGGCCATGCCGAATAGTCAATCGCCGCGCGCAGCCCAGGCGGCAGCACGCGAGGGATGTTCTCGACGAACCCGCCGCCGGTGATGTGCGCCAGCGCCTTGATCGGTGCCGCCGCGCGCGCCCGCGCGACGAGGGCGAGATAGCTGCGGTGCGGCGCGAGCAGGGCTTCCACAAGCGGATCGTCCGGCTGAGCCGAGGCCAGCCGGTCGGCCAGTACCTTGCGGATCAGCGAGTAGCCGTTCGTATGCGGCCCGGACGATGCCAGGCCGATGAGCGCGTCGCCCGCCGCGATCTCGCTCAGGCGAGGCAGAAGCGCCTCGCGTTCGACGACTCCGACGATCGTCCCGGCCACGTCGAACGCGCCCTCGGCATACACGCCGGGCATTTCGGCGGTTTCGCCGCCCAGCAGCGCGCAGCCGGCTGCGCGGCACGCCTCGGCCATGCCGCTCACTACCGCGGCAACCTGGCTCGGGTCGAGCTTCGACGCTGCGATGTAGTCGAGGAAGAACAGCGGGCGCGCGCCTTGTACCAGGATATCGTTGATGCAATGGTTGACGATATCGTGGCCGATGGACGCATATCGGCCAAAGGCGGCGGCCAGCTTGACCTTGGTGCCGACGCCGTCCGTGCTCGCCACCAGCACCGGCGCGCGCATGTCTCGCAGTTGTGACGCATCGAACAAGCCGCCAAAGCTGCCGATGCCCGCCAGCACTTGCGGCGTGTAGGTAGATCGAACCGCCGCTCCCATCAATGCGACGGCTGCGTTGCCGGCGTCAATGTCCACGCCGGCGGCGGCATAGGCGGAAGGCGACATGCGCGAATGATATATGATTCACGTTGGCTATCGCTCGGCGCTTGTCGGCTGTGCGCGATTGATGGGCGCGCGCCGGGCGCGGCGATTGCGCCGATGCCATGCTTTACACCGAAGCCCTGGAGTATCTGTATTCGCTCGCCAATTACGAACGCGTTTCGATTGACGCATATACGCCCGAGACGCTGAACCTCGACCGGATGCGCGCCGTGCTGGCCCGGCTGGGCAACCCGCAAGAGCGCTATCGCACCATCCACGTGGCCGGCACAAAAGGCAAAGGCTCGACGTGCGCGCTCATGGCGTCCTGTCTCAAGCAGCTCGGCTTGAAGGTCGGCCTATATACCTCGCCGCACCTGAGCAGCTTTCGCGAGCGCATCCAGGTCAATGGGGAACTGATCGCGCCGGAGGCAGTCGGCGCGCTGGCGCAGAAAGTCAAAGAGGCCGCCGAAGCAGCGCCCGGCCTCACCACGTTCGAGGCGATCACCGCTATGGGGTTTCTGCACTTTTCGCGCCAAGACGTGGATTGGGCGGTGATCGAAGTTGGCCTGGGCGGCCGGCTCGACGCAACCAATGTGATCACGCCGCAGGCTACCATCATCACCTCGATCAGCTATGACCATCAGCACATCCTCGGCAACACGCTGAGCGAGATCGCCGCGGAGAAGGCCGGCATCATCAAACCAGGTGTGCCGGTGATCAGCCAGTCACAGCCGGCGGCAGCTATGGCGGTGATCGAGCGCACGGCGCAAGAACGCGGCGCGCCGCTCACCGTGGTCGGGCGACATTGGCGTTGGACGCCGGGGCCGTTCTCGCTGGTCAAGCAGTCGTTCGAGGTCAAAAAGGTCTCGCTGGTCCGCAGCAAGGAGAAACCGTTCATCAACGATCTGGAAGGCTGGTATGAGATCGCCTTGCTGGGCAAGCACCAGCTCGAGAACGCGACGACCGTGATAGCCACAATAGATGTGATCCGCGATGCGCTGCTGGCCACGGGCGCGCATGACTTCGGCGCGCGCGCGGTGCGCGATGGATTGCGGCTGGCGACCTGGCCGAGCCGCTTTGAAATCCTGCGGTCCGATCCCCCCCTTGTCGCCGATGGCGCGCACAACCTGGACAGCGCAAACAAGCTGGGGGCGACGCTGGCCGAGGTCTTCCCCGGCCGGCGCTGGGTCTTCATCTTCGGCACGCTGAAGGACAAAGACGCCGAAGGCATGATCAAGGCGCTCAACCCGCGCGCGACGCGCTGGATTTTCTCGCAGCAGTCCGACTCGCCGCGCGCCATCCCGGCCGAACGCCTGTTGGCGATCGCGGCCCAGGCGAACGTCGCGCGCGCCGCGGCGTTGCCCAGCTTGGCCGATGCGCTGGAGGTCGCCGTAAAGGGCGATGACCCGGTTTGCATTTTTGGCAGCGTCGCGTTTGTCGGCGAGGCGCGCGTCAAGTGGGCGCAGTTGACCGGCGCCGAAACGCTGCCGGTTTTCGATTGACGCTTCGATGAAAAGTTCATTCACTTCCCAGATGCACGATTGGCTGCTCGGCGCCAGCTTTGGCGACGGGCTGCCCCAACAAGCCGATGCCAAGGCGCAATTGCCGAATGTCTTCGAGGCGCCGGTCTTGCCGCTGCGCGACCTGGTCGTGTATCCGCGCTCGGTCGTGCCGCTGACGATCGGGCGCGAGCGGTCGCTGCGCGCGCTCGAAGTGGCGCGCTCGTTGGGCTTGGCCGTTGCCATTGCGCAGAAGTCGGTGGATAGCGAAGACCCGCGCCCGTCCGACTTGTATGAGATCGGCACGGCCGTGGCCATCGGCCGCGTGCTGAATTTGCCGGATGGGTCGGCGAGTTTGATCGTGCAAGGGCGCGCGCGGGTGAAGGTGGCGGAGTGGCTGCAGGCCACGCCGTTTCTGATGGCGCGCGTCGAGCTGCTGCACGAACCCCAGGCGCAGTCGCCGGCCGCCGAGGCGCTCATGCGCGCGGTGCTCACCCTGTTCGACAACGTGGTTGGGCTGAACGAGCGCATCCCGGAGGAGGCGTTCGTCTATGCGATGAACATCCACGAGCCGGGCTGGCTGGCCGACTTTGTGGCGCAGACCATGCCGCTCAACGTGGCAGCGCGCCAGAGCATCCTGGAAGCGGTGGATCCGATGAGCCGCTTGCAGAAGCTGAGCACCATCCTCGCCCGCGAGCTGGATGTGCTGGAGCTGGAGGATCGCATTCACGAGCGCGCGCAGAGCGAAGTGGACAAGAGCCAACGCGAGTACTATCTGCGCGAGCAACTGCGCTCGATTCAGACCGAGCTGGGCGAGATAGATGCCGGCGCGAGCGAGATCAAGCTGCTGCGCGAACGCCTGGGGAAGAAAGCCTTGCCCGATGCGGTGCGCGAACGCGTCGAGCGCGAGATCAACAAGCTCGAACAGCTCCACAGCACGTCGCCCGAAGTGAGCATGGTGCGCGACTACGTCGAGTGGCTGCTGGCGCTGCCATGGACGGAGCGCACCGAAGACATCCTGGATGTGAAGCGCGCGGCGCGCATCCTCGATGAGCGCCACTACGGACTGACCAAGCCCAAGGAGCGCATCCTCGAACACATCGCCGTGCGCAAACTTAAGGGCGACCTATCGCGCAGCCCAATCCTGTGCTTTGTTGGGCCGCCCGGCACAGGCAAGACCTCGCTCGCCCGCAGCATCGCCGATTCGCTCGGGCGCCGGTTCGTGCGCATGTCGGTGGGCGGCGTGCACGATGAAGCCGAGATCCGCGGGCATCGCCGCACCTACATCGGGGCGTTGCCCGGGCGCATCCTGCAAACCATGCGCCGCGCCGGCACGATCAACCCGCTGTTTGTGCTGGATGAGATTGATAAGCTGGGCAGCGACTTTCGCGGCGACCCCAGCGCTGCCTTGCTCGAGGTGCTCGACCCGGAGCAGAACTTCGAGTTCGAGGATCACTACCTGGATATGCCCTATGACCTGAGCCAGGTGATGTGGGTGACGACGGCCAACTACCTGTATGACATCCCGCCGGCGCTGCGCGACCGGTTGGAGGTGATCGAGTTCACCGGCTATGTCGAGGAGGAGAAGCTGGAGATCGCGCGCCGCTTTTTGGTGCCCAAACAGATAGCCGAAAACGGCCTGGACGCTGCAGCAGGGGACAACGGCCACAAGCCGGTCACGTTCAGCGACGAGGCGCTGCGACATATCATTCGTGAGTACACCTATGAGGCCGGCGTGCGCAACCTCGATCGCGCTATCGCCACCATCTGCCGCAAAATTGCGCGGCGCGTTGCGGAGGGCAAGTCGCACGCGCACCGCATCACGCCGGGCATGCTGCATCGTTTCCTTGGGCCGCCCCAGTTCGACTTCGGCAAGGTGGACGAGCGGGATCAAATCGGCGTGGCGAACGGTGTGGCGTGGGATGAGGCCGGCGGCGCCTTGATGCAAATCGAGGTGACGCTCATGGAGGGCGAGGGTGAATTGACGCTGACCGGCCAACTCGGCGAAGTGATGCAGGAGAGCGCCAAGGCTGCGCTCAGCTACGCGCGCACGCGCGCACACGAGTTCGGCATCCCCAAGAAGACGTTCGAGAAACACGACATTCATATTCACGTGCCGGAGGGCGCGATCTCGAAAGAAGGGCCGAGCGCCGGCATCGCGATGGCAACGGCGCTCATCTCGGCGCTGACGAAGATCCCGACGCGACGCGACGTGGCGATGACCGGCGAGATCACGCTGCGCGGGCGCGTGTTGCCCATCGGCGGCCTTAAAGAGAAATTGCTCGCTGCGCATCGGGCCGGCATCCGCACTTTCATCCTGCCAAAGAAGAACGCTAAAGATCTCGAGGAAGTCCCCCGGCGGGTTCAGCGCGACATGACGCTGATTCAGGCCGCGACGATGGATGAGGTGCTGCGCGCAGCCCTTGTCGCCCAGCCGCAACCGCTCGCGGCCGATCAACGACAAAACGGCGCGTCCGAGCCGCGCCGATCGCGCAAGAAAGCGGCATCGGCGCTGAAAGCAGCCAGACGCCCGACGTCCGCTCGTCGTCCGGTTGGTGTGGCGTCGCAGAATCAGGGGCGTGATGCACGGATGATCAGGCGCGCAGGCTAAGATTAGGACATGGCTCGCCCAATTGTTTGCGAGCAGACCAGCCGACCGGGTTGTGTGCTGCAAATTCTTTGGTTTGCATTCATCGGGTGGTGGCTGGGCGCGCTCTGGGTGGTTGCGGCCTGGGTGTTGTGCCTCACTGTTATCGGCCTGCCGCTGGGCGCGGCGATGTTGAACAATGTGCCGCAGGTGATGGCGCTGCGCGGCCGGCGGCTGGTGCAGGTATCACCCGATGGCCGCGTGAGCGACGCGCCGCAGGTCAACTTCTTCATCCGCGCCATCTACTTTTTACTGATCGGGTGGTGGCTGAGCGCCATCTGGATGGCAGTGGCCTACACATTGTGCATGACCATCATCGGCCTGCCGCTCGGCTTTTGGATGTTCGACCTGACGCCGGCGCTCGTCACGCTCAAGCGCGCGTGAGCGCAACGGGTCCGAACTGGTCGAACCGTTCATATCAGGGTGCATGGTGTGACCCGCTATAATCTGCGCGCCATGCCCACGTATCAGTACGCTTGTCCCGATTGTGGCTTCGAGTTTGAGAAGCAGCAGAAGTTCACCGATGAACCGATCAAGCGCTGCCCGAAGTGCGGCAAACGCAGCGTCTATCGCGTGGTGAGCAAGGTGGCCGTCACGTTCAAGGGCAGCGGCTGGTATATCACCGACAGCAAGAGCGACAAGGCTAAGCATTCGGTAGAGACGAAGCACAGCGAGACCGAGTCAAGCTCGACCGACGGCAAGTCGGAGTCCAAAGCGCCGGCCAAGTCCCAATCCCAGGCCGATAAAAAATAGCGCTTTCGGTGGTGGAAGAGATCGGGCTTCTCAACAGAAGCCCGATCTCTATCACATTTCTTAGCGGAGTTGCGCGCATTGCGTTCTCTGCTAAAACTCAGCGCATGGCCGATCAAACGAAGTTCCTCCTCGCCGAGAGCGATATTCCAACTGCCTGGTACAACATCCAAGCCGATCTGCCCTTTGAGCTGCCTCCGGTGCTGCATCCCGGCACCAAGCAGCCTGTCGGCCCAGACGACCTTGCGCCGCTCTTTCCCATGGCGCTCATCCTGCAAGAAGTGTCGCGCGAGCGATGGGTGGAGATTCCTGAGCCGGTGCGCGACGTGTACAAGCTCTGGCGTCCGACGCCGCTGTATCGCGCGCATCGTCTGGAGAAGGCGCTGCAGACGCCGGCGAAGATCTTCTACAAATACGAGGGCGTCAGCCCGGCCGGCAGTCATAAGCCCAACACGGCTGTCGCCCAGGCTTTCTACAACAAGGAAGAAGGCACGCAGCGCATCACCACCGAAACCGGTGCCGGTCAGTGGGGCAGCGCGCTGGCGTTGGCCTGTCAGCTCTTCGGCATCGAGCTGAAGGTGTACATGGTCAAGGTGAGCTACGAGCAGAAGCCCTACCGACGCGCGTTGATGGAGACTTGGGGCGCGAAGGTCGTCGCCTCGCCCAGCACAGACACCAACGCCGGGCGCGCCATTCTGGCCAAGGACCCGAACAACACCGGCTCGCTCGGCATCGCCATCAGCGAGGCTGTGGAGGACGCCGTGACCAACCCGACGCCGACTAAATACGCGCTCGGCTCGGTGCTCAACCACGTGCTGATGCATCAGAGCGTGATTGGGCTGGAGGCCAAGCGGCAACTGGAGATGGCCGGCGTGTATCCCGATGTGTTGGTGGGCTGCGTCGGCGGCGGCAGCAACTTCGCCGGCTTCACCTATCCGTTCATCGGCGACAAGCTGACCGGCAAAGCGCCCAACCTGCGCGTGGTGGCGATCGAGCCGGCGGCGGCGCCATCGCTCACGCGAGGCGTGTACGCCTACGATTTCGGCGACACCAGCATGATGACCCCGCTGGTGAAGATGTACACGCTTGGCCACGGCTTCATCCCTGCGCCCATTCATGCCGGCGGCCTGCGCTACCACGGCATGGCTTCGAGTGTGTGCGAGCTGTACCGGCATGGGGTGATCGAAGCGCGCGCGGTGCAGCAGCGCGCTACCTTCGAGGCCGGCGTGCTCTTCGCGCGCACGGAAGGCATCCTGCCCGCGCCGGAGGCTGCGCACGCCGTTCGCGGCGCAATAGACGAGGCGATCCGCTGCCGCGAGGAAGGCGTGAGCCGGGTGATCGCCCTCAACCTGTGCGGCCACGGCCACTTCGACCTGTCGGCCTATGAGCGCTACTTGGCCGGCAAGATCGAAGATTATGAGTTGCCGCAAAGCGAGATCGAACGCGCGCAAGCTGAACTGCCGGTGGTTGCGTAGTCGGCCGCAACGCGCATCTCATAGGGCATATCTTGGGGGCGACCGCATTAGGTCGCTCCCTGCGCGTATACGCATCGCGTTGCGCGCCATCTGACCACAGGTTAGCGTGCCTATGGCGTTCTACTTGGGTTGCCCGATGTGGGGGCTGAAGACGTGGGTAGGCAACTTCTTCCCGAAGGGCACGAAGCCGAAGGACTTCCTGGCAACGTATAGCCGGCGCTTGAACGCGGTCGAGGGCAACACCACGTTCTACGCGCTGCCGGATGTGGACACCATCGCGCGCTGGCGGGACGCCACGCCGGCCGGCTTCAAGTTCTGCCTGAAGGTTCCTCAGTCCATCAGCCATTACAAGCGGTTACGCCAATGCCAGGCCGATACCGCCGCATTCGCCGACCGCCTGCGGTTGTTGGGGGAGCGCCGAGGGCCGGCTTTCTTGCAATTGCCGCCGTCGTTCGACGCGGCGCATCTGGACGCGCTCGGCGCTTGGCTGGCCGCCTGGCCGGCCGATCTGCAACTTGCCGTTGAGCCGCGCCATGCCGACTTCTTCGGCATTGCCGAGGCCGATTTCGATGCGCTGTTGCGCCGGCACGGCGCGGCCCGCTGCACCTTCGACACGGCGCCTTTATTCAGCGCGCAAGCGTCCAGCCCAGAAGTGGCGGAGGCCCAGGCGCACAAGCCGCGTTTGCCCATGCGCGCCACGCGCACGGCGGCGTTCGCCTTCGTGCGTTACGTGGGACATCCCGACCTGGCAAAAAACCGGGCCTGGCTGGCCGAGTGGGCCTCTCGTGTGGCGAACTGGCTCGCCGGCGATGAGGATGTCTACTTCTTCTGCCATCACCCTGATGACACGTATGCGCCCGCGCTCGCCCGCCTTTTTTATAACCTTGTGAGTGAACGATTGCGCGCGCTGCCGCCGTTGCCAGATTGGGGTGGGGGTAATCCGGCTGACCAGCCGGGTCTGTTCAATGCGTGAAGGTGTGAATGAACATGTTCAGGACGATTTGACGCGCAACGAGCTTGCAGAAGCAAATTTAGCTGAATTTATGGATTCGCGCATTGCGCCTCGCGCGCCTGAAAAGCTGCTTGACATCGCCTCTTTTAAGCCTATACTAATGATCGTTCACTGAATCGGCAACTGATTTTAGTGAACATGTGTTCAATCTAAGGACGGGAAGTTTGATGGCTGTGCCTACTACGTTGCGAGATGTCGCTAAACTTGCTGGCGTATCCCTCGGCACGGCATCGCAGGCCCTGAACAATCGTCCTCATGTGCTCCCTGAGACGCGCAGCCGCGTGCTGGAAGCAGCTCGCGCGCTCGGTTATTCACCCCGCAACGGCACTCTCAACGCTTACAAGCTCTCTGTCATCGGCATGCTGACCAAGCACGACGTCGGACCGCCGGCGCCACTCAACGCGTTCTTCTCGCACGTGCAGGCCGGCATCGAGCAGGAGTGCCGCGCCCACCGCATCAGCCTTATGTTCGCCAGCGCCGAGGTAGACGAAAGCAACCATCCCGTTGAGTGGCCGCGCATGATCGAAGACGATCACATTGACGGCCTGATCCTGATCGGCATCCACCTCACGGAAAGAGCGTGCCGCGAGCTGCAGGACAAACTGGGGCGTTTGATTGTGTTGGTGGATAGCTATGCCCCCGGCGCGCCGTTCGACAGTGTGCTCATTGATAACCTCGGCGGCGCGGCGCAAGCGGTGAATCACCTGATTGACTGCGGCCATTGCCACATCGGGCTGATCGGGTCGAACCCGGCGTCTCCGCCTGACATTCTCGAACGACGCGAGGGGTATCGGCGCGCACTGACAGCGCGAGGCATCACACAGACATATATCGAGGACGGGTTGATGCGCCGCGAGGAAGGCTATGCCGCGTTACAACGCTTGTTAAAGCGCGCCCCGCAGGTCACGGCCGTCTTCGTCACCAACGACGACACTGCGATCGGCGTAATGCACGCTGCCCATGATATGGGATTGCGCGTGCCGGACGATCTCTCCATCGTCGGCTTCGACGACATTGACGTGGCCAGCCAGATCCGCCCGGCTTTGACCACGGTGCATGTGCACAAAGCCTGGCTGGGCAGACTTGGCGTGCGACGCCTGTTGGAGCGGGCACAGATGCCTGAGCAGCCGACGCTGTCGGTCACCGTCGCCACGCATTTGGTCGCGCGCGAATCCACGGCGCGCGTGAGATCTTCGCAAAAGGAGGTGCTATTGGGCGAATTGCACGGAAATGACTGCCACTAAGCTACGCGCGCTCCGCGCGCGAAAACAAGAGGGTGACCCATATCTATCCATGCTGAGCTGATTAAAAGGAGAGAAGAACCATGAAAACCGTTTCGCGACGCAAGTTTCTGAAGGCCGCGGCGTTCGCAGCCGGCGCGGCAGGCCTGGCGGCCTGCGCGACATCCACGCCGGCGCCCACGGAGGCGCCCGCAGCGCCGCCGACAGAAGCCCCTAAGCCCGCTGCGCCTGCACCGGCCGAGCCGACCAAGGCCGCCGAGCCCGTGACGCCGCCGAGCAAGTTCAACGAGGCGCCGATGCTGGCCGAGATGGTCAAGGCCGGCAAGCTGCCGCCGGTGGATCAGCGCCTGCCGGAGAACCCGCAAGTGGTCAAGCCGCTGGTTGCGCCGGGCAAGTATGGCGGCACGTTGCGCCAGGGCATCGTCGGCAACAGCGTCACCTGGGGCGGCGGCCTTTACACCTTCCAGTGGGAGAACCTGGTGCAGTGGAAGCCGGACTTCTCCGCGCCTGAGCCGAGCTTGGCCGAGAAGATTGACATCAGCCCTGATGGCCGGGAGTACACCTTCACCCTGCGCAAGGGCGTCAAATGGTCGGACGGCCAGCCGTTTACCGCCGACGACATCATGTTCTACATTGATGACGTGCTGTTCAACACGGAGATCAACCCTGGCGGCCCCACGGCGGACTGGCTGCCGGCCAACCAGCGCGAGGGCTTCCGCGCCGAGAAGGTGGACGACTACACCTTCAAGCTGATCTTCCCGCGACCGTTCGGCTCGTTCCTCTATAACCTGGCGACGTGGGTGGGCCGCTACTTCGCCCAGTATCCCAAGCATTACCTGCAGCAATTCCACGCCAAATACAACCCCGAAGTGGATAAGCTGGTCAAGCAGGAGGGCATGGAGAACTGGGTGCAGCTCTTCTTCCGCAAAGGCCCAGACACGTGGGGCAACCCCGATCGCTTCATGGATGTGCCGGAATATCCCTCGCTCGGCCCGTGGGTGGTGGCGCAGCCGATCGGCTCCGGCTCGACGGCGCGCTTCGTCCGCAATCCTTACTACTGGAAGGTGGACGAGCAGGGCAACCAGCTCCCCTACATTGATGAGGTCATCATCACCGCCTACCAAGACCCCGAGGCGCGCGCCTTGGCGATGCTCAACGGCGACCTGGACTTCATCAAAGACCCAGGCGAGCAAAACCGCGAGCTGTACTACGACGCGGTGAACGCCGGCAAGTCGCTCAAGATCATCCAGCGCGTCCCGGAGGGCGGCAACACCATCTCGATCCACTTCAACCAAGGCTCTAAGAACCCGGTGCTGCGCCAGGTCTTCCAGGACAAGAACTTCCGCATCGGCATGTCGCACGCCATCAACCGCGCAGAGCTGATCGAGGTGGTCTTCAAGGGCCAAGGGAAGCCGGCGCAGGTGGCACCGTTGGAGAACTCGCCGCTCTACATCGAGCGCCTGGCGAACCAGTACCTGGAGTACGACGTGGCCAAGGCCAACGAATACCTTGACAAGGTGCTGCCCAACAAAGATGCCAACGGCATGCGCCTTGGGCCGGACGGCAAGCCGTTCTCCATCATTTGGACGTGCCTGGACCAGACCTACACCGGCGGCGACGCGCGCGCCTGGTTGCAGGCGGCCGAGATTATGGTTGGTTACTTCAAGGCGGTCGGCGTGGATGTGAAGCTGGACGTGATCTCCGAGCAAGTGCTCAACGAGCGCCGACGCACCAACGATGTGGATATGTTCATCTTCCACGGCTCTGAGGGCGGCGCAGGCATAACGGCCATCATTGACCCGCGCTGGCACGTGCCCGGCGAGTATTGGAGCTTCTTCGGCCACGGTTGGTCACCCTACGTCGTCCCAACTGACCTCAGCGATGAGGAGAAGACCAACTTCGTCGAGCCGCCGGACTGGGTGATCAAGCATCGCCGCGCGTATGAGAAGGCCACAGAGCAAACTACCTACGAAGCACAGGTGGCCGCCATGCGGGAGGTGCTCGAGGCGTCGGCGGATTACTTCTGGGTGATCGGCATCTCGCGGCCTGGCCTCAGCTACCAGCCGATGAGCACGCGCCTGCAGGGCCTGCCGGAAGGTTCGGTGGATGGCTGGCTGCCCGGCACGCATAAGATCATGCGGCCTGAGCAGTGGTTCATCGAGGGCTAACGCCAGGCTTGGATCCGCAGCGCAACTGGTCGGCATCGTGTGGGCGTCGGCGGCAGGGCCGTCGGCGCCCACACAGCCTCAAGTGGCCGCTTGCTGCCGCTCGCTGGATGGTGCGCAGAATTTGAAAATCGCATAAACTAATCTCACCCTGTCACCCGTGCACAGGAGGACTAAACGCAGATGTGGCAATTCATGCTCCGCCGCCTGTCATACGCGCTGTTGGCGGTGTTTGTCATCTCATTGGTGTCGTTCGCGGTGATCCAGTTGCCGCCGGGCGACTACGTGACCGATATGATCAACCGTGTGCGCGCGACCGGCGGCAAAGTGGACCCCGAGTTCGAGCAGCGTATGCGCGAGGTGTACGGCTTCAACCAGCCGATGATCGTGCAGTACGCCAAGTGGTTGACCAACATCCTCACCCGAGGGGAGTTTGGCTATTCGTTCATTTACAAGCGCGACGCCGGCGAGATGATCATGGAACGCCTGCCGACCACAGCGGTCATGGTGTTCGGCGCTGTATTGTTGACGTGGGCGATTGCGTTGCCACTTGGGGTGGCGGCGGCAGTCTATAAGCGGACCGTAATTGACTACAGCGCGATCTTCGTCGGCTTTATCGGCCTGGCTGTGCCCAGCTTCATGCTGGCGATCGTGGTGCTCTTCATGGTGTATCGCACGTTTGGGCGCGCAACGATTGGTCTGTTCTCGCCGGAGTATGTGGCAGCGCCATGGAGCCTCAACCGGCTGCTGGACCTGCTGAAGAACATGTGGTTGCCGGCGCTGATCACTGCCGTGACCGGCATTGGCGCGTTGACGCAGACCATGCGCGCTAACCTCTTGGATGAGCTGAACAAGCCCTACGTGAACACCGCGCGCGCCAAGGGTTTGCCGGAATGGCGCCTGCTGTGGAAGTACCCCGTGCGCCACGCACTCAATCCCTTCGTCAGCACTATCGGTTGGCTGCTGCCGGCGCTGGTGGCCGGCGATGTGGTGATCTCCATCGTGCTGAACTTGCCCACGGCCGGCTCGATGCTCTACGCTGCCCTGCTGCAACAAGATCAGTACGTCGCGGCCGGCTTCATCCTGCTGCTCAGCTCGCTGACGGTGGTCGGCACACTGGTTTCCGACTTGTTGTTGGCGGTGTTGGATCCGCGCATTCGTCTTTCCTAGCTTTCGTTGAATATGGCTACTATAACCCGAAGCCTGACGACCAGCCCCCCAAGCGAGGTGCAGGAAGCCCAGCGCAGCGTCGAGGTCGCCTCGCAGTGGCGGCTGATGTGGTGGAAATTCCGCAAGGACAAGCTGGCCATCATGGGCGGCATTGTGGTGATCTGCTTCTATCTCATAGCGATCTTTGCGGAGTTCTTCGCCCCGCGTCTGCCGGAGAGTTTCAACGCGCAGTATGTCTATGCCCCGCCTCAGCCGCTGTATTTCTTCTTGGATGGGCGATGGGATCCGTTTGTGTATGGCCTCAAGTTCGAGCGCGACCCCGTCTCCCTAAAGAAGAACTGGAACGTGGACTACAACACCCGCATTCGCTGGGGCTTCTTTGTGAAGGGTGAGCCTTATAAGCTGCTCGGCTTGGTCTCTACCGACATCCACTTGATCGGTCCCAAGAACCCCGGCGATCCCTTCTACTTGCTCGGCGCAGACAAGAGCGGCCGCGACGTGCTCAGCCGCATCATCTACGCCTCGCGCATCTCGCTCACCGTTGGCCTGGCAGGCGTGTTTGTCTCGCTGGTCATCGGCGTCGTGATCGGCGGCATATCCGGCCTGATGGGTGGCTTTGTGGATGTCATCATTCAGCGGCTCATCGAGATCGTCAACTCGGTGCCCAGCCTGCCGCTGATGATGGCCTTCGCGGCGATGGTGTCGCCCGGCACGCCCATCGTCCAGGTGTACTTCATCGTTACCTTGATCCTTGCGCTGTTGAGCTGGACCGGCATGGCCCGCGTGGTGCGCGGGCGCTTCTTGGCCCTCCGCGAAGAGGACTTCATCCTTGCGGCGCGGCTGGACGGCGCCAGTCGCAGCCGCCTGATCTTCCGCCACATGCTGCCCTCGTTCCTCAGCCACATCATCGCCTCGATCACCATCTCCATCCCCTATATGATCCTGAACGAGACCGGCCTGAGCTTTTTGGGCATCGGCCTGCGCCCGCCGGTGGTCAGTTGGGGGGTGATGTTGCGCGACGCGCAGCAGATCGCCAACGTGGCCAACTATCCGTGGCTGCTGTTGCCGGCGGTGGCCGTGGTCACTTTTGTGTTGGCAATGAACTTCCTCGGCAACGGTCTGCGCGACGCCGCCGACCCCTACGCGAACTGAGGCTCGACCCATGGCGGACGCAATTCAACTGGAGTTCAAAGACCTGCGCGTTCACTTCTTCACCGACGAGGGCGTGGTGAAGGCAGTGGACGGCGTGGACTTGGCGATCCCGCGCGGCAAGACCACTTGCATCGTGGGCGAAAGTGGCTGCGGCAAGAGCGTGATGTCGCTCACCGCGCTGCGCATCGTGCAGAAGCCGGGCCGCATCGTGAGCGGGCAGATTCTCTGGCACAGCAAAAGCGGCGATGTGATTGACCTGGCTAAGCTCAACCCCAAGGGGCGCGAAATCCGCCGCATCCGCGGCGCGGAGATCGCGATGATCTTCCAAGAGCCGATGACCAGCCTCAGCCCGCTGTACACCATCGGCAATCAAATCGGCGAGGCGATCCGGCTGCATCAAGGCGTCTCCAAGCAGGAGGCCCGCGCGCGCACGATTGAGATGCTGCGCAGGGTGCGCATCCCGCGCCCGGAGCGCCTGGTGGACGAGTATCCCTTCCGCCTCAGCGGCGGGATGCGCCAGCGCGCGATGATCGCCATGGCCCTCTCCTGCAACCCCAGCTTGCTGATCGCCGACGAGCCCACCACCGCGCTCGATGTGACCACCCAGGCACAAATCCTCGACTTGATGCTCGACCTGCAGCGGGAATACAACATGAGCATCCTCTTCATCACCCACGACCTCGGCGTGGTGGCCGAGATCGCCGATTACGTTGCAGTGATGTACTTGGGGCGCGTGGTGGAGAGCGGCGATGTGGACACCATCTTCAATAACCCCAAACATCCCTATACGCAGGCGCTGCTCAGCTCCGTGCCGAAGATCAGCGTCACGCGCCAGCCCTTGGAGCCGATCCAGGGCATGGTGCCCAGCCCGTTCCGTCGCCCTTCGGGTTGCACTTTCCACCCGCGCTGCTCGCGCGCGATGCCGATCTGCCAGACGGTGGAGCCGAGCATGATTGAGCTGGGCCACGGCCACCGCGCGCGCTGTCTGCTATACGACGACGCCGCGCGCGAGACAGTACCCGCGGCGGCTGAGCTGGCGGCGTAGCGAGCGCGCTTTGCCACTCAAAAAGATACGATGACTAACAACGGACAACTTCCCCCAGCCACTTCGGCAGCCGCATCAGCTGCCGGGGCGCTGCTTCAAGTGCGCGACCTGAAGATGCACTTTCCCATTACCAAGGGCACGTTCGGCAGCGTCAAAGGTTACGTGAAGGCGGTGGACGAGGTGACGTTCGACGTGGCTGCCGGCGAGACGCTCGGCTTGGTGGGCGAGAGTGGTTGCGGCAAGACTACTGTTGGGCGGTGCATCGCGCGCGCCTACAAGCCCACCGCCGGCCAGATGCTGTACTACGGCAACAGTGATGGCCAGGTGGTGGACCTGGCCGCCCTCAACGAAGATCAGCTCAAGCCCTACCGGCGCGACATTCGGATGATCTTCCAAGACCCGTATTCGTCGCTGAACCCGCGCATGCCGGTGTTCCAGAACGTCGGCGAGGCGCTGCTCAGCCTCACCAACGTGCGCGGCAGTGAGCTGGAGGATCGCGTGAAAGAAACGTTGGTGCGGGTCGGTTTGCGCCCGGAGTACATCCGTCGCTATCCGCACGCCTTCTCCGGCGGCGAGCGCCAGCGCATCGTGATCGCCCGCGCGCTGGTGACAAACCCTCGGCTGGTGATCTGCGATGAGGCGGTGGCGGCGCTCGATGTGTCCATCCGCGCCCAAGTGCTCAATCTGCTGGAGCAGCTTCGCCAGGAGATGGGCTTGACCTATTTGTTCATCTCACACGACTTGAGCGTGGTGCGTTACATCTGCGACCGCGTCGCGGTGATGTACGTCGGGCGTGTGGTGGAAATTGCGCCGGTGAATGCGCTGTTTCGCCAGCCCAAACACCCCTACACCGAAGCGCTGATGTCCGCCGTGCCGATCCAAAACCCGCGCCATCGCAACCGCGTGGCACGCATCCGGCTGGAAGGTGAGGTGCCCGATCCGTCCAACCCGCCGAGCGGCTGCTACTTTCATCCGCGCTGCGCTTACGCGCAGGAGCGTTGCCGGCGCGAGGCGCCGGCCCTGCGCGATGTTGGCGGCGGCCGACGGGTGGCCTGTCATTTTGCTGAGGAGCTGGACCTGCGCGGCGCCGTACTGGATGACCTGGTCGCTTAAGCGCATCCGGCCTGCGGACGCAGGCATGGCGGCGCGCACTGAAGAAGACCCAACGCAGTAAAAGCCACCGCGCTGGATGCGCGGCCCGAGCGGTTGTCGGAGCGCACCCTTGAGCGTGGAACAGCGCGGTTGTCTGTTGCTTGTCCTGACCTGAGCAACTCGCCAACTGCTCATGTGACAGACACCACCATCCCAGAACATTGACACAAATTCACCGCTATGTATAATTGCCAGGCTGGATTGTGAGTTAAGCGCGGAAGCGCGCCAGCCCAAATTGAATGAAACGAGAGGCTACTGTAGCACGCAGTAGCCTCTCTTGTCGCCTGAATATAGTTCGGGCGATAACGCTCGACAAAAGTGATCTGGATTCAAATCGTAAAAAGAGCATGCCGACGATCAACCAACTGGTCCGTAAGGGCCGCAAACCGAAGCGCTCGCAGAGCAAAGCGCCGCAGCTGCAGTTCACGACGAACTCGCTGAAGGGCGGCAAGCGGACGATTCAGCCAAAGGGTGCGCCGCAGAAGCGCGGCGTGTGCACCGTGGTGCGCACGCAAACGCCCAAGAAGCCGAACTCGGCGCTGCGCAAAGTGGCGCGCGTGCGCTTGAGCAATGGCGCAGAAGTGACAGC
>JBKBID010000020.1:0-38386 GCA_046299515.1 Thermoflexales bacterium | reverse complement strand
GTCTGGCTGATGATCGTGCGCAGGTAGAAGTCGTAGGTCGCCAGGTCGGTAGTGTTCACGTCGTTTGTACCGAACATGACGATGGCGAAGGCCGGCTTGGAGACGCGAAACTCGCACTGCAGTGGCGACTCGTCGGCGGCGCACCATTCGGGGTTCGACCACGTCGGGTCGAGCGGGCCGGCCACGTTAAAGCCGCCGGCCGCGGCCAAGCCGGGGGTGGCGAACGAGTCCTTATCCCACGGCCGGCCGCCGTTGGCCCGCGCCGGAACGCCCAGGAAATGTTCGAGCGTCGGTTGGAGCGCCGCGTAGTCGCCCAATTCGTAGCGCCTGGCGCTGAGCGGCGCCAGGAAATGCTCGTTCTCGGTCATGCAGTCGCCGAGCTTGACGAGCACGCGCGGATTGTTGCCCTTGGCCAGGCCGGCCTGGTAGACCGCCCGCAGCGACTCCGCCATCGTCGGCGTGATCTCCGGCAGCACCGGCAGGGCGTCCACGTCAACATCGCGCGTGGCGGCCGGGTCAAACCGGCCGAAGACCGGCGGCGCGGGACGACGCGGCAGGTTTTGACCGGCGTCCTGCGCGGGCGCGCAGGCTATCAGCAGCGCGCCGGCCATCGCCGCCAAAACAGCTTTCGCGTTCACGCGCGCGATTTTAGCGCGCCGGTGGCGTAGCTGACCGCTACGGCAGCGGCGTTTGGGCGTGCGGCGCTGAACATCATGGATAATCGCGCGCATGAACGAGCGCTCCATCGCATTCCTCAAGCGACTCCTCAGCGCGCCCGGCCCATCGGGCGACGAAGCCGCCCCGGCGCGAGCCTGGCGCGAAGAAGCCATGACCTTCGCCGACGAAGTGCGCGCCGACGTGCGCGGCAATTCATACGCCGTGTTGAACGGCGCGGAAGGCGCGCCGCGCGTGCTGTTGGCCGGCCACATAGACGAGATCGGCCTGATGGTCACTCACGTGGATGAAGAAGGCTACCTGTGGTTTGCGCCGATCGGCGGCTGGGATCCACAGGTGCTGGTGGGCCAGCGCGTGCGCCTGCTCGGCAAACAAGGCGACGTGATCGGCGTAATTGGCAAAAAGGCCATCCATCTGATGAAGCCGGACGAGCGCGACAAGGCCAGCAAGATCGAGGATTTGTGGATTGACATCGGCGCGAAGAACCGCGACGAGGCGCTGGCGCGCGTGCGGGTCGGCGCGGCCGGCGTGATTGACGCGCCGGCCTACGACTTCCCCAACGGGCGCATCGTCTCTCGCAGCATTGACAACCGCATCGGCGCGTTCACCGTGTTGGAGGCGCTGCGTTTGCTGGCGCAAGCGCGCCCAGTTGCAACCGTCGCTGCAGTGGCGACGGTGCAGGAGGAGATCACCTTCGCCGGCGCGCACACCTCGGCCTTCTCGTTCGCGCCGCAGGCCGCTATCGTGGTGGACGTGACCCACGCCACAGACCATCCCGACGCAAACAAGCGGCGCTCCGGCGATGTGAAGCTGGGCGGCGGGCCGGTCATCTCGCGCGGGTCGGCGGGCAGCCCGGTCGTGTTTGACATGCTGGTTGGCCTGGCCGAGCGCGAGGGCATTCCTTACGCCGTGGAGGCCAGCCCGCGCGCCACCGGCACCGACGCCGACGCGATCCATCTCTCGCGCGGCGGCGTAGCGACCGGCGTCATCTCCATCCCCAACCGCTACATGCACTCGCCAAACGAGATGATCGCGCTGAGCGACGTGGAAAACGCGGCTAAGCTGATCGCTGCGTTTGCGCGGGAGCTGACGCCGGAGACCGACTTCACGCCGCGCTAACGCCGAGGCATGCTCATTGCACCATCGTCGGCACGCTGCCGGCGTTGCCCACGGCGCGCACGTAACGCGCCGAGATCCAGGCCGGTCGCCCGCCGAACTCGATCTGCCACCACAGGCCATCGGCGCTGCGCCCGATGATCGGCGCCGACTGGCGCGCAAGCATCCGGCCAAGAATGTCAAAGGTGAGGCCGGGGCCGCTGCGCACGTTCACCACATTGCCGGCCGGGATGACAATGCGCGGCGCGTCGAGATTGGGCAGCGCCCGCGCTTGCGCCTCGTCGCCTTCCGCAGCTATCGCCTGGAAGTAGCCTTTGACCTGCACAACGTTCTTGTTCACCCAAGCCAGCCGGCCGGTGCGCGGCATCTGGAACTGCAGCCAGTTGCCGTCCACGCTGCGGCCGAGGATCGCGCTGCTGAACCCGCCGCGCAACTGACCCAGGCTGCGTGAGCGCACGGTCGGCGCGCTGCGGATGTTGACGATGTCGCCCGGCGGCACCAAGAAGATCGGCGGCGCAACCTCCGGCGGCGCGGGCGACGTCGCGGCTGCGGCCGCCGGGTCGAGCAGCGCTGTCGCGGTGACCACAACGGCGGCTTGCTGGTTGAGCGACTCGGCTACGGCCTGGCTCAAGCGCGCGGTATCCGTGACGACGACCGAGGCCTGCAAAGGCCGTAGCGCTTCCTCCGAAGCGGTCTCCTGTGGTTTGACCGGCTGACTGCCCGCCGCTGCCAGCGACTTGGCATAGTAGCAGGTGTTGAAGTCGGGCCCCACGATGATGGTGAAGCGCGGACCGTCGGGGTTCGGCTCGGCGACGACGTGCTTCGGGTTGATGTTGAACGCGCGCAGCAAGAGCGGCAGCGGGCTGCCCTTCTTGGTCGTCGTGTGGTCAAGCACCATCGTGCGCGCGTAGCGCTGCCCGGCCGGCTCGATGGCCGTCACCACGAGGCCCAACTCTTTCAGGCGGTCTGCTGCCGCCAACGCAAAACCTGGGTCGCCGACGCCGTCTAGCACCTTGATCGGGATGCCGTCGTTGATGCGCTGGTTGAGGGCGACGTTCAAAGCCTTCTGGATGTAGTCCAGCCGGTCGTTCCAGTTTCTTGGCGCACCCTCCAGTGCGGCGCCGTTCGCGTCGTAGCCCATCAGGTAGCGGCTGCGCACCACGGCATCGCCGATCTTGTCAATCATCAGGGCGTAGCGCAGGATGCTCTCCAGCGTCAAGTCGGTTTCGACGTCGTTGCGCAAGGCGTGATAAAGCTCGGTGAGCTTGGTGAGCGAACCGACCTGGCGGGCCTTGGCCAGCAAGGCGCGCACGATGCGCTGCTCGCGCCGACCTCGGTCTACATCGCCGCCGGGGACGTTGTAGCGCGCGCGCACGTAAGCCAGCGCTTGCAGGCCATTCAAGCGATACACGCCGGGCTTCGGCAGGTCTATGCGCAGCAGCGGCACACGCGAGCCGGCCGGCCACACCTCGCCGGTGAACGTGTCCACGTAGTCCTTCGCCACGATGCTGCCGCCCATGTAATAGGGGTCGCGCGGGAAGTTGTGCTGAATCGGGCAGGTGACGATCACATCTACGCCCCCCAGCGCGTCTACAGCGCGCACCAGTCCGGCGAAGTTCACCATGGCGTAATTCGCAACGTCCAGGCCAAAGTTGTAGCGAATGGTTTCTTTGAAGAGATCCGGGCCGCCCAGGGCATAGGCCTGGTTGACTTTTCTCATGCCAACGCCGGGGATGTATACCGGCGTGTCGCGCGGGATCGAGAGCAGGGTGACGATCGGCGCATCGGGATTGACGCTGGCGATGATGATGACGTCGGTATTCATGAAACCGCGATCCGGTCGCTTATCAATGCCCAGCAAGGCGATGTTGAACGCGCCGGGCGGCAGCGCGATCTTGCGCGCCGGCGGCGGAATGGGTATCGGCGTCGGGGTAGGAGGATGAGGCGGTTGTTGGTCCTGCGCATGCGCCGCGCTGACCGCCGGAGCAGCGACGCCAAGCAATATGATCAGGAGCGCGCCGACAAGCCTGCGGAGCGAGCAAGTCCACCTCATCATCAATTGTGTCGAAACATTGCTTAACGGAGAAGTGATGAAAAGGCTCGAAGCGGCAGACCGCGATGCGATTGGACTACGGGCCCCCTCTGACCTCTCTTCTTGGAATTGCCTCGCCATTCTCACCCGGACTTGTTTCTATGTCAACCGCAAACGATGCGCGTCCAGACACCCAGCACGCCTCGATCCACCGAATCAGCGGCGAGCTGCATCCCTTGTAAAGCGATTGATACACCGCGCCTTGGCTGATATAATTCGCGCACAAGCCCAGGTGGTGGAATTGGCAGACACGCTATCTTGAGGGGGTAGTGCCGAAAGGCTTGCAGGTTCAAATCCTGTCCTGGGCATGCGAAGCGCCTTGGTTGCGCAAAGCAGCCAAGGCGCGTGCTTTTTCATTGACGCACTGCGCGATATCCATCCTCGCCTCTCAAGAATCCCGGCGGCTGCGCAGGTCGGCCTGGTGATATAAAGGAAACATGGCATCCACATTTTTTGCCTTCGTCGGCACTTACACCGACGGTCGGCGCGAGGGGATTTTCACCTTCCGCTTCGACGCGGAATGCGGGACGGCGCAGCCGCTCGGCGCAACCGAGGGTGTGTCCAACCCGTCGTTCTTGGCCATCCATCCCTCGCGGCGCTTCCTATACGCCGTAAGCGAGGTGGGCGACTTCGGCGGCAAACCGGCCGGCGCGGTGAGCGCATTTGCCATCGAAGCGCAGACCGGCGCACTCCGCCTGCTCAACCAGCAGTCGTCCATCGGCGCGGGGCCGTGCCACCTCACCGTGGATGCGACCGGGCGACACGTCCTCGTCGCCAACTACGGCAGCGGCAGCGTCGCCGTGTTGCCGATCGCCGCGGATGGCGCGCTGGGCGAAGCCAGCGACTTCGCGCAGCATCACGGCACCGGCGTCAACCCGCAGCGACAAGAGGGGCCGCACGCGCATTCAGTCATCCTCGATCCGGCCAATCGCTTCGCCTTCGTCGCCGACCTCGGCCTAGACCGGGTGATGATCTATCGCTTCGACGCCGAACGCGGCAAGCTGGCGCCGAACGAGCCGGCGTTTGCGCCGGTGAAGCCCGGCGCCGGCCCGCGCCACTTCACCTTTCACCCCAGCGGTCGCTTCGCCTACGTCATCAACGAGCTGGACAACACGGTGACCGCGTTCGCCTACGACGCCGAACGCGGCGCGCTGCGCGAGCTGCAGACGATCGCCACGCTGCCGGAAGGCTACGCACAGACCAGCTACTGCGCCGATGTGCACATTGCGCCATCGGGGCGCTTCCTGTATGGCTCGAACCGTGGGCACGACAGCATCGCCATCTTCGCCATCGCGGACGACGGTCGGCTATCGCCGCGCGGCCAGACGCCGACGAACGGGCGCTGGCCGCGCAACTTCGCGCTGGATCCCACCGGCCGCTTCATGTGGGTCGCCAACCAACAAAGCGACGCAATCACGCTCTTCGCCGTGGACGAAGCAACCGGCCAGCTTTCGGCGCGCGATCGGCTTCACGTCCCCAAGCCGGTTTGCGTGAAGTTCGTCGTCACGGGAGGCGGCTGATCGAATAACATCTCCGGCATATCAGGGGAAAGGGCGCTGTCCTAACTCTGAGGTGCGTCCTTTATTGCGACATGAACGCCGGCGCGTCATCTGCTTTTAACTTGGAGTTCAGGGTGTTCGGCCCGCCGCGCTTGATCGCCGACCAGCGTGAACTCACCTTCCGCCGGCGCCAGCCGCTGGCGATTTTGTCGGTGTTAGCGCTGAACGAGCGGCCGATCACGCGCGATGAGCTGTGCTATCTCCTGTGGCCCGACGCCCCTCAAGATGTCGCCCGCCAGCGTCTGCGTCGCTCGCTATCCGAACTGCGCTGCGCGATCGGACAGCCGGCGACGCGGCTGCTCTCCGGCGCGACAGGCTCAAGCAGCATTCTGCTCAAGCTCAACCCGCACATGTGCCGCGTGGACGCGCGCGATTTCATCCAGCTCTCCACGCAAGCGCATCACCTGCCCGACCCGTCCGGCCTGCGCGCCGCCGAACAGGCCGCGCGCATCAGCGCCGAACCGCTCTTGAAGGGATTTGAGCTCGACGACGCGCCGGAATTCGAGAACTGGCTGCTGGAGCAGCGCGAACGCTTCACGCGCCTTAAGATGGACACGCTGCGCCGCATGATCAGGGGGTATGTGACCCTCAAAGACTATCCCCTCGCGGTCGCAACCGTCGCGCAAGCCCTGGCGCTCGATGAGCTTGCGGAAGACCTCTACCGCAAGGCCATCTGGCTATATGCCGCAATCGGCCGACGCAGCGAGGCCGTCCGCCAATTTGCCTGGTGCGCCAGCCTGCTAGAGCGCGAATTGGCCGTCGAGCCGGACGAAGCGACGCGCGCCGTGTATCAGGCCGTGTTGGAAGGGCGGATTGATGAAGTGCGCCCGCTGGCCTTTGGCCTGCCGCCGAGCGACGCGGACAGCCGCCCTATCTGGCTCGCGCCCTCGCCCGACGTCGCCTCGCCGCCTTCGCCGGCTCATCGCCTGCGCTTGGCGGACATCGCCCCGCGCGCCGAGGCCGCCGAGCGTGAGCTTGCCGAAGCCATTGCGCAGGCGCTGCGACACATGTCCGGCGTGCTGTGGATACAAGGGCCGACCGGCGCCGGCAAGCGCACCCTGGTTGAGCAAGCCTTGAGGACGGTATGCAAGCGACGGGCAGATGTGAACGTCTGGGAAGTCAGCGGCCACGCCGCAGCAGCGGATGCGCCTCTCGATCTCATGCGCCTCCTGCTCGATGCCGCCGCGCGCGAACACCTGGCGCGCGCGCGCGAGTCGGCCGCGTTTGACACAGCGTCGCCCAACCTCTGGATGAGCGAAGCCGTGCGCCTGCTGCCGGAACTGCGCGCGATCTTCCCCCAGCTCCCTCACCCGTCCGCCCTGACCGAAGGGCCATCGCCGACCACGGCATCGCGCCGGCTGTTGCAAGCCCTGCCGCGGGCATTGTTGGCGTTGACGGATGGCCGCCCGACCGCTGCGGTGTTGAGCGATGTGGATTGCGCCGACGCGGCATCGGTCGAAGCCATTGGCTGGTTAGCGCGCGGCCTTGCCGGCAGCCACTTGGCGCTGATCATCACCTGTCGCGATGCCACCCAAGCCGCGCCTGAGGCGTTGCGGGCATTGCTCGACGAGCTGCAAGCGCAGGACATGCTGCGCATGTGGCGCCTGCCGCCCCTCAGCCAGGCTGCTATCGCTACCCTGGTGCAGCGCTGCGGCCTGCCGGCCGATTTCGCCGACACAATCTGGACTTGCACCGGCGGCGCGGCGCGCAGCGCGCTGGATATGCTGCGCGCCGCCTCAACGCCCAACGCCAAGCTGCCGGATTCATGGCACGCCGCGATCCAAATCAACCTGGCCGCCCTCGACTCGACCACGCGCCAAGTGTTGGAAGCCCTCGCCATTTTCGGCAGCGCCGCCGTGCTTGCGCTGGAGCGCTTGAGCCGACGCAACCTGGACGACGTGGAGCGCGCGTGTGAGGCGTTGACCACGGAATGGCACTGGCTCACCTGCTGCGGCGACCGGTATGCCATCGCCGCGCCGGAAATACAGCGCGCGGCGCTGGATGCGATCTCTCCTGCGCGCCGCCAGCAATTGCATCGGCAAGCCGCCGGTCTGCTCTATCAGCATCACGCCGATCCCAGCCGCATCGCGCATCACCTGGAGGCCGCCGGCCAACCCAACCGCGCAGCCGCGCTATGGCTGGAAGCAGCCCGCCGCGCGCGCGAGCGCTACGCTTATCCGGCGGCGCTCGGCGCTGTTCAGCGCGGCCTAGCCCTGGCCCGCAAGCCCGAGCTCCAGTTCGACCTGCTCTGCTTGCAGGAAAGCCTGCTGCGCGAAAGCGGCCAACACGAACGGCAAGCCGCCGCTCTTTCCGCCCTGCGCCAACTCGCCGACGCCATGCCCCATCGCTCCGAGTGGCAGGCGGAAGCGCACTACCGACGGGGGCAGGATGCCCTGGCGCGCAGCGCATGGGACGAAGCCATAGACGCGCTGCAGCGCGCTTCGGCCTGCACGCTGCACGGCGACAGCCGCATCTTGATGGCCCTGGGGCGCGCCCTGGCACAACGCCATCGCTGGTCAGAAGCCGAGTCCGCCTTCCAACAAGCGCTGACGTCGGCCCGGCAAGGCGAACCCAGCGCTCAAGCGCAAGTCTGGCTGACCTGGGCGGAGATCGAACAACTGCGCGAGCGCTACGATGCGGCGGAGGCCGCGCTCAACCGGGCAGTCGCTCTGGCCGGCGCGCGTTCGCCGCTGCTGCCAAAGCTCATGCTCGCACGAGGCACGCTGGCTTCGGTTCGCGGTGACTTCGCTACTGCCTTAACCTATGGACAGGAGGCGTCGCGGCTGTTCGTCCAGCGCGGCCTGCCCGACGCCGAAGCCAACGCCCAGACGCTGATCGCCCGCGCATGCGCCCGCCTGGGCCGGCTCGACGAAGCGCTGGCCGCCTACGCTGCCGCCTACGCAGGCTACGCCGCGCTCGACCTGCGCCAGGGCATGGCCGCCGCGCGCGTCAACGCCAGCACGCTCGCCCTGCGCACCAGCGACTTTGAGCAAGGCGTCGCCTTGGCGCGCGAGGCATACGCGCTATTTGAGGCGATTCAGGACGCGCGCGGGCTGTGCGTGGCGGCCAGCAACATCGGCGCGGCATACGTCTGGCTGGGCCAAGGCGCGGAGGGCGAACGCTGGCTGCGCGAGTCCTACGCGCGCGCCAGCGAGGCCAACCTGCCGGCGCAGCAGGCCGCCGCGCTGGCCAACCTGGGCGCCGCGCTGCTGCAACAGGGCCGGCTGGACGAAGCGCGCGCGCGCATGGAGCAGGGCCTGGCCCTGCGCAGCGCACAAGGTCACCTGGACGTGAGCATTGACCGCGCCTTCCTGGCGATCGCCTGCCTGCGCCTGGGCGACCTGCCGGCCGCCGAAGCGCACAGCGCTCAGGCCATCGCCGACGCACAATGCATGCCTAATGTGGAGAACCCGCAGCAAATCTGGTTTGCGCGGGCGCAGGTGCTGCGCGCGCTGGGCCGGACGGACGAGGCGCGCGCCGCCTTAGCCCAGGCCGTCGCCCACCTCCGGCAAATCGAAGCAGCCTTGCCTGAAACTCAGCGCGCGCATTACCGTTCTGCTTTTGCCTTCAACCGCGCCATCCTGCGCGCTTCCAACGACAATATCTGGCCCGACACCCCACATTTAACATAAATAAACTCCGCCCCCAACCTTCCAGCCTGTAAATCGTGTCAACGCGCTGACACGTCACTCGCTCGTGTGGACGTTTTGTGGACGCCTCGACCACATACTGACGGCTACATCCTTTTTTAAGGAGGGACCGAGCGCGTGCAAAGACAAAATGAAGCGCATTTACCTTGTTAGCCTTGCCTCGATGTTTATTTTGTCCGCCTGCTCACCGAGCGCGGTTACCGACTCGGGCGGCTCGTCCACGGGCGATGCTAGGCCGACCGCCGCCTCGGCCACGACACTCGCGCCTACGCTTGAACCGACCGAGGCGCCGGCTGCGACGCCCACAAGCATATCTGCGCCAACTGAGCCGCCTACAGCCGTCCCCGCGCCAACCGAAGCGCCAACTGCGACGCCTGCAGCCGCCCCGCAGCAAACGGCGGAGGGCGCATCGCAGGCCGTCGGCGCGTGCGCGCACCGCTACCTGCCGGTGGCGCAGGGCGCATCGTGGGAGTATCGGATAAGCGGCCCCAGCAACAGCGCGTTCACGCGCGTCATCACCAGCGTCCGGCCGGACGGCTTCGATGATAATGACATCTTTGAGGGTGGGGTCACGCGCGCCGGCAGCTGGGCGTGCCGAAACGGCGATCTGATCGCCCTAACGCCGCTGTCCAACCCGTTTGTTGCCTCGGCAGACATGCAGTTTGATTTCACCGTCGAGTCAAACGAAGGAGTTACCTTGCCGGCCGATCCTGAACCGGGCCATAGCTGGACGCAAAAGGTGGTGTATTCGGGGGAGCAGTTAGTCGGCAGCGTCGCGCTGAAGTCCCGTAGCGTCTTAGAGACGTCGTGCACAGCCGCCGACCACAGCTCCAACACGCCCAATCCGCCCTATGTCTTCATCACCTCGGTGAACCCGAACACCGGCCTGGTGCAGGGCAAGGCCAACGGCACGGCCTTTCTGGTGATCACGACAGTGGACCTATACCGCATCGCGCTCGACCCCAGCGGCTTTGGCGAGGGCTACGCATTTGTGGGATCGGCCACCACCGACGCGAACGGCAACTGGAGCATCACCGATCCGAACCTAATCCCTATCGGGCGGCTGCTACACCGCCGTGGTGCGCGGCTTAGCGATTCTGGTGTCATACGCCACCGAGTTCAGCCGCAGCAACTGCTCGGTCTTCGCGCCGATCACGCGCAAGCCCTAGGCGGGCTGCGGCGCAGCCTAGGAGTCGGATTTCCTCAGGGAAGTCCGACTCCTGCTGTGGCGGATCGGTTGGGGCAGACGCTGAGGATCATCGGGCGCGCGAGTGAGAGGCCGCGCGTTGCGCGTGTTGTACACTGCCTGTGTGCCGTTTGCGCGCAGGGCGGCAGCCCATCCGTCGCAGCGACCGGCGCAATTCCATCACGATCAGGTTTACCGATGAACATTCGCAGCAATTTCTTCGGCCATCTGCCCGACGGCGCCGCAGTCGAGCAGCACACGCTCGAGAATGACAACGGCATGAGCGTGCAGATCATCACCTACGGCGGCATCATCACGGCGCTGCGCGTCCCCGATCGCGCCGGCAACCTCGACGACGTGGCGCTGGGGTTCGACAGCCTGGACGGCTATCTGGCCGGCCATCCGTATTTCGGCTGCATTGTGGGGCGCTTCGCCAACCGCATCGCCGGCGGGCGCTTCACCCTGGACGGCCTGACGTATCAGCTCGCCGTGAACAACGGCCCGAATCACCTGCATGGCGGCCTGGCCGGCTTCGACAAGAAGCTGTGGCGCGCGTCCACCGGCAGCAGCGACGGCGCGGTCAGCCTGGCGCTGTCTTACCTCAGCCCGGACGGTGAGGAGAACTATCCGGGCAACCTGCAAGTGACGGTGACCTACACGCTGACGCGCGACAACGCATTGCACATCGGCTACCTGGCGCGCACCGACAAGCCCACCATCCTCAACCTCACCAACCACACCTATTTCAACCTCGCCGGCAAGGGGGACATCCTCGACCACGAGATCATGATCAACGCCGATCGCTTCACGCCGGTGAACGAGGCGCTCATCCCCACCGGCGAGCTGCAGCCGGTCGAGGGCACGCCGCTGGACTTTCGGCAGCCGATGCGCATCGGCGCGCGGATTGACGACCCGCATGAGCAAATCGCCCGCGCCGGCGGCTACGACCACAACTTCGTCATCAACGGCGCGATGGGCGAGCTGCGCTTCGCCGCGCGCCTTTACGAGCCGTCGAGCGGTCGCATGCTGGAGGTGCACACCACCGAGCCCGGCATGCAGTTCTACAGCGGCAACTTCCTGCCCGACGCGATCGCCGGCAAAGGCGGAAGGGTCTACGGTCGGCGCGCCGGCCTATGTCTGGAGACGCAGCACTTCCCCGATTCGCCCAACCAGCCGGGCTTCCCGAGCGTCGTGCTGCGGCCGGGCGAGCGCTTCGCATCCACGACGGTCTTCCGGTTCTCCGCGCGTTGATCCGCCGGCCCGACGCATTCGCCCGACGCGCGCGGCCAGCTCAGCGCTCATGCGCGCGCAACGTTGCGGTTTTGCAACGGGCGCCTGAGCGCCGTCATCTCTAAAATGGCGATGAACACGGCGGCGGCCGCCAGGAAGGCGAAGCTCGCAAAAGCCGCGTCAATGACCAACAAGGAGAACAGAGACGGCGCAGGCACCGATGAATTGACGTAGTTGACCACGTGCACCGCGAACAAGTTGTTGACGGCGTGAATGCCTATCGCCATCTCCAGCGTCTGCGTGCGCAGCGTGACCCAGCTCAGCAGAAACCCCATGCCGCCGTAGAGCGCGAGCGAGCCTAGCAAGCCCACCTCGCCGGCCTCCACATTGGCGAGATGGGGCAACGTAAACAGCAGGCCGTTCAAGACAGACAGGATGATGGGGTTCTGGGTCAACCGCCCGCTCGCTTGGAGCAGATATCCCCGAAAGAAGTATTCCTCGGCGGTCGTCTGCAGGGGAGTCAACACAAGCCCGATGGCAAGATAGGGCCAAAAGTCGGCCGACACGCCGTTAAAGGTGTAACGACCGGGGTACAGAACCGCCTCAACAGCCATTGCCAGGGCCGAAACCGCCGCCCAGAGCGCGCCGCCGGCAAGCACCCGCGCCCAGCTCAGCCGCGCGAACGGCGTAGTCAGGCTGCGCACCGAGCGCCCGTGCAACAAGCGGTTGAAGAGCCAAGTTCCGAAGAGCAAGAAGGCAAAAGAGGCTAAACTTAGCGCGAAGCCGGGGATGCTTCTTTCTTCGAGCGCGCCGACGGCGACGAGGACGAAAGCAGTTCCCACTTGCCAAAAGACGAAGATCGCCACGGCGCCGAGCATATAGCGCCGCCAGGCATTTTTGCCCTGTTGTGTTTGAGCGAGATAGAGATTTTGCATAGTTAGGTCTCCATGAGGCGAAGTTGTGTCACGCCTCAGTCGTTGCGCCGTCGGACGGATGCCCCATCACAAACAGGCGGTATCTCTTGCGCCCAGGCGCCGGCGGCTGCGCCTCCAGCGATTGCAGTAGGCGATAGATCGCCTCGCGGGCCTGGACGAACTCCTGCTCGGTGGCGTAGAACGCATGGTCGCGGACGGCGATGTTCTGGATGTGAAGCTCGCCGTGCGACAAGATGTAGCGCACAAGCTCTTGCGTCACGCCGTTGCCGTAGAGTTGCACGTGGTCGGCGAACTGCTCCAGGCTCTCCGCTTGACGCAGGTCCTCCGGCGCGATCAGCTCCCTGGCTGCCGCGAAGAAGCGTTCCTCGATGCCGTTGACCGAGCGCGTGTGGGCGACCGTGATCACGCCGGCCTCGAGCATGTGATGGATGTGGCGATAGAGCGACGGCTTCGGCACATCGGGCAAATGGCGGGCAAGCTGGTTGGTGGAGAGCGTCTCCATGCACAGCGCCTGGTAGATGCGCATCCGAACAGGGTGGTTGATGACGGCGAAGTTCTTCAGAGGCATAGCGCTCTATTATCAAAAACAATATCATTATCAAGAAGGATAACACATCGCTCGGCGTTGTCAAGGAAACGGGCGCATCCCGCTTTGTTTAGAATGGCCCAGGTTGTGCAAGGCTTGATCGCTCGGCGCGCGCTCGGCATCGCGCTGCGCGCCTGGTTAGCGCTGGTGATACTATACGCGCCGGTCGTGTGCCTGGCGTTTTGCCGGCTGACGCACGCGGCGCAGCATCGCGCCGCAATGCGGAGCGGCTGGCAGCACGAATGGGCGACGCGACACCTGCCGGCGCATCTGTCGGAGCCCCGCTTTCAGCTCGATGCGCCTTGCGAGCCTTTCCTCGCTCAACTCCGCGAGCTCATCCAGTCGCTGACCGATGTTGAGCCGAGGCCGCCTGCATCCCTTATCGCGCGCCGAACGCTCATCGGTTTGCTGACATGCGCACAAGTCACACGCGCGCGCGTCTCCATTGAGGTGCCCCACCCGCCGCCGCGCGCGCCCGAGCCGCTTCGGCGCGCGTGAGCGCATGTTTGGATGAGTCGGCGCGGGCGAGGCGTGCGCCTCGCGACGATGCGCCACGCACTCAAGCGCCCGGCATCCGCCGAGCGCATCCTTCCACAATCGATCCTTTACTGTTGGGCGGCTGCGATCTTGCTCCGGCGTTGAGCCGCAGCCGCGCCTGTCGCGCCCCCGCATGGCGTCGCCATCGCGGGGCGAAGCAACGACACCTTTCCCATGTTGCAAAAGCTATACGAGGTTGACCTGTTTCAGGGGCTGCCGGCCGAGAGCTTCCACGATGCGCTGTCGGCGGCCCTGCCGCCGCAGCGCTTGCCGGCAGGTCACACGCTCTTCAGGCAAGGCGAGCCGGCCGAGGCATGTTACGCGCTGCTCAGCGGGTCGGCGCACCTCATCCAGCAAGACCTCAACGGTCACGAGGTGGTGCTAGGCGCGATGTCGGCCGGGCGCGTGGTGGGCGTCACGGCGCTGCTCGAGGAGGGCGCTTACTCGACCGGCGCGCAGATTGCGCAGCCCGCGACGGTGCTGGCGTGGACGCGATCGGAGATCCAGCGTCTGGCGAAGAAATACCCGATCATTCTGCACAATGCGCTGCGCGTCGCCATGGCGCGTTACGTGGAGTTGCAACAGAGCTATCAAGACCTGGCCTTTCACAGCGTGAGCCGCCGCCTGGCGCGCGCGCTGGTCAAGCTGGCCCGCGCGCAGCCGGCTCAGCCCGACGGCAGCATCCTCATCACCGTCACGCGCGAGCACCTGGCCGCCATGGCGGTGACGACGATCTTCACCGCCTCGCGCTTGCTCAGCGAGTGGGAGCGGCAGGGCATCGTCGCCTCGCAGCGGGGCGCGATTGCCGTGCGCGACTTCGATGCGCTCTCCGCCCTCGCTGCAGGCGATGCAGATCCCGCCGCCTCGACTTGAGGCCAGGCGTCGCCTGTCCGAATGGCGCGTGACGAATGCCAGTATCGCGCAGCGACGTTTGTCACAACTTGCCGCGCGCGGGCTGCTTTTTTGCGCCAGCGCAAAGACAAGGAGGCCGCCGCCGGTCAAGATAGGCCGCAGATTGCAAGGAGGTGTTGATGACATGTATCCCTTCTGGGAAGGACTCTTCATCCACTCGACGCTGTATGTGGCGCTGGTGTCCGCGTTTCACGTGCTGGCGTCGCACTTGACCGTGGCAGCCGCTTGGTTCAACCTCTACCTGGAGCGGCGGGCGGTTAAAGAGAACCGCGAGGAGCTGTACGTCTATCTCAAGCGCAGCGCGCTGGGCTTGCTGGTGTTCGCCTACGTGTTCGGCGCCATGGCCGGCGTGGGCATCTGGCAAACCACGACGGCGGCCAACCCGCGCGGCATCTCCACGCTGATCCACAACTTCGTGTTGTATTGGGGATCGGAGTGGTACATGTTTTTGATAGATGTGATCGGCATCATCGCCTACTACTACACGTTCAACCGCGTGAGCAAGCAGACCCACCTGCGCTTGGCCTGGATTTTGGCGCTGGGCGGCACCGGCACGCTCAGCATCATCGTGGGCATCCTCTCGTTCAAGCTCACGCCGGGGCTGTGGCTGGAGACGGGCAACAGCCTGAACGGCTTCTTCAACCCCACCTTCTGGCCGCAGGTGACCATGCGCTTTGCTTTTATGCTGGCCATCACCGCTGCATGGGCGCTATTTGTGGTGACCGGCTTGCCGAAGGGTTACTTTGAGCGCGAGCGCATCATTCGCTATGCTGCAACATTCGGCCTGGTCGGGTTGGTCAGCGGCGTGCTCATCTGGCTGACCTGGTATGAGCCATCGCTGCCCGTGCGGGCCAAGGCCATCTTGCCATCGCGCGCCATCCCACAGCCCACGTTCCCGTTGATCTACTTCGGGCTGGCGGCCACCGCCCTCGGCCTGCTCTTTGCCTGGCTGATGCCGAGCAAGCAGCGGCGCTTCATGGCGCTGGGCGCAATGGCAGTGATGTATCTGGCGATCTTCGGCGCGGAGCGCACGCGCGAGGTGCTGCGCAAGCCGGACCTCATCTTTGGCTACATGTCGTCGAACCAGTTGCTGTTCAACGATATGGCCGCGCGCGGCATTCAAAGCGAAGAAGCGCACCTGTCCCAAACCGGCATGTTGAACAACCTGCCGTTTGTGCGAGCGCCGGAGACAGTCACCAACACCAAGGTCACGTTCGGCCTTGACGATCCGGAAGTGGCTGCCGGCCGCGTGATCGCCATCCAGCAGTGCGGCTCCTGCCACAGCATCAGCCACCAGACGGCGATGAACATCGCCGGCGTGCGGCTGGATCTGCGCTCGCAGGCCAACCTGCTGCGGATGCGCAACCTGACCACCGCCGACAAGATTGACACCTACATCAAAGCCATCGGCGGCTTCCCGTATATGCACCCGTTCGTCGGCACGGACGCCGAGCGGCGCGCGCTCGCCCGCTACCTCGAGGCGTTCCTGCACGACACCTATCCCGAAACGCGACCCGCAGCCACTGCACAACGATAGCTTGGAGGTAAACCGCCATGACCGTAGGTGAAATGTTGCAAATGATGCGCGACCCGCTGGGCGCGCCGTTCTATCCCCCCGCGCTGCAGGTGCTCCTGGTGGTCACCTGGGTGCTGCATATCTTCTTCGTCACTGCTGGGCTTGGCGCCAGCGCGCTGAGCATCTTCGCCATGACCGCGCGCAAGGGCGAGGCGCGCTGGATGACGCTCGGCCGCTTGGCGGCGCGCCTGACGCCCAACCTGGTGGGCTTGGGCATCGTCACCGGCATCGCCCCGCTGCTGTTCGTGCAGACCATCTACGACCCGCTGTGGTATGCCGCCAACACGCTGACCGGCTTCTGGTCGGTGCTCTTCATCTTCGTGGTGATGGGCGGCTACAGCTTGGCCTATGTGTTCTACCTGAAGGGCAGCAAGGACGGCCGGCTGGTGTTCACGGCGGTGCTCTCGCTCATCTTGCTCTTCTTCGCCGGCTGGACAATGCACGTGCTGCATTCGGTCTCCATCCGCCCCGAGCAGTGGTTGCAGTGGTACATGCCGGACGGCACAATTGACACGCGCGGCGTCACTTTCCACGCCTACAACATCCCGCGCCTGGTCTTCTTGCTGCCGTTGCAGGCAGCGCTGAGCATGGCGGTGGTGGTGATGTTCGCCTCCTGGTACTTGCGCAAGCGCGGTGACGACGTGACGTTTCTGGACTGGCTGGGCGAGCTGGGCCGCCGCGTGGCGCTGGCCGTCAGCCCGATCTACGGCGCGACGGGGCTGGCCTGGGCGCTGACCGAAGGGCCGGAGTTCGGCGTCACGGCGGCCATCGCCGCGCCGATTGTGGCGCTGAGCGCGCTGCTGACGGCCTACTTCTGGCGCTTGAAGCAGCCGGCGGCGAAGGCTCCGCTATCGCTCGCCGTTTGGCTGGCTTCGGTGCTCGGCGTGGCGATCATCCGCGAGGTGATCCGCGTTGCGTCGCTGGCGCGCTACGGCTACAGCGTGGCGAATTACCCGTATCGCCTCGACTGGGGTTCGATCTTGGTCTTCGGCGGCACGACGATCGTCGGCGTGATGGTAATCCTGTATCTGTCGCTGGTGCTGTACCAGGCCAACGCCAGCAAGGACGGGCAGGTGTCGGCGCGCGTGGAGCGGCTGGGCAAAGTCGCCACCGGCATGTTGGGCGCGTGGTTTGGCTTCTTCTTGCTGGTCGGTTTGTACTCCACCTTCCTGCTGCGCTGAGAGGACACATCCGCAGTGCGCTCTCTTCTTTTTGCGATGGACTTCTAGGAGATGGGAATCGCGTAGGCGAGATTCTGGCGCAGCAGTAGAATGGCAGATGAAACGCCAAAGGGCACGAGTAAGTGTGAACTGACGTTTCAGCTTTTGGCCGCCGCTCGCTCAACCCAAGCGCGCGTCTGAATCTTGTAAGGAGATAATGGTGCTGTCACTTCACAGAATCTCTCTAGCCCTGTGCCCAAGCTTGGGCCTCCTGGCTTTGGCTCTCCTGACTGTCGAGCGGGCTGAGGGACAAGAGGGAGAAGTGACGCACTGGCTCCCTTCGCCTCCAAGCTCTGAGCTTGGGATAGCTGGTGCTCATACCTCCGCTGGCGCTGTCGTCATCAACGAAGTGACCTGGAGCGGCACCGCCGCTAATTCCGCCCACGAGTGGTTTGAACTCTACAACACCACCGACCAGCCCATCTCCCTGGACGGCTGGCGGCTCTTCTCCTCCGACGGCAAGCCCGACCTTACATTAAGTGGCTCTATCCCGGCCTTCGGTTATTACCTGATTGAACGGGGCACTGATTCGGCAGTTTCTGACGTCACCGCCGATTTCGTCGGTTCGTTCGGCTCCAGCACGGGCGCTGGCCTCAGCAACGATGGCGAAGTTCTGACCCTCACCAATCCCCTGGGCGAAGTCATAGACACCGCCAACGGCAACGGCGGCGCATGGCCCGCCGGCTCCGGCCCCCCCGCCTATCGCTCCATGGAGCGCATAGACCCCACCGCCCCCGACACCGACGCCAACTGGGCCTCCAACAACGGCGTAGTCCGCAACGGTCTGGACGCCAACGGCAACCCCATCAACGGCACGCCGAAAGCCCGCAACTCCGCCTCTCACGCCGACCTGGTGGTGGAGAAATCCGGCCCGGCAACGGCCCGCCCCGGTGGATTGGTGACCTACACCCTGCTAGCGCGGAACGCTCACTCCCTCACCGCCGCCGCCGTCCGCCTCACCGACACGCTACCGGCGGCGGTGGCCTTCGTGAGCCAGACCTCGCCCTACACGTTCACCCAGCCCGACCCCACCACGCTGGTCTGGGAGGTGGGCAACCTGCCCCCCGCCGCGACCTCCGCCCTTATCACTGTCACTGCGCAGGTCACGGAGACGCCGGGGACAGCGGTCATCACCAACACCGCCGAGGCGGCCACCGCTACCCCTGAGGTGACCATCACCAACAGCACCGCCCAGGCCGTCACCCAGATTCAGCCCCCTGCGTCGGCGCTGACGCTGGCCTGCACCGGCCCGCCGGTCATCCTGGCCGGCGCGGCCTTCACCGCCGTCCTGGCCCTAGGCAACACAGGCGATCTGACCGCCTCCGCCGTCGTCCTCACCGACGCGCTGCCGGCGGAGGTGGATTTAGTGACCCAGACCGCGCCTTTCCCCTTCAGCCAGCCCGCGCCGGGCCTCCTCCACTGGGACGTGGGCAACCTGCCACCCGGCGCGTCCGCCCTCATCACCGTTACCTTGCGGGCCGGGGTGGCCCTCTCCGGCACGGCAACCCTCGTCGCTACGGCGACCGAATCGGGCGGGGGGGCCGCGACCGCCGCCTGGAGCACGCCCGTCCTCCCCGCCGTCCGCCTCTATGCGCTGGCCCCCACGAACTACGCCGGCAGCGGCGAGGCGGCGGCGCTGGTCAACCTTGGCCCGTACACCGCCACCCTCTCCGGCTGGTGTCTGGACGACGCTCCGGCCTCCACCTCCCGCGTTTGCATTCCCGCCGAGGCCGAAATCGGGCCCGGCCGTCTCATCTGGCTGGCCCAGGACGCCGACGGCTTCTACCCTGTATGGGGCTTTGATGCGAACTGGGCCGGCGCTGCGGGCGAGCGGCCTGTCCCGTTGCTGCTCGGCGCCTGGCCGGGCTTCACCGACAGCGGCGAGGCGGCCTACCTGGTCACCGGCACGGCCGTGGTGGACGCGCTGGCCTACGGCAGCGGCTCCGCCGCTCAGGGCTGGGCCGGCCCCGCCGTCCCTTATCCATACCCTGGCTTCGCCGCCGGCCAAGTCCTCTACCGCAAACTGGACCCCGCCACCGGCCTCCCCGTCCCCGACACCGACCGAGCTGCCGACTGGGCCCAGGACCCCGCCGACCCGCTCCTGGGCCGCAAACTCCGCTACCCCGGCTGGGACCTGGAAGACCTCTTCTTCCCCGCCGACATCAGCGCGCCGGCGCAGGTGACGGTCGCCGTCGCCCCCGAAGGGACTCTTTCCCTCACCCTCCAGACCATCGGCGCGGCGCGGCATTCCCTCCAGATCGCCGCCTACACCCTGGAGAGCGTCCCCCTCTACGAGGCCATCCGCGAGCGCATCCAGGCCGGGGTGGTGGTGACTGTCCTCCTGGAAAGCCAGCCCACCGGCGGGATGTCGCCCGACGAAAAGTGGATCGCGCAGCGGCTGCACAACCCGCCCGCTTCCACCGTCTACTTCATCGGGCGGACCGGGGCGCGGTATCGCTTCCACCACGCCAAATACATCCTGGTGGACGACCGTCTGGCGCTGGTCAGCACCGACAACTTCACCGAGCGCTCCATGCCCTCCGACCTCATTGTCAACGGGACGGCGGGCCATCGGGGCTTCCTGCTGGTGACGGATATCCCCGGCGTCGTGGCCCGCCTGGCGGATCTCTTCCGCCGGGACGCTGACCCAACCCACGCGGACATCGCGCCGTACGACGACGTCATCTACGCCCCGCCGGCCGGCTACGTCCCTCTGCCCTCGCCCGATTGGACCACCTACACCGCGCCCTTCAGCCAGGTCCTGGCGACGACCGCGACCACCCTCACCGTCCTGCACGGTCCCGAGCACCTCCTCCGCCCCGACGACGGCCTGCTGGGGCTGCTGAGCCGGGTCGGCGCGGGGGATTCGGTCGCCGCGATGCAACTGAACGAGCCGGTCACCTGGACCTCCGGGGCGGGGGACGTCGGGCTGAACCCCCGCGTGGTGGCGCTGGTGGCGGCGGCCCGCCGGGGCGCGGCGGTGCGGCTGTTGCTGGACGAGTACTACGACGCCGGCACCAACGTCGCCACTTGCCTCTACCTCAACGGCCTGGCCCAGGCGGAGTCCCTGCCGATCTCCTGCCGCCTGGGGAACGTGGCCGGACTGGGGGTGCACGCCAAGACTTTCTTCGTGCAGATCGGCGGCGAGAAGTGGGCGCACATCGGCAGCGTCAACGGCACGGAGACGTCCCACAAGGCCAACCGCGAGGTGGCGCTGCAGTTGGCCTCCGCCGAGGTCTATAACTTTCTGATGACCGTCTTTGAGCACGACTGGGCGCAGGCGCACGCGCCCTTCGTCTTCTCTCTCTACCTTCCGCTGGTCTTTCAGGATTACGTCCCGCCGGCCGACCATCCGCTGGTGAGCGAGGTCTTCATCAACCCCGTCGGCCCCGACGCGGGGTACGAGTGGATAGAACTCTACAACCCCGGCCCGACGGTGAGCCTCGCCGGCTGGACAATCGGGGACGCCATCAACATCGGAGATTATGGAGACGGCCGGTATGCCTTCCCGGTGGGGGCGCAACTCCTGAAGGGGCAGGTCATTGTCGTGGCGGCCTGTGCGACGAACTTCGCCCGCACCTACGGCTTCAACCCGGCCTACGAGTGGACGGATTGCGACCCGCTGGTGCCGGACCTGATGCCGGTGGGCAACTGGGCGGGCTTTGGGCTGGCGCTGGGGAACGCGCAGGATGAGGTCCTGCTGCTGAAGCCCGAGGGCGCACTGGTGGATAGCGTGGCCTGGGGCGGGGAGGTACGCGCGGGCGTGGCGCCCTTCCCGATGGATGCGGAGGATACCTTCCCGTGGGGGGCAACGCTGAAGCGCTACCCGCCGAACAGCGACCGCGACAACTGCGCGCGGGATTTCCACGTCAGTTGGTCGCCTTCCCCAGGGCGGGTAAGTGGGGGGTAGGGCAAGCGCGAGCCACATGCGCACGCATTGTCCGAGGTTAGCCAGTGCAAAAGTGTTGTCTATGAAGCGCTGGCAGGTCGTTCCTGCCGCAGGCATACAGGTCTTCGGCCAGGACTTTGAGAGTTCGGACGAACATGCCGGCTTTTACCGAGTGCATTGCGTTGCAGGGTCAAGACAAGGATAAGCGCAGGCAATGCCTGCGCCTACCCTCGCCTGTTGTGCCTGTCGCTCGCCAGAAATACACTCCTTTTACCCAGACAGCGCTCGCGCAAATGGTTTGGAGCCTATCCCGCTGGCTGTTGCCTCACGGCGTCGGCGTTGAAGTCGCTTCTGGGGGAAGGACGGGCGTGGGCGGCGGTGTGAGCGTGGGCGGCGGCGTAATCGTCGGCTCCGGCTCAACGAAGTCCTCGCGTTTGGCGTTCACGATGTCCTCGACGATGAAGCTGTTCACCAGCACATACCAGGGCGAATTGCTCGCCTTGACCACGTAGGCGCTGTCGCTCTCCTGCTTCGCGCCGATCTGCAACACCAGCGGCGCTAAGCTAGACAGGTCGGACTTGAGCGTGAGCGTGAGGGTGGCCGTCGGCCGGTCGAGGCCATACTCCGGCTTGGCCGTCTTGCCCAGCGGGCGCACCATGTAGAGCGACGACACGCGGCTGAGGATTGTCTCCAGGCGGCTGGGGTTGAAGCGCTCCCCGGCTGCCAGCCCCTTGAACTCCCAGGCGTCGCTCACGTTGCGCTGGAACTGGAGCGTGCCGCTAATGTTGGCGAGCGCGACCTGACCTACCGCCGCCTCGGTGGCGGTGAAGTAAGTGGTGTTGATCCAGCTCACCAAGTCGCTCGGCACATCGAAGGTGGCCAGCTTAGGAGTGAGGAAGACATCATCCGAGCCGCCCAAGCGCACGTGCGAGCTGCCGCCGCGCGCCGAGCCGAGGAACAGCGTCCGGTCGCCGGCGTTCGTGGTCAGGTCCACGCGCCGCGCGAAGTTCTCCTCGCTCACCTGCAAGCGCGCATGGCTGGTCGCCGTCGTCGCCACCGGCTGGCCCACCTGAATGCCGGTCAGCTTGTCCAACAGCTCGGCGACTTTCGTCGCGTTCACCGGAAAGTCCTCGACCTCCGGCAGCACCCAGGCGTCGCCCTGTTTGGCGATGCGCACCCGGCGGTCGGGCTGTTCTTGGATGGTCAAGGCCGTCACGTCGGCTGCAGTGACCTGAGACATCAGCGGCTTCAGCGTCCGGTTGGACGCCTGGGCCGGGAGCACGAGCGCGATGGCCGCCGCGACGATTTGGACGGCCAGCAAGATGGCGAGAATCTGGTTGCGGCGATTCATCGCTTATCTCACCTCCTTTTGCGGCGCGCGAACGTCGCCGGAGCGGGCCGGGACGGTCGCCGGCGCAAGTTGCATCGGCGGCTCGGCGCGCTGGCGCAACTGCCAGATCAGGCCGATCGCGAATAACGCGGCCACGACCACCGCGTAATTGGCGATCTCCCACGCGCGGCGTTCGCTTTCGGTCAACGGGCGCAGGGCGCGCGCCACCGTGCCGCGCGTGCGGATGTCCAGCAGGTCCAACTCTTCCACCGTCCAGTCGGCCACGTTTTGCATGAATTGCAGGCTGTTCAAATAGCGTTCTTGGCCGAGCCGCGCCGAGAGGTTCAGCAGCGCATCGTTCAAGAAATCGGCGCTGCCGATGACCACCAGGCGCGCCGTGTCGGGCGATTGTTCGATGGTGGCGCCGACCGGTCGCACCGGCGTCGGCGTCGGCGTTGGCTCGGGCGTCGCGCCCGGCGCAGGCGTGGGCGCGGGCGTCGGCGTGGCCTGCAAGGGCGAGGGCTTGCCCTTGAAGAAGCTCTCGAAGCTGCCCTGGATCGCCACCGCAAGCGCGCGCGCTTTGCGCTCGCCTTCCACCGGGAAGCCAAACTCAGGATAGGCCTGAAAGTCGGGCTGCGCGTTGGCGTTGTTGCGCACCCAGGATTGATCGGTGGAGCGGAGCAGCGTCGTCACCTTGCGATTCGCGTTCTTCTGCTCATCCACTTCGACCGGCGAGACGAAGTTCATCGTCACGGCCGGCAGCCGCGACACGATCGGGCTGGCGCGATCCATGCCGTTGGGGCGCACATCCACGAAGAAGGGGTAATTCACCGCCTGTATCTCACGCACGATCAAGCCGCCGATGTCGCGGTTGACCTCTACCGGGAACGGCTCGTTCTGCGGGTCCATCACCAAACCCTCGCCGATCTTCACGCCGTAGTGCTCCAGCATCTCGGCCAGCCCGCTCTGCACCGGCTCGAGGATGGGCGAGCCGAAGCCGAGCATCAGCGCGTAGCCGCCGCCGGCGACGACCACCGCGCCGCCTTGCATCAGATACTGGTCAATCGCGTAGCGCGCTTTGTCGTCCAGGTTGCGCGGGCCGATGATGAGAAGCGCGTTCACGTCGGGCGGCACCCGGCCGGTGGAGAGGTCCACGTCGCGCACGGTGTATTCGCGGCTCAGTTGCTCGCGAATGAGCTGCCATTGGCTTGGGTTCGGCGCGCCGAACATGCTGGGCGGCGCGGGGGGCGTCCACAGGCCGATGACGTTGAGGAAGCCGCCGACGTTGCGCTTCAACGCCGACTCCAGCGCGGTGCGAACCGATGACTCGGTGAACTCGCCTTCGGGATAAATGGGCTGCGTCTTGCCGTCCATCTCCAGCAGCATGTTCAGGTAAAACGACTCCAAGCCGAAAAGCGAGACCGGCGTGGGGCGCAAGCCGTAGCGTTCCACCAGCATCTGGCGGGTGAAGGTCACGTTGGGCTGATCGGGATCCACCACTTGGTACTCGAACTTGCCGCCGGATTTTTGCTGCAGCTCCTGGGCCACCTTCTCCATCAGCGCCGGCGCATCCTTGAACGGCTCCGGCAGCGTCTGGCGAGTGACGAGGATGGTGAGGCGGGCCGGCTGCTGGAGCGCGGCGAAGACCGACTCGATGCCGCGGAAGCCGCTGGTCACCTTCTTGATGGCGCGGGTGAGGTCGTATTCGAGGTTGCGCAGACGCACGTCCACCGTGCCGTCGCGGCGCTGTTCCACCTCGATCAGGTCGCGGAAGTTCAACACGGTGTTTTGGTCGCCGTAGCGCACCAGGATGTCGAAGTAGGTGTTAATGATGGACGCCTCGTAACGGCCGGCCACTTGCACCGGCGTCGGCTGAATGCCGTATGTGCGCGCGGCCTCGGCCTCCAAGTTGGGATCGGTGATCGGGTCCACCACCTCGGCGGCGACGCGCCCCCGCCCGGCGATTTGGTACTCCTGAAGCAGGTCGCGCACGCGCGGGGTCAGCGGGGCCAGCAACGGGTGCGTCTTCTCGCTGATGTAGGCGCGGATGAGCAGCGGCTCTTGCAGGTCGGCGAGCAAATTCAGCGTGGCCGTCGAGAGGCTGAACTCGCGCTGGGCGGTCAGGTCGGCGCGCAGGGCCTGCAGCGGCCCCATCCACACGTTGACGGCGATCAAGTTCAGCGCCACCAGGCCGCCGGTCAGGTTGGCCGCGCGGCGGTATTCGGCCGAGCGCGGGCCGGCGCTCCAGCGCTTGCGGTCCAACGACCAGGCGTTCAGCGTGAGGAAGACCAGCGCCAGGGTGACGTAGTAAACCAGGTCGCGCAGGTCAATCACGCCGCGCTCGATGCTCTCGAAGCGGCTGCCGGTGCCCAGCGCGCGGAAGAACTCGGCCGTGCTGCCGCTCACGAAGTCCACCACCAGCGGGCTGCCGACCAGGTAAAACGCCCCGCCCACCAGGGCGGTGAGAATCAGGGCGACGATCTGGTTATCGGTGCGCGAGGAGACGAACAGGCCGATCGCGGCGTAGGCCGAGGCCATCAACAGCGCCGCGACGTAGCCGCCGATCACCGGCCCCCAGTCCAGGTTGCCCAGCAGCGCCACGGTGAGCGTGAGCGGCAAGGTGAGCGCCAGCGCCAACGCCACCAGCCCCATCACCGCCAGGAACTTGCCGGCCACCAGTTGCCAGGTGGGCACCGGCAGGGTCAGCAGCATCTCCAGCGAGCCGCTGCGCTGCTCCTCGCTCCATTGGCGCATGGTGAGCGCCGCGACCAGGAAGATGAGCAGCAGCGGCATCCAGCGGAACAGGGGGCGCATCTCGGCCACGCCCCGGGCGAAGAACGTCTCGACCCAGAAGAAGACGAGCAGGCTCGCCGCCAGGAACACGCCGATGAAGATCAACGCCTGCGGCGAGCTGAAGTAGTTGTTCCATTCTTTGCGCGCAATCGCCAGGATGGTCTTCATACGCAACATCTCCACGTGATGCTCAACTCAGTTGAAGGACCCTGCGGCCCGATATGCTGCGCATCAGCCGCGCGTGGCCAGCTCGTTGAACACGCTCTCCAACGTGCGCGTGTCGGCGCGCAGTTCGCGCAGCGGCCAGCCCATCTGCGTCGCCGCCGCATAGAGCGTCGGGCACAGGTCCACGTCGCCTTCGCCGTACACGCGGTACTGCGGCGCGCCGTTGGCCGCCGGCAGCGCCTCCACGCGCTTCACGCCGCGAATGCTGCGCAGCGCCTTGTCGAAATCGGCCACCGGCCGTTGCAACGCGACGATGGCGTTGTGGGTGGCGGCCAAATCGGCCAGCCGCGCGTCGGCCTTGATCTCCCCATTCATGATGATGATCGCACGGTGACAGACCGCCTCGACTTCCGGCAGGATGTGGCTGGAGAAGAGCACGGTGCTGTTTTGCGCCAACCGACGGATGAGCTGCCGGATCTCCACCAACTGCGTCGGATCCAGGCCGATGGTCGGCTCGTCGAGGATGAGCAAGCGCGGCTTGTGCAGGATGGCCTGGGCTAGGCCGACGCGCTGGCGCATGCCTTTGCTCAGCTTGCCGATCGGCCGGTTGAGGAAGCCGGCGATGTCGGTGGCGTATACCGCCTCAGAGATATATTCCAGTTGTCTGTCTTCGGGGATGCAGCGCAGGTCGGCCATCATTTTGAGATACGCCTGGACCGTCATGTCGGGATATAGCGGCGTGTTCTCGGGCAGGTAGCCCAGGCGCGCCTGCACTTCCAGCCGCTGGGTCAGCACATCCAGGCCATCCACCTCGACGGCGCCCTCGTCCGGCTGCAGATAGCCGGTGAGGATTTTGATGATGGTGGATTTGCCGGCGCCGTTCGGGCCAAGTAGGCCGACGATCTCGCCGGCGGCCACCTGAAAGCTCACTCCGCGAAGCGCCTGGATGGCGCCGTAAGACTTCTTCAAGCCTTCAACACGGATCATAACTATCCTCCAGAATGCTCAGTGTCTCACACTTTGCGAACCGCCCGGCCAACTTCCCGACCGGACAAACTATCCGGAGCGCCCGCGACGATGGGAAGCATGGCCGGGTGAGGTGAAGGACATGCCTTCACCCGCCCGACAGGGCTTTTTGGCTCGGCCCTGATTGGCCGCAACAGTTCAACAGCATATATAGGCGCGCGGTTAAAACTGCGCTGAGAATCTTGTTACGTTTTCTTCACGCGCAAGCGCGTCGCCAGGTCGCGCCAAGCGCGGAAAGATGTTCGGGCGACATTAGACGCGCATTAGATAAAGACGGAGGGCGCCCTGCGGGCGATGGAGGGTCATCCTGCTTAGCGCAACCGGCGCATTGCGGCGCAAGGCGTCAGCGAGCGGTCGCCGGGAGCGCTTCCCTGCGAAGGTGAGACATGGGGGAGGCGGAGGCGCTGCCCGCGCCCGCCGGCGTATGGCCGCCGCGCCGGCGGTCATCCTTGCGACGGCGGGGACGTTCCGGCAAAGGCGGTCAGCCGCTCGCTATGTCGGCCCACAAGCACGGCGCACATGCCGCCGCGCTGCGCCACGTTCACTACCTGCTTCTGCGAGGCGCGCCCCAGGACTCCCGTGCCGTATTTCGTCGGCGCGAAGCCGACCACCATGTAGAACGGCTGCACGCTGATCGTCCGGTCGGGCTGGACGACCGGAAACTCGTAGGCGGTGATGCGCGCCAGGCGCTGCACCACCCAGTCGCCCGGCTCGGTCAGCGCATGGTCAATCGCATCGTGCCATTCGGCGTCGCCAGTTGATGGGCCGATCAGCACCCGGTCGCCGCCGTAGGAGCGGTTCGGCTTGATCACCAGCAGCTCGCGGTTGGCGCGCGCGTATTCGGGCAAATCCACCTCCTCGCCGGTGGGATCGGTCGTCTTGCGCTCGGTCAGCACGCGCGTCCACAAAACATGTCGGCGCAAAAGCTGCCGCTCGCCGGGCGTGAAGCACTGGCTGAAGCGCGGATCGGTCAACAGCTCGAAGGCGCTCTTGTGGTCGAAGTCGCCGGCCATTGAAGAGACCACTTGGTTGCGCCTGAAGAGCAGCCGGATTGCCTCGACGTCGCCGCCCTCCTCGCCGATGTATGGGAAGTCGGCCAGCGCGTAGTCACGATACAGCAAATCTACGCGCGTGTCCTCGTACCAAACCTCGTCGTCGCGCAGGTAGAGTTCGGCGGGGTCGGCGTAGAACACGTTGTAGCCGCGCTCGGTATAGTATTGGCGCAGCGTCTCAAACTCGGCCGGGCCGTCGCCGGAGTATTTGGCATCGGCGAGCACGACGTTGCCCCCTGGCCGGCCGATCTGTTCGAGGTGATCCTGCAACTCGCGCATGAACAGCTCGCGCAGGTCTTCGTGCGGTTCCAGGTGCAAATCCGGCGCGACGCGCCGCAGCGCCGGCACGATCACCTCCATCGCCACGGCCTCTGTTCCGGGGATGAGCGAGATGCCCCCCACACCCACCAGGTTCGGCTCGATGAATGCCAAGGTGTCCTTCCAGGTCGGGCTGGTGAAGTCCACCATCGCATCGAGCCGACCGAAGACGCAGTGGGCGTTGCGATGCGCCGGCGTCCACAGCTCGCACAGCCAAGCGGCTTCCTCCGGCAGCAGCGGCGTCACCTCGCGCACCGCAGCGTTCTCCAGATACAGGTCAGGCACGCGCTTCAGCGCCTCCAGGAGCGCGATGGACACGGTGTGAAAGTAGTTCATCTGCTCGGCCAACACGCCGGTTGGGCGCAGGAAGATGTTGATCACCTCTTCCTTGCCGTCGCGCCAATAAGTCAGGCGATGGCGACGGGCGCATTGCGGCACGGCCTCGGCCAGCTCCCAGATTGTGCTGGCCGTCAGGTCGAAGAACGCGCGGCGCAGCCGGCTGTCCAGCGAAAGCGCCTTCAACCCGCGCTCATCGGCAGCGGAGAGGACGGAGCCCATCGGGATTGAAGCGGTTGATCGGCGATTGACGATTCGTGCATCGCCATCTACGATGTGTGGCGCTTCAAGTGGGCAAATCGTAAGCCCGCAATCGGAAATTCGCAATCTCAGAACAGGATGTCAACAATGCGCCTCACCTTCGTCATCGGCGGCGCGCGCAGCGGCAAAAGCGCCTTCGCGCAGGAATTGGCGCGACGATGCGGCGGGGACGCCGTTTGCTTTGTGGCCACGCTGCGCGAGGACGTCGCCGACGCGGAGATGCAACAGCGCATCCGGCGACACCGCGCCAACCGGCCGGAAACCTGGCCGACCGTGGCGCTGGATGACCGTTGGCGCGCGCAATTGCGCGCCATCAGCGGCGCACGGGTCATCTTGCTCGATTGCCTGTCGCTCTTCGTCAGCGGGGCGCTCTTCATGGGCGGCGACCCGCCGGCCAACGCCGAGGACGCGGCCGCCGCGCTGGTGGGCGACCTGCTCGCAGCCATGCGCGATTCAAGCGCTCATTGGATCGTCGTCAGCAACGAAGTCGGCATGAGCATCGTGCCCGAGCATCCGGCTGCGCGGGCCTATCGCGACGCGCTTGGGCGAGCCAATCAAATGGTCATGCGCGCCGCCGACGAAGCCTATTTCCTCGTCGCCGGCGCGCCGCTGCGCGTGAAGTAAAGCGGACAAAACGCGCGGCGCCCGCGCCCCGCAGCCTACTTCTTCCGTCCTAATTGCACGCTGCGCTCATAGGCGGCCCACACTGCTTTGGAGAGCACCGTGCGGAAGGCGCCCTTTTCGAGCTGGTAGAGCGCTGCCGCGGTCGTGCCGCCCGGCGAGGTGACCTGGTTGCGCAGTTGCGCCGCGTGCAGCTTAGAAGCGGCCGCATACTCGATGCTCCCCCGGATGGTCTGGATCACCAGCCGCTCGGCGATGGGCCGCGAGAAGCCCATGTGGACGCCGGCGTCTATCAGCGCCTCCATGAACAAGAAGACATACGCCGGGCCGGTGCCGCTGAGCGCCGTCGCCATGTCGAGGTACTGTTCATCCTCGACGAAGACCTCTTCTCCCATCGCCTTGAGGATCTGAAGGGCCTGCTGGCGCTGCGCGTCGGTCACGGCATCGGTGCACGTCCAAACCGAGATGCCCTGGCCGATCTGCGCCGGCGTGTTGGGCATCGCGCGCACGATGGGCCGGTGGCCGCCCAGCCCTTCGCGCAGCGTCGCGATGGAGATGCCGGCGGCGATGGAGAAGACCAGCGCCTCCGGCCGGATCGCGCCGCGCAGGTCTTCGAGCACCCGATCCATCACTTGAGGCTTGACGGCGAGCACGACCACATCGGCATGGCGCGCGCAACTGGCATTGTCGGCGTAGGCGTGCACATGATACTGGTCGCTGACCAGCGCGCGCCGGTCGGTGTTCGGCTCGGAGAGCGTGATTTGCTCGGGTCGCAATGCGCCGGAGCGAAGCAGGCTTTTGATGATCGCCTCGCCCATCACGCCGCCGCCTATGAATGCAACCTGTGAATCGAAGAGCATAATTTTGTGAATCTCCTGTGGATAACTTATCATCCGGCATACGCCTGGAAGGTCTCGGTTCGGCGGGAGCCGTATACAAGCAAGCCAACTATAATAGCCGAGGTTAGACCGTGCATCCCGGCACCCGACGATGGATTCCGAACGCGCGCGGAGCGAGGGCCTTCCAGCCGCCTCGCGCGCCAATTCAGATAAGGGCATCGGAGTATGGCCCGGACGACCGACTGGTTCATGAGGACTGAGACATGCCGAGCATCATAGACCGATTCCTCGGGTTGTTCTCGCTTGACCTGGGGATTGACCTGGGCACGGCCAACACCCTTGTCGCCGTTCGCGGGCAGGGCATCGTGATCAACGAGCCTTCGTGGGTCGCCATCAATCGCAAAACGCGCCAAGTGCTCGCCGTCGGCACCGAGGCTAAGGAGATGGTGGGCCGCACACCCGCCAAGATCGTCGCCATCCGCCCGCTGCGCGACGGCGTGATCTCCGACTTCGAGGTCACCGAGGCGATGCTGGATTACTTCATTCGCAAGGCGCACAGCCGCAACCTGTTCAACGTGCCTCGGCCGCGTGTGGTGATCGGCATCCCCTCCGGCGTGACGGAAGTGGAGAAGCGCGCGGTGCACGACGCGGCGCTTTCCGCCGGCGCGCGCGAGGTCTATTTGATCGAAGAGCCGATGGCTGCGGCGATCGGCGCCGGACTGCCGGTGACCGAAGCGCACGGTTCGATGATAGTGGACATCGGCGGCGGCACGACCGAAGTCGCGGTGTTCTCCCTGGGCGGCATTGTGGTCAGCCGCTCCATCCGCGTCGCCGGCGACGAGATGGACGAGGACATCATCAATTACGCCCGCCAAAAGTACAACTTGCTGATCGGCGAGCGCATGGCCGAGAAGATCAAGATCGCGATTGGCTCCGCCTTCTCGCTGCCCGAAGAGAAGACGATGACGCTGCGCGGGCGCAACCTGGTGACCGGCCTGCCGGAATCGGTCGAGGTCTCCTCAATCGAGATCCGCGAGGCATTGTCGAACTCGGTCAACACCATCGTCGAGACGGTGCGCAGCACGCTGGACGAGACGCCGCCGGAGCTGGTGGCCGACCTGATGGAAACCGGCATTTCATTGGCCGGTGGCGGCGCGTTGTTGCAAGGGCTGGTTGAGCGCATCGCCGATGAGACCAACATCCACACCTGGGTCGCCGAGGACGCGCTCACCTGCGTCGCGCGCGGCGCAGAAGCGGTGCTGGCCAACCTGGACGAACTGCGCCAGGTGCTGGTCGGGTTGGAGCGCAACAGCACCTCGCGGTCGGCGACGACCAGCGCGCGGCGCGTCGCCTAGCGCCGGCGGCGACCGCGACATTGCGCGCGCTGCTGCGCTCTAAAGTGCCATGGGGCGTCCTCGTTCGCGCTCACCTATCCTGGCCCTCGCGCTCCTAGCGATCAGCGCGATCTTGCTCCTGTTGGGCTTCCTTGCTCAGACGCCAATCGCCCAGGGGCCGCTTTCGGTGGTGATCGGACCCATCCAGCAGGGGATGAGCAACGCTGGGCGCGTCATCAACGACTTCTTCCGCTCGACGGGCGAACTGGTCGCCCTGCGCGCCCGCGCCGAGGCGCTTCAGCGCGAGGTGACTGCGCTGCGAGCGGAGAACGTGCGCCTGCGCGAATTCCAGGCTGAGGTCAAACAGTATCGCGACCTGCTGAAGTTTGCCAACGACAACCCCGCCTATGACCTGGTGGGGGCCGACGTGATCGGCATTGGCGACGCAGTCCGCTGCAAGGACAAAGCGCCGACCATGCCGGATGCGGGCAAGTGCGCCAACGTCATCGCCGGCGACGTCAGCCCGTTCGTGCGCTACATCACCATAGATGTAGGCGAGCGCGATGGCATCCAAGTCGGCATGCCGGTTGTCGCCGGCGGATTGGCCTTGGTGGGGCGGGTGGGCGAAGTGAGCTACGCCACATCGCAGGTGCAACTGCTCACCGATCCGGCGTCGTTCATCAACGTTCGGCTGATCGAGTCGCGCGCCTCGGGCACCGTAGCCGGCACGAGCGAGGGGATACTGCTGTTGCAGAACGTGCCGCAGACCGAAGCGTTGAAACCGGGCGACTTGATCGTGACCAGCGGGCTGGGCGGCACTTTGCCGCAAGCATTGCCGGTGGGCGTCGTCGAGCGCGTGATCAGCCAGGATGTCGAGACATCGCGCCAGGCGATTGTGCGCCCCGGCGTAGATTTCGACAAACTCGAGGCCGTGCTGGTCATCACGCGGCCGCTCGCATCGCAGGCCATCCCGCCGACCCCTGCGCCATAGCCGAGCGCCAAGCGAAAAACAAGAACCGCCCCAGGCGCGGCGCAAATTGCCCGGAGCGGTCTCGGCGCAGGCGCGTTCAGCTCAGATGCGGGCGGATCTTCGCCATGAGCTGCTCTTTAGGGCGATAGCCGACGAGGCGCTCCACCGGCTCGCCGTCCTTGAACAAGATCAACGTCGGAATGCTCATCACGCCGAACTTCATCGCCGTTTCGCCATTCGCGTCCACGTCGAGCTTGCCGACGGTCAGTTTGCCGGCGTTCTCCTCGGCAATCTGCTCGACGATCGGCGCGATCATCTTGCAAGGGCCGCACCATTCCGCCCAGAAATCCACGAGCATCACACCCTTGCTCTTCTCCACCATCTCTTCAAAGGTGGCGTCGGTTAGAACGACTGGTTTTGCCATGATCCCTCTTCTCCTGAGTTCTGTGAACCGGTCATACGCAGCTCAGGTCGCCCCGAGCTGTTGCTTCTATATGCGCGCTATCATACCGCGAGGAGATTACCGGAGGGTGAGAGGGGGGTATTTCTGACGGAGGGGTAGGCGCAACCTATGCGGTGTTTCGCCCCTACGGAGAAATGCACCCGCTGAGAGGCAGCATCCCAGAACGGCCCGCGCTATAGTTGACGATCGGCGAACATGAACGCGAACACCATCACGTTGCGCTGCGGCCAGGCGCGCATCCACCTGCTCAGCGATGGCACCTCCTACTGGGACGGCGGCGGCACCTTCGGGCTGGTGCCGCGCGTCCGATGGATGAAACTGTTGCCCCCCGACGACCTCAACCGCGTCCCGCAAGAACTGCGCTGCGTGTTGATCGAGGCCGACGGCAAGCGCATCCTGGTGGACTGCGGCGTGGGCGACAAGCCGAACGACCTGCTCGCGACGCAGTACGACGTGCGGCGGCCGCGCGGCACGCTCCCGGACGACCTCGCGCGGCGCGGCCTGCGCCCGGCGGACATTGACATCGTGATCTTCACCCACCTGCACGGCGACCATTCCGGCTGGGCGACGACGCTGGACGCGCAGACACCGCCGGCAGGCGAAGCAGCAGCTCCGGAGCGCGGCCTCAAGCCGACGTTCGCCAACGCGCGCTACTACGTGCAGCGCCGGGAATACGAGGACGCGACCCATCCGAACGAGCGCACGCGCAACACCTACTTCGCCGAGAACTTCGTCCCGCTCATGCGCCACGGCGTGTTGACGCTGCTGGACGGCGAGGCGCAGATCACCCCCTCGGTGCGCGTGGCGCCCACGCCCGGCCACACCGCCGGCCACCAAAGCGTGATCGTGGAATCCGCCTCCACCGATGAGCCGGCCCCGCCCGTGTTCCTCATCGGCGACATGGCGCCATTCATGATCCACTTCGAGCGCCTGCCTTGGGTCACGGCCTACGACGTGCTGCCCATGGTGACGATTGAGACCAAACGGCGCTGGCAGAGCTGGGCATTCGAGCGAGGCGCTGTGCTCGTCTCCTGCCACGATACGCGCCAGCCTGTGGGCCGATTGGCGCGCAACGATAAGGGATTGTTCTCGGTCGTCCCGCTCGAAACGGGAGGCGCAGCCGAATGAGGCTGAATGGCAAACGCCGGGCTGCGCATGTGCTGCTGGCGCTCGGCCTGCTCATGCTCACGGCGTGCGCCAACGCGCGGCCCGGGCGGGTGATCGTGGCGTGGCACACCCTGAGCGGCGCGCGCGAACGCGCCTTCTTGCGGCTCGTTGATCGGTGGAATCAGACCAACGGCGAGGGCGTCATCATCATGCCCGAGCGCCGCGACCCCATCGCGCAGCATCGCGCGTTGCTGGAGGGCGCAACATCCGGGTTATTACCCGACCTCGCGCTCGTCCGGCCGGAAGAGGCGGCGCTCTACGCACAGCGCGGGTTGCTGGCTTCGCTTGATCCGTTCACCGACAGCGACGACGCAACAGTGAACTGGGACGCCGCCGACCGGGCCGACCTGTTCCCATTCGCGCAACAGGCGGGGCGCGCGCCCCAGGGGCAATTACTGGGCGCGCCGTTCGGCGGCGAGATGCAGGTGATGCTGACCAACCGAGACTGGATGAATTCGCTGGGGCAGGCCGAGATACCGGCGGATTGGGAGACGTTCGGCAAGGTCTGCGACGGCGCAGCCGACCGCATCGCCGGCACGGCGTGCTTTGGCTTCGACCCGAACGACCCCTCGGCGGAGGACTGGCTGTATGCGCATGGCGCGCTGGTCTACGACCCGGCGACCCAGCAAGTGCAGATCGCCTCGGCTAACGCTGTGTTAGCAATCGAAACGCTGCTCAATTATCTGCAGTCCGGACGGGCATACCGCGCAATCGCGCTGGGGCGAAGCCGCGATGAATTCGCCGCGGCGCGCGTGCTGTTCGCGTTCACTTCGACCGATCATCTGCGCGACTTTGCGCAGACGGTGCGCGAACGCAGCAACTTCGGCCTGGACATAGGAACACTGCCTTCGGCAACAGGCTCACCCAGCGTTTCGATCCGCGCGCCGTTGTGGGTGGTCCTGAGGAAGACCGACGACCGTCGGCGCGCTGCGTGGAAGTTCATCCGCTGGCTGTTGGAGACGGAACAGACCGCGCAGTGGGCGACGGAAGCCGAAGAGATTCCGGCGCGCATCTCCGCGCTTGCTGCGATGGATATGAACCCCGAACAGCCGCTCGACGCGCTGCGCATCCAAGCGCTGCGGCAGATTGCGCCGGTCGCCCGGCCGGTGCCGCTGCTGAGCGGCTGGCCATGCGTGCAGGCGGAGCTGTCGAGCGCGCTGCGGCAGATCATCGAGGGTCAGCCGCCGGAAGACATGCTCCTGCTGGCGCAGACGCGCGCCCAGAACCTGCTCAACGCCGACTGCACGCTGCGGTGATGCGCCGCCCGATCGGCTGCGCCGGCGGCGCGTCAGTCTGTTTGCTTGCGCGATCAGATGGCCTGGCGCACAATCGAGCGCATGAATTTCGTGGTTTTTGCCGGCGGTGTGGGCGGCGCGAAGCTCGCCGATGGCATGGCGCGCAGCACAGATGGCGCGTCGCTCACGATCATCGTCAACACCGCCGACGACTTTGAACTCTACGGCTTGCACATCTCGCCGGACCTCGACACGGTGATGTATACGCTGGCCGGCATCGCCAATCCCGAGACCGGCTGGGGGATCGCGGGCGACACCTTCCACAACTTTGACATGCTCGCGCGATACGGCGCGTCGCCCTGGTTTCACATCGGCGATCGCGACATGGCCACGCACCTGCTGCGCACGCAGATGCTGCGCGACGGCGCAACGCTGGCCGAGGCGACGCGAACGCTGGCCGAACGCCTGGGCGTGACGGCGCGCATCCTGCCCATGACAAACGACCGCGTGCGCACGGTCGTGGACACCGAGGAGGGCCTATACGCCTTCCAGGAATACTTCGTCAAGCTGCACTGGCAACCCGAAGTGCGCAGCTTGATCTATGAAGGGGCGGAGGAAGCGGAGCCGTTGCCCGACGCGTTGCGCGCCATCGAGACGGCCGACACGATCATCATCGCGCCCTCCAACCTATATCTCAGCATAGACCCGATCCTGGCAGTTCCGGGCATGCGCGATGCGCTGCTGAACGCCAGCGCGCCGATCATCGCCGTCACGCCGATCATCGGCGGCGAGGCAGTGAAAGGGCCGGCGGCCAAACTGATGCGCGAGCTGGGCAACGAACCCTCGGCTGCCGCAGTCGCCAAGCACTACGCCGAGTTCCTCAACGGGTTTGTGCTCGACGAGCGCGACGCCGAGCTTCAACCGCGCATCGAGGCGATGGGTATGGGCGTGCTGCTGGCCGACACGCTCATGCGCGACGCCGACGACCGCGCGCGGCTGGCGTGCGAAGTCGTCACTTTCGCCGACCGGCTGCGCCCGGAGAAGATGGGCGGCTGCAAACTCAACCCCCCTTTGCCGTCGCAAGCGCAACCCGTCCGACCTGCGGATGCAAATCGGTGACGCCAACCGCCATCCAACCGGCCTCCTCGTCACTGCCTTTATCCCGGTCAAGCCGCTCAACTATGGCAAGTCGCGCCTGAGCGGACAACTCGATTTGGCGCGCCGGATCGAGCTGACGCGCGGCTCGCTGCGACGCATCGTGCACACGTTGAAGTCCACGCCAGGCGTCGGCGACATCGTCATCATCAGCCGCGATGCGCAAGTGGCGACATGGGCCGAACAATGGCGCGTCGGGCACATGCGCGAGCACCGGCGCGGGCTGAACGCGGCGCTGCGCGAAGCCCGCGCGCGCTACACGCACGCCTTAGCCGTGCTGGTGCTGCCTTCCGACCTGGCCGCGTTGAGCATCACAGACGTGCAGGGCATGCTTGCGGCCGCGCAGCAAGCCGGCGAGCGCTGCGTCGTCATCGCGCCCGACCGTCACGGTCGCGGCACGAATGCGCTGCTGCTCAAGCCGCCTGACATCATTGACTTTGACTTTGGGGCGAACAGCGCGCTGCGCCACGCCCGGCGCGCCCTCGCACGCGGGATACAACCGACCTGGTTTCGCTCGGATTCGATTTGCCTCGACCTCGATTCGCCGGATGACCTGGACTTATATCTGGACCAGTGGTGACCATCACAGACGGCCCAACGCCTGCTGATAGGCTTCGGGCGTGTCCACATCGAGCAGCACCGCGTCGGTATTGACCAGGATGTGAGCGACGGCCTGGGGATTGGCCTGCAACAACGCGCGCATCTGCGCGCCATCCGGCAACGCCAGGGCCATCCGCCACCATCGCCGCGCGATCAGCACGGGATGGCCGCGCATGGCGCCGAACTTGGGGGCGATGATTTCGCCGCAGCCCTGGACAAACGCTTGGTGCATGCGCCGGAAGAGCCACGTCGGCAGCAGAGGCTGGTCGCCGGGCACAATGAACGCCGCTGCGACATCTGCGTCCTCCAATTGAGCTAGGCCGATCTTGATCGAAGAGAGCATCTCGCCTTCGCGGTAGCGCGGGTTGTGCGCGAACGTCACGGGCAGCGCTGCGAGCGCCGCTTCGATGCGCTCGCGCTCGTGGCCGGTCACGACGATGAGAGGCGCGATGCCGGCGTCGCGCGCGGCTCGCACCGCGCTGTGAATCACCGCGCCATCCCTAAACGGCAATAGCAGCTTGTTGGCGCCGGGATAGCGCGACGAGGTTCCGGCGGCTAGGACGATGGCCGCAACCGGCCCGGCCCGCGCCGCCTTGCCAGGCAAGTTTTCAGACATACGCTTACGCTTCGCGTTTTGACCCTTCGAGGCTTTCCAGCACAACGCGCGCGCAGGCATCCCAGGAGAAGCGCGCCAGGTTGCGGCGCCCGGCTTCGATTAGCCGCGCGCGCGTCGCCTCATCGCCGGTGAGCGTCTCCAGCGCGCGCGCGATCGCCTCAACGTCGAACGGGTCGAACAGCAGCGCCGCTTCGCCGGCGACTTCCGGCAGCGACGAGGTATTGCTGCACGCGACCGGCACGCCGACCGATTGCGCCTCCAGCACCGGAAAGCCAAAGCCCTCGTGCAGCGAGGGAAAGACATACGCCCGCGCATGGCGCAGCAGCGCTGCTTTCTCAACTTCGCTCACGTAGCCCGCGAAGATGACCGAGGCCCGCAAACCGGCCGTTTCAACCTCGGCGCGCAGGTCTTCGTCGCCCCACCCGCGCCCGCCGGCCAGCACCAGGCGCATCTCAGGCGAGCCTGGTCGGGCGACGAAGCGCGCCCAGGCTTGGATCAGGCGGCGCAGGTTCTTGCGCGGCTGAAGCGTGCCGACGTGCAACACATACGGCTGCCCGCCATCCAGGCCGAACTTGGCCAGCGCGCGGCGCGCCTCGTCCTCCCGCACCGCCGCCGGCAGCAACGGGCCGGGATGGGCCACGACGACGCGATCATCGGCGAGGCCTCTGCCGTAGAAGTGGATCACGTCGCGCCGGGTGGCTTCAGAGTCGGCGATCACAACGTCGGCGCAGCGCACCGAAAACCGCGTGCCGAGGTCAAGATACCAGCGCTGGGCCGGCGGATGCGCATCCGGGAAGCGCCGATAGCCCACATCATGCACGGTGACCACGGCACGGATGCGCTGTCGCGCCGACGGGCGAATGAAGGATAGCGGCAACACGTGCGCCGGCACGAACAGCGCATCCGGCGGTCGCGCGGCCAGCTCGCGCGCCAGCCCTAGGT
>JBKBID010000019.1:0-39021 GCA_046299515.1 Thermoflexales bacterium | reverse complement strand
GGCACGCAGTAGAGCACCACCGGCCGGTGAAGGCCGGCATACGGGTAGAAGTCGAAGCTGGTGTCTGGGTAACCCTGGGTTAGCTCGATGTCGAGCGAGTTCAAGTTGCCGGCGGGCACGCGATCCGGGCGCAGCGTGTTCTCCACCATGATCGCGAGGACGTTCTCGTCGCCGAAGCGCGCCGCAGCCGTGATGTCGCAGACAAAGGGCAGGTGGCCGCCCTCGTGCTCGCCCACCCGTCGGCCATTGACCCAGACCACCGCGCGGTAGTTTGCCGAACCAACGCGCAACAAGACGCGCCGCCCCTTCCAGTCCGCCGGCATGACGAAGCGCCGCAAATGCCAAGCCGGGCCGAAGTAACCAAACAGGTCGGCGTATTGCTCGTTCCAAGAGCCGGGCACGGCCAACGGTCGCGGCGCCGGCAGACGATGCATGAAGCCTTTCTCTTCCCCTGCCTCATCGGGATCAGGTTGGAAGTCCCACAAACCGGAAAGATCAAGCACGGTGCGGGAAGGGGTTGAGTAGGGATACAACATCTCAGAGCTCCTTTCGGGATGGCCCGCTTGCATAGGCGATGTCAGCCTGTGTCGGCTCCGACGGCGCAAACCGGCGCGGACGACGACCAAAAGCCCCAATCGCGGCGACGCCGTAGAGGATCAATCCGAGGCTCACCAGCGTCAGCCACGACAGCCGGTAGTCGGGCAGCAAAATCAACTGCCAGAATACCGGCAGTCCGATAAACGCAGCGTTGTAGCTGGGCACGAGCAGGCTGGCGCGCGCCTTGCGAACGAATGCCACCTGAGTCAGCACAAAAGCTAAAAAACCGACCACAAACGATGTGGCGAAGATCATGCCGCCTAACGCAGTGGCGGGCAGGACGCTCGACGCGCCTCCGTAGTTTTGACCGATGCCCTTGAGGAAGGCATCCAAGCTGCCCAGGCTGCCGGCTACCAGGCCAAACACAATGGCCAAGAAGCGCAAATCGCCCGCGCGCCAAGCCATGATCATACCGATCAGGCCGACGAAGAGCCAAACGCCCAGCGCGAAGAAGAGAGCCGACAAATTCATCGTGAAGCGGTCGAGCGCTGCCGCGCGCAACAGGTTGTCATAGCCGATGCCCGAAGTGCCCAGCACGATGGCGGCTGCGCCGATGGCCTCGCGCCGGCTGATCGGCTCCTTCAACACCCAGTAGGCATAGAGCATCAAGAAGACGAGGCCAAGACCGAACACGCTGCTGAACAACGCCGGCGGGCCGTAAGGTTGAGCCAAGATCGGCCAAATGAACAGCGTGTTGTTCAAGACGACGCCGACGAAGTAAATCAGCGGCTTGCGCAGGCGCTGGTCGCTTGGCGCTTGTTGCCCGCGCAGCCGCGCCTGAAGCTGATCGAACACCTCGATACCCTGGCGCTCCAGCGCCTTCGCCAGGTGCGTCTGGAGCGTTGAGACGACGCCCAAGAAGAGAACCAGGGGGATGTTCGTCATAGGCGACAGGCCGCTGCGATCAGCCGATGCTCGCGCCGATCTCGCGGAGGAGTCTCACCGTAGCATCGGGGATGCGCGCCGGCCTCTTGCCGAGCAAGCGACATAGGACGAGCTTGCGCGCCGCGATCTCGATGTTCTCGGTCCAGTCCGCGGCGCGGCGCAGGCTGGAGCCGGCGACCACCATGCCATGATTTTGCATCAAAACCGCCAAGCCATGTTTGCGCATCGCCTCCGAAACCGCCTCGGCCAGCGCCTCGCTGCCCGGCATGATGAACGGCACGACGGGCAACTCGCCGATGAAGGCGGCCTCGGTCGAGATCGGCTCGAATTTCATGCCCACCAGCGCCATCAAGGTCGCATACTCCGGGTGACTGTGAATGACGGCCTGGGCGTCGGGCATCTTGCGGTAGATCGCGCAGTGGATGCGCAGTTCGCTCGAGGCGGTGTATTCCGTCGGGCGCACCACTTGGCCATCTAAGTTGATCCGCACCAGCATCTCAGGGCGCAGCTCGCCTTTGAACAGGCCGCTCGGCGTGATCCAAATCTCGTCCGGCTTGTCCGCGCATCGCGCGCTCACGTTGCCGCCGGTCGCGGTGATCAGCCCCTTGGCGTATAGCTCCTGCGTGATCTTCACGACGTGCAAAGCGTCAGGGTCGCCCGCCGAAGAGACGCTTGTCGGCGTCGGCATTGCAAGGACGGCAGGAGCCGATCGCGCCGGCGTGGGCGGTGGAGCACTCGCCGGAGAGGTCAACTCTGCCAAGTTGCCCAGCTCTCCGACCGCGGCGCGCGCTTGCGCATATAGGCGCGACATGTGGCCCTGAATGCGCATGAAGGCCATGGCGCGCGCGGTGTCGCCGCTGAACGAGAGCTTGCCGCTGAGGGCGGCTTTCGTGGGGTTGACGCGGCCGGTGAAGATGCCGTCCAACACCTCGGTAGTCGTCTTTAGCCTTACCTCGGCGTCAACCGGCGGCGTTCCCATCCCCGCGCTCACCTTGCCGTCAATGAAGGAGAGATAAAACGTCTGATCCAGGTCTTTGAGCGTGAACAGGAAAGTGACCTGTTTGCCCTTGGCGAAGGTCGCCAGCTCAGCATCGGCGGCTACGCGCCGGGTGAAGTCGTCCAGCAAGGCCAGCACCTTCTGTTGTGTTTCGTTCGTCGCGGGCGGCGCCGAGGCGGGCTTAGCAGGGTGTGAGGGCAAGGCCGGCGCTTGCGCTGCCGTAGCGGCCTCGGTAGCGGAAGGCGAAGCGCGTCGCTCGGCGGCGGCTGCCTCCAGGTCGGTCACGGCCGGGCCGGGATGCTGGCGACGTCGGCGCAGCGCTGCCTCGTCCGTTGCGCGCGGCCCGTGCCAGCGAAATGAACGCATAACCTCAGGGTTGAGCGCGTGATCGGGGGCCTGGCCCGCCAGCAACTGGGTCAGCGCGCGCGTCACAGCTTCGCCCTGATGCGCAGCCACCTGCCGGGTGTTGCCGCCGATGTGCGGCGTAGCCATGACATTCGGCGCGTTCAGCAGCGGATCGTCCGCCGCCGGCGGCTCCACGGCAAACACATCGGTCGCATAGCCCCCCAGTCGTCCCTGATGGAGCGCTTGGCACACTGCGGCTTCGTCCACCAAGGCGGCGCGCGCCGTGTTGACGAGGAACGCGCCGGGCTTCATCTGCGCCAGCGTCTGAGCGTTGATCATGCCCCGCGTCTCGTCGGTGACCGGCGCATGCAGGCTAACGAAGTCGCTCTGCGCCAAGAGCTGCGCCAAGCTGACCTTCTCTGCGCCCATGCGGGTTACTTGCGACTCGCTCAGGAAGGGGTCGTAGATCAACACCCGCGCGCCGAAGGGGAGCAGCCGCGCTGCTACCTTACGACCCACCGCGCCGCCGCCGATCAGCCCGATCGTCTTGCGCCACAGCTCCACGCCGAGGAAGGCCTCATGCGCCTGGCCGAGCCGGCCCAGGTCGCCCGCTTCGCCCCCCGGCTGATGCAAAAAGGCAAGCGCCGAAGGGAGCTTGCGCGCCAACGCCAGGATGAAAGCCACCGCCAAATCGGCTACCGCATCGGCGTTGCGCGCTGGCGTGTGCGCTACCAACACGCCGGCCAGCGAGCACGCCTCCACGTCCACGTTGACCGGGTTGCCGCGACACGCGATCACAGCGCGCAGGTCGGGCAATTGCAACAGCGCTTCCGCATCCACCACGTCCACCTCGGTGACGAAGACGTGGCAACCTTGTAAGGCCTGCACCAACTCATCTCCTGTGAGCACCGCGCCCGCTTCTCGGTAGGGCCGGTAAGTCACGTCGGCCAGCCAGCTCAACTGCGCCAGCGATGGCTCGTCCATCTCGGCGCTGACGAAGATGCGCGGGCGGAAGGCGCCCGGCATGGGCGCAGCCTGATGAACCGTTGGCGCCTCCAGCACTGCCTCGGTGATGTGCTCGCCGGCCAGCGCGTCCGCTTCGCGGCGCGCCTGGTAGAACCGCGACCAGGCGGCGTAAAGCCGATGATAGGTGGGCGATTGAGCGCCGGGCCGATGAGCCTCGGCGGGGCGCATGAGCGCCTGCGCAGCCGTGGGCAGGCTGTCGAACAAGCCCGCGCCGACGCCGGCGCAGATGGCAGCGCCGAGGGCGCTGGCTTCGGCCACTGCGCTTACATAGACCGCTTGCCCCAACACATCGGTCAGGAGTTGCTTCCAGAAACGACTGCGGGTCATGCCACCGGCCAGTCCAAGCCGCTGCGCGGATCCTCCGGCGACAGCGCCGATCTGTTCCAGGTTGGCCCGCAGGGCATACGCCATTCCTTCCACAACCGCGCGGGCGAACTGGGGCGTTGCGTTCGGCAGCGACTCGGCGGCGAGCGCTGCGAACGTGAGAGTGTCCACCGGCATCGCCAGCGCGCGGGCGTCGAAGCAGCGCGCGCCGATGGTGGAGTAGGCGTCTGCAGTGGGTTGCGGAGCTGCTTCGGCCTCGGCAAACCATCGCGCTGTGGGTCGCGGGTCGGCGGCAAAGCATAGGCGCGCCAGCCAGTCCAGCGTAGCGCCCATGCTGCCGGCGTTGCTCTCCAGCACATAGCGGCCTGGGATGAGATGCAGGCCGGCCCACAAGCGCCCATCGGCCGTGATCGGCCGGTCGGTCACCCATTGCACCGGCGCCGTTGTGCCGGCCAAGATGCCGACCTCGCCCGGCGCAAGGATGCCCATGCCGAGCAGGCCGCACTGCGTGTCCGGCCCGCCCACTGCCACCGGCGTGCCGGGCGAGAGGCCCAGGTCATCGGCAGCAGCGCGCGTCAAGTCGCCCAGACGCTCGCCGGCCATGCGCAGCGGCGGAAGGATTCGGTCGGGGATCTCTAAGCTGCGCAGCAAGGGCTGCGCCCACATCCGCTGATGAATATCTAGCAACAAGGTCTCGCCGGCCTGGGCGTATTCGGCGGACGATGCGCCGGTCATGCGGTAGCCGGCTCAATCGCTCAAGCTCATGACCAGCGCCAACGAATCGAAAGCCCGCGGCTGCTCCTCACGCAGCCAAAGCAGGCGGGCAGCCAGGAAGATGGGGTTAGGGTAATGCCCGGTGGCTGCCTGGATCGCCTCGCCGTGATCGGCAGCCAGTTGTATAGCCTGGCCGGCTGCGCGGGCATCGCGGTTAGGGGTCATCAGCAAAACGCGCCCTGTCGCATCGAGCGCAACCGTTGTGTGGCGCATGCCGGCGACGGCCAGCCCGGCGACCTGCGCGGGATGGACGCCGGCCTGGCGCAACACGGCGCGCGTCGCCTCCGCTATGGCTTACCACACGGCGTCGGGGTCTAGGCGATACGCGAAACGCCCGAACTCCGGCTCAGGGATCGGCGACCAAGCGCAGTGCGCCGTATGCGTTTCGCGAGTGGCGAGATTCACCAACAGACAGCGCGCGCCGCTGCCGCCGAGATCAATCCCCATTACGTATTCAGGCATGGCCTTGACCTCCACGCAGCAGGAAGCAAAGCACGCGCTTCAGCGCCGAGGCGCGCTCTCGCCATGCGCCGAAGAGCAAGTAAAGCAGGGCGCGCACAAAGTCCACTTTTGCCGCCGAATAGGGGAAGCGCATCAAGGGCAAGTCTAGCCAAGGCCAGGAGAGGTGCTGCCAGATGACCATCTCGTGCAAGCCCTCAATGCCTCGCGTGCGGCCGAAGCCGCTGGCCTTGCGGCCACCCCAACCCACCTCGGCGTAGGTGCTGGAGGCGCCATGTTCGTTGATCGAGGCGTCGCTGACGGCGAGCCGCGCCAATAGCTGCCGCCCCCGTCGCACGTCGCGCGTCCAGACGCTGGCCGTCAGGCCATACGGGCTGGCGTTGACGAGTTGAACGGCCTCCTCCGCGTCGCGCACCGGCCGGATCGGCAGGAGCGGGCCAAACGTCTCGTCGCGCATGAGGGCCATGTCGTCCGTGACGTCGGTTAAGACGGTGGGCGGGAAGAAGCGGCCAGGCCCAGGCAGAGGCTGGCCGCCGGTGAGTATGCGCGCGCCGCGCTGAACCGCCTCCTGCAACTGCTGCCGCACGACGTTCAACTGCGCCTCGGTGGTGATGGCCCCTACATCGTTGCAGGGGTCGGTGGCCGGGCCCACGCGGAGGCGCTGCGCCCGCTCAACCAGCTTTTGGGTGAATGCTTCGGCGACCGGCTGCTCCACGTAGATGCGCTCAATCGCCAAACACGCCTGACCGGCGTTGAGCAAAGCGCCCCACAGCACACCCTCGGCAGCGCGATCGAGGTCGGCGTCGGCCAGCACGATCGCCGCGTCTTTGCCGCCTAGCTCCAATGTGACCGGCACGAGATGCTGTCCGGCCAGCGCGGCGACCTTGCGGCCGTTGGCCGCGCTGCCGGTGAACACTAGCTTGTCAATGCCGCCGGTGATCAGCGCCTGGCCGGTGGTCGCGTCGCCGGTCACCACCTGCACCAACCCCTCCGGCAATCCGGCCTGGCGCGCCAGCTCGCCGATCTTCAACCCGATCAGCGGGGTGTATTCCGACGGCTTCAAGACGACGGCGTTGCCGGCCACCAGCGCGGCGCTGAGCGGATCCATGCTGAGCATGAGCGGGTAATTCCACGGCGAGATCACGCCGACCACGCCGTAGGGCTGCGCGACGAGGCGATGCGCCCGCAGCGCGCCCAGGCGCGGCCACACCCTGCGCGGGCGCAGCGCGCGCTCGGCGCGACGCATGTAAAAGCTCAACAAGTCCAAAGATGAAAGCACCTCGCCATAGGCCTCGATCTGGTTCTTGCCTTGTTCGGCCACGACGAGCTGCGCAAGCGCATCGGCCTGGGTCAACAACAGGCGTCGCAAAGGCTTGAGCGCATTCAGGCGCTGACGAACGGTCATCGCCGCCCACGCTGCTTGGGCGCGGCGCGCCGCCTGCACTGCCGCGCGCACGTCATCGGCGCTACAGATCGGCGCGCGGCCCAGTTCTTCGCCGGTGGCGGAGTGACGGGAGATCAATTCAGCCATGATTCAACGCATCACGTTCACGGGTCAACTTTTTCAGAAGAGGACAGGCGGCGACGCCGGCCGGCCACAGGGCGCTGATTCCGATCGCGCACAGGCCCGCACGACGGATATTCGCCGCTGCGGGCAGGTGACGCGCGCTACGCGCTGCGCATCACAACAGCCTTCGGCCGATTTTAGAAAAAGAAGAGCCGGTCTGCTTCCAGAACCGGCTCCTCTTTTGTGCAGGTCAACCCTTGTGAATCTGGTCGGCCGCCGGCAACGTGTCTGCCCTCGGCTGGCCGAGCAGCGCCACTTTGCTGGGGTTAAGCTCGGCGATCGCGTCAATCACGCCCAGTTCTTTGGCTTGCTCCGGCGTGAAGTACACATCGCGGTCGGTATACCGGATGACCTGCTCTTCGGTCATGTGGGTGTGGCGCATGATGATCTTGTTGATCGTGTCTTTAATGCGCAGGATCTCGCGCGCTTGAATCTCGATGTCGGACGCTTGACCTTGAGCGCCGCCGAGCGGCTGATGCATGTGAATGGTGGCGTTGGGCAAAGCGTAGCGCTTGCCTTTGGTGCCGGCCAAGAGCAACAGCGTGCCAAAGCTGGCCGTCAGGCCGACGGCGAACGTGGCCACCGGCGCCGAGATCATCTGCATCGTGTCGTAGATGGCCATGCCGGCATAGACCGAGCCGCCCGGCGAGTTGATGAAGAACTGGATGTCCTTCTCGTTGTCCTCTCGCTCCAGGAAGAGCAACTGCGCCACGATCAGGTTGGCCACCTGGTCGTTGATCGGCGTGCCGAGGAAGACGATGCGCTCTTTCAACAACAGCGAGTAGATGTCGTACGCGCGCTCGACGCGCCCGTTGGTCTCGATCACCATCGGGATGACGCTCTTGATCGCGTCGAACTGCGACTGCGAGTAGATTGGAAGCATAGGCTTATTCCTTTTGCGGCCATCCGCGCGACGGCGCCGCCGGACGGCTCAATTGAAACTCCTCTCGTCTCACCGATTCGCAAGTACTACCGCGCCATCATTAGCCGAACATTGGCGATCAGGCGCCTGCGGGCGCAGCCGGCGGCTGACCGGCCGGCTCAGCCGCCAGTTCGCCCTTGGCGATCTGCATCATCCGGTCGAGCACTTTGCTCGAAAGGAGGTTGTTCTTGATGGCGCTGCGCGTCTCTTCTTGGGCCAGCGCCCTGCGCACCTCGGCCTGGCGGCTGCCGTAGCGCCGGGCAGTCAGCTCGACCTCGGCGGCGACTTCTTCCTCGCTCACGTTCAGGCCCTCGGCGCGCGATAGCGCACGCATGACTAAGCCGCGCCGGCCGCGCTGCTCGGCGATTGGCCGCAGCTCCTCGCGCACCTGTTGCTCGGTCTTGCCTTGCAACTTCAGCCACTCCTCAAAGGGCATCCCTTCGGTTTCACGAACGTCATCCTTAAAGTCCGCGAGCAGATCATCCAGTCGGTCCTCGACAAAAGCGGGCGGATAGCGCACCTCGGCCAGCGCGGTGAACGCATCCAGCGCCTGCATGGCGAATTCCTGATCGGCCTGGCGCTGCTTGTATTCGGTCAGCCGACGATGCAAGTCCTCGCGCAGCTCGGCCAGGGTCGAAAAGGCGCTGGCCGCCTGGGCGAGTTCGTCGTTGATGTCGGGGAGCGTCCGGCTGCTCACTCGCTGCACATCAATCGCAATGTCAATCGTCTTGCCGCGCAGCGATTCTTCGTCGAAGTCGTCCGGCAAGGTCAGCGTCGCGTCCTTGTGTTCGCCGGCGCTCATCCCGACAATGAGGGCCGACAGCCCGGGCAACACTTCGTCATCCGCATTCAGCACCAGGCCGCGCCTCGGCTGTAAGCGGAGCGCCACTTCGTCGCTGCCTTGCAGTTTGCCCACCACGCTCACCTCGACCAGGTCGCCCATCTCGGCCGGCCGCTCGACCAGTTGCACGATGGCGTTCTCCTCGCGGAGGAACTGGAGCTGCTCCTCGATCTCCTCATTGGTGACGACGACCGACGGCGCCGGCAGGCGGATGGATCGGTAGTCCTTCAGGTCCACCTTCGGTTCAAGCGGCACACGGGCGACCAATTGATAAGGCGATTGCTTCACCTCCTCAATCTGGCCGGGGCCGTAGGGGTCTATGCCGGCCTCATCCAACGCTTTCGGGTACACCTCGCGGGCGATGCGATCCGCGACTTCGGCATCAAAGACCGACTGGCCGCCGACGGCGCGGATGACGGCCGCCATCGGCGCATGACCGGGGCGGAAGCCGGGGATGCGCACTTGCTTGGATAGCTCGCGCGCCACATCGCGACGCGCCTTGTTCACGACATCGTCATCTACGGTGATGGTCAGGCGCACTTCGTGCGTATCGAGGGTTTCAACTTGGAAGTTCATGGTTCTGATCCGATGGGGACGGTGGGACTTGAACCCACATGCCTTGCGGCACATGATCCTAAGTCATGCGCGTCTGCCAGTTCCGCCACGTCCCCGCACTTGAGAGAGGCTCATTCGCGTCTGCGGTGAGCGGCTTGGCGCCCCCCTCATCCGCGCTTCGGCGAACGCGCCCGTGTCACTGCGCCCTAAGGCGACGAGATTATACTAGCCCGCCTTGACGCGACAGATCAGGCCGCCTGACGCGGCGCGACTGTCCTGGTTGACCGGTGAGTGAGTATGAGCAAGACGAGATTGTGGCTGGAACGCATCGGCGTGGGCGTCATCGCCTTCTTATCGTTATCGGCGCCCTTCGTGTTTGGATTTGTGTATTACCTCGGCGTGACGGACGGCATTGACATCAACGCCGGCGACCCGCTGCGCGAATCGCGCATCTGGATGATCTACGAGCGGCGCGGCCCGACGGGCATCGGCTGGCTTTACACCGCCCCGACCGACAGCCCGCAGCCGGGCGTGCAGTGCGCCCGCTCACAACTTACCGTGCTAAGTTGGAGCGGCGGCCCGCTGCTCGACACCAGCGCCAAGTATTGCCGCTGTTACGAGCCGGCAGCCGGCAACCGACTGAAAGAATCCGTGGTAGCCTGCCGCGAATGAGCGACGCGCGACGCGACGCAACGCACCACAACGCCATGCTCAAAGCGCTCTATCTCATCCGCCACGCCCACCCGCAGCCAAACACCGGCCTGGCCTACGACCGCGCGCCCGGCCCGCCGCTCTCCGAGGCCGGACGCGAGGAAGCCCGCGCAACCGGCCTATATCTGTCGCAGTGCAACCTGGAGCGGCTGTTCGTCTCGCCGCTGGAGCGCACCCAGGAGACCGCGCGCTTGATCGCAGAGCACGCGCAGGCCCCCATCCAGATCGAAGAGGCGCTGGCAGAGCACCGCAGCGACGAGAGCTTCGAGAGCGTCAAGGCCCGCGTGCAGGACTTGCTGGCGCGCGTCGAGGGCGATTCGTTCGCCTGTGTGGGCTTCGTCACTCACGGCTCGCCGACCAAGGCCCTGTTGCAAACGCTGTCGAACGGCGCGCTCGACTTATCGCAGTTCGTCTTTGACAACGGCAACCCCGCGCCGACGGCCGGCGTATGGCGCGCGGAGCGCAGAGACGGCGGTTGGCGCTTGGAACTGGTTTTCACGCCGGCTCTGGCGCGGAGCGGCTGACCCCCATCTCGCGCCGTCGCCGCGCTCGTCGCTGGTCAATTCTGGGAGGTGATTTCGCGCGCATGCAAGTCAACACCGGCAGCGCCAAAGGGCGCAGGCTGAAATCCGTGCCGGGCGACGCGACCCGCCCGATCACCGACCGCGCCAAGCAAGCGATCTTCAACATCCTGATGGATGACGTGCGCGGCTCGCGCTGGCTGGACCTGTTCGCCGGCACCGGCGCCGTGGCGATCGAGGCGCTTAGTCGCGGGGCGGAACATGCCACGCTGATTGACATCGCGCCGCCGGCCATCAAAGTCATCCGCGAGAACCTTCGCATCACGAATCTCGAATCCAAAGCGCGCGTGATCCGACAGGACGCCTTCGACTACCTGCAAGCGCGGCCCAACGCGCGCTACGACTACATCTTCGTCGCTCCGCCGCAGTATCAGGGCCTGTGGTCGCGCGCGCTGATCGCAATTGACGAGAACATCGGCTGGTTGAGCGAATCCGGCGCGGTCATCGTCCAGCTCGACCCGAAGGAATACTTCCCGATCGCGCTCGATCACCTGGAACTGAGCGACCAGCGGCGTTACGGCAAAACGATGTTGTTGTTCTACGATCGCATCTAGGCCGCCTGGCGCCGGCGACAGCATCGCCTTTGCCTATCCCGCCCGCCTGCATCGCGCGACCATCACCGGTCGAAGATGGCGATCACCGCCGGCACCGGCTCAAACGAGTTCATCGAGAGGCCGCCGAGGGCTTCATCCAGCCACAGGCCGGATGACCCGCCGCCGTCCAGGTTGAGCGCGCGCGCGACGCGCAAATCGGGCGATGCCGCCAGGAAATCGGCTAAGTCCGTCAGCGTCCACTGCATCATCTGCGTCACGCCCAGCAGCACATAGCCGTCGCGGTCGAGCGCGACGAAGCTGCGCCGGTTGCGCTGACCGTTATCGCCGATGCCGGCCACCCGTTGCCCGTCCACCACCAGCATCGGGAAGCTCTGCACGGCTTGTTGGATGGCCGGATCAGAACGGTAGGGATGGGTGCGCAGCCATTGCAAAGCCGGTTTGCCGTCGCGCAGGGCGAACATCCCGCCGAAGCCGCGATAGCTCCGCCCGAACGCCCGGCCATCCGTGATGAGCAGGCCGGTCGCGCGATTGGCCTCATCGAAGAACCCGCCGTTGATCACGAGCGCCGCGCCGGTGGCGCGCTGCCAATCGCGCATGGCGCGAGGCGTCTGCGGGTCATAGAGCACGCGCAGCGTGGCGCGCCGCCAATCCACGCGCGCTGCGATGAGCAGCTCGTCGAAGCCGTTGCTGTGGCCTCGCAGCAGCGAGAGTTCTATCGCCGGTGTGAGGGCGCGCCACCGCCCATCATAAGTCGGCGGCGTCGCCGTGGCTGCCGGCGTGTTGGTCACGACGACCGGCTGCGGCGCGCGGGTCGCCGGCGAAGGGAGAATCGTCGGCTGCGCCGATGGCGCTTTCGGCGCATCGTTGCAAGCGACCAACAGGCCGATGACCACCGCGGCGACCGGCGCGCCCCAGGAACGCATGACGCCGGGATTCTACGCTGCTAGAATCACGGCGCACCATGCGCGAGACCGATTGGATCACGGTGATTGGCGGCGGCCTGGCCGGCGCGGAGGCCGCATGGCAGATCGCCTGTCGCGGCGCGCGCGTCAAGCTCTACGAGATGCGCCCGCGCAAGATGACGCCGGCGCACACCACCGGCCATCTGGCCGAGCTGGTGTGCAGCAATTCGCTGGGCGCCGACCAGGACGACAAGGCGCCCGGGCTGCTCAAACGCGAGATGCGCATGCTCGGCTCGTTGATCATGGCATGCGCCGAGCGCGCGGCGGTGCCCGCCGGCGGCGCGCTCGCCGTGGACCGCGAACTGTTCGCGCTGGAGGTCACCCGCCGCATCGAGTCGCACCCGCTCATCGCGGTGATCCGCGAGGAAGCGACGCGCATCCCAGAGGGGGTCAGCGTGATCGCCAGCGGGCCGCTCACTTCGGACGCGCTGGCCGCCGAGATCGCCCGACTGAGCGGCAGCGAGTATCTCTACTTCTGGGACGCCATTGCGCCGATTGTGACGCTCGATTCGATTGACCTCAGCATCGCCTTTCGCGCCTCGCGCTACGGCAAAACGCAGGGCGGCAAGAGCGGCGACGCGCCGGATGGCGACTACATTAATTGCCCGATGACGCGGGAAGAGTACTACGCCTTCGTCGAGGCGCTGACGACGGCCGAGACGGCGACCCTGCGCGACTTCGAGCTGCGCGATGAGCGCTTTTTCGAGGGCTGCCTGCCGATCGAGGTCATGGCGCGGCGCGGCAAGGATGCGCTGGCCTTTGGGCCGATGCGGCCGGTGGGCATCCGCGACCCGCGCACCGGCAAGCGGCCGTTCGCCGTGGTGCAACTGCGCCAAGACAACATCGCCGGCACGCTCTACAACATCGTCGGCTTCCAGACCAACCTCAAGTTTCCCGAGCAAGATCGCGTGTTGCGCATGATCCCCGGCCTGCAACACGCCGAGTTCGTGCGCTACGGCCAAATGCACCGCAACACATTCATCAACTCGCCTGCGCTGCTGAGCGCTGCGCTGAAGCTGAAGGATGAGCGCGTCGCGCGCCGGCAGCCGCCGATTCCCGAGCCGCGCAGCGCGATCTTCTTTGCAGGTCAAATCGTCGGCGTAGAGGGCTACGTCGGCAATGCGGCCACCGGCCTGCTGGCCGGCGTCAACGCTGTCCGCGCGCTGCGCGGCGCGCCGTTGGTCACACTGCCGCCCACGACCATGCTGGGCGCGTTGTGCCATTACATCGCGCACGCCGAGCCGAAGCACTTCCAGCCGATGAAGGCGAACTTCGGCATCTTGCCGCCGCTGGCGCAACCGCCGCGCGATAAGCGGCTGCGCGGCGCAGCCTACGCCGAACGCGCCCGGCGTGACTTGCAGGCGGCGATCGAGTCGCAGGGCATCCTCAGCGATATCCTGTCGCCGGTTCACACGTAATCCCCTCGCTGCGGATGAGCGCCATCACCGATGCCGTTGTGAAAAGCCCATGCCTGCAAAACGCGTCCCAGACATCGTTGTCGCCCGTTTGCCGCTATACCTCCGCGCGTTGAGCGCCATGCAAAACGGCGGGAAGGCGTTCACCTCGTCGCAGGAGATGGCGCAATGGCTCGGGATCAGCTCGGCGCAGATTCGCAAGGACTTATCGCATTTCGGCGAATTCGGCAAACAGGGCACCGGCTACTCCGTCGCCGGGCTGCAGGAGAAGCTGCGCCAAATCCTCAACCTGGAGCGCGAATGGCCGATCATCATCATCGGCGCGGGCAACATCGGCAGCGCCGTGGCGAACTACCCCGGCTTCGCCCATCGCGGCTTCCGCGTGTGCGCCGTGTTCGACAACGACCCAAAGAAGATCGGCAGCGCGGTCGGCGCCTACAAGGTGTATGACGTGCGCCAACTGCCGGCGTTCGTCCGCGAGCATGGTGTGCGGATGGCGATGATCGCCGTGCCGGCCGAGTCGGCGCAGGAAGTGGCCGACCTGGCCATCGCCTCGGGGATCGCGGCGATCCTCAATTACGCGCCGGTCAACCTCAGCGTGCCCGCCCATGTGCGCGTGCAGAACATTGACCCCGTGCTCCACCTGCAACACATGACCTACTACCTGGCCTGATTACCCAGTACGGGCATCGGTTCGTGTCAATTCGTCACAAACTCTTGACAAACTTGCTGCATTCGTTAGGATTCGCAGCAAGATTTCACTTTCACTCGAATTCAGGAGGATGATGATGGACAAGCGAATCGTCAGGGTGATCGCTGCCGGCGTCGGCGCTGCTTTCGTGCTCACCGCCTGCGCAATCAGCAATCGTCAAATCGTGACCGGCCCGAACGGCCTCGTCGTCGAGCCGCTCAACCTCACCACGAACAGCGCGCAACAAGCCGCGCCTGTTGTCGCTCCGCCTGCGGAGGAGCGCGCGCCGCTGTCTGCGCCGGCCACAGAGAAAGCGCCACAGCCATCCTCCGCACCTGAGCAGTCCAGCAAGGCCGTCACGACCACCGACGCCGCAAAGTCTGCCGAGCAGACCAAAGCCTCTGCTGCTAAATCCGCCAACTATATGTCGCACGGATGCGGCGGCTACGGCTACTCGGAAAGCTACAGCAGCACCGCCAGCGACGACTAGCCGGCGCACAGTCTTACCGAAAGACCTGAACCCCGAGCACCCCTCGGGGTTCATCCATTCCCTTGTCTCCTACCGATTAGGCGAAGGCAATACCCTCACCGGCCCGAACGCGCTTCATGCTGCGCGTTTTTCGGATAGATTCTAATCAGCCGCTCCATACCACACCCCGCTGCCCGCCGCGCCGGCGACCAGCGCGCCGTCGTCGAGCAGCGCCATGCACACCACGTCGGGCCGGGCTAAAGCCCTGCGCCAGCGTCCGCCCGCAGCAAAGTACAAGCCGACCGTCGTCGCTGCCCAGCCGGGCAGGACGAAGTTGACCTCGTCGGCGCGCAGCCCCTTGACTCGTCGCCATGCCTCGAAAGGGGCGACGGACGCCCACAGGCCGTTGCCTTCTGTGCCGGCGTAGAGCGCCGGGCCGCGCGGGGTCGTCGCGACGGTCAGCGACGTGAACGGCCCGGCCGCCATCGGCGCGGGCAACTCCTGCCACGCCCGGCCGCCGTTGATGCTCATGAACACCGCATGATCGCTGGCCGCGAAACACGTCGCATCTTCCCCGAAGTCCGGCGAGACAGCGATCGTGTTCACGCCCAGGTCGAGCAGGCCGTAGTTCCAGGCATGCCAGGTCACGCCGCGGTCGGCGCTGCGCAGCACGCCGTCCTCGGCGGTGGCGGCCAGCGCGACGCCGTCGCGCTCGAAATCGGGCGAGACGGCCAGGCCGAGCACCCGCGCCTTGACCGGCAGGTGGGCCAGTTGCCAGTTTTGGCCGCCGTCTTGCGAGAAGGCGATGTCGCCGCTCGCGCCGATCAACCACGTTGGGCCGCAAGCCGCCACGGCGGTGAGCGGCACGTGAGCAAACTGAGGCGCGATCGGTTGCCAGCCGCCGCGCCGAGGATCGAACCGCCATAAGCCCTGCTCCGTAGCGGCGAGGCAGGCGCCGCCCGGCTGGGGCGCGAGCGCGAAGACGGCGGCGGGTTCGTCGAAGTGCTTCCAGTTCATAGCCTATGCTCGTTCAGGGCCGGTCGGCATTCTGCAGATTGCGCATCGCGCAACATACACGGCCGACTCAAGGGTTCGCCGCCAGCGCCGGCTTGCGATGGTGCACGACGGCGTCGGTCGTGATGGCCGTCGCGGCCAGGCTGCCGGCCACGCGCGCGGCCCGCTCGACTATCTCCGCCGAGTCCACGATGCCGGCGGCGACCATGTCGCCGACGCGGCCGTTGCGCGCGTCGAACCCATAGCACCCCTGCGGGTGCGCGCGCAGCGCCGCGCGCACTTGGCCGGCGACCTCGGCGGGGTCGAAGCCGGCGTTTGCCGCGATCGTCATCAGCGGCGCTTCGAGCGCGCGCGCCAGGCAGCGCGCGCCGAACGCCGCATCGTCGCACGCGCCGCCATCGCCGCGCGGCGGGTCGCTCAACAGAGACTGGGCGACTTTGAACAGCGCCGCGCCGCCGCCGGCCACGTAGCCGCGCCCAACCGCCAGTTGCAACATCCGCGATAGGCGCACCGCTTCGTCGCGGCGGCTCTCCTGGATTTTGCCGGTCGCCCCGCCGACCCGCACGATCGCCAGCCCGCCGCACAGCCGGCCCAGGCGCATGCGCAGCTCGGCGATCTCTTCGAGGTTCGTCGTCTCGTCAATCTTTCGGCGCACCGCAGCAATGCTGCTGCGCAACGCAAGCGGGTCGCGCTTGCCACCGATGATCCCGAACTGGCGCGCCGTCGCCCAGGCGCGGCGCGCGCTGCCCACATCATCAGGGGCAACCTGGGCGAAAGCCGCGCCGTCGCCGAACAGGACGCGCGCGCCGGTGAGCACGGCCAGGTCTTGCAACGCCACGGCGCGCTTGGCGTCGAAGCCCGGCGCTTTGACCGGCAGGATGCTCATTGTCCCGCTCAGCTTGGCCTGAATCAGCACCGCTTTCGCCTCATCGCTCAAGTCGCCGGCGATGATGAGCAGGCTGCGGTGACCGAAACCGTAGAGGCGCTTCAGCCCCTCCAGCGCGTTCACCGCCGAATCGAGCTTGCCGTCGAGCAGGATCACGGCGGCGTCGGAGATGCGGGCGACGGACTGCGCGGCGTCGGTTGCGAAGCCGGTCGTCAACCACGGCGAGTCCCACATGGCGCCCTCGATGTACTCGCGATCCACGCGGCGCGCATCGTTGTTGACGACGTGGATCGCGCCGTCGGGGCCGAGGATGCCCACGACCTCCACCAGCACATCGCGCAGCTCGGCGTCATGGCACGCCGATTTGGCCAGGGTCGCCAACAGTTCGCAGCCGCGTCGCCCACCGGTCGGGCGGATCGCTCCGGCGCGCAGCGCCGTGGACGCCTGGGCCAGGCCCAGCTCGATGCCCTTGCGCAGCAGGGCCGGATGCGCGCCGGCGGCGACGGCCTTCGTCGCCTCCTGGACCAAAGCCTGGGCGATAGTCGCCATGGTCGCCGATCCATCGCCGCAGGTTTCGTGCATGCGCCAGAGCGCATGGCGCATCATCATCGCGCCGACGTCTGCGGTGGGATCGGCGATCTGGATGATGCGGCGGGCGATGGTCGCGGCGTCATCCAGCAACTCCGGCGGCCGGTCGCGCAGCGCGCCGGCCAGGCCGACGAAGCGCGGCAATGGTCCGAGCGTCGGCTTCACCGCGTCGGCGATCAAGTTGATCCCATCGAGCAAGTTGGGATGAAAGACGACCGAGGGGCGGACGGGGCGATTCCGCCGCCGCGCGGTCGAATCGCGCAAAGGACGCCTATGCGATTGGGGCATGACGCGCGCATTTTACATATGCCGACCGGTATGCGCGACTACAATCCGCGACATGTACGACCCTCGCTTCAACAAGATGGCGCAAGTCATCGTCAACTACTCGATCGAAGTTCGGCCTGGTCAAACGGTGTATGTGTGGAGCCAGACGCCGGCGGCGCCGCTGATGCTGGAGATCTACCGCGAGATCCTCAAGGCCGGCGGCAACGCCTTCCTGCGCGCCGACCTGCCCGGCGCCCAGGAGATCTTCTACGCCCACGCGCAGGATGCGCAGCTCGACTTCGTCTCGCCGGTGGATCGCATCTCGGTCGAGGAAGGTCAGTTCGATGCCTACATCCGCATCGGCGCGGAGACCAACACCCGCCGGCTCTCCAACGCCGACCCGGCCAAGATACAGCGCCAGCAGGCCGCTATGAGCCCGATCTTGGCCCGACGCATGCAGCGCAGCGCCGAAGGCAACTACAACTGGTGTGTGACGCAGTTCCCCACCGAGGCCTATGCGATGGACGCCGACATGAGCCTGGCCGAGTACACCGAGTTCGTCTTCAGCGCGTGCCTGCTCAACGACCCCGACCCCATCGCCCGCTGGCGCGAGGTCGGGGCGAACCAACAGCGCTACGTGGACTTCCTGCGCGACAAGAAGACGCTGCGCATACAAGGGACGAACGCCGACCTAACCCTGCGCATCGAGGGGCGCACCTGGAAGAACAGCCAGGGCAAGCGCAACTTCCCCGACGGCGAGATCTTCACCGGCCCGCACGAAGACTCGGTCAACGGCTGGGTGCGCTACTCGTATCCGGCGATCTACCAGGGGCGGGAGGTGAGCGGCATCCAACTGTGGTTTGAAGATGGCCGCGTGGTGAAAGCGACGGCCGAGAAGAACGAGGACTTCTTGCATCAAGTGCTCGACACCGACCGCGGCGCGCGCTACGTGGGCGAATTCGCCATCGGCGCGAACTACGGCATCACGCGCTTCTCGCGCAACATCCTGTTCGACGAGAAGATCGGCGGCACGTTCCACATCGCGGTCGGCGCCGGCTATCCCGACACCGGCTCGACCAACACCAGCGCCGTGCACTGGGACATGATCGCCAGCGCACACGACGCCGAGATCAGCGCCGATGGCGAGGTGTTCTACCGCAACGGCCGGTTCTTGATCTGACCAACCCGATTGACCCGCTCGGTCCAAGCGGCCCTAATCATGACCCTCATCGAACACTTCATCGGCCTCGCCTTTCTTTTTGCGGCCGCGTTCATCGGCGGCGCGATCAACTCGGTGGCCGGCGGCGGCAGCCTGATCGCCTTCCCGGCGCTGGTGGTGTTCGGCGTGGATAAGATCATCGCCAACGCGACGAACACCGCGGCGTTGTGGCCAGGCACCATCGGCAGCGTGTGGGCCTACCGCGACGACCTCAAGCCGCTGGTCAACCTGCTGATCCTGCTGCTCGCGCCCAGCTTCGTCGGCGGCCTGCTCGGCGCGCTGCTGCTGACGCGCACCCCGCCGGAGCTGTTCGGGCGCATCGTGCCGCTGTTGGTGTTGTTCGCCACGCTGATCTTCGCCGCGCGCGACGCCTTCAACCGCATCGCCGCGCGCAGCGTGGAGGCCATGCGCCGCGCGGACGCCGGCCATGTGTCGCTCGTCGCGCGCGTGTGGGGCGTCTTGTTCCAGCTCTTCGTGGCCACCTACGGCGGCTACTTCGGCGCCGGCATCGGCATCCTCATGCTGGCCTCGCTCAGCCTGATGGGCCTGCAGGACATTCACCGCATGAACGCGCTGAAGACCGCCCTGGCGTTCGTCATCAACGGCGTGGCGCTGGCCTTCTTCGCCCTCAGCGGCATCGTGAACTGGCCGCTGGCGATCTGGATGGGCGCCGGCGGGCTGCTCGGCGGCTACTTCGGCGCGCGCTACGCCAAGCGCGTGAATCAGCGCTACCTGCGCGGGTTCGTCGTGGCCATGGGCCTGACTGCGACGGCCTACCTCTTCATGCGCTCGCTGTGACCGATCGCGCGATGAACTGCTCCGCGTTTGCCGCGCGGCTGCTGCGCTGGTTCGAGCGGCGCAAGCGCGACCTGCCCTGGCGCCGCGAGCCGCGCGACCCCTACCAGGTCTGGCTCTCAGAGGTCATGCTGCAACAGACGCAGGTCGCGACGGTGATCCCGTACTTCGAGCGCTGGCTAAGGCGCTTTCCCACGCTCGAAGCGCTGGCCGATGCGCCGCTGGACGACGTGCTGAAGCTGTGGGAAGGGCTGGGGTATTACGCGCGGGCGCGCAACCTGCACGCCACAGCGCAGATCGTCGTGCGCGACCACGGCGGTCAGCTCCCCCGCACGGTTGAGGGGCTGATGGCGCTGCCGGGCATCGGGCGCTACACCGCAGGCGCCATCGCCAGTCTCGCGTTCGGCGCACACACGCCGGCGCCGGACGGCAACGCGCGGCGCGTGCTCAGCCGCGTCTTCGGGCTGAGCCGGCCCACCGCGGCCGAGCTGTGGGCGTTGGCCGAGTCCCTGTTGCCGCGCGGCCGGGCCGGCGCGTTCAACGAGGCGCTGATGGAGCTGGGGGCGACGACCTGCACCCCGCGCGCGCCGCAGTGCGCGGCCTGCCCGCTACGCGCGATGTGCAAGGCGCGCGCCGGCGGAGACCCTGAGGCCTATCCGGCCAGGCCGACGCGGCAAAAGACGCCGCACCACGAAGCGCTGACCGTCGTGCTCGTGGACGGCGCCGGCCGCGCGCTCCTGGGCCAACGCCCGCCTGATGGCCTGCTCGGCGGACTGTGGGAATTCATCAGCGCAGAGCTGCGCGCGCCCGACGCAAACGCGCAGAGCGGTTCAGGCGCCGCCCCCTGCCCCGCCGACCTGGCCGATCTCATCTTGCGCAGGAGCGGGCTGAAGGTGAAGCCGAGCCACGCGCAGCCGCTCGGCGCTGTGAAGCACGCCTTCACACACTTCAAACTGACGCGGCAGGTCTGGCTGGTCCGGCTGCCGAAGCCGGCGCGCGCGCCGCTGCGTCCACGGGGCTATGAGCGGCTGATCTGGGCGACGCCGGAGGAAGTCGAGCAGCTCGCTTTGACGCGCAGCGACCGGCGCATCTGGGCGATGTATCGCGCGCGACCGCCTGCGTTGTTCGATTAAAAGCCTATCCTCTCATGCCCACCGGGGTGGACGAAGGCATTGCCTTCGTCCACCCGAATTCCTTCCGTTATCGCCTCGGTATTTGTCTTCTCTGCAAACGAGGGAGCTACTCCTGCCGCACGGCGCGGGCGATCTCCATTTGCCCCAGGCGCAGCATCGGATAGATCGCCGCGAGCAGCGCCGACGCCACCGCCACCAGCGCGGCCTGAGCGAAGGTCTCCCACTGCAGATCAAGGCGAATCGTCCAGCCGAAGGAGCGCAGGTTGATGATATAGACCAGGATGAGCGCCAACAGGAAGCCGGTGGGCATGGAGAGCAAGCCGGCCGTCCCGCCCATCAGGCCGGTCTCCAGCAGCGTCATTCGCCAGAGCTGGCGCAACGTCATGCCGTTGGCGCGCAGCACGCCCAGCTCGCGCGTGCGCTCGATCTGCAGCGCCATCAGCGCGCTCAACACGCCGATGAAGGCGACGAGCGTAGCCAGCAGGTTCAGCGCTCCGGTGATGGCGAAGGTGCGGTCGAAGATGACGAGGGCGTCGGCGCGCAGCTCGCGATTGGCCGAGATGACCAACTCGCGCCCGGCGAACCGTCGGCGCAGTTGTTCGACAAAGGCGCCGACGTCGCGCGCTTGCGCATCGTCCACGTAGAGCGCCAGCGAAGAGATTTTGTCGTCGCGCCAGTAGCGCTGATAGGCGTCGCGGCGCATCAGGATCACGCCGGCGTCGGAGGCGTAGTCGTAATACACGGCGACGACGCGGAATTCGCGCTCCCCTTGTTCGGTGCGCAGGACCAGCCGGTTGTTCTGCGGGGTGATGTGGTGCTTGTTGGCGAACGGCTCGGAGACTTGCACCTCATCTTTGCCGGCCATGCTGCGCCACAGCCCATCGGCCGGCCGCGCCGTCCACACAAACGTCTCGGGCGCGCGCTCGCGGTCGGAACGGATGGCGAGCAATGCAGCGGGCGAGTAATCAGATGACCTGTCGGATTCGCGCGGCGGCGCAGCGACGCGGAAATCCACCGACGCGCGCCGGAAGAGCGTCACATCGGTCACGCCGGGCAGCGCCTCGAACGCTTCGACGACGTCGGGGGCGATGGTGGTGTAGTTGGCGTTCACGCCGGTGGTCGGAGGCGCGACATAGACATCCGCCGTCAACGACGCATCCAGCCACGACTCAACCGTGACGCGGAAGCTGCCGATCATGCTCTGCAAGCCGATGATGACCGACACGGCCACCATGAGCGAGGCGATTGCGATCGCCGTGCGCGAGATCGCGTTCGCCACGTTGCGCGCCGACATACGCCCGATCAACCCCGCAACGCGGTCGAGGAACGGCGCGAGCAGGCGCATGAGCGCCAGCGTCAGCAGCGGCGCGACCGACGCCAAGCCGATCAGCGCGAAGAAGATGCCGGCCAGGTTGACGACCAGCGCGCGCGTGAGCAGCAACATCGCGCCGCCGACGGCGAACATGACGACGCCGGCCAGCGCGATCCACGGCAGCAGGCGCTGCACGCGCTGCTCGACGTTCGAGCGCTTGAGCGCGGTGATCGGCGGAATGCTGGTCGCTTCGTAGGCCGGCGCCAGCGCCGCCGCCGCCGAGGCGACCAGCCCCAACGTGAACCCCTTGAGCAAGGTCAACGGCTCAATCGCCACCGAGCGCACGTTGACCGTGTAATACAAGTCGTTGATCGTCTGGCTGACCAGGCCGACCGCGCCGCGGCCGAGCAAGACGCCCAGCCCGATCCCCAGCGCGCCGCCGATGACGCCCAACAGCAGCGTCTCCAACAAGATTTGCCGGAAGATTTCGCGCCGCGTGACGCCCAGGCAGCGCAGCGTGCCGATCACCGGCCGGCGCTGCACGACCGAAAATGTGACCGTGTTGTAAATCAGGAACATGCCGACGACCAACGCCAGCAGGCTCAGCGCCGTCAAATTGAGCCGAAAGGCGTCGGTCAAGCTCTCCACGCTCTGGCTGCGGGCGCGCGGCTTGACGATCTGCGCGCCTTCGGGCAGGACGCCGCGCACGCGTTCGAGCAACGCGCGGCCCTCTGCGGCGCGCTCATCGGCGATCAGGTCAATATGGCTGAGCCGGCCGGTCATGTCGAACAGCTCCTGGGCCGTGCTGATGTCCACGATGGCCAGGCCGTCGAGCGCGCGCCGGCTGTTCTCATCGGCCGGCCTGAGGATGCCGGCCACGCGCATCGCATGGCGCCGGTCGCCGGCGCGCAGCGTCACCGCGCTGCCGACGCTGAGGCCATAGCGCTGCGCCATCGCCTCGCCGATCAAGATGGCGTCGGGTCGAACGAAGAAGTCGGTCAGGTCGCCTTGCTGGAGCGCCGCATTGCCGTCGCCCAGGTAGCTGCGGAACGGCGCATCGGCGAAGGCGTCTATGCCCAGCACGCGCAGCGGCTGTTGATCCAGCTCAATGGCGGTAGCGTACGACTCGATCACCGGCGCGGCTTCGCGGATGCCCAGCTCGACCTTGATGCGGCGATACACGTCCTCCTCTAGGCCGGCGCCGCTGCCGACGACCTGATGCGTGGCGCGGCCGGCGACGGTCTCGGTGCTCAACTCGAACGCGCGCGCGGCGCTGCCGTTGGCCAGGTCAATCGCGATCACCATCGCCACGCCCAGCGCCACCCCCAGCACGCACAGGATGGATTGAAACGGCCGGCGCAGCAGATAGCGCAGGCCGGTCTTGAACAACGTCATGCGCCGTCAGCATAGACGGCGCGGCTAAGAGCGGGATGAGCCGGCCCGGGCGCGCGGCTCGCAGCGTCTCTATAATCCGGTCACATTGACGCGCTCAACTTCCTCCTTGCTCCTTGCGTGCGCAATCCTGATGGTCGTCTTGGGCGTCGCCCGGCCGGCGCGCGCTGCGCCGCGAGCGCAAACGCCGATGTTCGACGGCATCTGGAGCAGCGCGGAATGCGAGCCATGGCCGGGGCGACCCTTCGCCCGGCGCGAGCTTACCCTCACCGGCGCGGACTACCGGCTCGACGTGATCTCGTTCGCCGACAACAAGTGCACCATCCCCACGCTGCGCACGCGCTACGAAGGGCAATTCATCGCGCGCAGACCGTCGCCTGCCATCCCCGGAACATGGGATGTGGAGTTCGTCATCGGGCGCGCGCTGCTGACGCCCTACGTGCTCAACACGGCGGATTTCCTCAACGGCGCGCCGCAGGGCACATGCGGCGGCGATAGGTGGTTCGTCGGCATTGAGCAGGATTTGGCCGCAACCGGCGGATGCTTTCTGATCGGCCTCAACCTGCGCAGGCGGCCGGTGGAATACGACATCGCGACCGTGCAAGACAACCGGCTCTTCCTCGGTCAGCGGCCGCCCGACGGCGGCCCGCTCTTCGCGCCGGAACGCCGTCCGGCGGCCTTCGGGCCGCCGCTGCTGCGCACCGGCGAGGTGGTCATCCTGCTGCCGCCGGTGGGGAGCGACCACGCGACCGCCGCCATCCTCATCGCCGTGGGCATCGGACTGTTAGCGGCGGGATGGCGCAGGCGACTCACGGCCAGGCCCACGTAGCTGCCGAAGCGCTCGTCCTTGAGGGCAAATCAAACGCGCCGTGACGCAGCGCGGAGCTTGCGCGCGCCTCTGCTAGCGACCGACTTTTCGACCGGCGCGCCGAAATCTGCTAAAATACGGTCGCTTGCCCCAATAGCTCAGGTTGGATAGAGCGTTTGCTTGCGGAGCAAAAGGCCGGGAGTTCGAGTCTCTCTTGGGGCACTGAAGAGATTGGAGATTGAGCGATTGGAGATTGAACAGAAAGGTCTCCAATCCCCAACTTCGATCTCTTTTTGTTTATGCCGCCGCAGATTCACGTTGCGCATCTGTCGAAACACTATCGGGTTCACGAGAAGGAGCCGGGGCTGGTGGGCAGCCTGCGCGCATTCGTGGCGCGCAAGTACCGCACGGTCAAGGCAGTGGATGATGTATCCTTCGACATCGAAGCCGGCGAGATGGTCGGCTTCCTGGGGCCGAACGGCGCCGGCAAGACGACCACGCTCAAGGTGCTCTCCGGCCTGCTCTATCCCACCGGCGGCGTCGCAACGGTATTAGGGTTTACGCCGCACAAGCGCGAGCCGGCCTACCTCAAGCAGTTCACGCTGGTCATGGGCCAGAAACAGCAGTTGCTCTGGGACCTGCCGGCGATCGAGACCTTTCTCGTCAACCAGGCCATCTACGAAATTCCGCGCGACCAATACGCGGCGACGCTGAAGGAACTCGACCAATTGCTCGAGCTGGGGCCGCTGCTGAAGAAACAAGTGCGCAAGCTCTCGCTCGGCGAACGCATGAAGTGCGAGCTGGCCGCAGCGCTGCTGCACCGCCCCAAGGTGCTATTCCTGGACGAGCCGACCATCGGCCTGGATGTGACGATGCAGGTGCGCATCCGCGACTTCATCGCGGAGTACAACCGCCGCCACGGCGCGACGGTCATCCTCACCAGCCACTACATGGCCGACGTGACCGCGCTATGTGACCGCATCATCGTCATTGATAAGGGCAAGGTGCTTTACGACGGCAACTTCCGCGCGCTGATCGAGCGCGTGGCGCCCTACAAAATCCTCAAGTTGCAATTCGAGCAGCCGGTGGCGTGCGAACAACTGGCCCCTTTTGGCGCCATTGCGTCGTGCGACGGAATGACGGCGGTGCTCCACGTGCCGCGCAGCCAGGCGGCCGAGGCGGCGGCGCGTTTGCTCACCCAGGTCGAGGTGGACGACGTCAACTTTGAAGACCCCCCCGTCGAAGACATCATTCGAGAGGTATTTGCGGGAAAGGTCGCCGGGCTGGGGATGGCGCAGGAGCACACTCCGGCTGCGCGCCCTGCGGGCGCCGGCTGATCCGCCGCGCGATCAGGTCGAACGCGAGCGCCGCGATCAGCGTCATTGCGATCGCGACGGCAAACAAGGGGGCGTAGCCGAACCCACTTTGGATCAGACCGCTGAGCGGCGGCGCGACGGCCGGCCCGACGTTTGCCGCAACGGCCATCACGACGCTGACGATGAAATACTCGTCGCGCAGCGACGCGTTCACCACATAGACGCGGTAGAGCACGCGCGAGACTTGCAAAGCGGAGACCTGCAGGAACACGGACAGCGCGCCGAAGAGCAAATTCGGGCTGTAGGCGAACGCCGCCAGGCCGGCCGCCGTCGCGAACAATCCCCACACCACCGCCGGCCGATAGCCCATCCGCTCCGCAATGCGCGGGGCCGACAGCGCCGCCAATGACCCGATCAATGCGTTCACGCCGATGACCAGGCCGATCTGCGCATCGCTCGCCCCAAACCGGTCGCGCATGAGCAGATTGAAGAATGTGAACACCAGCGCTTCCGCGGCCGTCAGCAGCATGAACGGCGCGGCAAGCGCGTACACCTGCGGCCGTTGGCGCAGCAGCACCCGCGGGTCTAGGTAGCGCAATGGGCGCACCTCGGGCAGCGCCGCCGTAGGCTCGCCGCGCGCCGGACGCCGACGGGCGATCAACGCCAGGGGTGCTACGGCCAGCGTGCGCACGACGAACGCCGCGACCAGCGCCGCGCGATACGCCTCGGCGCTCTCGCCGCCGACCTGGAGCAGCGGCGCGATCAGCGCCGGCAGGCTGCCGGCGGAGATGCTGCCCAACAAAACCGCCGCCGTGCGCGTGAAATCGCTGAAGCCGAACAGCGCGGCGCGATGATCCTCGGTGGAGGCATCGGCCAACAGCGACACGCTGGCCAGGCTAAAGATCACCGTGCCGAAGCCGCTGAGCGCTTCGGCGGCCAGGATGATCTCGGGCGCGGCAGCCAGCGCCGTGGGCAACCGCGCAAGGCTGGCAAACGCCGCGCCGAAGACCAGCGCCGCGCGACGGCCGATGCGCTCGAAGCACAGCAGCGCCGGCAGCGCCAGGATCAACCCGCCGAACTGGCTCGCGCTGTGGAACAAGCCGATGAAGGCGCGGTCGAAGCCCAGCGCTTCGAGGTAGAAGTTCATCAGCGTCGCCGGGAAGGCAAACGTGACGTAGTAGATCGCGACCCAGACGAGATAGAGCCGGGCGACGCCACTAAAGCGACGGAGCACGGCGGCGAGTATAGTTGTGCGGCGCAGTCGCGCCACCTGGCGCGGACGCTTTGTGCGTCTCATCTTGCGCGGCCTCGACTACGGATGACCTGCGATGTGGAGAAAATACTTGGCCCTCGGCAAAGCTGCGTGGGCGCTCATCGTTGAATATCGCGCCCAGATCGTCATCTGGATGATGAACAGCATCCTGATGGTGATCATGTTGCTGGTGTGGCTCAGCATCAGCCGCGATGGCGCGGTGAACGGCTACACCTCGGCGGACTTCGTGGCTTACTTCATGATCGGCTGGTTTGTGCGCAACCTTACGGCGGTGTGGGCGTCCTGGGAGCTGGACTTTGCCATTCGCGAAGGCCGGCTGTCGCCCATGCTGCTCAGGCCGATCCACCCGATTCACAACGAGATCGCCGTCAACTGGGTGGAGAAGCTGCTGCGCATACTCATTGTGGCGCCCATCATCACAGTCGTGTTGATCGCCATGCCAGGGGTGCAACTGAGCCTGTCCCCGCTCAACCTGCTGGCGTTCGTCATATCGGTGGCCGGCGCGTGGCTGATCGCCTTCATGTCGGACTACTTGATCGGCATGCTGGCATTTTGGACGACGCAGACCGGCGCGTTCATCCAGGGCTTCTATGGCATCCGTTTAGTGCTGTCGGGCGTCATCGCGCCGCTCGCGATGTTCCCGCAGGCCGTTCAAGATGCGCTGCGCTGGCTGCCCTTCCCTTACATGCTCAACTTCAGCGTGTCCATCGCGATGGGTCGCGTGCAGGGCGAAGCGATGCTGCTGGGCTTCATCGCTCAGTGGGCCTGGGCGGCATTCTTCGTCGTAGCGGTATGGGTCGCATGGAAGATCGCGATTCGCAACTACAGCGCGGTGGGAGCGTGAATCGCCATGCGTTACGTTCGCCTACTCGCCCTCTTCTTCAAGTCCAATTTGCTGATGGAGCTGGAGTATCGCGCCAACTTCATCGCGCAGGCGACGCTGGGGGTGCTGTGGGCCGGCGTCACCTTCGCCAGCGTGACCGTGTTCTTCACGCAGACCGACGCCTTGGGCGGGTGGACGTATGAACAAGCGCTCATCATCGTCGCGCTATCGGTGCTGATTGAGGGCGGCATTCAACTGCTGTTGCAACCCAACGTGGACAAGATCATCCAGATGGTGCGCGAGGGCACGATGGACTTCGTGCTCACCAAGCCGGTGAACAGCCAGTTCCTGGCGACGCTGCGCTACGCGCGCTACTCCGGCCTGGCCGATATGTCCGCCGGCGTCGCAATCATGCTGCTGGCGTTCATTCGGCTAGGCTACGCGCCCGGGCCTATCGCCCTGGCGCAATTCGCCGTGATGCTGGCGGCGTCGTTCGTCATCGTCTATAGCATCTGGCTGCTGATGGCCACGCTGTCGTTCTGGTTCGTGAAGATTGACAACCTGACCGAGCTGTTCCGCTCCTTGTTCGACACGGCGCGCTTCCCGGTCACGACGTTCTCCGGCTTGGTGCGCATCGCCTTGACCTTCGTGCTGCCGGTGGCGTTCATGACCACCTTCCCCGCCGAAGCCGTGCTGGGCAAGCTGGGCGGCGCGACGCTCGTCGCCGCCGTTGCGCTGGCGGCGTTTCTGTTTGTGCTCAGCGCGTGGTTTTGGCGGCGGGCGGTGCTGAGCTACAGCAGCGCCAGCTCTTGACGCGCGCGGCTGCGGCATAATCCGCACACGCATGCGAACCTTAACCTACAGCGAAGCGATCAACGAAGCATTGCGCGAGGAGATGGCGCGCGACCCCAGCGTGTTCATCATGGGCGAAGATGTCGGCGTGATGGGCGGCGTGTTCGGCGTCACGCAGGGCCTCATCCAGCAATTCGGCGACGAGCGCGTGCGCGACACGCCGATCAGCGAAACCGGCATCGTCGGCGCGGCGCTGGGCGCGGCCATGATGGGCATGCGGCCGGTCGTCGAGATCATGTTCGGCGACTTCCTCGGCTGCGCAGGCGACCAGATCATCAACCAGGTCGCCAAAGCCCGCTACATGAGCGGCGGCAAAGCGCGCGTGCCGCTGACCATCCGCGTCACCACCGGCGCGCCCGGCGCGGCTGCGGCGCAACACTCGCAAAGCCCGGAATCGTGGTTCATGAACATCCCCGGCATCAAGATCGTCACGCCGGCCACGCCGGCCGACGCCAAGGGGCTGCTCAAGAGCGCCATCCGCGGGGAAGACCCGGTGCTATTCTTCGAGCACAAGATGCTCTATGCCACCAGAGGCGTGGTGCCCGAAGGGGACTATGTGGTCGAATTCGGCCGGGCGAACGTGCTGCGCGAAGGCCGCGATGTCACGATCATCGCCATCGGCGGCATGGTGCAACATGCGCTGGCCGCGGCCGATGCGCTGGCCGAAGGCTCGCCCGCCGTCTCGTGTGAGGTGATTGACCCGCGCACACTCGTGCCGCTGGACGCGCCGACGCTGATCGCCAGCGTCAAGAAGACCGGCCGCGCCGTGATCGCGCACGAGGCGCACAGGCGCAGCGGCCCCGGCGCGGAGATCGCCGCCGTGCTCGCCGAACACGCCTTGGATTACCTCGACGCGCCCATCCGGCGGGTGGCGGCCAAGAATGTGCCGCTGCCATACGCGCCGTCGCTGGAGCAGTTCGTCCTGCCCGGCCAGGATGATATAGTCGCCGCTGTCAAAGAGGTGCTGCGATGATCGCTGCGCCCGCGGCGCCGTTGACTGTCGCCACCCGCTAATAACCGTGCGCGTCATCGTCGTCCTGCCCACATACAACGAGGCCGAAAACATCGCCCTGCTCATCCCGGAGCTGTTGGCGTTGCCGCTCGATATTTGCGTCGTGGACGATGCCTCGCCGGACGGCACAGGCCGCATCGCCGACGACTGGGCGGCGCGCGAGCCGCGCGCGCATGTGGTGCATCGCACCGGCAAGCTCGGCTTGGGCACGGCCTACGTGGCCGGCTTTCACTTCGCGTTGGACCACGGCTACGACGCCGTGCTGACCATGGACGCGGACTTCTCTCACCACCCGCGCTACATCCCGGCTATGCTGCGCGCGCTCGAGCGCGCCGACTTGGTGATCGGCTCGCGCTACGTGGCCGGCGGCGATGTGTTGTATCCCTTCCATCGGCGCTTCCTGAGCAAAACGGCCAACGCGGTTGCGCGCGCCGCGCTCGGCCTGCGACCGCGCGACTGCACCGCCGGCTTTCGCCTCTACCGCGCCGCCGTGCTCCAGACCGTGCCGATTGATTCGGTTTTCTCGAACGGCTACTCCTTTTTGATCGAGATGCTGAATCTGGTGCAGGGTTTCGGCTTCAGCATCGTCGAGGTGCCGATCATCTTTGCAGACCGAACGCGCGGCCAATCAAAAATATCCTCTGTGGAGATCGCGCGCGCGGCTTATACCGTGTCACGGCTCGCTTATCGTCGCTTGCGCGACCGGCTGATCGGCGCGCCGGAGGCGCGACGCTCGCCGCATTGGCCATGAACGTCGTCTTCGATGCCCGCGTCATTCAGGATCACTTCCCCGGCATCGGCCGCTACGCCTTCAACCTGCTGACCGAGCTGGCCGGCGCGCTCGAGGCCGACGACTGCCTGAAGGTGCTCTATGCCCCAGACGCCGCAAACACGCGCTACGACCTCGCCGCCCTGCGCGCGAAGCATGGCGAGCGCGTCATCTGGCAGACATATCGCTGCGCGATCTTCGACCTGCGCAACGTGCTGCGCGCGCCGGTTGCGCCCAAGGCGCGGGACACCGTAGCGCACTATCCCTACTACGTCCGGCCGCGCCGGTCGCGCCCGCCCTCGGTGACCACGCTTTTCGACGCCATACCCTTCCTGTATCCGCAATATGCGCCGTCGCCCCGCGCCCGGCTCATGATTCGCCTGTTGCACCAAATCGCGATCGGCGCCTCGCGACGCATCATCACCATCTCGCAGTCGGCGGCGGACGAGCTGACGCGCTTCTTCCCCGCAATTGCGCCGCGCTTGACGGTGGTCCCGCTGGCCGCCGATGCAGCCTTCACGCCCCAGGCCGAGCCACACATCGCGCGCGCCCGCGCCCAGTTCGACCTTCCGCCGCGCTTCGCGCTCTACCTGGGCAGCAATAAGCCCCACAAAAACCTGGCGCGATTGGTCGAAGCGTGGCAGGCGATCGTCAATCGCTGGGAAGAAGAGGCGGCAAAATCATCGCACGATCCCCGGCTACATCCGCCCGCGCTCGTCATCGCCGGCCACCAGGACCCGCGCTATCCCGAGGCGCAGGCGCGCGCCCAGGCGCTGGGCATCGCGCCGTGGGTGCGCTTCATCGGCAGCGTCAGCGACGCGCAGGCGGCGGCGCTCTACTCGGCCTGCGACCTGTTCGTCTACCCTTCGCTGCACGAAGGCTTTGGCCTGACCGTGCTGGAGGCGATGGCGTGCGGCGCGCCGGTCGCCTGCTCAAACCGCTCATCGCTGCCGGAGGTCGCCGGCGGAGCGGCCTTGTTGTTCGACCCCGAGCAACCACTCGAAATTGCGGAAGCCTGCCTGCGCGCGCTGCGCGACGAATCTCTGCGCGCCCAACTCCGCGCGCGCAGCCTGGCGCGCGCGGCGCAGTTCAGTTGGCGCGAGACCGCCCGGCAGACGGTGAACGTTTACCGCAGCGCGCTCGAGCGCGCGCGTGCGAACTGATTCTCATGCTGCGCATCGTCCACATCTACAAGGACTACTTCCCGGTGCTGGGCGGCATCGAAAACCACATCCGCCAACTGGCCGAGGCGCAAGCCCAACGCGGGCATCGCGTGGATGTGCTGGTGACCAACCTGAACGCAACAGGCCGGATTGAGCAGCTCAACGGCGTGCGCGTGACCAAGGCGCCGCGCCACCTGAACGTGCAATCGGCGCCGATCAGCGCGGCCTTCCCGCGAGAGGTCGCCCGGCTCACGGATGGCGCGGATATCGCCCACCTACACGCGCCCTACCCGGTCGGCGAAGCGTGCAATTTGTGGCTCGGCCGGGCGAAGCGCACCGTGATCACCTGGCACAGCGACATCGTGCGGCAAAAGGCGCTGTTGCGCTTGTATGCGCCCGTGCTGCGCCGGGTCGTCGCAAAAGCCGACGTGATCGTCCCCACCAGCGAAACATACGCGCGCACATCGCCCTGGCTGCGCGATCATCTGGACAAGTGCCGTGCGGCGCCGCTGGGCATACACGCAGATCGCTTCGACACAGGCGACGACGACAAAAGCCGTCGGCGCGCAGCGCTGCGTAGTCAACTCCTCGCTTCTGCTTACGCCGCTTCGGCAGAGCCGCTGGTGCTGCTCAGCGTCGGGCGGCTGCGCTACTACAAAGGCCTGGACGATCTCATCCGCGCCGTGCCCGGTCTGCCGGGCGTCATCGTTGTCATCGTCGGGGTCGGGCCGATGGAAGCGGCATGGAAGGCGCTGGCGCAGCGCCTGGGCGTGGCCGACCGGGTGATCTTTGTCGGCGAGGTGAGCGACGAGGCGTTGCCGAGCTACTACCACGCCGCAGATATCTACGCCATCCCGGCCAACTCGCGCGCCGAGGCGTTCGGCATTGCCATCCTGGAAGCGATGGCCGGCGGCCTGCCGGTGATCTCGACCGAGGTCGGCACGGCGACGAGCTGGATCAACCAGCACGGCGCTACCGGCCTGGTCATCCCGCCGCGCGACCCACAGGCCATCGTGCAAGCCGTGAACACGCTGCGCGACGCCGCGCTGCGCCGGACGATGGGCGAGGCGGCGCGGCGGCGCGTGCGGGCCGAGTTCACGCTCGAACGCATGGTGGCGCGCATCGAAGCGGTGTACGACGAAGTGCTTCGCAACGCCTAGCACAGCCCCCTTCCGCGATTCCGGCTAAACTAGCGCTTCCACATGAACAGCAATCTTCAAGTTGCCGGCCGTCGGCCGGCGAATGAACCGTTGCCTTTCTTCAAGGTCATGTTCACGCTGATGGAACCCTACACGTGGTTCGCGCCGGCGTGGGCCTTCGTGGTGGGTTGTGTAGCCAGCCACAGCATCTACTTCGACCTCGGCGGCGATGTCTGGCACAGCGTCCTCAGCGTCGGCAAGATCGCCATCGGCACGTTGATGGCCGGGCCGCTGCTGGTGGGGTTCTCGCAGGTGTGGAATGACTGGTGCGACCGCGACGTGGACGCGATCAACCAGCCCGAAAGGCTGATCCCATCGGGCAAGGCCACGCGCCACCAGGTGTTCGCGATCATCGCCATCCTGGGCGCAGCCGCGATGGCCGTTGCGCTGTTCCTCGGTCCGCCGGTGGCGCTCGTCGCTCTCATCGGCATCCTGATCGCACTGGCCTACTCGGCGGAGCCGATTCGGCTCAAGAAAAACGGCTGGTTGGGCAACCTGGCTATCGGCCTAACCTACGAGACGTGCGCGTGGATCGCCGGCCATTTCACCTTCGACCCGCAGTTGCAATCCGCCGGCGCCGCGCAGAGCATGATCCTGGCGCTGATCTACGGCCTGGGCGTGACCGGCACGATGATCATCAACGACTTCAAGAGCGTTGCCGGCGACCGGCAGATGGGCATTCGTTCGATCCCGGCCATGTATGGCGAGTCCACTGCCGCGAAGGTCGCCGTCGTCATCATCAACGTCGCCCAGCTCGTCGCCATCGGCCTGCAGTTCGCCTGGGGCAACGCGATCGCAGCCGGCGTGTGCCTCCTGTTGTTGCTGGCGCAGTTGCGGGTTCAGGCGCAACTGGTGCGCGAGCCGACGCAGCCGATGGCCGTGCGCTACAACATCATCGGCATTCCCCCTTACACCTGGGCAATGCTCGTCGCGGCGATCGGGCTGGGATGAAGCTGCGTTGGCACGTTGGCACGCTAGCGCGTTGGAATGTTTGCACGTTTGCACGTTTGCACGTTTGCACGTTTGCACGTTGGTGGGAAAGCCAGGCTTTTGTGCAATATGACTTCAGCACGCGATGATTTCCATTAGGTCTTGCGCATTGGGCTATTCGTCCGCAAAATATGCGCGCAGCGTCGCGTGTGCGACGCTGGGTAATCCCTTGGTCTGTGGAGGTGAGCCATGTCGAAAGTGCTGGTGGTCGGTTCGTCGGTGGGCGGCAGCACGGCAGCCAACACGCTGCGCGATTTAGGCGTCGAGACGATCCTGCTCGAGCGCGACCTGAACTACGTCAAGCCATGCGGGGGCGCAGTGCCGCCGCGCGTATTTAGCGACTGGGATTTGCCGCACGATTTGATCGATCGCAAAGTCACCCTCGCCGTCGTGTGCTCGCCCAGACACTATAGCGAGTTCCCCGTCCTCAGCAGCCACCCGGCGCCGGAGACGGACTTCATCGCCATGGTGCGCCGCGAGAAGTTCGACCGCTACATCCGCGAGCGCGCCGTTAGCAAAGGCGCTGAGTTGATCGAGGGCAAGCTGGAGCACATCGAATTTGGGCCGCGCGGCATCCGCGCCACCTACGAGGACAAGCGCAACAAGACGCACGTCATCGAGGCCGACGCGGTGATCGGCGCGGACGGCGCATATTCCACCGTCGCCAGGTCGCTCGGCCTGGAGCGGCTGCCCATGGCAGTGGCCTACCAGGAGCGCATCCGGCTGCCGGCGCAGGCGATGGCATACTGGGAGAAACGCGCGGCGCTCTACCTCGGCGACGACGTGTCGCCCGACTTATACGCCTGGGTCTTTCCCAAATATGACCACGTGGCCGCCGGCATCGGCGCGGGCGCGGGCAAAACCAAAGCGGCGCGCCAGTTGCTGGCCAACCTTAAACACAAGCTGCGCGATCGGCTTGGGGAAGGGCTGAGCATCAAGTTCGAGGCGCACCACCTCCCGATGCACCCCCGTAAGCACCTTTCGTTCGACCGCGCCGCGCTGGTGGGCGACGCCGCCGGACTGGTGCAGCAGACCAGCGGGGAGGGCATCTACTGGGCGATGAAGAGCGGCGAAATGGCCGCGCGCGCCATCGCCAAGCACCTGGATGCGCCCACTGCCGCCAACCTCCGCCAGGACTACGACAAGCCTTGGTGGAAAGCCTATCGCCCGACCTACTTCTTCCTCGCCTTCCTACAGCGCATCAGCTACAACAGCGACCTGCAACGCGAGATCTTCGCCAAGATGTGCGACGACCCCGATGTGCAGCGTCTGACCTTCGACGGCTACCTGACCAAGCACATCGAACCTGCGCCTTGGACGGTGCAGATGCGCATCACCGGGCGCTGGCTAAGCACAGCAGTGCATGAGTGGACGCGCTGGCGGAAGGGAAGGGCGAGTTCATCGCGCGCATCTTCATGATGATCGCTCTGGATGATCGAGAGCCGGCAACGTAAACCAAAACGCGCTGCCCTGCCCCTGCCGGCTCTCGACGCCGATCTGGCCGCCCATGTTCTCGACCAGCGACTTGGCGATGGCCAGGCCGAGGCCGGCCCCGCCCGTGCTGCGCGACCGCGAACGATCGCCGCGATAGAAGCGGTCAAAAACGCGGGGCAGGTCTTCTTCGGGAATGCCTTCGCCGGTGTCGCGCACGCTCACGCGCACGGCAGCGGCCTGCGCCTCGGCGCTCAGCGTGATCCGGCCGCCCGGCGGCGTATGGCGAAAGGCGTTGCTCACCAGGTTGTGCAGCACTTGCGCCAGCCGATCTGGATCGGCCTGGGCCGACGGAAGCCCTTCTGGGGCGGAGACTCCCAGCGCGACCTGGTGCGCATCCGCGGCGGCCGCGAAACGTTCGGCCATCGCTTGCAAGGCCGCCCCGACATTTACCGGCCGGATCGTCATCGGCAACTGGCGCGCTTCGGCCAGCGCCAGCTCGCGCACGTCCTCCACCAACCGCGAGAGCAGTCGCGTCTCGTCATAGACAGCGGCGATTTCCTTTATCTGCAGAGGATGCACGCCGTCCAGCAAGGCGCGCAGCGAGCCTTGAATCACCGTCAGCGGCGTGCGCAACTCGTGCGCCACGTCGGCCATCAGGTTGCGCCGTTGCGCCTCCGCCTGCTGCAGCGAATCGGCCATGCGATTGAAGGCCTGCGCCACTTCGGCGACCTCGGCGATATGGGCTGTTTCTTTCAGCGGCACGCGCTGCGACCAATCACGCCGGGCGAAGGCATGCGCGGCCTGCGCCACGATCGCCAGCGGCCTGGACAAACTGCGGCTGACGAAGAGACCCACTGCGATCCCTAAGCCGGCGCCGACCAGCGCGATGAGGATCACAGAGCGCTGCAAGTCGCCCAGGAAGCGACGCTCCAGCGGGCCAAGCGGGTCGAAGTCAGGCGAACCGGCGAGCAAGTAGCCCACAACGACATCGTTGACCACGACCGGTTGCGCAGCGGCCAACGCGAACGGCTCGAGCGTTTGGCCGATGCGTTCGCGGCCGGCCTCGTCGTAAACGACCTTGCCCTGGGCGTCGGCCACGAGCAACAGGGGGCGACGTTCAGTAAACGCGCCGCGACGTGGGCGAGGGCGCGCCGCGCGAAGCGAATTCGACACATTGGCCCAAGAGCCATACGCTTCGTAATGCGCCTCCAGGACATCGAGCGCGCCGCCGCGCGCAAACACGCCCGGCTGCGCCAGGTAACCGCGGAACTGCCGGCCGGCGCTCCACATGATGGCGCCGGCGACGAAGGCAGCCATGAGCGAAGTCACCAGCAGAAACGCCAGCGTTAGGCGCACCCACAGGCGGTTCATGGCGCGCCTCCTGCGTCGTCTACGTCGCGCTGACGCCCTTCGCCGATCGGCGATGCGCGCAGCCGGTAGCCCACGCCGACAACCGTTTCGATATACGAGGGGTTCGCCGGATCGGGTTCGATCTTGCGGCGGAGGTTCTTGATGTGGCTGTCAATCGTGCGTTCCAAGCCCTCGTAGTCGTAGCCGAGCGCCTGCTCGATCAGCTCGCTGCGGGTGAAGGCGTAATTCGGGTTGGCCATCATCGCGCGCAGCAGCGCGAATTCAGTCGGGGTGAGGTCAACCGGCCGACCATCCAGCGTGACGGTATGCTCGCCGGCGTTCAGCCGCAGGCCGCCGACGTGGAAGATGGTCGGCGGCGTTTGTGCGCTCCACTGCGCTCGGCGCAAGATCGCCCGCACGCGCGCGACCACCTCCTGAGGATTAAAAGGCTTGGTGACGTAGTCGTCCGCGCCCAGCTCGAGGCCGATCAACTTATCGGTGTCGTCCACCCGCGCGGTCAGCATCAGGATCGGCGTCGTGGCGAGATGCGCATCGGCGCGCACCAGGCGCGTCAGCTCCCAGCCGCTGCGCTTCGGCATCATCAGGTCGAGCACCACGCAATCCGGACGCTCCCGGCGAATGTAATGCAGCGCCTCCTCGCCATCGTAAGCCGTGAAGACGGTCATGCCGGCGCGCTCGAAGTACGACTGCAACAGCCGGACGATCTGCCGGTCATCATCCACGATGAGCACACGCGCAGACATGGCTGAATTTTAGATATGGCGCGCGCCGCCACACAACGTTCGGGCGAGCACATGTGGCATAAGGCGAGCTGCGCCAATTCGGCAGCCCGCCTTCGACCATGGAAAGGTTAGAGTAGGTGTTGTATCGGCAGGTTACGGCGTGACGCCTGGCCGCAGCCAATTCCCCGGCCTACGACCGAAGCCGACGCCATAGCCCTTTAGCCCGACCACCGGCCGCACCTGCAAATGCGCGGGCAGCACAGTCTTGAGATTGGCCAGGATCGCATCGGCTTGCGCCTGGGTTATCCGTCCGGCAGCCACTGCTTCGTTCAACGCCGTCGTCTGCTCGGCAATGACGGCATTCACGATGGTCTCCAGCGCCACGCCTTTGGCGGATGCGATGTCGGCCACCGACTTGCCGGCCTGCAACTCTGCGCGCAGCTCGGCCTCGGTCATGCTGAGGGCCTGGGCGATCGTGGTCAGCTTCGCGCTGCCCAGGCGCATCTGCACCCCGCCCCAATGCTGCACGCCGGCCTGCGGCGGGGCTATCGGCGACCATGCTGCCGCCGGCGAGGCAAAGGCCAAACCCGCAGATACGATCAGGGCGGCTGCGCCCATCTTCAAACCCGTTTTGAACCCGTTGTGTGCGTTCATCGCTTGTCCTCTCCTTTTACTGACTCTTGTTTTGCGGCCTAGCCGCTTGCCATCAGGCTATGGCAACGCTGTGGAGAAGCCGTGGAGACAACCTGAGCGTCCGATGAGAGCGGCCGGATTACGACACGCGCGGCACACGCGGCAAGATCGCCGAGATCACTTCGTAACTGATCGTGCCCAGGCGCGCTGCCACATCCTCGGCGGTAATGCGCTGATCGCCCTGTTGTCCGATCAGCACCACCTCGTCGCCCAGCCGCACGCCGGAGATGTGCGAGACGTCAATCATGGCCTGATCCATGCACACGGCCCCGACGATGGGCGCGCGCCGGCCGCGCACCAGCACCTCGCCAAACGTGCCAGGGGCGCGGCGAAAGCCATCGGCGTAACCCACCGGGATGACGGCGATGGTCGTCTCGCGCTCACACACGAACCGCTTGCCGTACGACACCGGCGCGCCGGGCGGCAGCCGCTTCACCTGAGCGATGGTCGTCTTCCAAGAGAGCGCCGGCCGCAGCGAAAGGCCGGCCGGCTGGAGCGGCGCGGGGAAGAACGGGTTCAGGCCATACAGCGCCAGGCCGATGCGCACCAGGTTAAAACGCGCTTCGGGATAAGCCAACGCGGCCGCCGAATTTGCCGCATGGACGTAGCGCACGAGAGACGCCGGCGCGCCCAGCGCGTCCAGCGCCTGGCGGAAGCGCGCGAGCTGAAGCCGCGTATAAGCCGGGTCGCAATCGGCGCAACTGAAGTGGGTGAAGATGCCCTCTAACTGCACCGCAGGCAAGTCAGCGACGGCGCGGATGAAGTCGGCCGCCGCGTCCGGCAGCACGCCCAGGCGCCCCATGCCGGTATCCACCTTCACGTGCAGGCGAGCCACGCGGCCCAACTCCCGGGCGGCGCGCGAGTAGGCGCGCGCCACGTCGAGGTCATAGACCGTGAGGGCCAGGTCGCGCAGCAGGGCCTCGCGCGCGTGCCAGGCCGGCGTGAAGCCCAGAATCAGGATGGGCGCGTCTATCCCGGCGCTGCGCAAGGCAGCCGCTTCGTTCAGCGAAGCCACGCCACACCAGCTTGCGCCGTTGTTGAGCGCCGTGCGCGCCACCTTGACTGCGCCATGGCCGTAGCCATCGGCCTTAAGCACCGCCATCAGCGCGACCGTCTCGCCGACGATCGCCTTCACAGCGCGCGTGTTATGGGCAATGGCGTCCAGGTCCACATCCAGCCAGGTAGGGCGCGCAGGCTTGACCACGCGCACCGACTCCCACCCCGGTTCCTGTCGGGGCAAACGCGCGATGTCCGACCGGTCGGCCAGCAACTCGGCGACGACGCGCTCCATTCGCGCGCTCACGTCGCCCTTCAC